>JAZONR010000001.1:0-8188 GCA_045654645.1 Bacteroidaceae bacterium
AAGCAAAATAGATTTCGCTTATCATAACCGCGAAGCAGAGACCATATATGATGCTACATCTGCAGCACCAACAAGTCTCTTTACCACAATACCGCAGATTATTGATGTTCCACAGGGCGCAAGCTTTACAATCACTTGGACAGACAATGGAACACAGAATCTGACAAAATGCTTTATGTCAGCCTATATGGACTTTGATGGCGATGGTAACTTTGAAGAGGAGGGTGAGCTTGTGAAGGTTGTGGGTACAAGAAATGCCGACAACTCGGCTGTCCGCAGCGGCAGTTTTCAGGTGATACTTCCATACGATGCTCCAACGGGTATCACTCACTTGCGTATGCGTTTCGACAGTGCTTGGGGTAATCAATACAACAGCACAACAAAAGCGTTCAACTCAAAGGGTGAGCTCAACCGTATGTGCTACGAGGTGGTTATCAACGTAACCGAAAAGAGCGACAAGGCCGCTACAATTAACGTGGAGACCAACGCTGCAGATTGGGGAACCGTTGAGGTGTGGACCGATGAAACACCCACTACAGAGACTTTTAAAGAGTATAACGTTAGTGCAAACATTCCTATGTACTTGCGCGCCACAAAGGCAAGCGAGGATGTTGAGTTCCTCGGCTGGTATGACCAGTATGGCCGCTTGGTAACAGAGAACTTGGAGCACACAATGTATGCCCGTGAGGATGCTACCTACACAGCCCGTTTCCGCAAGTTCCTTAACATCGACGGCTGGCAGATAGAGTACCGCACAGAGCCGGGCAAGGAACTTAGAGTCAAAGGTGAACTTGCCAAAGGTGTGAAGCCCGAGAATGGTAAAAAGTACTATATTGCAGCTGATGCAAAGCAGAGCAATGGCAGTTTTGTGTCATACTATCTCTATGACAATGGTAGTGCACTCAAAACAAGCACATCGGTAAGTGGCAATAGTTATTTGTGGACTTGCACCGTGAACAATGACGGTACATATTCGTTCTTGAATGAAAGTGGAAAATATCTTGCCAACGATGGAAGCTATTTTTTGAGCATTGGCGCAACACCTGCCAAATATGCATTTGAAACAGCTAATGCCGGAAGCGGAGTTGCTTTGACTAATGTATCCGATGGCTACACCGGCAGCAAGTGGATGGTTACAAAATTCGATGGCTCTGCTTTCAATAAGAATAGTGTTTCGGTAAATAACGGTAGTTGGTGTAATGACTATATTTTTACCGAGGTTACTGTTCCCGATGTTGTAATCCTCACCAAAGTACGCAAGAGCGGCGACCACGACCTTGTAATCCCCGAGACTGTTGAGATTCTTGGCCAGCAGTGCAAGATTGTGGGCTTCGACAATAACCTGTTCAAGGACAACAAGGATTTGTGGACAATAAGCCTGCCGGCGACTATTGAGGAGATGAGCAACAACAAGGTGTTCACCGGTGTTGTGAAGGGTAAGGGCGCAAATGCTTCTGCCAACAGTGCAAACTACATCACCACCGACCTGGGCACAACTTTGGCTGCAGGCGAGGATTGGTCAATCTCTTTGACAATTGAGGACAACGGCAACAACTTCAACGAATTTGGTTCGGCGCTCATTGCAACTGGCAATGCGCCAATGAACAGCACATACGGTAATGGCTTCCAGTTGTATCTGCAGGCCGGTGGCGGCTTGGTTGTTAAGACCGATTATGATAACGATGCAAAAAAATTGACAAATCTTACAAAGGGTACAAAGTTCAGGATTGATATTGTATATACACACTCAAATACCAAGCTTGTGGTAACCGCAACTCCGCTTGGAGCTGCATCGGCAGCTGCAAAACGTGCAGCTGTTGCGCGCTCGGCATCGGCAAGCCTTGAGGTTACACAGGATATGTCCGACTTCACCGTTGTGTCGCACGCTATCCCCGAGGGTGTGGACATCACTAACCTCGAGGTGCGCAAGGGCACAGAGCCCGACCCATTCGAGGGGTGTACAAACTTGCTCGGTATTGAGGTTGCTGACGGTTGCGAGAGCTATTATGTCGATGATGAAACCCGCACTCTCTACACAACAGGCGGTACTGACCTTCACACACTTGCCGATGAGGATAAAGAGGATGAAATTCGCGCTCTTGGCGAACTCATTGACCTTGCCGAGGCTTTGATTGCCGAGGTGGCAACAAATATCAACCCAACAGGCAAGGAAACAGCATTGAAGCTCACCACAACACAGGGTAGTTCATTCTATGTATCTACCAACGCCGACCAGAACACCGGTGGTGGTAATTCCGATGGTGGTGGTATTGCTGCACTTGTTGATAATAATGAAGGCACATATTTCCACTCGCGTTGGAGCGGTACAGATGTTAATGCAACTCACCACATACAAGTAGATCTTGGTGATGGAAACAGTTTGTCGGACTTCAAGTTCAGTTATGTTTCTGCTAATGGTCCCGATCCCACAAAGATTGTAGTTAAAGGAAGTAACAATGGAGAACAATTTGACCAAATAGGCGACATTATCATCAAAGACGCTATAAATAGTGGTGCTACATATGCTTCTGGCATTATTGAGGCAGAACAACCCTACAGTTATTTGCGTTTTGAGGTTACAGAGTCGTATCGTTGGGGCGCTAACGCTACATCTCAGGGCGAATACTGCTTCAGTATGAAGGAATTTGACATCTACGACCTCACTTCAACAGCCGAAGTTGCTCCCAAATATGCAAACCTTGCGGGTGTAGAAGCCGGGGATGTTGAGGGTGTATATGACTCATTGGCCGAGGCGTTGTACTACTATAACAACGGCGGCACTGCCGATGAGCTGACTGCTGCACACACTGCGCTTGAGCCTTTGTACACAGCACTAAAAGTAAAGAAGGACAGGGTGTTCAATGGTGTGTATAACATCTACTTTAGCGGCGACCCTGTGTTTGTAGCCTATGCCGAGGCAAATAAGTTGAATGGTCTTACAGGTGGAGATATAGCCGGTTTTAGATTGTTCGATGGTGCTGTAACTCACGAGGGTGCTCCTGATGGCAATACTGGTGCGCATACGGATTTCCATACAGAAGTCATCGCTAATCGTGCAGTAGCTGATGCTCTCTTTACAATTGTCCCCAATGCGGATGCTACAGGTTATATCTTGTCGGCTCAGGGACAGTATATGCAGACGACTGCCGTGCACGATCTGTGGTCGATACAGGCTTTTGATGCCGACGAGGCAAAAGCCGGTGTCTACCTTTTTGAGGCTGCAGAGTCGGCAGATATATATAAATTGAGGAGTAATAAGGAGGATGGTCTGCAATATGTGAATGACTGGGGACCTGTGTTCGGTAATAATAGTGCAAATGATACTTATGCGAGATTCTCACTCACACAGGTACCCGAGTACACCCTCAATGTCCCTGCAAACGGCGCAACAACACTCTGCTTGCCATTCAATGTGGTGCTGCCGGCGGGTGTTACAGCATACGACCTTACAAAGGCGAACATTACAACCACTGGCAAATATAGATTATATGAGCTTGTGGAGGTTGCCGGTGAGGGCGAGACTCTTGCAAAGAACACTCCTGTAATAATTAAGGCTGACGAGGCTAACCCCACTCTCGCAATTACAATGGATGACGAGGGTGCAAAGGTTTCTGCCGATGGTTCTGTATTGCGCAGTGCAATTGTGAAGAGCACTGTTGTTGCGGGCAACAACAACTACACATTCGACGGCGAGAACTTTAACCGTGTTGCTGCCGACACCGAAATTGCTGCCAACCAGTGTTATATGGCTCTCGATGAGAATGTGGGAGATGTTGTCTATAATGAGATTCCCAAAACAGTGTTCAACGGTGTGTATAACATAAACTTCGATGGTGGACAGTTGTTTATCGCTTATGCTGAAAAAGATGCTTTGTATGACCTCACAGGTTATGGTAATGCCGGTTTCAGATTGTTCGATGCAAAAGTGAATAACGATCACCACGGCGACGGTAATAACTCGGGCGACACAGGAGATGCACACACTGAGTTGCAACAAGCTGCCATTGATGGCAAAGCGGTTGCCGATGCTCTCTTCACCATTGTGCCAAGTGGCGATGGTTATACAATCTCTGCTCAGGGACAGTATATGAAAACGGTTGCATCCGGTTGGTCAATGCAGGCTTTTGATGCAAATGACGGTAATGCAGGTGTATATCTGTTCGAGGAGACCGGAACAGATGAGGTGTTCAAAATTAAAAGCACCACAGCGGCTGTTCCTTATATGCACGACTGGGGTCCTGTCTTTGGTAACGATGAATCGAGCAAACCAAACTTGTCTACCTTCACCTTTACAGAGGTAACCGAGTACACCCTCAATGTTCCTGCAAACGGTGTAACAACACTCTGCTTGCCATTCAATGTGGTGTTGCCTGCGGGTGTTACTGCATATGACCTTGCAAAGGCGAACATTGCTGTTGGTAACAATTACAGCACATATGAGCTTGTTGAGGTTGCTGCTGTGGGCGAGACTCTTGCAAAGAACACTCCTGTAATAATTAAGGCTGCCGAGGGCAACCACACTCTCACAATTACAATGGACGGCGAGGGTGCAAATGGCTCGGTTAAGAACTCTGTGCTGAGCAGTGCCATTGTGAAGAGCACTGTTGCTGCGGGCAATAACTACACATTCGACGGCGAGAACTTTAACCGTGTTACTACCGACACCGAGATTGCTGCCAACAAGTGTTATATGGCTCTCGATGAGAACGTGGGTGATGTTATCTATGGCAAAGCACCTGAATATTTGCTTACAACCGACGAGGAAAATCCTGTGCTTTACAAGATTTCGCATTTGCGTACAAACAACTATCTGAAGTATGACAAGGCTGAGGGTAATGTTGATATTGTAGAAAACACTGATAACAACGTTTATCTTGCGTGGTATTTTATGCAAGGCGAGAATGGTATTATCATTAAACCATACAATGCTGATGGCAAACTGCTCGGTGCTGACAATACCGACGATGGTAACAACAAACTTATTGTTAAAGATGCTCCCACATATAAAGAGTGGAATATTGAATTCGCTAAGGAGGAAAATGGTGCGAATTACTATTTTATAAAGACCAATGGAACTTTTGTAAATGACCATTCTAATAATACCAATAACATTGGTTTCTGGAGTGGTGCAAACACAGGAACTTCCGGTTCGCTCTTTAAGTTTGTTGAGGCTGAGTTTACTGATGACAATGCCCGTTTCTATCAGTTGAAGGACCTCGCGGAGTCTATGGCCGATGCTACATACTATACCGGTGAAAGCGTTGGTCTTTACTCTGAAAGTGGCGTTGAGGCTTTGACTGCAAAAGTTGCTGAGGCTCAGGCGCTCATTAATGCCGGCAGCGATGCAAGTGCCGGCGATGATTGCTATAGCAAGTATAAGGAGTTGCGTGCAGCAAGGGAGGCTGCTTACAATGCTCCCGATGCCAACAAGGTTTACTACATTGTTTCAACATCAAATGATGGCTATTGCAACGGTAAGTATGTACACACATACAGTGAGCCCCACCTGCACCAAAATGCTACCTGGGGAGATAAGACATACGACCAGCAGCATCTGTTGTATGACGAGGCCGAGGCTATTTCTAATTTGTCGCTTGCGGCCTTCAGCTTTGAAGAGACCGGCACACTGGGCGAGTACAAGATGAAGAACCTGCACACCGGCCTTTATGTGAAGTCGTTTGCTAAAGACGCAACACATATGGCTGCCGAGGCTGCTGTGGTTAAGATTGCCGGTGTTGCCAATGGCCAGGTAACGTTGAACATTGGCACAGAAGCCCCAATGCACGCGCAGAACGACTATGGTGTGATTGTGCAGTGGGATTGCGATGGCGGTAATGCGAATACAGCTTCTTCTTGGCTCATCAACGAGGTTCCGCAAGAGGATTTGAACAAGATTTATAAGCTCACAGTTCCCGAGAGTGGTGCTGCTGCATTGAACCTTGCATTTGACGTGGTGCTGCCCAAGGGTGTTGCTGCGTATGACTTGGTTGAGAGCAGCATTGCGCAGGCCGAGGGTGGCGACCGCTACGAGTTTATCTTGAGTGAGGTTGCTATGGAAGGCGATGTGCTTGCAAAGAACACTCCTGTAATAATAAGGGCTGTTGCGGGTGAATATAACTTGAAGGTGATATTCAACAGTAACAATGCAAAGAGTGGTTCGGACGGTTCTGTTCTGCACGGTAACAACTGGCAGACTACAGTGGGTGTAGGCACCGATGATGCTGTTAATTATCTGCCTGCTGTGGTGGACAATCGCTTTGTATTCAACAAGGTTAATGCCAATGATACAGCCGTTCCTGCAAACACTGTTTGGGCGGTGTTGAGCAGTGCCGACAAGGGTGAGACAATCTATGAGTTTGTGCCTGAACCCGAGGCTCCCAAGGTGGAAATTGTTGCCGGCAAGGTCTACCGCATAAAGAACTACACTGTTAATACTCCCGACCAATACAAGTATCACTACCTTGCAAACAGCAATGCAAGTATTGTGTTCCCAACAGAGGTTGAGGCTGATGACAAGAGTGCTATGTGGGTTTGTACAAGTGCCGATGAAGAGAATCACAAGTATAAGTTTGTGAGTGCGCTTGGTACTGCGTCATTCGGTTGGCAGGGTGCTGCCGAGGAGGCTTTTGAGTACACAATTGCTGCCGGAATAATTGACGGAACGGTTACTCTGATTAATAATAATATGTCGCTTGCTCTCACAACCGAGGCTTGGAACAATAAGGGCTATGCTGCGTTTAACAAGGCAACAGCTGGCAACGGCACCAACGGTATGGTGCAGGCTGAATATTGGTCTACCGACTGGTATTTGGAGGTGGTAGAGAACCCGAATGTAAGCTTTACAGCATCTATCAGAAAGGATAATATGTGGGCTACAATGTATCTGCCATACGCGGTTACAATCCCGCAGGGTGTTGAGGTTTACTATGCTGCCGGAATTGAGGGCAACATCATTAACCTGACATCGTTTGTGCAGACAATCCCTGCAAGGACCGCTGTTCTTTTGCGACGTGCCGGCGAAACTCCAAGCACCGATGCAATTGCAGACTTTAAGTTTGCCATTGCCGAGGATGTTGCGGCTGTTGAGACTGTTGATGAGGGTAATAACCTCTTCGATGGTACGATTATGCAGACTGCAATAGCTGCTCCTGAGGGCACAAGGGTTTATCTGCTGACAAACTACAATGCTGCAGAGAAGTTCTATTGGATGGCTGCCGAGTATGATGAGAATTGCAATCTTAGCAACGTGGGCGGCTATGTTAAGAATGATGCCAACAAGGCGTTCTTGAAGATTGAGAATGCTAAATCGGCTTCTTTGGGCTTCCGTTTCGACGGTGCAACAGGCATTGAGGATGTGGATGGTGAAAGCGGTGAGGTGGAAACTGTTTACGACCTCCAGGGTCGCAAGCTCACCGAGGTTACTAAGCCCGGTTTCTACATTGTAGATGGTAAGAAGGTTTGGATAAAGTGAGATTGACCTTCTGATTTATAGGTTTATTTAAGGTTCTTCGCCTGCGTTTGGGGTGGTTGCTTTGGCTTCCCGGTTTCCCCAGCGCAGGCGAAGAATCTTTTTTGTTTGATGTTAGTGATGTTGTGGGCTGTTTCCTTTTGCTTTATAACCATCCCCCGCCCGACAGCAAGCTGTCTCGTCCCCCTTGGGAAAGGGGACAGCTGAAATGCACAGCAAAAACAACACCCAATCACAGCAATCAACAGTTCTCCCCTTTGCTTTGCAAGGGGGAGTGCCGCAGGCGAGGGGGATAAAATTACACACACAAAATAATCATCCCCCGCCCGACAGCAAGCTGTCTCGTCCCCCTTGGGAAAGGGGACAGCTGAAATGCAATAGCAAATACCCTTTTTTTAGACAAAGCTGCGAGTAAGCGAGCGCATAGCACAAGTTTACTTGATGCTATGCCGAGCGAAAGCAGGTTCAACGAAGTTAAAAGAACATAAGAACAAAAGTTTTGTGTTGGGAAAACATTGATAAAACAAGTTGATAGAACTGCACGCAAGCAGTTGTGCGCAGTTCTCATCAAGCTTGTTCAATCAAAAAGCACCCGGTGCTTTGCAACAAAAATGTTGCTTGGTTTCACACATAATACACACATCGGCCTTTTTGTCCTTTTGTACTTCTGTCCAAAGAATTAAAACGAAATATTACGCAATTGTTTAGATTGCTGTGGCT
>JAZONR010000002.1:0-35430 GCA_045654645.1 Bacteroidaceae bacterium
GCTGTTTTTAGGCTTGCGAAGCCCGAAAAAGCGCTGTATACTAAATGTAAATGAGCTTTTTGAGGGCAAGTATAACAACAAAAGAGCCCTTTTAGTCAGTTTCTTATGTTGTTAAGCAACAAACACCACTGTTTGTACAACGGCAGCCCTGCCCAAGAGAGAGAAAAGCAACCGGCTTTATTGTAGAACAATAAAAAACAGAGCACAAAGTTGATAGTTTGAATTGTTTAAGCTAAATTAGCACCAATTATTCCATTAATGACACACTATATGCAACAGCAGACCACCCTACAACGTGTTGCGCGTTTCCTGCGCCGCTATAACAGATACATAAAGGTTACTGCCATATCATTGTTTGCGCTCATAATAACAATGCTTCCCACCGAATTATTCGGTATTCCAGGGCTAAACCCGATACAACAGCGCGTAATAGCAATATTTGTGTGGGCTGCCCTTATGTGGATAATAGAGGCAGTGCCGGCGTGGACAACATCGCTGCTCATAATCGTCATTATGCTGCTCACAATCTCGGACAGCGGCATTTCGTTCCTTGTTGAGGGATATGGCAAAAATGAGCTTATGAGCTACAAGGCTATTATGAGTTGCTTTGCCAACCCCACAGTAATGCTGTTTATGGGCGGTTTCATTCTTGCCATTGTAGCATCGAAGAGTGGCGTAGACGTCAGTATGGCACGTGCAATGCTAAAGCCATTCGGCTCACGCCCCAAAGTGGTGCTGTTGGGTTTTATGCTTGTAACAGCTATATTCTCAATGTTTGTGAGCAACACAGCCACAGCAGCAATGATGCTCACATTTCTGGCCCCTGTGCTGCGCCAGGTTCCCCCTTCAGAGAAAGGCACAACAGCCCTTGCGCTGGCCATTCCCATTGGAGCCAACATTGGCGGCCTTGCCACACCGATAGGCACCCCGCCCAACGGAATAGCGCTGCAATATTTGAATGATACCGACGGCCTGAACCTGGGCATTGGATTTGGCGACTGGACAATTGTTATGGCGCCTCTGATGCTTGCGGTGCTATTGATTTCGTGGTTCCTGCTGAACACCCTTTTCCCCTTCACTGCCGAAAAGATAAGTATAAAAATTATGGGTGGTGCAAAAAAGGGATGGAGAACATACGTCATCTATGGCACAATGGCAGTAACCATCCTGCTGTGGATGTTTGAGAAGGTTACAGGCATAAATTCCTATGTGGTTGCCCTCATTCCAATAGGCATCTTTGCAATAACACGCATCATAAAATCGAACGACCTTAAGGATATCGATTGGGCCTGCCTGTGGATGGTTGCCGGCGGCTTTGCGTTGGGCGACGGAATGTCAAAGACCGGGCTTGCCAAGGCTCTTGTGGATGCCATTCCTTTTGACAACCTGCCCGTTGCCTTGGTGGTGATTGGTGGCGGCGTCATCTGTTGGCTGCTGTCGCAGTTTATATCAAACTCGGCAGCCACTGCATTGATGGTACCCATTCTGGTTGCAGTGGGCACAGGAATGAAGGATGCATTGGGTGCCTATGGCGGCGTGGGCACATTGCTCATTGGAGTAGCTATGGCAGCCTCTTTTGCAATGTCGCTGCCCATAAGCACACCGCCCAATGCCATAGCCTACTCAACAGGACTCATAAAGACAAAGCAGATGTTCACCACCGGAATTATAATTGGCATTATAGCGCTGACATTAGGCTATACACTCATCATCTCCGTGGGCAAGACAGGTTTCTTCGGATAAAACGACAAAACAATAAAAACACAGTGTGAATATGAAAAGAAAGATTTTTCTTGCAGCCCTGATGGCACTCTTCATTGGCGGCGCAAATGCACAGGAGGAAAAGGAGAAGACCACATTCAAGTTCTATGGTTTCATTCGCAACTACGCTTGTTACGACACACGCGAAAGCTACACATCGAACAGCGAGCAGTTCTATTATATGCCCAAGAACGTGGACTATGACGATGCCGGCAACGACCTTAATGCACGTGAGAATATTATGCTTTTGAGCATCACCACCCGCTTGGGACTGAATATCAGCGGCCCCAACTTCCTTGGTGCCAAGACATCGGCAAAGATTGAATCAGATTTTGCAGGATTCGGCACAAGCAACACTGTGCTGCGCATACGTCAGGCCTATGCCAAGATGGACTGGAAGCACAACTCGGTGCTTGTGGGACAGGCCTGGCACCCGATGATGGGAGATATGATGCCCGATGTATTCTCTCTTGAGACCGGCGCCCCATTCACCCCATTCAGCCGCACTCCAATGGTGCGCTACGACTACAACAACAGCGGTGTAACACTTACAGCAGCGGCACTCTACCAGTTCCAGTACACATCTTATGGCCCCAACGGCACTTCATTCGACTATGCACGTAATGCCCTCATTCCTGAAGGATATTTTCAGGTAATGTTCAAGGAGGGTGGTTTCCAGATGGGCCTTGGCGTAGACCTTCTCACACTCAAACCCCGCCAAAGCTACAATTGGAAAGAGACAGAAATGTTACCAGCGCTCACCGAAGATGGAAAACCAGTGCTTGATGCTGAAGGTAACAAAATTCTCGTAGAGACAGAGGTAACAAAGACCTACAAGTGCAACGAGAAGAAGTTCCTTAGCATAACCCCAACTATCTTTGCATCATACAAGGGAAAGAACTGGGGCATAAAGGGTCGTGCTACATACGCGCAGAACGCAGCACACCTAAGTATGATCAGCGGCTACGCAGTAACCGACATCAACAGCGAGAACGGCGAACAGGAGTACACCCCGCTCGAAAGCGTGAGCGGCTGGATTGACGCTACATATAAGGTACCCCTTAAGAGAGGCAACCTGCAGTTCTGTTGCTTTGCAGGCTACACCAAGAACCTTGGTTGCAGCAAACAGATTGTTGATAACATAATATATATGCGTGGAGAAAAGGGTATGGACTATATGTGGCGTGTAGCGCCCAGTGTGCTCTACACACACAATGCAATGCAGATTGGTGTAGAGTACAACCCCACCACCGTTGCCTATGGCACACACGAGGGCGACTATAAGATGAAGAAATCAAGCGCCGTTACCAACCACCGTATATGCGCAATGCTGAAGTATAACTTTTAACCAATAATATAATGAAGAAAAGACTTTTGACCATAGGCCTTGTGCTTATGACCGGCCTGGGTGCTACTGCCCAGGTGAGCCTTGTAAACCCTGTTCCACAGGAGGTAACAACAGCTGCCGAGAGCAACATTTTCGATGCACCCGAGGTTTGGAGCATCAATGCTGATAAGAAGTATTTGAGCGGATATATTTATGACGCGCTCACAACAGCATCGCCCAAGGTAGCCACAGTATCTTCTGTTAATGACAAGATGTCTTTCAAAAAAGCTTTTGAGGCTGCACGCGCCGAAATTGGCCCGGGCGGTGTTTTTGAGTGGAAAGGCAAAATCTACACAACCAACCTCCCCAACGAGGTAGCCGACAAAGCACCTTTTAAAGTAACAATGGGAGTGCTTGGCGACAGCAAAGTAAACAAGTATAGAAAGAATATCCCGGCAAAGGCCGAGGGTTACTATATGAAGGTAACCGAGAAGGAGGTTGTTATCGCCGGTAACGATGAGAAGGGCCTCTTCTATGGTGTTCAAACACTGCTTGGTATGATGCAGCAGGGCAAGCTCGAGGCCTGCACCATCACCGACTGGCCCGATGTTCCTTTCCGCGGAACTGTAGAGGGTTTCTATGGCACTCCCTGGAGCCACGAGGCCCGCAAGAGCCAGCTCCAGTTCTATGGCCGCAACAAGATGAACGTATACATCTATGGCCCCAAGGACGACCCCTGGCACCGCGACAAGTGGCGTGAGCCCTACCCCGAGGCAGAGGCTAACCGCATAGCAGAGCTGGTAAACGTTGCCAAAGCCAATGGCGTGAACTTCTACTGGGCAATACACCCCGGCGTAGACATCAAGTGGAACGATGAGGACCGCGACAAGCTTATGGCAAAGCTCGAGGTTATGTACCAGCTGGGTGTGCGCTCTTTTGCCGTATTCTTTGATGACATTTGGGGCGAGGGAGCACAGGCCGACAAACAGGCAGCCCTGCTCAACTACATCGATGACAATTTTGTTCAGGTGAAGAAAGACGTTGCTCCGCTAATCCTGTGCCCCACCGAGTATAACAAAGGCTGGGCAAATGAGGAGAAGGGCTACTTGCGCACACTGGGCACAAACCTCAACAAAGGCATTGAGGTTATGTGGACCGGCAACTCAGTCGTTGCCTGCATCGACAAGCCCACAATGGAGTGGATTAACGAGCGCATACAGCGCAAGGGATATATCTGGCTCAATTTCCCCGTAAACGACTTTGTACGCGACCATATGCTTATGGGCCCCGCCTATGGCAACGGTCTTGACATTGCAGGCGATGTATCGGGTTTCGTGAGCAACCCGATGGAATATGCCGAGACATCAAAAATATCACTCTACGGAATTGCAGACTACTGCTGGAATATGGAGGCCTATGACTACCAGAGCAACTGGGAGAAGAGCCTCAAGAATATACTTCCCTCCAACAGCCAGGCCCTGCGCACCTTTGCTCTCTACAACAAGGACCTTGGACCCAACGGCCACGGTTTCCGCCGCGAAGAGGGTGATGAGCTCAAGGATATTGTTGAGGCAGCACTCAAGGGCGACCAGTTTGCAGTAGCAATGCTCAACATTGCTTGCAACGAGCTTGAGATTGCCTGCGACCTTCTGCTCAACGACAACAGCAACCCACAGCTCATCCACGAGATACGCCCCTGGGTTCTGCAGGGCAAAAACCTTGCAGCATACGGCAGAACAATTGCCCTTATGTATATGATGGCCGAAGTAAAGAACAACGCTTCTGCAACAAGCCAGTTCATCAACTTCGAGAATCTCTACAAGCAGGCACGCTCACTGCAGAAGCAGATGTTTGAACTTGAGAACAACAAGGCAATGCGCCACCCTTACCAAATTGGTACAAAGGTGGGTACAAAGGTGATGCTTCCCACACTCAACAAGCTCTTTGCCTTGGCAACAGAGAAGTACAACGCAGCCAACGGCACAGCGTTTGAAACAACAGCCGAGTACAACCCATTCAAGCTCACATCAACAGTAACACAGCTTGCGCTGTTGCCCGTGAAGCTCAATGGCGATGCAGTAGAGATCTCTCCCGCGCTTGAAGTTATCAACTGGCAGGCAGGTGGCGAGCTTCTCCTTGAGAGCGAGAAAGCTATCACATTCCAGGGTATGGACTTCAACTTTGGTGTCAATGGTGTAGCAAAGCACTTCAAACTTGAGTTGTTTGTAGATGGCGCCTGGAGAGAGGTTGCTCTTCTCCACTACAGCGATGGCGACCCTGTTATCCACACAGGCAACGAGCTTGGCGGTATGACAGCTACAAAGCTCCGCATCACAAACAAGAGCGGCGAGGAACAGAAGGTGTACTTCAAGAGCTTCAGATTCATAAGAAGATAACAGCGAAAGCTGAACAGCAAAACGAGGGTGCCCCCAAAGAAAGGGGCACCCTCGTTTGTGATAAGTTAAATAAAAAGAGCTGTTTTTAGGCTTGCAAAGCCCAAAAAAGCACAACCGACGCAGCACGCGAGAGCAGAGAGTGCTTGCATTCTATGCCGAGCAGCAAGGAGGAAAAGCCAAGCATTGCGGATTAACCGACGCAGCACGCGAGAGCAGAGAGTGCTTGCATTCTATGCCGAGCAGCAAGGAGGAAAAACCAAGCATTGCGGATTAACCGACGCAGCACGCGAGAGCAGAGAATGCTTGCATTCTATGCCGAGCAGCAAGGAGGAAAAACCAAGCATTGCGGATTAACCGACGCAGCACGCGAGAGCAGAGAGTGCTTGCATTCTATGCCGAGCAGCAAGGAGGAAAAACCACGCATTGCGGATTAACCGACGCAGCACGCGAGAGCAGAGAGTGCTTGCATTCTATGCCGAGCAGCAAGGAGGAAAAACCTTGCATTGCGGATTAATTTGCCAAGCGCAGATGAGCATTTCCAAGGGCGGGTATAACAACAAAAGAGCCTTTTCAGCCAACCTTTTTTTTGAAATAACAAAACAGGAACAGCAATGACAGCACTATCTATCTTATTGCAGCAAGTTGCAGCACCGGCCTATGATTATACCTATCTTATAATTTTTATTGGCATATCGGTGCTCAGCTACATTGTGCAGTCCAACCTAAAGAGCAAATTCGAGCGCTATTCAAAGATGCCCACAGGGATAACCGGCCACGACGTGGCAGTGAAGATGCTTCACGACAACGGTATCTACGATGTAGAGGTAACCTGCACTTCAGGTGTTCTCACCGACAACTACAACCCTGTAACAAAGACCGTAAACCTTAGCAAGGGAGTCTACCACTCGGCAAGCATTGCGGCTGCAGCCATTGCGGCGCACGAGTGTGGACACGCAGTGCAACACGCAAAGGCTTACGCCCCGCTGAAGATGCGCAGCGCACTGGTACCTGTGGTATCATTCTCATCAGGCATAATGACGTGGGTGCTGCTCATCGGCATTCTGACAGTGGAAACAATACCGGGGTTGCTGCTTGCCGGCATCATACTCTTTGCCACCACAACCCTGTTCAGTTTAATTACGCTGCCCGTTGAGGTAGACGCAAGCCGCAGGGCGCTGGCGTGGCTTCAGACAGCCGGCATAACAACTGCAAGCAACCACAAATTTGCCTGCTCGGCACTGCGCTCGGCAGCCTACACCTATGTTGTTGCAGCACTCTCATCGCTGGCAACACTGCTCTATTATGTAATGATATTCTTGAACAGACGCGACTAATACAACACGCATCACAACAAAATCTTTTTTTGAACAATGGCAACAAAACCATCAATACCAAAGGGCACAAGGGATTTTTCACCCGTTGAGATGGCCCGCAGAAATTACATCTTCGACACAATACGCAAGGCGTTCCACCTGTTCGGTTTCAAGCAGATTGAGACACCGGCAATGGAGAACCTCTCTACCCTTATGGGTAAATATGGCGAAGAGGGCGACAAACTGCTCTTCAAGATACAGAACTCGGGCGACTATTTCAACAAGATTACCGATGAGGAGTTATTGAGCCGCAACGCAGCCAAATTAGCATCAAAGTTCTGCGAGAAGGGCCTGCGCTATGACCTCACAGTGCCCTTTGCCCGCTATGTGGTGATGCACCGCGAGGAGCTTACATTCCCCTTCAAGCGTTACCAGATTCAGCCGGTGTGGCGTGCCGACCGACCACAGAAGGGCCGCTACCGCGAGTTCTACCAGTGCGACGCCGACATTATTGGAAACAACTCCCTCATCAACGAAGTGGAGCTCATTCAGCTCATTGACCACGTATTCGGCAAGCTGGGCATACGCGTAGCCATCAAGCTCAACAACCGCAAGGTCCTTGCCGGCATTGCAGAGGCCATTGGCCAGCCCGACAAGATTATAGACATAACCGTTGCCATTGACAAGATTGACAAGATTGGCCTCGACGGCGTAATAGCAGAACTGAAGAGCAAGGGCATTGGCGAGGAGTCGGTTGAGAAACTGTTGCCCATCCTAAAGGCACAAGGCAGCAACAACGAGAAGATGCAGGTTATTGCCGAAGTACTTCAGGGCAACGCCACAGGCGAAAAGGGCATTGAGGAGACACGCTTCATTCTTAACTCAATAGAAAACCTTGGTATAAACAGCGCACTCGACTTTGACCTCACCCTCGCACGCGGCCTCAACTACTACACAGGAGCAATCCTCGAGGTGAAAGCCCTGGATGTGGAGATTGGCAGCATTACAGGTGGCGGACGCTATGACAACCTCACAGGTGTGTTCGGAATGGACGGAATGTCGGGTGTTGGTATATCATTCGGCGCCGACCGCATATATGACGTGATGAACCAGCTAAATCTCTACCCCGATGAAGCTATGAACGCCACACAGGTTATGTTTGTGAACTTTGGCGAAAAGGAGGCTATGCACTCACTGGGTATAATCGCAAGCCTGAGAGGTGCAGGCATCTCGGCCGAGCTCTTCCCCAGCAGCGACAAGATGAAGAAGCAGATGAGCTATGCCAACAGCAACGGCATACCTTTTGTAGCTATCATAGGCGAGCAGGAGATGGCCGAAGGAACCATCACACTCAAGAATATGACAACCGGCGAACAGCAGGTGCTCACAGCCTGCCAGCTGGCCGAGAAACTGGCTTAAAGAGAGCCATCCTATCAGCAATAGAAAAACAGCTGCATCAATTGAATGGTGCAGCTGTTTTTTATGAGCAATATGCACCAACAGAGCCGGGCACACCGGCGCCCTCTTCCCCAAGAAAACTAAAAAAAAGAGGATTTTACACAAATAACAAAAAGGGAAGCGTTACCACCCCAAAAAAGCATTTTTACAACCGAAAATCAACCGAAATAATTTTGTTCTCAAAATGGTTTGCTGTAACTTTGCATTGCAACGCGCAAACTGTTTGCTACAGCAGTGAAGCACAAACGTGTTTCACACTTTTGCGCTGTTCAAGAACAAAGATTCAGTATGCCTGCGTGACAACGCTCCACAGACATAGATTTGATAACTTTAAACAAAACAGATACAACTATGGATGTAATCAAGAACCTGATTGAACGCGCTCAGCAGAACAAGCAGCGCATCGTTCTCCCCGAGGGTACCGAGGAGCGTACATTGAAGGCTGCCGACAAGGCTATTGCCGACGGCATTGCCGAAATTATTCTTTTGGGAAGCAAGGAGGAGATTTTGGCCCTTGCACAGCAGCACGGCCTTGCCAATATTGAGAAGGCTACAATCATTGACCCTTGCAACAACCCTGATGCCGAGAAATATGCAACACTGCTCTTCGAGCTGCGCAAGTCAAAGGGTATGACAATGGAGGAGGCACAGAAGCTCGTTTGCAACCCCTTGTACCTGGGCTGCCTCATCATCAAGAACGGCGATGCCGACGGCCAGGTAGCCGGTGCACAGAACACAACAGGTAACGTGTTGCGCCCTGCACTGCAGATTATCAAGACCACTCCGGGCATCACCTGCGTCAGCGGTGCAATGATGCTCATCACCAACGCCAAGGAGTATGGCGAAGAGGGCGTTCTCTTTGTTGCCGACGTTGCCGTTACACCACAGCCCGATGCCAACCAGCTTTCACAGATTGCAGTTTGCACAGCACAGACAGCAAAAGCTATCGCAGGCTTTGAGGAGCCCCGCGTTGCAATGTTGAGCTTCTCGACAAAAGGCTCGGCAAAGCACGAGATGGTAGACAAGGTTGTTGAGGCTACACGCCTGGCACACGAGCTCGACCCCGAGTTGTCGCTCGATGGCGAGTTGCAGGCCGATGCCGCTCTTGTTCCCTTCGTTGGCCAGAGCAAGGCTCCCGGTTCAAAGGTTGCCGGCAAGGCAAACGTATTGGTGTTCCCCGACCTTGGAGCAGGAAACATCGGTTACAAGCTCGTTCAGCGTCTTGGCCACGCCGAGGCTATCGGTCCCGTTCTTCAGGGTATTGCACGCCCCGTGAACGACCTTTCACGCGGTTGTTCAATCGAGGATGTATATATGATGGTTGCAATCACTGCAAACCAGGCTATTGCAGCAAAGAAGTAAAGAACACGAACATTAAAAACAATTACATACGATATGAAAATTCTTGTTTTGAACTGCGGAAGTTCATCAATCAAATATCAGTTGATTGACATTGAGACAAAGAACGTATTGGCAAAGGGTGGTATCGAGAAGATTGGCCTTGAGGGCTCTTTCCTCAAATTCAACCTGCCCAACGGCGAGAAGGAGACAATCTTCACATCAATTCCCGAGCACACAATCGGTGTGCGCCTGATTTTTGACGTCCTCACAAGTGAGAAGTTTGGTGTTGTGGGCTCTATCGATGAGATTGATGCCATTGGCCACCGTATGGTACACGGCGGTGAGAAGTTCAGCGCATCTACCCTGCTCACAGACGAGGTACTCGAGGTATTTGAGGCTTGCAACGACCTTGCACCCCTTCACAACCCCGCAAACCTCAAGGGCGTGAACGCCGTGAAGGAGGTTGCTCCCGATATGCCCCAGGTTGGTGTGTTCGACACAGCTTTCCACCAGACAATGCCCGATTATGCATATATGTATGCACTCCCCTACGAGCTCTATGAGAAGCACGGCGTGCGTCGCTATGGTTTCCACGGCACCTCACACCGTTACATCACAGCCCGTGCACTTGAGATGCTTAACATCCCCGCCGAGGGCAGCAAAATCATCACCTGCCACATTGGCAACGGTGCATCTGTTGCAGCCGTAAAAGATGGTAAGAGCATCGACACATCAATGGGTATGACTCCCCTTGCCGGCCTTATGATGGGTACACGCAGCGGCGATGTAGACCCGGGTGCGCTCCCCTACATTATGGAGAAAGAGGGCCTTGATATGCAGGGTCTTATGGATATGCTCAACAAGAAATCGGGTGTTACAGCCATCTCCGGCGTGTCATCTGATATGCGCGAGGTTGATGCTGCTGCCGAAAGCGGCAACAAGCGTGCACAGCTATCCAACACAATGTATTTCTACCGCATCAAGAAGTATATCGGTGCCTATGCAGCTGCTATGGGTGGCGTTGATGCCATTGTATTTGCAGGTGGTGTAGGTGAGAACCAGGCCGGTTGCCGCGCCGATGTTCTCGAGGGCCTTGAGTTCCTTGGCGTAAAGCTCGACAAGGAGGTAAATGCCAAGATGCGCGGCGAAGAGGCAGTGCTCTCTACCCCCGACTCTCCCGTTAAGGTATTGCTTATCCCCACAGATGAGGAGATGATGATTGCAAGCGACACTTACGACATTGTTAAAGCAATGATGTAATCAAACTCTCTAAACATCATAACAAAACAAGGGTGCCGATCGGCACCCTTGTTTTGTTATGACACTTTGGAAGAAGTATCACTCCGCTGCCGGTTCAAACGAAGTGCCGGCTGCAGAGCGTTGCTCGCTTCTCAAGAGAAACTCCAAAGAGTGCTGCGCCTCGCCAAGAAGTTCCTCGAAGTGCCTTGCCGCAAGAATAGCTTGCGAAAAGTGATAAATGCTGCGCACTGCCTCCACATCGGAATTGCGCAAAGCATAGCGCACAGAGCCTTTACCACCCGAGAGCTCAACTTCGAGAGGTCCCTGGGCGGCAATAATAAAGTCAATGAGACCGTCATCCTGGCCATACCTATAGTCGCAACGCTCATTGTTCACACCCAAATCCTTATACTTGCGAGAAAGGAACGGCTCATCACAAGATGCATAGCTGCTGCCCGATGACACCTTCACTGTGGTGTGTCCAATACCCTTGCCACGATAAAAGGAGGTGAGATACATTGTTCCGTCCTCATTCACATAAGCGCGCAAGAAGTTATTCTGCTGGTTAAGCACCACATTCTGCGACGGCACAATATAGTAACCTTTACCAAGGCGGGTATCCTTATTGAAAGTGAAGCCGGCCGCCAACGTGTCGCGCACTGCAACATAGCGGGAAAGCTCGCCTTGCAGATACTCGACATCGCGCTCTTTCTCCTTAACAAGCACCTTGCGGCGCAGCTGCTCGGCCTCGCGCAAGGTCTTATAGGCCTTGGGAGAGACAACTCTTATGCTGTCGATGAGCATACGGGCATTGTTATACTTTCCATCTACAAACTCGGCACGTGCCTTCTCAAGCAGCTCCGCTGCCTGTTGCTCAACCTTCTTTTCACAAGAGACGGCAATAAATGCCGCAACAAGCGACAGGGCCATTGTAACAATTTTTCGCATCATAGGTATCAATGTGTTTTTCGTGTTACAAAAGTAGCATTTATAATCAATGGCACCGCACATATAGTAAAGAATTTATGCTCCAAGCACCGCTTGTTCAACAGTTTTTAACTACATACGTTTCATTTATCGCGTTAAAATAAGTATCTTTACAGACACAAATAAAACCATAAGAGAGAGAATGTACAAGCCTACAAGAGAAGAGCTTTGCAAAAAGCTGGACACGCCAATTTTCCGCAAGATTTCGGAAACTGCCGACGAGCTGGGTATGGAATGTTATGTTGTTGGCGGATATGTGCGCGACATATTCCTGGAACGCCCTTCAACCGACATTGACGTTGTTGTTGTGGGCAAAGGCATTGAGATGGCACGCGCCTTCAGCAAGAGACTGGGACGCGGGGCACACCTTGCCGTGTATGCAAACTTTGGCACAGCGCAGGTAAAATATAAAGAGCACGAGATTGAATTTGTGGGTGCGCGCAAGGAGAGCTATAGCCACGACTCGCGCAACCCCATTGTTGAGGATGGCACTCTCGAGGATGACCAGAACCGCCGCGACTTCACCATAAACGCAATGGCAATATGCCTCAATGCAGCCCGTTTCGGCGAGTTGGTAGACCCATTCGACGGGATGTTAGACCTTGAGGACCGCATAATAAGCACCCCGCTTGAGCCGGGAATAACCTTTAGCGATGACCCACTGCGAATGATGCGCTGCGTGCGTTTTGCCACACAGCTCAACTTTCACATCGAGGAGGAGACATTCGATGCCCTGTGCGAGAACAAAGAGCGCATAAAGATAATCTCACGCGAGAGAATAAATGATGAGCTAAACAAGATTCTGCTATCGCCCGTGCCTTCAAAGGGCTTCATAGAGCTCGACCGCTGCGGCCTGTTGGAAATAATATTCCCACAGCTCACCGCACTGCAGGGCGTGGAGAGCCGCAACGGCTACAGCCACAAGGAGATGTTCTACCACACCCTCGAAGTGCTCGACAACATAGCACGCCACACCAACGACCTGTGGTTGCGTTGGGCAGCATTGCTGCACGACATAGGCAAGCCAAAGACAAAGCGTTGGGACCCCATAATGAAATGGACATTCCACAACCACAACATTGTTGGCGAGAAGATGGTGATGAAACTCTTCCGCGACTACAAGATGCCGCAGAACGAGAAGATGCGCTATGTTGCCAAGCTGGTATCGCTGCATATGCGCCCCATTGCCATTGCCGATGACGAGGTTACAGACTCGGCTGTGAGACGCCTTCTCTTTGATGCCGGCGACGACATCGATGATTTGATGATGCTGTGCGAAGCCGACATCACATCCAAGAACGAGGTGCGTAAGAAACAGTTCCTCAACAACTTCCAAATTGTGCGCCAAAAATTGAAGGACATTGAGGAGAAAGACCGCATACGCAATTTCCAGCCACCCGTAAACGGCGAGGAGATTATGCAACTCTTTGACCTTGCCCCCTGCGCCGAGGTGGGAACGCTGAAAAGCGCCGTAAAAGATGCGATACTCGACGGCATAATACCCAACGAGCACGATGCCGCACTGCGCTACATAATTGAGCGTGCCGCCAAGATGGGGCTCTCTCCAAAGGCATAACAGAAGCAAACACCCCACACATATCATAATGAGACTATGAAACGACAGCTTATACCACTACTACTATTCATTGCAACCACCGCAACTGCCCAAAAGATTTCCTATGGCGAATATATGCAACGCGTCTTTGAAGGCAACATAGCACTTGCCGCAAAAAAGCTCGACATTGAGATTGCCGATGCCGGCGTAAAGAGCAGCAGGATATACAACGACCCCACCGTTGCACTCACCTACACCAACAACGAAGACTGGCGCACGGGGCTTGGCCAAGGCATTGAGCTGGAACTCGGCCGCACATTCACATTTGGCGTGCGCCGCAGCCGCATAGACCTGGCCGAAAGTGAGCGCCGCCAGACAGTTGCACTTTTCGAGGAGTATATGCGCAACTTCCGCGCCGACGCAACAATAGCCTACCTTGAACATCTGCGCGCAAAAATGCTCCTTGACGAGGCACAGCAGATATACAAAGACCTCACCGAGGTGGCCAACAACGACAGTATATGCTTCAACCGCGGCAACATACCACAAAGCGACTGGCTGGAGAGCCGTATGGCACAAGGCATAGCAAGAAACGGTATGCTTGACGCCGAGGCCCACCTTGCCAACACCGCCATAAAACTGGGCTACTATATGGCAAAGCTCGACAGTGGAGCAAACCTTATGGGAACAGGCACGCTGGAGATTAGCGAGCAGGCAGCGCCATTGGAGCACTACACCACACAGGCACTGGCCAATCGTCCCGACCTTGTCGTTGCACTGAGCAAAGCCGACATTGCCACAGCAATGCAAAAGTTCAACAGCGCAGTGCGCCGTCCCGAGCTTGACGTAACAATAGGTGCCACATATAACATCGCCGACCCCAACTTCACAAGCCTGAAGGCCGGCGTTGCAATACCGCTAAAGTTCTCAAACCTGAACAAAGGAGCAAAGATACAAGACGAGGTACTTGTGAGACAAGCCAATATGGAGATTGAAGAGGCACGCCTGCTTGTAGCAGCCGATGTTATGCAAGCCTACAACAATTTCAAATATGCCACAAGGCAAAGCGAAACCTTCACCGGCAAGATGCTCAATGATATGCAGCAAGTTGTAAAAGGCAAGCGCCTGGCCTATGAACTTGGCGAGATACCATTCCTTGACTATCTTATCGTTGAGCGCAACCAAAGCGAGATGCGCAGGGAGCATATCAATGCCCTGTTCAACAAAGCCGCCGCCTGGGTGGAACTGCAACGCGCAACAGGATTTACAATGGAGTTTGGGGCAAAGAGCGCCGAATAGATTATGTAGAGATAAGCAGAGAGGGTGGTTCTGTTAGATCCACCCTCTCTGCTGTTGTTTGAATGGAAAGTGGATTTTTACAAATCCTTGCTCTCGCCCTCGATAAAGTGCTTGCGTTCTATTGTCTTACCGTCGAGCACCACATAGGCAAAATCCTTTATCCAATCGCCAAGGAATATGCAGCGGGAGCTCTCACCCAATGGAATATCCACATCAATGTGGCGATGGCCGAAGATGAAGCAGTCTACAGAGCCGTGCTTTTCCAGATACTCGTTGGCAAAGGCCACACAATCCTCCTTTTCGGCACCCAAATAGGGAGTATCGCCCTTAACCTTGTGTTTTATCATACTCTTGCGTGCCCAGCTGTGGCCCATCCAAAGGCTCCACCGGGGATGCAGGTTCGAGAACATCCAACGCAGCAAACGGCTGCGGAACATCGCTCGCAACACCCTATATAGCTTCTCGCGCGAGAACTCATCGCCGTGGGCAAGAAAAACCTCGTTGCCATAGAGCTCCACAAGGCAAGGCTCGCGATGAATTATAACACCACACTCCTTTTCAAGATAGTCGAGACACCACTGGTCGTGGTTACCTGTGAAGAAGTGCAGCTCCACTCCCCTGTCTGTAAGTTCAGAGAGTTTGCCCAGAAAACGCGTATAACCCTTGGGGACCACATAGCGATGCTCATACCAAAAGTCAAAGATGTCGCCAAGCATATACACAGCCGCAGCCTCATCCTTTATCTTGTCGAGAAAAGTAACAACGCGACGCTCGTGGGTGCGGCGGTGCTCAATAGCCCAGGAGCCAAGATGTATATCGGATAGAATGTATATCTTTTTCATAGCAATATCAAGGTTACACCTCACTCTTCAAAGGAAAGAAAAAACATTAAAGCAGGCCCAGTTCAAGCTTCGCCTCCTCGGTCATAAGGTCCTGGCTCCATTCGGGCTCAAACACAAGATTTAAATTCACGGCTGTAACACCCTCAATAGACTCCAATTTCATACGAACATCCTCCATCATAAAATCGGCAGCCGGACAGGTAGGAGCGGTAAGCGTCATATCAACATCAACCGAGAAGTCCTCATTGACTTCAATGCGATATATGAGCCCGAGGTCATAAATATTGACCGGAATTTCGGGGTCATAAACCGTCTTAATCATCTCCACTATTTTCTCTTCAATCTCTATCTTTTCCATATATTATATACCTTATATTTATTACAGGCACCCCTCGTCGTTATAACTATAGTACGCGCCATCCGTGAGCACAATGTGGTCGAGCAGACGTATATTCATAACCTTGCAGGCCTGCAAAAGGTTTTGTGTGAGTTTGTTGTCATCGGCACTGGGCTTTGTGTTGCCCGAGGGGTGATTGTGGCAAAGCGCAATGGTGGTGGCACGTTTCATCAACGCCTCACGTATCACCAATCTTATATCAACCACCGTAGCCGTGAAACCACCCGTTCCAATGAGCACGTGGTCTATCACACGGTTCATTCTGTTCATAAGCAGTACATAGCACCTCTCAACAGGCGAGTCGCACAAAATGGGGTGAAAATAGCGGTAGAGGTCGCTGGATGAAGTTATGCATCGCTGCTCATCACCACTCTCCTCGCGGCGCTTCCACAACTCGCACGCAGCCATTATGCTTATAGCCTTCGCCGGCCCAATTCCCTTGAAGGAACACAAGTCATCGACTGATAACCTTGCAAGCTCCGATATGCTGTTGCCGCAAGAGGCAAGCACACGCTTCATAAGGTCTACAGCACTCTCCTCGTCGTTGCCCGAGCCGACAAGTATTGCCAGCAGTTCCGACTTGCTAAGAGTTGATATGCCGTTCTTTATAGCCTTCTCGCGCGGTCGCTCATCAACATCCCACTCCTTTATACTCTTTTTCTGTATAACGTCCATCAGCCCCTGTTATAAATCTTTGTCAGGTTTTTCTTTGTCTCAAGCGGCTGTTTAAGTATCATCTTAAACCACAAAGCCTTCAGAAACCCCGTTCCATAGCCTGCAATCTGCACAGCTGCAGCAACCACAGAGAGGGCAGCCACCTTGATATTCCTATCCTTTATCAACGAATCGCCAAAGATGAGCAAAGCATATATCAGCGGCAGCACCAGCAGCCAGGGAAAGAACAACGAAGCCACAAGCAGCGCACCTCCCATAAGCAACATAACTGCGGGAGCCGTGTGAACAAGCTTTAATGAGCCGGGGTGCAATATCTGCAACCATATTCTTGCCTGACCGAAATTGTTTACCTGTTTAAAAAAGCGCTTCATATCTATGCGACGCTTGTGATAGACAAAGACAGAGCGCAAGAGACGTATGCTGAACCCGGCATTGCGTATGCGTATGCTGAGGTCAATATCCTCGCCCATCATATCCTTGAAGTCGCCCACTGTCTCATAGACCTTGTGCGAAAGGCCCATATTGAATGTTCGAGGGCAGAATTTTTCCATTACAGCCTTTCCTCCGCGTATTCCGCCGGTTGTCCAGAATGATGTCATTGCGTGGCTCACCGCTTTCTGCATATCCGAGAAAGAGGCATCGGCAGCATCGGGGCCACCAAAGCAGTCGCAATACTCCTCGGCCATTGCAGCCTCAAGCCTCTCAAAGTAGGTGGGAGGCAGAATTACATCGGAATCGAAAAAGAGCATATAGTCGCCATTAGCACGCTGCATACCATAGTTGCGCGTTTCACTGCGGCCCGAATTCTCCTTATAATAATAGTGGATAGTAAAAAAAGAACGATAGCGACCAAGCAAATGGTCGCATCGTTCTTTTGAGCCATCCTCTATAATAAGCAACTCAAATGGCTTTACCGTCTGAGCCAACAGGCTGTCGAGAAGTTCCTTTACCTCGCCCGGCCTATTATAAACTGGGACAATTATAGAGTATAACAAACCTTTTTATTTTAAATGGGTGCGCAAGAGCGCAACGCCGTTAATGAATATGCTGCCTGGCAGCATTCACCGGTTCCTTCAATAGCGCGGGAGTGAGGAGTTCTTCACCTTGTCCCCGCCCTCTATGAAACACTATTATGCCTTTACACGGCCAACATAAGAGCCGTCGCGGGTATCAACCTCAACAAGCTCACCCTCGTTAATGAAGAGAGGAACGCGAATCTCGGCGCCGGTCTCCAATGTAGCGGGCTTTGTTGTGTTGGTAGCTGTATCACCCTTGAGACCGGGCTCGGTGTATGTAACAGCAAGAACAACCTTCACGGGCATATCGGCGAAAAGGATTGTCTCGGTAGAAGCATCGGTTACAACCTCAAGTGTCATACCCTCCTTCATAAAGGCAACACCGTTAATCTGGTCGGCAGAGATGTTTACCTGCTCGTATGTCTCATTGTTCATAAACACATAGTCAGCACCCTCCTGATAGAGGTACTGATAGGGGCGGCGCTCAACGCGAACATCCTCGAGCTTCTCACCAATATTAAAACGACGCTCCAGCACATAGCCATCAACAACATCCTTCAGCTTTGTGCGCATAAAAGTGTTGCCCTTACCCGGCTTCACGTGCAAGAAGTCTATGCAAAAATACAACTTGCCATCCATACGGATAGCTGTACCGATTTTAATGTCTTGAGCGTTAATCATAACTTTATATTTTTTAATTGAATTATATACTCTGCAAAAAACTTTGCAAATATATAAAAACACGGCGACTTATACAATATTATATTTGGATTATTGCTCTGCCAACTGCACAAAGCCACCAATTTATGTGCCAACTTAAGGGCAAAAATCATCCTACATAAGGCTTTTTTCACTAACTTTGCACTGTTTTTGAACAAAAAATGTTGCGCACAGCAAGAAGCAAGGTCAAAAGATTAAACCTTTGCCCAATGCAAGTGTCAAATAAATTGACCATCGACAAAACAGAAGAAAATACAAACACTATAACATTAACGCAATGAACAAATATCTAAAGTGGGGACTTGTTGCGGCTATAGCAACAGGCGCAGGTATTCTCGGATACAGACAATTAAGACCTAAGCAGAACGAAGAACTCACCGTTGCACCAAAGACAACTGTCAATAAAAAGAGGGAGCTTGCGGTGAATGCAAGAATCCTAAAGCCACAGATGCTCACGGATGAGATATTTGCCGTGGGCAGGCTTGTACCCGACGAAGAGGTGCAACTCACATTCGAAAGCGCCGGAAAGATAACAGCGATATATTTCGAGGAGGGCAGTTTCGTAAAGAAAGGGACACTGCTTGCCAAGGTCAATGACTCGCAGTTGCAGGCACAGTTGGAGCGTCTTGAAGCACAGATTCCGCTTGCCGAGGAGCGTGTATACCGCCAGAGCACACTTCTGCAGCGCGACGCCGTGAGCAAGGAGGCTCTGGAGATTGTAAAGACAGAGCTCGCCACATTGAACGCAGATATTGAAAAAACAAAGGCACAGATTGAGATGACCGAGCTGCGCGCTCCCTTTGACGGCATCATCGGTTTGCGCCAGGTGAGCGTGGGAGCATACGCCTCACCCACCACAATCGTGGCAAAGCTTACATCCATTTCCCCCATAAAGATTGAGTTTACAGTATCGGAGCGCTATGCAAGAGATGTAAAGCGCGGCACCAACCTCACATTTGGTGTAGACGGACACAACACATTGTTCGATGCACAGGTCTATGCAACCGAGTCGAGCCTCGACGCCGCCACACACAACCTCACCGTGCGTGCGCTCTATGCCAACAGCGATGGCGAGCTTATGCCCGGCCAATACACAAGCATCAAGCTGAAGCAGAAAGAGATACCCAACGCAATATCCGTTCCCGCCGAGGCCATCATCCCCGAGATGGGCAAGAGCAAGATTTTTGTATATCGCAACGGAAAAGCCGAGCCCGCCGAGGTCATCACCGGCCTGCGCACAGACGCCGAGGTACAGATTATCAGCGGCCTGCAGAGCGGCGACACAATCATCACATCGGGCACTCTGCAGTTGAGAAAAGGCTCGGCCGTGAAGCTTGAAAACATTGAATAACGCACCAAAAACAGCAAGAAAATGAACATTTCGGAACTGAGCATACGCCGTCCCGTGCTTGCAACGGTGCTCACAGTAATAATTGTAATATTCGGCTTCATTGGCTACAACAGCCTTGGTGTGCGCGAATATCCTTCTGTAGATAACCCCATAATATCGGTTACCTGTAGCTACGCCGGTGCCAATGCCGACGTCATCGAAAGCCAGATAACAGAGCCGCTTGAGCAGAACATCAACGGTATTCCCGGCATACGCTCAATATCCAGCGTCAGCCAGCAGGGACAATGCCGCATCACAGTGGAGTTTGAGCTGTCGGTAGACCTTGAGACGGCCGCCAATGACGTTCGCGACAAAGTGTCGCGCGCACAGCGTTTCCTGCCACGCGACTGCGACCCGCCCACAGTCTCCAAGGCCGATGCCGATGCAACCCCCATTCTTATGATAGCAATACAGAGCGACAAGCGTTCGCTTCTGGAGCTTAGCGAGATTGCCGACCTCACCGTAAAAGAGCAGCTGCAAACCATCTCCGACGTGAGCAGCGTGCAAATTTGGGGAGAGAAGCGCTATGCTATGCGCATTTGGCTCGACCCCACAAAGCTTGCGGCCAACGGGCTAACCCCGGTAGACGTCAGAAACGCCATCACCAACGAGAATGTGGAACTGCCATCGGGAAGCATTGAGGGCAACACAATGGAGCTCACACTGCGCACAATGGGCCAGATGCACACAGCCGGTGAGTTCAACAACATAATCCTGAAGGAGAGCAACGGTAACATCGTGCGCATCAGCGACGTTGGACGTGCCGAGCTTGACGCAGCCGACATAAAGAGCTATATGAAGATGAACGGCGTGCCAATGGTGGGCGTGGCTGTAATTCCACAGCCCGGCGCCAACCACATTGAGATTGCCGATGCCGTGTATTCAAGAATGGAGCAGATGAAGAAAGACCTGCCCGATGATGTGGAGTACACCTACAGTTTCGACAACACAAAGTTCATCCGTGCCTCAATCAACGAGGTAAAGAGCACTGTCTACGAGGCATTCATCCTGGTAATCATCATCATCTTCCTGTTCCTGCGCGACTGGCGCGTAACACTTGTACCCTGCATCGTAATTCCCGTTTCACTCATCGGTGCATTCTTTGTAATGTACATTGCAGGTTTCTCCATCAACGTGCTGACAATGCTTGCCGTGGTGCTTTCGGTGGGACTTGTGGTGGATGACGCCATTGTGATGACCGAAAATATCTACATACGCATTGAACAGGGTATGCGCCCGCTCAAAGCCGGCATCGAGGGCTCAAAGGAGATTTTCTTCGCAGTAATCTCCACCACCATCACGCTGGTTGCAGTGTTTATGCCCATTGTGTTTATGGAAGGTACCAGCGGCCGCCTGTTCCGCGAGTTCAGTTTTGTGGTGGCAGGCTCTGTAATCATCTCATCGTTTGCAGCGCTCACCTTCACCCCTATGATTGCCACCAAGCTGTTAAAGCGCCGCAAGGAGCAAAAATGGTTCTACCGCAAGACCGAGCCATTCTTTGCCGGGCTGAATAACGTCTATGCAAAGTCTCTTGATGCATTCCTCAAATGGCGTTGGATTTCAATACCCGTGCTTTTGGGCACATTTGTTCTCATAGGTTATCTGTGGAATAAAATTCCTGCCGAGATGGCACCAATGGAGGACCGTTCACAGATTACCGTGAACACACGCGGTGCCGAGGGAGTGAGCTATGAATATATGCGCGACTACACCGAAGAGATAGCCCTGTTGGTAGACTCCATTGTGCCCGATGCCCAGTCGGTTACAGCACGCGTGTCGAGCGGTAGCGGAAACATCAGGATTACCTTAAAAGACATCAGAGACCGCAACTACTCACAGATGGATATAGCAGGCAAGCTCACCGAAGCCATTGCCGGCAAGACCAAGGCAAGAGCTTTCGTGCAACAGCAGTCATCCTTTGGCGGACGACGCGGCAGTATGCCTGTGCAGTATGTGATACAGGCCACCGATGCCGAGAAGCTGAAAAAGGTGCTCCCCGAGTTTATACAACGCGTGCACGACAACCCCACCTTCAAGATGGCCGACGTTGATCTCAAGTTCAACAGCCCCGAGGTTAGAGTGGACATTAACCGCGACAAGGCAGGAATGTTGGGTGCCAGTGTGCGCGACGTTGCCGAGACACTGCAATATGGACTCAGCGGCCAGCGAATGGGCTACTTCTATATGAACGGTAAGCAGTATGAAATCATTGGACAAATCAACCGTCAGCAGCGTAACACCCCCTCGAGCGTGAAATCAATCTACATACGCTGCGACAACGGCAATATGATTCAGCTCGACAACTTTGTTGAGCTTGCCGAGTCTGTGGCCCCGCCCAAGCTCTATCACTACAACCGTTTCCTTTCGGCAACCGTTTCGGCCGGACTTGCCGAGGGCAAGACCATTGGCGACGGACTTGCCGAAATGGACAAAATAGCAGAAGAGGTGCTCGACGACACCTTCCGCACAGCATTGGCCGGCGACTCAAAGGAGTTCCGCGAGAGCTCATCGAGCCTTATGTTCGCTCTCATCCTTGCCCTGGTGCTCATCTACCTGATACTTGCGGCACAGTTCGAGAGTTTCAAAGACCCGTTCATAATTATGCTCACAGTGCCATTGGCCATTGCCGGAGCTCTAATCTTTATGAACTACAGCAACATAACAATGAATGTGTTCAGCCAAATTGGTATCATTATGCTCATAGGCCTCGTTGCCAAGAACGGTATCCTCATTGTTGAGTTTGCCAACCAGAAGCAACAGGCGGGCGAGAGCAAGATGGAGGCCATCAAAGGAGCTTCAATGCAGCGTCTGCGCCCCATCCTTATGACCAGTTTCTCTACCATACTGGGACTGGCGCCGCTGATGTTTGCAAGCGGAGAGGGTGCCAACCAGCGTATTGCAATGGGTACTGCGGTTGTGGGAGGTATGCTCATCTCCACCATCCTCACAATGTACATCGTACCCGCCGTCTACAGCTACATATCTACCGAACTGAAAGAAAAGGAGGAAGAGAAAAGATGAAACGTACAATCTTTACAATAGTTATTGCGGTTGCAGCCGTGCTTGGCAGCAACGCACAGACATACACACTCAGCAAATGCCTCACCATCGGCCTTGAGAACAACTACTCGTTGCGCATAACCCGCAACAAGGAGAGTGTTGCCCACAACAATGCCACAATAGCCAATGCAGGATACCTGCCCGGCATTGATCTGTCGGCAGGCTATAACGGCGACCTAAGCAGCAGCAATGCCACCCTGCGTTCCACAGGAGAGACCGACGAGGTGCGCAACTCATTCGACCACACCCTAAATGCAAATGTAGGCCTCAACTGGACAATCTTCGACGGCTTCAACACAAGCACCACCTACAAGCAACTGAAGGAGATGGAGCGTATGGGCGAAACAAGCACACGCATAGCCATTGAGGATTTCATTGCATCACTGACGGCCGAATACTACAATTTCATCCGTCAGCGCCTGCGTTTGAACAACTACTACAACGCCGTACTACTCTCAAGGGAGCGCTTGCGCATTGTAGAGGAGCGCTACAACATCGGTAATTTCTCGCGCCTCGACTATCAGCAGGCAAAAGTGGACTTCAATGCCGACAGCGCACAATACCTGAAGCAACAGGAGGTGGTCATCACCTCACGAATTGCACTGAACGAGATGATGGCTATCGACCAGGTGTACACCCCCATAGAGACCGAAGAGAGAGCAATTGCCGTAGATAGCACACTCAATTTCACCCAGCTGTGGAACAACACCCTGAGCAACAACAGCAATCTGTTGCTTGCCGACCAGAACAAGAACATCACACAGCTCGACTACAAGAAAGTGCTCTCGCGCAACTACCCCTATGTTAAGCTCAATGCAAGCTATGGCTACTCCTACAACAAATACGACACCAACAGCTACACCACACGCGACCGTTGGGGAGGCAACGCCGGCATAACATTAGGTTTCAACATCTGGGACGGCAACCGCAAACGCGAGAAGCGCAATGCCAAGATTGTTGTAGAGAACGCCAAGCTCGAACGCGACCAGCTTGAACTTGCGCTAAAAGCCGACCTTGGCAATCTGTGGCAAGCCTACCGCAACAACCTTCAGCTCCTTAACCTTGAACAGCAAAATGTTGTAACTGCCAGAGAGAACCACGAGATAGCCAAGGAGCGTTATATGCTTGGCGACCTTTCCGGCATTGCAATGCGCGAGGCGCAGCTGAGCCTTCTGCAGGCCGAGGAGCGACTGCTATCGGTAGAGTATGACACCAAAATATGCGAGATATCACTGCTGCTCATAAGCGGAGAGATTGATGAATATCTTGATGACACAAAACAATGATACTCAACCATTAGGAGAGTAAATTGTTTTTTACTACTTTTGCAGCCGCAAAAAAAATAGACGAAAACTCACTATCTATACCGAAATGAAGAGAACATTCATCACACTGCTGCTTCTGCTCCCCCTCACACTCTTTGCGCAGGTTACAGGAAGCCTGCGAGGCACAATCATAGAGAAGGAGAGCGATGAGCCACTGCCCTATGTAACAGTTGCACTCACTCCTGAAGGAAGCAGCGCTCCCACTGCCGGATGCAGCACAAATGAAGACGGCACCTTCCGCCTCAACAACATCAAGGCCGGCAAATATACTGTAACAGCCTCTTTTGTTGGCTACATTGATGAGAGCCGCACCATAAACATCACAGCAGGCAAGAGCGACATCAACCTCGGCACAATATATATGAAGAGCGACCGCAAAATGCTTCAAGAGGTTGTTGTAACCGAACAGCGTTCACAAATGAGTTTCGAGATTGACAAGCGCGTGTTCACCGTAGACCAAAACATAGCCACCACCGGCGGCTCGGCAAGCGATGTGCTGGCCGACATTCCATCGGTTGAGGTGAGCAACGAGGGCAGCGTGTCGCTGCGCGGCAGCGAGAGCGTTACCATTTGGATAAACGGCAAGGCAAGCGGCCTCACCGGCGACAACCAAGGCGACATTCTGCAGCAGATGCCTGCCGGCTCAATAGAGAAGATTGAGGTAATCACCAACCCGTCGGCAAAGCACTCGCCCGAAGGCACGGCCGGCATCATAAACATCATCCTCAAGCGCGACCGCAAGGCCGGCTACTATGGCAGCGTGCAGGCAGGTCTCGACTCGGAGCTGGGCTACAATGCCGGTGGCAACATCAACTACAGCAGCGGCAAGATAGATGCCTATGGCGGACTCAACTACCGCAATATGGTATTCGAGAACAAAGGCCTCACCAACACCCGCTACACCAATATGGGTATATACCAGAACCAGACCAACACCGGCAGCCACAACCCCAACAACATATTCGGCCGTGCCGGACTCACCTGGCGCATCACCGAAAAGGATGAGATATACACCAACATAATGGGAATGTATGGCAGCGGCAAACACTATAATGACATCGTTGCCGAGAGCGGCGCAATAAACAGCGACGGCACGTTGGGCGATGTAACAGAGCGCCGCACACGCAACACATCGCAGAGCGGAAACCCCACAATGTACAACGTGGAGCTGGGCTACACACACCGTTGGAGCGACAGCCACTTCATAGACCTTTCAGTAGGCCATCACCAGTGGAAACAGCTGCGCGACGCCGCCTACACCCAAACAACCGAGCTGCTTGGCACAACACCTGCCACATACACAAGCTACCAGTTTCAGGACGGAGAGAACAAGAGCAGAAACACCGAGATTAAGCTCGACTATGCATACAAGATAAATGACAACCACCGCATAGAGGCGGGCTACAAGGGCGACCTCTCCGATGATGAGAGCCCCGTCATCACATACACCGACAAGGAGCACACCGTGCTTGACACAGCGCTCTACAACAAATTCCGCTACAAGCAGGACACCCACGCCCTCTATGCCACCTATTCGGGCCGCATAGGCAAGTTTGGCTACCAGCTTGGTTTGCGTGGCGAATACTGGAATGTGAGAACACGTTCATACGGCTATGCACAGGAGAACGGAGGCGAGCTGCCCGGTTACAAGAGCCGAGACTTTTTCAAGCTCTTCCCAAGCGCTTTTGTAAGCTACGAGATAAGCGACGGGCAGGAGATACAGCTCAACTACACACGCCGTTTGCGCCGTCCCTGGGGAGGCCAGCTCAATGACTTCAAGAACATCAGCGACTCAACCAACATATCGTTCGGTAACCCCGGCCTCACTCCGGAATACTCCAACGCTTATGAAATCAACTACATAAAGAACTGGAAAGACCACACACTGTCTCTGTCGGGTTACTACCGCACCACAAGCGATGTGATAGAGCGCATAAGCTACAGCACAGGCAGGGTAATCTACACCACACACGAGAATGTGGCAAGCACCCAGTCGGCAGGTCTTGAGATTGTGGGCAAGAACCGCCTGTTCAGAAGCCTCGACCTCACCACCACGCTCAACCTCTTCTACTATAAGCTGGACGCCTTCAAATACATCATCAACGGCCAGGAAATCAACGGCGATGCCGATGAGAACTTCTCGTGGAATGTGCGTATGACAGCAAGTGCAATGCTCCCTTGGGGCATCACAATGCAGCTCACCGGCCGCTATAATGCCAAGCGCATTGTGGCACAGGGCTACCGCGACCCAAGCTACTCGCTCGACCTGGGCCTGCGCAAGATGTTCAACCAGCATTGGAGCGTGAGCCTCAACGCACGCGACCTTCTCGACTCGCGCGGCTGGCACTCAACAACCATCAACGAGAACTTCCACCGCTATAGCGAGAACTCGCACGGCGGACGCAGATTTAACCTCACCGTTACCTATAGCTTTGGCAATATGAAGGCAAAGCGTCCCAACCGCAAGCAACAGGAGATGCCGCAGAACGGATATGACGAAATGGGAGGAATGGGCGAGATGTAAACTCGCAAAGAGGTAGTTCAAGGAATAACAACACTTTACAACGATGCACCGCAGAGAACAACGGTGCATCGTTTTTTTCTGCACGTTTTTTATTGAAAAAAATTTCTCCGTTTCACAAATGTTTACGAAATTTGGCCAAAATAACTCAAACAACCAAACCAAACCATAATATGTCTGACACAAAAACAACACAGAAGGTAGACCAGATTGTAGTTCGTTTCTCGGGAGACTCGGGCGACGGTATGCAGCTGGCCGGTAACATTTTCTCAACAATTTCGGCCACTGTGGGAAATGACATCTGCACATTCCCCGACTATCCGGCCGATATTCGCGCCCCGCAAGGCGTGCTCACCGGCGTTTCAGGTTTTCAGGTGCACATCGGTGCCGACAAGGTGCTTACCCCCGGCGACGAGTGCGACATTCTTGTTGCAATGAACCCCGCAGCGCTAAAGACACAGTACAAACACTGCAAGCCAACAGGTGCCATAATCATCGACAGCGACTCGTTCACCGAAAAGGACCTTGCAAAGGCCGAGTTCAAGACCAATGACCCCATTAGCGAGCTTGGCATCACCTGCGAGGTTGTGCCCTGTCCCATCACATCACTGTGCCAGGCAACACTTGCCGACAGCGGTATGGACAACAAGAGCATCCTTCGCTGCAAGAATATGCTTGCGCTTGGATTGGTGTGCTGGATATATGACCGCAACCTTGAACTTGCCGAGAATATGCTGCGTGCAAAGTTCGCCAAGAAGCCCGAGATTGCCGAGGCCAACATAAAGGTGCTGCGCGCGGGATATGATATGGGACATAACACCCACACCTCAATATCCCACACCTACAGCATAGAGAGCGACCGCGAGAAGAAGAAGGGCCGCTATATGGATATCAACGGCAACAAGGCCACTGCCTATGGCCTCATAGCAGCAGCCGAGAAGGCCGGTATGCGTCTGTTCCTGGGCTCATACCCCATCACCCCCGCAACAGACATTCTGCACGAGCTCTCAAAGCACAAATCCTTAGGTGTTGTTACGATGCAGGCCGAGGATGAGATTGCCGGTTGCGCATCGGCAGTAGGTGCCGCCTATGCAGGAGCACTTGCCTGCACATCGACATCAGGCCCCGGAATATGCCTCAAGAGCGAGGCCATAAACCTTGCCGTCATAACAGAACTGCCGCTTGTAATCATTGACGTGCAGCGCGGCGGCCCCTCAACCGGCCTTCCCACAAAGAGCGAGCAGACCGACCTGCTGCAGGCCCTCTATGGCCGCAACGGCGAGAGCCCCATCCCTGTGATAGCAGCAACATCGCCCACCGACTGTTTCGATGCGGCTTTCAACGCCTGCAAGATTGCAGTGGAAAGAATGACACCTGTAATTCTGCTCACAGACGCATTCATTGCCAACGGCTCGGCCGCGTGGAAACTGCCCGACATAAGCAAATACCCCACCATCACCCCGCCCTATGTAACCGATGATATGAGAGAGGGATGGAGCCCCTATAAGCGCAACCCCGAAAATGACGTGCGCTATTGGGCCATCCCCGGAACACCGGGTTTCACACACCGCATAGGCGGCCTTGAGAAGAGCGCAGCCACAGGTGCCATAAGCAACGACCCCGCCAACCACCACGCTATGGTGGAAGCACGTGCCCGCAAGGTTGAGCGCATTGCCGACAGCCTGCCGCCGCTTGAGGTTGAGGGTTGCGAAAACGCCGACCTTCTTGTTGTTGGTTTCGGCGGCACATACGGCCACCTACGCGAAGCCGTTGAGCAGATGAACAGCGAGGGCCGCAAGGTGGCACTTGCACACTTCAAATACATAAACCCGCTGCCTGCCAACACTGCCGAGGTGTTGCGCCGCTACAACAAGATTGTTGTGGCCGAGCAGAATATGGGCCAGTTTGCAGGCTATCTGCGCACCAAAATAGACGGTATTGAGTTGCAACAGTATAACGAGGTCAAGGGACAGCCCTTCGTTGTATCGGCACTCGTAAAAGCATTCACTAAAATTATGGAGGGTTAAGAGATGAGCGAATACACAGCACAAGATTACAAGTTCGGACAGCCACGTTGGTGTCCGGGTTGCGGCGACCACTCTTTCTTGGGTGCGCTACACAAGGCAATGGGCGAACTGGGTGTTGCCCCACACGATATTGCAGTGATTTCAGGTATAGGCTGCTCATCGCGTCTGCCCTATTATATGAACACATACGGTTTCCACACCATACACGGCCGTTCGGCAGCCATTGCCACAGGAGCCAAGGTTGCCAATCCCAACCTCACGATATGGCAGATTTCGGGCGACGGCGACGGCCTTGCCATTGGCGGTAACCACTTCATTCACGCAGTGCGTCGCAATATAGACCTCAATATGATATTGCTCAACAACCGCATCTATGGCCTCACAAAGGGACAATACTCGCCCACATCGGTGCGCGGTTTCGTGAGCAAGTCATCGCCCTATGGCACTGTGGAAGACCCCTTCCGCCCCGCTGAGCTATGCTTTGGAGCACGCGGAAACTTCTTTGCGCGCTGCGTAGCAACAGATATGGCAGCGGCAGTGGAGTGCCTGAAGGCTGCTGCAAAGCACAAGGGAGCCTCGGTTACCGAGGTGCTGCAGAATTGCGTAATCTTCAACAACGGCACGCACGAGAGTGTCTACACCAAAGAGGGGCGCGCCAAGAACGCAATATACCTTGAGCACGGGAAACCAATGATTTTTGGCGAGAACCGGGAGTTTGGACTTATGCAGGAGGGCTTCGGCCTCAAAGTGGTGAAGATTGGCGAGAACGGCGTTACCGAGAAAGACATCCTGGTACACGATGCACACTGCAAGGACACCACCCTGCACCTGAAACTGGCGCTTATGGAAGGCCCCGACTTCCCAATAGCACTGGGTGTTATACGCGACGTAGAGGCCATCACCTATAACGACGCCGTGCACAGGCAAGTGGAGGAGGTGAAGGCAGCCAAGCCCTATCACACCTTCAGCGAACTGCTCGAGACCAACGAAATTTGGGAGATAAAATAAAGAGATCACCCACACACAAAGAAGCCGCACCAACAGCAATTGGTGCGGCTTGTTTATGTGCCATTGTTTCGGGAGTACCGGCCCATTTTTTAACACTATGAAAACTTTTTTTGTTTATAGACACAAATTCCGGCCATTATGTTTTCCCAACCAAAATATTTATATATTTTTGAAACGGTAAATTAGTTTTGGTCTGTTTTGGCCAGAATTAAGCTTAAAAGGATTAATTTTTAAATCAGGAGAGAATACTCTCCAAAAGAAAAAACATAATATGAAACTACTTGGATTACTTGGGAAAACGCTTCTCACAGCGACATTCCTTGGAATGGTTCTTGCTTTCACACCGGCTGAGAGCAAAGCCAACATTGCAACAGCACAGCAAAAGAACGGTGTTGTCAAAGGTAATGTGGTCGATGAATTTGGCGAACCGGCATTTGGTGCCGTTGCCTTTGTGGTGGGTACCACCAATTCTTCACCCGTTGATTTTGACGGCAATTTCGAGCTGCGCAACGTTGAGAAGGGAGCAACAGTGCGTGTTACACTTATGGGTTACAAATGCGACGACCAGGTGTGGAATGGCAAAGATTTGAAATTCATCCTAAAGGAGGAGAGCACAGCCCTGGATGAGGTGGTTGTAACCGCAATGGGTATTATGCGCAAGGAGAAATCACTCACCTATGCAACCCAGCTCATCAAGGCCGACGAGCTATTAAAGGCACCCGATGCCAACGTCGTAAACTCACTTGAAGGAAAAATCTCAGGTATCACCATCACCCCAAGCGCCGGTGGTGCCGGTGGTGCATCAAAAATTGTGCTCCGTGGTAACAAGTCAATTATGGGCGACAATGCACCGCTAATCGTTGTGGACGGAGTTCCAATGACAAACAGCATACGCGGACAGGCAGGAGCCACTGCAATGACAACAGGTTCCACCGCCGAGGGTAGCGACCCCCTCTCAATGATAAACCCCGATGACATTGAGTCAATGAACGTGCTCAAGGGCGCCAACGCAGCGGCACTCTACGGTTCACGCGCTGCAAACGGTGTCGTTATGATTACAACCAAGAAGGGTAAAGAGGGCAAGATGGAGGTTACATTCACATCAAACACCTCATTCGACACCCCGCTGATGACCCACAAGCTGCAAAACAACTATGGTGGTTACCGTGCAGCAGACAACTTGTTTGTTGCCGACAGCTGGGGCGACAAGCTCAGCGGAAAAGGCAATTGGGTATATAGCTACCAGGCCGACAAGCAGTTCTTCAACAAGGACAACGAGGACGGCACACCCAATATGCTCAACGCCTATCTGCGCAACTATGCAAACAACGACATAGCCGACCTCTACCGCACCGGCATAAACACCAACAACTCAATATCGGTATCGGGTGGTACAGAGAAAATTCAGACCTATGTATCATACTCCAACTCATACTCACAGGGTATGATGCCCACCAACAGATACGACCGCAACACATTTGCGTTCCGTCAAACCTACAAACTGTGGGACCGCTTGACACTGAATGCAAACATCAACTACAACCAGGCAAAGACACGCAACCGCGTGGGCGGTGGTACAATAGGCAACCCCATCTACCACCTCTATAACACCCCTCGCGATGTAGATATGGAATACTACAAGGAGAACTACAGCGCCAAAGGCCAGTGGTTGTCATCGGGCGACAAGGACGGCAATGGCGGCCAGGTATTCTGGACAGATATTCAGGGAGACGGCACCATCATAATGAAGGACTTCGGTAATGTTACACTGTCGGGCCCAATGCAGCAATATGCCATTCAGAAACCGGCATACAACAACCCATACTGGCTGTTGAACCAGAACGAGGACGAGAGCATCGAGGACCGTTTCTCGGCAACATTCAGCGGAACACTGAAGATTATCGAGGGCCTCAACCTGCAGGGACGTGTCTCTATCGACCACACCAAATACCAGAACGAAGGCCACACCTACGCATCAACCTGGTATGATGTGGAGATGTACCGCTATGGCCGCTACTGGCTCAACAACAGCCGCACAAATGAGATCTATGTAGACTATATGCTCTCTTATAATAAGGAGTTTGCCAAGGATTGGTCAGTATCGGCCACCGCCGGATATGTGGGCCACACACTCAAAGGCAACAGCAGCAGCACATACATCTCAAACACAACAGACTACACTATAAACGACGCCGGTTACGCGTTCACAATACCAACAGCCATCAACAAATTCGACCCCAGCAAGGGTGGTAACGGAGTAACTTCAAAAGGCGTGAGCAGCAACTGGGACCAGGCAGCCCTTGTAACAGCACAATTAGGCTGGAAGGATGTTGTATATGTTGATGCTTCATACCGCCACGACTGGTACCGTCCATTCCGTCAGTTTGCCATACGCTATGGCATCAAGGACAACTATGGCTATTTTGGTGTGGGAGCAAATGCCATCCTCAGCGACATCATCAATATGCCCGAGTGGTTCACATACGCTAAATACCGTTTGAGCTACTCCGAGGTTGGTAACTCCATTCCCAACGGAGTATTCTACTTCAAAAATATCAATGAAGTGCAGGGAACTGCAACAGTCGAACAGAGAAATGACTTCATAACACCTCCCATTCCCGAGAAGACCAAGTCTTTTGAGACAGGTATTGAGATGCAGTTCCTGCGCGATTGCCTTAACCTTGACATTACCTACTACAACTCGGCAATGCACAACTCCTATCTCGAAGTTACCGGAACCAACGGAAAGATACAGCCCGTGAACAGCGGTGTGATACGCAACCAAGGTATTGAGCTTTCTGTAGGCTATGACTGGGAGATAACCAACAGCCTGCGCTGGAAGACCAATGTAAACTTCTCATACAACCACAACAGAATTGAGGAGACCTACAAGGACAAATTCGGCAACAGCAAGGATATGGCAACCGAATTCGGTGGCGGCAAGTATCGCCTTCTCTACAAGAAGGGCGGCTCATACGGCGACCTCTATATCACCGATTTCACACGCTACAACAAGGATGTCTACAAGTACACTGTCGTTGAAAGCGGTGTAGAGAACGGTATCCCTTATGAAAGAACTGTAGACAAGTACACCACCGACCCCACAGTTGAAGGCGCTGTGCTCACAAACAAGGCCGGAGATATGTACATCGTAAACGGCAAGCCCTCTTACGGCGGCTATGTAACAGCGGCAAGCAACGGCAAGCTGCGCGTATATGAGGCAAACAAGAAGTTCCAGAAGTTTGTGGGCAACGCAAACAGCCCCTACCAACTCTCTTGGGCAAACACATTCACATTCAAGGACTTCACACTCTACTTCCTCATTAACGGCCGCATTGGTGGCAAGGTTATATCACTCACCGAAAGCTACCTCGACAAATGGGGTGCATCGGAGCGCACAGGCGAGGCCCGCCTCAATGCCGAGAAGAACAACATCTATGTAACCGATGAGTTTGGCAACCAGCGTCCTGCAATGTACCTGAATGAAGGCCGCGACATTGTTGCCGTAGAGGACTACTACTATGACCTTGGTACAAGAGATGCTTCAACCTACATCTACAACGCCACCAACTTCCGTCTGCGCGAGTTGTCTCTCGGTTACACCTTCCGCAACCTCTTTGGCAGCTACAAAGACCTGAACATCTCATTTGTGTGCCGCAACCTCTTCTTCCTCTACAAGGATGCACCCGTAGACCCGGATATCTCACTATCAACAGGTAACGGCCTTGGAGGTATTGACGTATTCAATCACCCCTCAGGAAGAACATACGGTCTCAACATCAAGCTTAACCTATAATGATTTTCAGACCGACATATAACAACCGATAAAAATAAGAAATTATGAAAAAGAAACATATTTTACTTGCCGGTTCACTTCTGCTGGGTTCATTTGCAATGAATTCGTGCCTAGACTTTGATGACCCCGGTACCGAATTGGGAATAAACAGTGTGCAGACCAACAGCACACAATACACCGGCAATGTCGATAGCATTCCATACCTTAATGAAATACCCTTCGACACAGCGTATGCAGTATACGAAAAACTAAGAGGCGAGCAAATGTTCCAAACAGCCCTTGGCGGCATCTTCTCTATGCGTGGCAGCAAGGACGGCGCAATATCCCAGGACCACGCCTACCAAATGCAATATTGCCTTGGCACCGACGGTTATGCACAATACTTTGTTGTTCCTCACAGAGATTTCCCCTATTCCGAGGAGGTGCAGACATCAACATACAACATCGCTCCCAAATTCAACGGCGGTGCAGGTGGTGTATATTCAACAACCAAGCTCGCCTTGATGCCGTTGCTTAACCACCCCGATATAAACAAATTGCCGGAAATCAAGGCTATATTCCTTCTCTACTACTGTTTGGCAGCCCAGGAGATGGCCGACCTCTTTGGCCCCTTCACATACCTCGAGGACAAGAAGAACCTTCAGGAGGTTACAGAGTACAATGACGTGAGAACTATCTACTATGGCATTGTAGACAACCTGAACACCATCGTGGAGTGCCTCAAGCATTTTGATACCCGCCCCGAAGATTACAAAGAGCTCATACAGGCTATTATGATATCATATTGCAAGACCAACCACGCCGAGGACTACAGCAATATGGATTCATACATCAGATTTGCCAACTCGCTGAAACTGCGTATGGCAATGCACATTGTAAAGGTTGAACCTGCAACTGCGCAACGCTGGGCCGAAGAGGCTGTGGCCGGTGGAGTTATAGAGTCTGTGGCCCACGAGCACGGTATATTCCCCAAGAACAGTGGAATGGCTTTCACACACCCACTTGTTCAGATAGCATCCGGTTGGAATGATATCAGAATTTCGGCATCATTCGAGAGCCTTCTTTTGAGCCTCGACCACCCCTATACCAAGTATTTCATACAGCCAAACAGCTACAACATCAAGAACAAGAGAACAGGTGAAGTGATGCCCGAAGGCACACGCATCTGCGGCATCCGTGCCGGAACACTTGTTGGTATTGGCCAGTATGACTATGACGCCAACAAATACCTTTGCTACTCTTCAATTGACACCGAGATTTTGAAGAACAGCAACAACCCTAAATATTTCATCAAGTGGGCCGAGGTAGACTTCTTGCGTGCCGAGGGTGCCATTCGCGGTTGGAATATGGGAGGTGATGCACAGACCTTCTATGAGCGCGGCATACGCAACGCTTATATGGAAGAGCCCACCGGCAGCTCAAAATACAGCTCCTATGTAAACAGCTATATGAACCTGGAGGAGGCTATCCCCTACACCTGCATCGACCCGTTGGGCGAAGGCCCCGACTGGCCAAGCGTAACAAAGATTGGTGTAAAATGGAATAATGGCGACAGCAAGGAGACAAAGCTTGAGAAGATTATCACACAAAAGTATTTGGCACTGTTCCCATTATCTAATGAAGCCTGGACCGAGTTGCGCCGCACCGGCTACCCCAAACTGTTCCCGGTATTGAACACCGATGAGGGCGACGGCAGCATTGAGGAGGGTGATATGATTCGCCGCATACCTTGGGTTCCCACCGACCCCATTGCACTGGGTATGGTTGAAGCCAGCGGCGTCCCCGCACTTGGCGGACCCGATGAGCAGGCCACACGCCTGTGGTGGGATGTTGAAGGCGCCAAGAACTTCTAAGCAGAGACACCATTACAATAAAGCAAGTATTACCGCGAAATTTCGCGGGAATACTTGCTTTATGCTTTTTTATGCTCGCAGCCTACAAAAAAGGGTCACCCCTTTGAGGAAAAAAAAGGGCGAA
>JAZONR010000003.1:0-6852 GCA_045654645.1 Bacteroidaceae bacterium
TCTTTGCACCGTTCTGCACATATACCCACAGGATGCCGTCGTGCACCTCCTGCACATCCTTCAGGTAGTCAAAATCGAGGTCATAGGCCCTGAGGTCGTCATCGGGGTTGGTAGAGCGCACCTTTATAATGGCATAGAGCATTCCCGTGCCGTCGTCGCGCGAGGTGGGCTTCTCGTGGCCGCTCATATCAAACGAATTCTCGCTGAAGCTCTCAATGTGGAACTTCTGCTTCTGCTGTGCCACAGCGGGCAAAGCAATAGAGACAAGCAGAAGCACTGCAAGCAATCTTATAATATTTTTCATAGACTGTTTTTTACATTAATTCACAAAAGTAGTGAAAAAACAGTTATCTCAAATTCAATTTGCCCCACAAATGAAAAATATTTCATTCAATGCAGTTTGTCAGCGCGAAAAAGATTACATTTGCCAACAAAAGCAGCCTCAATATCATTCGCTTTAAGATGAACGAAACACCACGCTCCAACCGTTGCCACATAGGCATCTTCGGCCGTCGCAACGCCGGAAAATCATCACTTCTCAATGCTCTCATAGGGCAGGAAATATCCATTGTCTCCTCCCTTCCGGGCACAACCACCGACACCGTGTGGAAGAGTGTTGAACTCCCGGGCATAGGCCCTGCCGTTGTTGGCGACACGGCCGGATTTGACGATGTCGATGCCATTGGTGCACTGCGCGTAGATGCCACGCGCAAGGCTATGGCCCGCGTGGATATTGCAATATTTCTGCTTGGTGATGATGCCGACGATGCCGCTTGTGAAAAGGAGTGGATGGCACTCCTCTCGGGGCAGCACATTCCGGTGGTGCTTGTTGCAGCAAAGAGTGATGTTGAGGGCTTCGACAGGCGTCTGCAAGCCTGGCAAGAGCTCTTCGGCAACAGAATAATCGCCTTTTCGGCAGTTACCGGCGAGGGGCGCAATGCTCTGCTTGAAAGCATAGCATCCAACTGTTCCACTGATGATGATTTGGAAGACATAACACACTCCCTTGTGAAAAAAGGCGACATAGTGGTGCTTGTTATGCCCCAGGATGCATCGGCACCCAAAGGGCGTCTCATTCAGCCCCAGGTGCTCACGTTGCGCAACCTTCTCGACAAGCACTGCCTTCCCCTTTGCTGCTCCCCCGAAGAACTTCCGCAGCTTCTCTCCTCGCTTGTGGCACCGCCGCAGCTTGTAATTACCGATTCCCAGGTCTTTGCACAAGTGGAAAAGGCAATTCCGCTACAAACAAGGCTCACATCCTTTTCGGTGCTTATGGCGCGCCACAAGGGCGATATTGCAACATTCTGTCAAGGCGCAGCCGTGCTGTGTACAATGCCGCGCAACGGCAGGGTGCTCATTGCCGAGGCCTGCAGCCACATACCGCAGAACGAGGATATAGGGCGTGTAAAGCTGCCGCGTCTGCTGCGCAGCAAGCTGGGGGATGAACTTGTGATAGATATTGTATCGGGCAACAGTTTTCCCAAGGACCTTTCGGGTTATGACCTTGTTATCCACTGCGGCGCCTGTATGTTCAACCGCCGTATGGTGATGTCGCGTGTGCGTCAGGCCAAGGAACAGGGCGTTCCCATAACAAACTATGGCATAGCAATAGCCCGGCTCACAGGAATAATCGATAGAGTAGTAATATAAAACAGAGTGGCAACCCTTTATGCTTTGGGGTTGCCACCTGCGTTTATAACAGTTTTTTCACAAGCCCGAACATCTTGTAGGGCATATAACGGAACGGAAGGTCGAGCCACGTGGGCGTTGTAACCACCGAGCGCTTGTGCGAGAAAGCATCGAAGCTCAATTTTCCGTGATAGCTTCCCATTCCCGAATTTCCCACGCCTCCAAAGGGCATATTCTCGTTGGCAATGTGCATTATGGTATCATTTATGCACGAGCCGCCGGCCGATGTGGCGCGTATAACCTCGTTCCCTGCCGACGCCTTTCCAAAATAGTAGAGCGCAAGCGGTTTCTCTCTTTCGCGTATGAAATTCACAGCCTCGGCCCTCTGCTCAAAGGTAATCATTGGCAACACAGGGCCAAAAATCTCCTCTTGCATAACAGGAGCCTGGGGCGATACATCGGCAAGCAGAGTGGGCTCAATGTAGCGTTCCGTTGCATCGCAGTTGCCGCCAAGCACCACCTTGCCATCCTTCAAATAGCCCTTCACACGCTCAAAAGCCTTGTCGTTTACCAGGCGCACAAAGTGGCGGCTCTTCTTTATATCCTTGCCGTGCAGTTTCTCAAGTGCTTTGGAAAATTCATTCACAAACTCATTCTGCCTGCTGTGGTGGATTAGAAGATAGTCGGGCGCAATGCAGGTCTGTCCCGCATTGAGTGTCTTGCCCCAGGCAATGCGTCGTGCTGCAATGGCAATGTCGGCATCGGCATCCACAATGCAGGGGCTCTTGCCGCCAAGCTCAAGCACCACCGGGGTGAGGTTGCGGGCAGCAGCCTCCATAACCATCTTGCCCAATGCAGGGCTGCCGGTGAAGAATATTATGTCGAAACGCTCGTTGAGCAGCGCTGTGTTCACCTCTCGGTTTCCCTGCACAACGGCAATGTAGCGCTTGTCGAATGTTGCCTCAATCATCTTTTCAATAACCAATGACACATTGGGAACATAGGGCGACGGCTTGAGCACAGCCGTGCAGCCTGCCGATATTGCCCCCACAAGCGGGTTAAGCAGCAGCTGCACAGGGTAGTTCCAGGGCGACACAATGAGTGCAGTGCCCAACGGCTCGTTCACCACCTTGCTGCGCGACGGCATCATCTTCAGCGGAGTGCACACACGCTTGCTGCGCATCCATCCGCGCAGGTGGGCAATGTGGTTCTTAATCTCGCCCGCCACAATGCTCAGCTCGGTGAGCGTTGCCTCCTCCTTGGACTTGTGCAAATCCTTCCACAAAGCCTCAAACAGCGGCTCTTCCCACTCCTTCAGTGCTTTTTGAAACCTCTTTAGCTGCTCTTTGCGAAAATTCAGTGTCAATGTCTCGCCGGTGGCAAAATATTCGCGTTGCGCTGCAATAATGCTCTTTATATCCTTGGTTGTAGTGTTTGTCAAGTGCATATTGGTCTATGGTTATTTGCGGCCGGTGAAATTGTCCATAGCGTGGAAAATTCCCACAACCTCGCCAAATATATAATCAAAAATTGAAGTAGGCAACAACGCCTGACACATCCTTATAAAGTGATAGCCAAAAGGAATACCCTTGAAATTCCTGTTGCGCTCAATAGCCTTGATAATCTTTTTCGATGTTGGCACGGGTTTAAGGATGGGGAAGATGCGCGACTTTACGCCGTCAAACATACCGGTGTTGATGAAGTAGGGTGCCACAGTTGTGAAACGCACCTTGCTCTTCATCTGTTTCAGTTCAATGCGCACACTGTCGCTCCAACCAATGACGGCCCATTTGCTTGCCGCGTAGACCGACATACGGGGGTTGGATATCATTCCCGCAGCCGATGCAATGTTGCAGATGTGTCCGTGGTTGCGCTCAATCATTCCCGGCAGGAACTGCTGTGCAATGACCATTGGCGCAATGGCATTGATTTTCATTGTGCGCTCAATGTTGCGTGTGCTCTGCTTGTCAAATGTATCGTTGTCGGTAACAATGCCGGCACAGTTAATCACAATGTCCACATTGCCACACTCCTTTATGCTCTTTTCGGCCACACTCTTCACCAGCTCGCTGTCCGAAACATCCACCTTGTAGCCCTTTACATTGCCAATGCCTTTATATTCATCTATTGTTGCTGCAATGCCCGCTTCGTTTATATCCCAAATGATAAGCCGGCGTGCGCCCTTTTCCAATGCAATGCGGCCCATAATCTTTCCAATGCCCGATGCACCGCCTGTGATGAGCACGCAACTTCCTTTAATTTTGGTCATAATTTCACTCCTTTAGTGTTTAAAATGTAATTTTGTTCTTTTTGGGCTGCAAAATTAGTAAATAAGGAATAATAAATATTGTTCATAAATTCCATTGATTGTTTCTTTTTTGGCAATTAATGTTAAACACAGCCCTCCAAGCGTCGGTTTCTACTTTAAACAGGTGCTTTTATGCATTTGGTGTGTTATTTCACAGTTTCGTATGGAATTCCCTTGATATGCTCAATGGGATACTGCCCCTCGAGCAATCCGCTGATAATGGTGTCGCGCGCGCCGGCACTTTGGAAAGCATATATCTCAAACAGCGGCATCACCGATGCAAAATGCTCCATAATCTCGGACTGGATACTCTCATAATCACGCCATTCGGTTGTAGATGTGAAGCAGTAGAACTGCATTGGCAATCCATTGCCGTTGGGCTCAAGAGTGCGCACCATAACTATCATCTCCTTGTGCACCATAGGGTGCTTGCGCAAGTATATCTCGGCATAGGCACGGAAAAGCCCTGCATTGGTCTCTATGGTGCCGTTGGGCAACCCTTCGGGGTTGGCGGTGTTCCTCACCTCGCCCCTTGCCTGCTGTTCGAGCTTCTTTGTGATGTAGCTGTCGAGTTCACTGTCGAGCCGGCGCACACGCTGCAGCATAGCCTCGTTGCAGGGCTTTATGTTGTCGAGCTTTATTGTGTATCCGCGCGCAATGCGGCGCCCACCGCTGTCGCTCATCCCGCGCCAGTTAATGAAACTCTGGTTAATGAGGCTATAGGGCGGTATTGTGGCAATGGTGTTGTCCCAGTTGCGCACCTTCACAATAGTAAGCGAAATATCAAACACCGTGCCGTTAATCTCCGTTCCCGGCACCTCAACCCAATCGCCCAATCGCACCATATCATTCTCGAGCAGCAGAAAACCACCCACAAATCCCATAATGCTATCCTTGGCAATGAGCATCAGCACAGCGGCAAATGCGCCAAGGCCGCCAATGAGGTAGAGTGGCGACTTGTTTGTGAGCAGTGAAATAATCACAATTACAGCTATCAAATAGACCACAATTTTGCCAATCTGAATAAATCCCTTCACCGGCCTGTCGTGATATCTGCTGTTGTTGAACGCCGAGTCGCCAAGCGCACTCAACAAAGCATTGGCAGCCATTGTCATTCCTATTATATAGTAGAGCGACACAATAATCCCTGCATAGTGTGCAGCAATGCTGTCGCTTTTGAAGAGCGCGGGCATTGAAAGCTCAAGCACCACAGGCGCCACAATGTGAGCCACATAGCGCAAACGGTTGTTCTTCAGCAACTGCGACAGGAAATTGTAGCGCCTTCGTTTCACAATGCGTCTTATTGCAAAAAGCAACACCCTGTATGCAATCTCCATAAGGATAAACGCAGCAGCCACTGCCACAACAGCCACAATGAGCGTGTCATAGCGCTCAACACTCCCATTCGACATCCCGGTGTGGTGCAAAAACTCCCTCACCTTCTCATATATGTTATTACCAACATCTTTGTGCATACACCCACAACAAATTAAAAAACAGTTTTGCTGTGCAGTTTATCTGTTTTTTTGCTTAAATTTGCTGCAAGCGATGCAACGGCAGCCCCGTTTGCAAATTAAATTACCAACCATTTAAAATTACATACAATGTTGAAAGAGGGATTAGAGTACATAAGCACCGTAACCGTCTCACGCGAAAATTGTGCATCAGCAATGGGGTCGGGCAACCTCGATGTCTTTGCCACACCGTCAATGGTGGCACTTATGGAGAATGCGGCAATGAATGCTGTTGCCCCCTATCTGCCTGCAGGCTCCACAACCGTAGGCGCCGAAATTAAGACCACCCACCAAAAGCCCTCGCCCCTTGGAGCCGAGATACGTGCAAAAGCAATACTCTCGGCAATTGAAGGGCGCAAGCTCATCTTCTATGTAGAGGCCTATGAGGGCGACTCCTGCATAGGAAAGGGCACACACATACGCTTTATTGTGGATGTTGAACGCTTTATGGCTAAACTGTAAACAACTGTTTCAGTATTGTGATAGGGTAGCAAATACCCTTGCATAAAAACGATAAAAAGCCCGACGGGTTTTTTATCGTTTTTTAACATATTGTGCCGTAACAAAAGCCAAGCGAAAGATGTTTTATAGTTGCAAGTCATCCACAACGGTTGGCAGATATGTGAATAACTGTCCTGCTGTTCGTTGCAACCCTTGCAACAGGTGGCATTGCATAGTAGTTTTGTCGTGTTTTATTTTGTGTTTGTGTTTAGGTTGTCCTCTGATGTGAATCACAGGGCAACCGTTTTTTTATACATTCACTTCCTCTCGGCAGCGACTCGTGAGCAAAGGGCTGAACTACTGTTGCGCCCAAGTGCGTGAGCATTGGTTGCAAAAAAGAATAGTAAAGAATGACAATATGAGGAATAGAAGGCAGATTATGGTTTTTTGAGCTGATTGCAAAGAGATTTGTCCCCCTTGGCAAAGGGAACAGCCTTTCTTTCTCTTTTGCTTGTAGTCTTTTATTCTTTTTGTTGTCGTTGTTATCCGTTCTTTTGGCGGCCAAAAGAACCAAAAGCCCCGGCGCACGGAAAGTCCAGTCTGCCTTTTATTTTGCTCAGGAGTTGTCTGTTTGCAACATCCTTCAGTCTCGCTGAACGCTTAAGCGCACTCCTTTGGGGAGCTAAAGCTCCCGTCGTCGCAAACATTGCTCGCCCGCAATGGTGCCGCTTGAACCTTTCTTTTGACAGTCGAGTTCTTCATTGATGCGCATTAAAGCTTTTAGCAAAATGAGTGTCAACGTTTTCAGGCCATTGTGCGAGGTACGTTCAAACGAAGTGTGGCAATTAACTTTTCATAAAATTGCCACACGCAGTGCGGTCCGCAGCACCCTGAAAACGTCAACTACATTTTGCGTCAAGAAAGCGTCACATGCGCGGAGTTCTTTGTTTCTTTCTGTCG
>JAZONR010000004.1:0-2783 GCA_045654645.1 Bacteroidaceae bacterium
GGCCGACCGTGAGGGTTATCCCGAGATTGCCGAGGCTTTCAAGCGCTATGCTTGGGAAGAGGCCGAGCACGCAGCCAAGTTTGCCGAGCTTCTTGGCGACTGTGTTTGGGATACAAAGACCAACCTTGAGAAGCGTATGAACGCCGAGGCCGAGGCCAACAGCGACAAGTATCGCATTGCAAAGCGCGCCAAGGAGCTCAATCTCGATGCTATCCACGACACTGTTCACGAGATGTCTAAGGATGAGGCACGCCACGGCAAGGGCTTCGAGGGCCTCTTCAACCGTTACTTTGGAAAGTAATGTAGTTACATAACCGGGCAATAGTTGCCGGTGTGCACCAGATTGCACGTTTTATAAAAATTGGGCGAATATAAAAATTTGCCCAATTTTTTTATATTGCTTTTCTATTGAACTGCAATTATGTACTTTTGGGGCGGTGAACAGCACTCCTTTGGGAAGATAAACCTCGGTGCTAAAGCACACTCCTCGGGGGAGGTAAACCTCCCTTCGTCGCAACCAATGCTTTTTTCGCATTGGCGTCGCAAACGACGCTGTTTTCGCGTCGTCGCTGTGAAATATCAAAGCAAGCTTTGTATATCTCGCTCGTTTGTTATTAATTTGCACAAGTAAATAAACTTTAGAGAAATATATGAGTATAAAGAACTTTAAACTTTTTGTTGCAATATTTGCACTCCTGTTCCTTGCATCTTGTGTTCAGGATGAGATTGCTGTAACAGGAAATATTGTGGGTGCTGTTTATGATTCAAGCACAAATGAGCCCTTGAATGGTGTTAATGTGCGTCTCAACCCAAGTGGCTATTCTCGCACAACCTCGGGCGACGGTTCATTTGAGTTTACCGACCTTGAGCCCAAGCAGTATGAACTGCAGGCAAGCAAAGTGGGGTATATGATGAACAAGAAGAGCGTAACAGTGAGGGTTGGGCGTGATATTTCGTGCGACATAATGATGTTGCCCGAGGTTGTGAATGGCAAATTGTCTATTAACACAGGAACTCTGGATTTTGGCACCAAACACTCTTCGCTCTCCTTTACAATTAGCAACGAGGGCAATAAGAGCTTTAATTGGAACATCACCGGTATAAACTCCCTTGACTGGTTGGATATTACTCCTACAACAGGAGTGGCTTTGGCTCCGGGCGCAAGCCAGTCGGTGGTGGTAACGTTGAAGCGCAACCGCATTACAGAGTATAAGGAGGCTATAATTCTTATAAATGCAGATGGCGAGTCGCTTCCATTGAAAATTATGGCCGAGGCCGAGGAGAAGAACTCAATGATATCTTTGAGTACCAACACGCTCAATTTTGGTACAGAGTATAGCTCTTTGACCTTTGACGTCAGGAATATTGGCAATGCCGGCGATATCAGTTGGACAATAACCGATATTGATGCCGATTGGATAGAAGTGTCGCCAACCTCAGGCACTACATCTGTAGACAAGAGTAGCGTTGTTAAGGTGGATGTTGATCGCAGCAGAATGGAGCCCGGCAAGCACTCCACCACTATTATTGTCAATGCCGATGGCCAATCACTGCGTCTCACAATCAACGCAGAAAGGGGTGCCGACCGCTATCTTGAGGTGAAGCCAAAGAGCCTGGCATTGGGCGGTGTAGATGACTCGGCTCAGCTGACAATAGAGTCTCATAATGGTGCTACCTCCTATGAGATAGCCACAGTGGGCGACGACAGCTGGGCGTCAATAGACAAAAAGAGTGGTGTGGCAATTCAGTATAACCCGGCCGACCCAAGTTCTGTTGAAGTGGTTACCATTACTGTAGACCGCACCGGGCTTGCTGCAGGTCAGTATGGCTTTACGCTTGTTGTGCGCTCGGACCTTGGAGAAATTGAAGTTCCCGTAACAATGAATGTCAATGAGGTTGGGACTAACGGTCTCACATCCTATTATAAATTTGAGGGAGGTTATGAAGACTCTTCAGAGAGTGAAGTTGCCGGTTATGGTATGAATTCGCCCACTTTTGTCCAGGGTGTAAGTCCCGACTCTAAGGCGGTAAAGTTTAGCCGTTCCAATAACTCTCAGTTTGTTGTTCCGCAGCCTATTATCGATTCGCGCGATATGACAATAGCTTTTTGGGCTCAAAATCTTTCCGATGGAAACATCTTCTATATGGTATCTTCCAAAAACTCGGAGCCTATGTTTACCCTGAGTATGAGCGGCGGACAGTTGAAATTTGTGGTAACACGCTATGACAATGGATATCAGTATGCCAAAACAGGTGCCTTTTCACACCCTGCACTCTCTGATGGTAAGTGGCATCACATTGCATTGACTTCGGATTTCAACAAGACTTCATATGCCAATATCACCACTTCGCTTTATGTGGACGGTCAGTTGGTGGATACGGTTACCGAGTATGCGAATCCTTATAGCGAAGCCGAAGTGGACAAGGCTTCTTATGGAACGGGTACTAAATTTGTGATGGGTGGTAGCGTTAAACTCAATAATAGCCTCACATTGAACGGTGTCAATATGTCGATTGACAACTTCCGTGTGTATGCCTCACGCAGGCTCTCTGCACAGGAGATAAAAGAGATTTATAAAGCAAAACAGTAAATATTGCAGATTATACACAATAGGGAGACGTGGATGCTATATAGCATCCATGTCTCCCTATTGTGTGCTGCCCGCGCAAGGCCTTACAATGCGCTTTCAGTCTCTTCTTACTTAAACTGTGCCATCATCTGCAACGCTGTAACAGCGCACTCGTCGCCCTTGTTGCCAAGGCGGCCGCCGGCGCGCTCCTGG
>JAZONR010000005.1:0-17458 GCA_045654645.1 Bacteroidaceae bacterium
ACAAAAGATAAACACAAAACAGTTGTATGGCAAAATGGAACTAACCGATAAATATATTATCAAAGGCTTGGATACAAATTAATTTGCATACAGCTTTGATAATATATTTATCAAAATGCGCTGAAAGTGCATTTCAACAATTCAGAATTGTTGGAAAGTTCCACACATATATTGCAAGCAAAAAACTTATGTACTTATGTTCTTATGTCTAAAAAACAAAAACAGCGCCCTTATGTACTTTTGTTCTTCTGTCCAAAAAACAAGAAACAGCGCCTTAACACTTTTGTTTGAAACATAATTATGGATATTGAAGAACTCATAAAACAGATTATTCAGTGCGCATACAAGGTAAGAACAAAATTGTCTGCGGGGTATCTTGAATCTGTTTATCTCAATGCACTATTGATTGAGCTACACGATAACGGTCTAAAGGCAGAAAAGGAAGTACCAATAACCGTGCATTATAACAATCATATTGTTGGTGAGTTCCACGCTGATATTATAGTTGAGAATGCGGTAATTATTGAATTAAAAGCAACGCAACACCTATCCATAACAAACGAAGCGCAGCTTGTAAACTATCTAACGGCAACGGATATTGAACACGGGTTGCTCATTAATTTTGGAGGTGAAAAAATTGAGATAAAAAGAAAGTTTAGAACATTCAAGAACGCTAACCAACCAATTTAATTTAAAGACAGAAGAACAAAAGAACAAAAGACCAATGCTGCTATTTGAGTGGATATGTCGCAAGTGAAACAATGCGACTGTTGGTTATATTTAAAAGCAGCAATGGGAAAACGAGTTCTCACATTGATGCTTTTAAAGACAACCAACGCTTGTAAATGCAATTTACAGCCAACATCCACTCATATAGCAGAAACCAAGCAATACTATTAAGAATAGTTCCAAGCAAAAAACTTATGTTCTTATGTCTAAAAAACAGAAAACAGCGCCCTTATGTACTTTTGTTCTTCTGTCCAAAGAAACATATCAATATACAAACTTTCACATTATAAAATCGTGTGGTTCTTTGAGAAAAAAATATCAATGAGCAAAAGCGGAGTGCTTGCCGGCGGCGCCGACCACCACTCCCACATACTCCCGGGTGTGGACGACGGTGTTGAAACAATGGAAGAAGCACTGCACATCCTTTCCCAATACGAAACCTTGGGCATAAAAACCCTGTGGCTCACCCCACACATAATGGAAGACATCCCCAACACCCCACAAAAGTTATCCGCACGCTTCAATGAACTAAAAGCAACATACAATGGCAACATCAAGCTGTGCCTTGCAGCCGAATATATGATGGACGGCAACCTGAGCCGGCTGCTCGATGATGGCGAGGAGTTGCTGCCAATAGGCAATGCGGGGAAGCATCTGCTTGTGGAAACATCATACTTCAACCCGCCAATGCGTCTGCAGCAGACACTGGAGCAGATTGGAACCCTGGGCTACCACCCCTTGCTTGCCCACCCCGAGAGGTATATGTATATGGAGGAAAGCGACTACCGCCAACTGCACCAAAAAGGCGTCAAATTCCAGCTAAACCTCGCATCCCTTGCCGGTGGCTATGGCTCGGTGGTAAAGAAAAAAGCCCAATGGCTGCTGCAAAACAGCTACTACACCATCTGCGGCAGCGACCTCCACTGCGAGGACGCCATTGAACTAATCACCAAGTGCAAACTCAGCGAGAAAGAGATGGCACAAGTGAAAAGTTTACTGCAGAATAGTATTTGAAATAAAAAACTCAACGTTATACATAAAAACAGTAAGATGGGAGACAACAGGCAACTATCAAGAAATATGATTTACAACATTTTGTTGTTTGTCATAAACTTGGGAATATCATTCTTCCTTACTCCGTATATTGTAAATAATATAGGCCGTGAAGCATACGGTTTCATTCCACTCATCAACAATATGATTGGCTACACCTCAATCATAACCACCGCAGTGGGCTCTATGGCCGGACGCTTTATTACGATGAGACTTTATAAAGGTGATTACGAAGGAGCCAGCTACTACTTCAACTCCGTTTTCCTTGCCAACATTGTTCTTTCGGCAATTTTCACAGTTTTGTCTATCATTACAATATGCTACTTGCCATTCATTCTTAACATACCCGACCATCTGCTTATTGATGTCAAATGGTTGTTCGCCTTCACTGTACTATCGATGTTGCTTGGCTTGAGCACCGGCATCCTGGCTTGTGGCTGTTATATAAAAAATAAAATAGATGTCAGCGTTTCGCGCTCCTTAGTACAAAATGGAGTTCGCGTTGGATTAATTCTTTTGCTATTCACATTTTTAAAACCTTCCATTGTTTATCTAAGTTTATCGGCATTCATAACAGCACTTTTAGGAGTATATTATAATTTTAAATTCAAACGCCAATTCTTGCCCGAGATTCCAATTAAACCTAAAAAATATTTTTCTTGGAGCAAACTTAAGGAGGTAACATTCTCCGGCATCTGGAATTCCGTAAACCAATTGAGCAATCTATTGCTATATCAATTAGATTTGCTCATAACCAACATATTCATTAGCGCAGCAGCGACAGGAGAATATTCACTTGCAAAAATGATGCCCTCACTTGTGCTCAGTTTCTTGGCATCGCTGTCAGGCTCATTCTATCCCAAATTCAATATACTGTATGCCGAAGGGAAAATAACAGAGCTCAATGCTCTTGTCAAAAAGTCTATGAAAATTGTAGGGCTTTTTGTATCAATCGCCATTGGAATACTGATTGTATACAGCGACGCGTTCTATTCTCTTTGGGTACCAAATGAGGATGCGAACAACCTACATTGGCTCACAGTAGTAACAGTGGCCCCTATGATTTTTGGCGGCAGCGTAAACCCAGTGTTCGGACTCTTTGCAACAACAAACAAACTCCGAATTCCATCTTTGGTGCTATTGGGTGCCGGCATACTGAATACACTTGTCGTTTTCATTCTCTTGAAGACAACAAACCTTGGTATATGGGCCATTGCACTAACAGGTGCTGTGCAAGGAGGCTTACGCAATGCCCTGTTTAGCCCAATATATGGAGCTAAGTGCATTGGACAAAAATGGAATGCCCTGTTCCCAACAATGTTCAAAGCTATCTGCGGCTTGGGCATCGTTGTGGGGGTAGGTTATGCAGTAAAGACATTTATGCCGACTGACAATTGGGTTAATCTCATTTTCACAATGGGGCTTGTTGCCACAATATCGGCACTGTTGAACCTGACTATCATATTCAACAAATCGGAGAGAATTTATTTAAAGAGAATTGTTATAAGTAAAATAAAAAGATAATGGATAATATCAAACGATATATCGATTGCTATGTCCCTGTAACGGGATGCACTCTACGCTGCGACTATTGCTATATCACTATGCATCGCCTGTTTGATGCAAAATTACCAAAGTTCAACTACCCACCGGGACACGTAAGGAAAGCTTTGTCAAAAGAACGACTGGGTGGCACTTGTCTTATAAACTTTTGCGCCGGCGGCGAAACTTTGCTGGCTCCAGAGATAGTCCAATACATAAGAGAGCTGCTCGAGGAGGGACATTATATAATGGTTGTTACAAATGCAACAATTGACAAACGCTTTGATGAAATTGCCCAATTTCCGGCGGAACTCACCAAAAGACTTTTCTTCAAGTTCTCATATCATTATCTTGAACTGAAAAAAAGAGGATTACTTGAACGTTTCTTCAATAACATAAGAAAAGTGCGCGATGCCGGTTGCTCTTTTACTCTTGAGGCTACACCATCGGATGAATGGATACCATACATCGATGAAATGAAACAGGCTGCCATAGACAATGTTGGTGCAGTTTGCCACATAACCATAGCACGCGATGAACGCGACCCTGATAAGTTACCCATTCTCACATCCTTGTCAAGAGAAGAATATGAAAAGACCTGGGCAAACTTCAATTCACCACTTTTCAACTATAAACTTACGATTTTTGAAAAGAAGCGCAAGGAGTTCTGCTATGCCGGAGATTGGTCTTTCTACCTTAATTTGGCAACTGGCATAATGACACAATGCTATAAATCACATATATCTCAAAATATTTTCGAAAATATTGAAAAGCCAATCAAGTTCAGAGCCGTTGGTAAATATTGCAAAGAGCACCACTGTTACAACGGACACTCATTCATTGTACTGGGTGATATTCCTGAACTTGAAGCACCCACATACGCCGAATTGAGAAACCGCATCTGCACAGATGGGAGCGAGTGGCTCAAGCCCGAGATGAAGCATTTTATGAGCACCAAGCTTTGGCAAAGCAACAAAGAGTATTCGGTGCTGAAAAAAGCAAGCACAAACTGCTACATAAAGGGCAAAATAGCTAAAAATAAGATAAAATACGTCCTAAAAAAAGTGCTCAAATGACAAGCTTTTACAAAATCGCAGAACTCAAAGAGTGCATAAACAACAAACTTGCACCCTTGATTGACGATGACTATGTGCTGCTCGATGTACCCTATTACACAAACATCGGCGATACACTCATTTGGGAAGGAACAAAACATTTTTTGAATAACATACCACATAAATGCCTCTACACAGCATCTGTGGAGACATATAAATACCGTCCACTGCCGCAAAATACAATAATACTTATGCAGGGAGGTGGTAATTTCGGCGACCTTTGGCGCAGACATCAGGATTTACGCCTTGAAGTTGTGAAATCCTACCCCAACAACCGGATAATAATACTTCCGCAGACAGTATTCTACAAGGATATTGCTGTCTTCCGAAAGGACGCAAAAGTCCTCAACTCACACAAAGACCTGCATATCTGCGCGAGAGACACAGGCAGCCTCAATTTCTTGCAACAGGCACTCACCTGCAACCTTTTACTTGTACCGGATATGGCATTCTGCATCAGCAGCAAATTACTGAAAAAATACAGCAAGAAAGAAGGAGAAAGAACATTGTTCCTAAAGAGGAACGACCCGGAATTTTGCGAATATGATTTTAACTCATATATAACAGAGAATCGTTCAATGCTTGATATCTGCGACTGGCCTACTATGGAACAACAGTTCAAAGCAAAAGCCTACCTTGACAAGCTTTTGTGGCACAAAGAACAGATAGGAAGAATTCCGGACATATATGCCGATTGGGTTTTCCGCCCACATCAAGTAAAAAAAGGTGTTGAGTTTGTAAGCCAATATAAAAAGGTATATACCACCCGATTGCACGTTGCAATTCTATCATTGCTATTAAACAAGGAGATTGTCTTTTTCGATAACTCATACGGCAAGAACAGTTCATTCTATGGCACTTGGCTGTCAGGAGTCGATAATATCACATTTGTAAGACCATGACAAAATCCATTAAGAAATACCTTGCAGGCATCGTATTCATTACCATATTGATACTGCTAATTTGTAACGCATACAAAAAAAACCGCACATACAATATGATTGTTGTTGAGCCTAAAGGGAAATACCTTCATTTTTCCATTGATGATACCCGGGAGTGCATCACAAGACTGCAAGAATACAACAGTGAATCAATATTCGAAGACCCCACACTGTCAATCCTTAAAGAATGGCACGATAAATATGGAATTGTTGCAAGCTTATATGTTCAAGGAGATTTTACAATCAACAGCAAATATGCCAAAGAATTGATAGACAATAGCGACTGGCTTAAATGGGGCTATCACGGAAACACAGATAAACCGCATAAAACCGATATGCAAATTTTCTATAAGCAGATTATAGATTCAATTGGTTCATCACCCGTAATTGATATGTGCCCACGTATACATTATTTTCACGCAGACCACACAACCTGTATGAATTTGAAGGATTTAGGATGCATCGGTTTCTTGACCTGCGACGACTGGTCCTGGAATTCCAAGAAACGTGAACAGAACTATTACCTTACAAATTCCCAAAATATCATACTAGACAAGAATGACAGACTCTATGACACAGACAACAACATCTATTTTATAAAGACCGATTTTAGACTTGAGCATATTGTTCAACGATGGGGAACTGTTAGAAACCTTCTTGAATATTATTCTACTAACAATGCCGAAAATAATGAAATGGTAATATTCAGCCACGAATGGTGTTTCAATGAATTCAAAAAAGAAGCAGACTCAATATTCTATTGGGCTAACCAAAATGGATACGAGTTCGATTTTCCAGAAAATAGAATACCAACAAACAATAAAGACATCCAAAAATGAAAATTACTATTATTGTACCCGTTTATAATGTAGAGCCATACATTGAGGATTGTCTAAAATCTGTGGCTGAACAGACATATAAAGGTGATATAGAATGTATCATCGTTGATGACAGCACTCCCGATGGCAGTTGTGCCATTATAGAACATTTTATAAACGAGTACAATGGAAGTATTGATTTCAAGTTGCTACACCACACCAAAAACCGTGGACTGTCAGCTGCACGTAATACCGGCATTGATGCTGCAACGGGGGAATACATCTATTTCCTTGATAGCGATGACGAGATTACACCAGAATGTATTGAGCTATTGGCAGAGCCTTTAAAAAACAAAAAGTATGATTTTGTGATTGGAGACTATGAAACAATTGGCTCAGATAATGAATACCCGCCTTTATTGTTAAACGAAGGAGCTATATTAACTAACGATGAAATACGCACTTCGTATTTTGAAGACAAATGGTATATGATGGCGTGGAATAAATTGTGTAACCTAGATTACATCCACAAAGAAAAGCTCTACTTCAAAGAGGGATTACTGAACGAAGATAATCTTTGGAGTTTTCAGCTCGCGTGCACTGCACAATCAATGTTTGTTACTAAAAAAGAAACATACAGATACAAAGTGCGGGAAACATCTATTATGGGTAGAATCAATTCTAAAAAAACAGCACTTGCCTTCGCGACAATCACTCAAGAAGCGTACACTTGGAGCAAAAACAGAGATTTATTATTTAAGAAGGATATACTTGCCCAAATATTGTACTACCGGAGCATTGTGCTTAGAAATATATTCGAACCCTCATTAAATAAAGAGAGAAAAAACTTATATCTAGAATGCTACAAAAAAATAAGAATTGAAGCGTTAAAGCTATGCCGCAAAAGGTTACTTACCAAAAAAGCGATGTTAAGAGAATTTTACAATTATCTCCCAGGAGTATTGGGTTATTGGTATCTATCTATTTATCGTAAATTATTTAAAGGTAGAATATAATGGATACATCTAAAGGACTCATTGGAGTAATCGTACCCGTCTACAAGGTTGAAAAATACATTGCAGAGTGCATTGACAGCATTCTGGCACAAACATACACTAAATTCCGTCTTATACTTGTTGATGACGGCACCCCCGACAATGCAGGAAAAATTTGCGATGAATATGCAAAGAAAGACCAGAGAATAACAGTTATTCATCAGGAAAATGCCGGTGTAACTCGCGCAAGGGCACGAGGAGTTGAAGAGGCTGAAGATTGTGAGTTCATTACATTTGTTGATGGGGATGACACATTGCCACAAACAGCTATAGAAGTTTTACTCAACGCTGCAGGCAACGACACAAGAATAGTGATAACAGATAAAGTCCTTTGGTATCCACGAATAGACACAAATGCGATTTCTGCATTTGAGTTCCAGAAAAGGTTGATATGTGAGGAGGTGAGCAGCGCACCTTGGGGTAAGTTGTTTAGTAGGAGCTTGTTCAACAAATTCGTGTTTGACATACCGAGGGAAATTGTTATGGGTGAAGATTTGATAATGAATCTGCGCCTTGCTGAGGGCTGTGATACAATTGTTGTAATACACGACCATATATACAATTACAACAGCCACCAAGAAAACATCTGCCACAATTTCCTTGACACATCAGAACACGAATACCTATTTTATTCCAACATTCGCCATCTTCTAACTACCCACAGCCAATATATCATTGGACGAAGTTTAAAGAAATGGGATAGACTATTCGGGTACTCATATAAAACTCCTGATTGGTTCGGGTCAAAAATACATAAATCACTTTTAAACGACATAAAAAAATATAAATACAAAACCAAATCTTTTGAAACTTTACTGTTCTATTATTCATCCCCTATCAAGCGGTATATTATTATCTTCTTCAGAAAATGTTATAACAAAGCAAAAGAGATAAAAAATGGCAAAAAATATATGCATAATTAGCGAATGCCAACAAATTTTAGGTGTTGGTGGAACAGAAACAGTGAGTTTTCTTCTTAAAAATGAGTTAAAGAAGAACGGATATAATGTTACAAGCCTGTTCTTTATTCAAAAATCTGCATTGACCGAAGAAGATCTGCTATTCCCCGATTCTATCGATATAGCCTCTATCAAAAACAAAAACTACCTAATCAATTTAATTGTAGAAAAGAAAATAGAGATTATTCTATCACAAGGAACTACACACGACAATATACTTAATTTGTGTACAGAGGCAAAAACACACACAAATATCAAGTTGGTACATACAAACCACTTTAATCCCTTAATGGGAATAAAAGACTATGATGATTACAAGGAAAAGCTCATAAATAAAAAAAACAACCCGATAAAAAAGTTCTTTTTTAGTTTAATCCTTGAAATTAAAAGACCGTGGTATGTCTTCAATAGCAAGAAATCAATCAGCAACAGATACCGCAAAATTGATATTGATAATATAGACGCATTTGTCTCCCTTAATGAGGAGTACAGCAGGTTTTCATCAAGGTTATTCTCACCGCAGCACAAAGAGAAATTCCATACAATTGCAAATCCTATAGTTATAGACGACTATGCCAACAATAAGACGAAGGAAAATATAATCCTTTTTGTAGGAAGGCTTTCATCACAAAAACGCCTAGATAGATTATTGTATATATGGAATAGCATATACAGGAAATTCCCTGAATGGGAACTTGTTGTGGTAGGAGATGGGTATTATGCAAATGAATATAAGAAAATTGCAACAAATTTAGGTTTAAGGAATATTAATTTTGTAGGACAACAACCCTCGGAAGGATATTTCAAGAAGAGTAAAATTATGTGTATGACAAGCTCACACGAGGGGCTTCCAATGGTGTTAATTGAGGCACAAAAGTATGGATGTGTGCCTATCGCATATAATAGTTTTGAAGCGGCAAAAGATATAATACAGAACTACCATAATGGAGTATTAGTGGCACCATTCAATGAAAAAGAATATACAAAGGCCTTGAGAACTCTTATTACAAACGATGAAATGAGAAAGCGGCTTGCAGCTAATGGCAAAGAATTCATTAAAAAATTCGATAGTAAAATGATTGTTAAAGAATGGATAAAATTATTCAACAGTCTATAGATGCTCTAGAAATTATGCAGAATTTATTAATCAGTATCATTATCCCAATATACAACACTGAGAAATACTTGCCCAAATGTTTAGACTCCATAATAGCCCAAACATATACAAATTGGGAAGCGATACTTGTAGATGACGGTAGTTCTGATAGTTGTGGTAAAATATGCGATGAATATGCAAAAAAAGATTGCCGTTTTAAGGTTCTGCACAAAAAGAACGAAGGTGTTAGCATTGCGCGCAATTTTGGTATAGAGAATGCAAGTGGTGAATGGATCGTTTTTGTGGATTCCGATGATTTCGTTACACCTGATTATATTGACTCTTTATTCAAGACTACAAATAACGGAGAAGCGCCTTTTGGTATGACCGGAATGACCCAGATTTCAAAAACAGGAGAACCAACACATAGAAATGACACAGCAACAGTATATACAATAGACCGCAACGAATGTATGGAGTTGTTGTTTAACTATTCAAACGGATATTGGGGATACATTTGTGGGAAAATATATAACAAGAACCTTCTGGACAAACACAACATAAGGTTTAGGGAAGAAATCTACTTCAACGAGGACCGTTTATTTTGTTTTGAATACTTAAGTATACTAAACAAGAACGAAAAGATTGTCATAAACACACAAGCCTATTACAACTATGTTGTACACGAAAATGCAGCAACATCGCAAGACATAAGCTACAAGAACCTGACGGAGCTTGATGCATTTATCGTTATGGATAAGATCGCAAAAAAAAGGATTGGCAATAACAGATTATCATCAATCATAAGATGCAAATGTCTTGACGCTTTAGAACTGCTCAATTCCCAATATCGGAAATCAGGAGGGCTTGATGAGCGTATAGCAAAAAAACTTCACGACACATATAAATATTGTGTAACCATTCTTGATCTGTTTCCAGCATATTATGGTTGTTTTTCAAAAAGACTCATCAAGGCATTATTCAAACGAATATAAATATAAATTATGTACGACTATTTGATTGTTGGCTCAGGACTCTTTGGTGCGACTTTCGCATATAAAGCGACAGAAGCAGGATACAGATGTTTGGTAATAGAAAAAAGAGAGCACCTTGGCGGTAATGTATATTGTGAGAGAAGGGAAGGCATCAATGTTCACAAATACGGTGCACATATTTTTCACACATCAAACAAAGAGGTTTGGAAGTTCGTAAATTCCTTGGTAGAATTTAACAGATATACAAACTCGCCTTTGGCTAACTTTAAAGGCGAATTGTATAATCTGCCATTTAATATGAACACATTCCGCCAGATGTGGGGTATTACATTACCTGAAGAGGCTGCATCGATTATAGAGGAACAAAAAAAAGCCTTTATTGAAAATATGCAAATTAAAGGTATAGACACACCTCGTAATCTTGAAGAGCAGGCCATTACACTTGTCGGAAAAGACATATACGAGAAATTAGTTAAAGGATATACCCAAAAACAATGGGGGCGGGAATGCCGTGATTTACCAGCCTTTATAATCAAGCGTCTCCCAGTCCGGTTTGTATATGACAATAATTATTTCAATGACAAATATCAAGGCATTCCAATAGGTGGATACAATAAGCTTGTCAACAAACTTCTTGATGGCATTGAAGTAAAGACAAAAACAGATTTCTTTGAAAATAGAGGATTCTGGGAAAGCATCGCTAGAAAAATAGTGTTCACAGGAAGAATTGATGAATTTTACGGCTACAAATTCGGCAAGTTAGAATATCGCTCAGTTCGTTTTGAGGAAGAATGTTTGCAACAAGCGAACTACCAAGGTAACGCAGTTGTTAATTACACCGACTGTGAAACACCTTATACCAGGATTATTGAGCATAAACATTTTGAAATATTCGGCGATGATATTTACAATGTACCAGTCACCATTATCAGCAAGGAATTTTCAACTGAATGGAAAGATGGAATAGAGCCATATTATCCAATCAATGATAATAAGAACAATTTGATTTACAATAAATACAAAGCTTTGGCAGACTGCGAGAAAAATATAATATTCGGTGGCCGTTTGGCTGAATATAAATATTATGATATGGCTCCAATTATTGAGAATGTCCTAAACTTGTTTAAATGAGAAAATACGCTGTAGACATAAATTTCAACTGGCAAGGATACTATAATGCAGGTCCCAAAGCTCGAGTTGATGTTTCAAGAACTCTTAAAACATTAGGATATAAAATCATTTGTATCAAGCACAAAGATTTTAGTTCTAAGACAATCTATTCTTTATACAGGAAACTGCAAATCATCTGGTTATACTATAGATATCTAAGAAAAGCCAATAGAGTACTGTTTCAATATCCAGGTGCTATCTCATTATGGTTACTTAATAAACTAAAGAAAAACAACACAAAGATTACAATCCTCATCCATGATCTGGAGAATATCAGAGAGGAGCGGGATTTTACAGAAGAAAAAGTTCTTGATTATGCAGATGACATCATATCGCACACACCGAATATGACTTCATTTATCAGGGAAAAAGGCATAACTTGCAATATACATAACATTATGCTCTTTGATTATTATATCAACCAAAATAAAGTATACTGCGAGAGCGACAAGAACAGTGTTGTCTTCTGCGGTAACCTTGCCAAAAGTCCTTTTGTAAATACCCTGAACAAACTTCCTTTAGAGGGGAAAATATTTCTATATGGTAAAGGATACGACAACATCCCAACAAATTCTCAAATTGAACATATGGGAGCCTTTCACTCAGATGATATCTCAAACATCAAAGGAGCTTGGGGGCTTGTTTGGGATGGTGCATCCGTTGAGAGTTGCGCTACGACTGCCATAGGGCGATATTTAAGATACAACTCATCACACAAAGCATCGTTATATATAGTTGCAGAAAAGCCACTTATCGTTTGGGTAGAATCGGCTTTAGCTGAATTTGTCAAGGAGAACAATCTTGGCATTGCCGTTAATTCTTTATTGGAAGTTGAAAATGTAATTAAACATATTTCAAGAGAAGAATACCAAAACTTCATCAACAACATAAGACTGCTAAAGAAAAAACTCACTAAGGGCGAACTTTTATCACAAGTAATTAAACAGATTGAAAGTCAATGAGCACTATAACCTTTATATTCCCCAACCACTCACCCGAGCCTGCCGGAGGCTATAAAGTGGTCTATGAATATGCCAATAGGCTTGTCGCCGACGGGCACAAGGTGAATATAGTCTACTCCGGTTCGCTGTTCTGGAAAAAGAAATCACTCTATTTCAAGCTGACAAACTGTGTGAGATACATCCAAACGCTCATAAAAGGGTATAGTTGCCGCAAATGGTTTAACCTTGACAAGCGTGTAAAAGAGCACCTGACATTCTCACTCAATTACCGACACATTCCCAAGAGTGATATATACATTTGCACATCTCCATATACTGCAATGTATGTAAAAGACTACCCTACCGAAAACAAATACTATTTCATCCAAGGATATGAAAATTGGGGAGCTGTTACAGATGAGAAGTTAAGGGAAACATATCACTACCCTTTGAAGAAGATTGTTATTTCAAGTTGGTTGAAGGGAATAATGGAAGAAGAAAATGAAAATTGTAGTGTTGTTTACAATGGATTCGATTTCAACTATTTTAAGCTGACCACTCCTATCAAGCAAAAAGATAAATTTAAAGTTTCAATGCTTTATAGCCCAATAGAAGGGAAAGGTTGTCAATATGGTTTTGAGGCCCTTGATATTGTGAAAGCGCAATTTCCAGAACTACAGGTAATGTTGTTTGGTTCTGCCCCAGCACCACAGAAACTCCCTGAATGGTATTCTTATACAAAAGAACCAAATAAAAAACAGCACAATCAGATATATAACGAAGCTGCAATATTCCTAGCTCCGAGTTTACAAGAGGGTTGGGGCTTACCTGTTGGAGAAGCTATGATGTGCGGACAAGCTGTTGTTTGCACTAATAACAATGGCTATAAGGAGATGGCAACAAACAATGTAAATGCCCTGATGAGTGATATTAAAGATTCGGCGTCAATGGCAAAAAATATCATCACTCTGATAACAGATGATGAACTACGTTACAAGATTGCCCAGGAGGGAAATAGAAGTATCAGGAGATTTGACATAAACAACTCTTATAAGCTATTAAAGTATGCATTAAAACTGGACTGAATATGACCACAGAATCACAAGGAATATCTATAATAATCCCCGTTTATAATGTAGAGAAATATCTTCATCGTTGTTTGAAGAGTATTCTTGAACAAACCTATTCTAACTTTGAGGTTATACTTGTGAACGATGGTTCAACAGACAAAAGCGGAGCCATTTGTGATGAATATTCACGCAATGACAAAAGAATAAAAACTGTGCATTGCAAGAATGGCGGACCGTCTAAAGCGAGGAATATTGGCCTTAATGAGGTAAAGAAACAGTGGGTAACGTTTGTAGATTCTGATGATTATCTCACGCCAGAATATCTTGAAAACTTCCTAAAATACAATAGTACGGAGATCTACACACAAATAGTACAAGGATATCAAACAGTTGGTTATAATGGTATAGAAAATGACACCTTATATCCCGGTACGCTTTATGAATATCACGTTGCCGAAATTGGTAAACGTTCGTCATATATTGAGAACAACAACTTGTTGTATAATTGGGCTGTTTGGTGCAAGATTTTTTCGATTGACATCATACGTAAAAACAATATAAGATTCGAAGATGAGCTATGGTGTTGCGAGGATGGACTCTTCTGGCACAACTACCTCTGCTACATAAAAAAAATAATCTTCATCAAGGAACAAGGATATTTCTACTACTGCCCACGCGCATATAATTCAGTGTCGAGAAACGGTGCACACAAATTCACAACAGAAAATTTCATAACACTGTCAAGAGATTACAAAAAAATATCTAATATCTTACCCGAAAGATTTTGTATGAGTAGAAAGTATGCCTCTTTTCTAAAGATGTATTACTTAAACTATTATTACAAAGCAATACTAACTTCTAAAGAACTAACATCGGAAAAATACAACACGCTCAAAGCAATAAGACCACCTAAAGGATATATAATATTAAGTGCTAAAGGATTAATCTTTTGGTTTATAAATTTATTTCCTATAAAATTCACAAGATTCCTATTCTCATTCATAAAAAAATGAAACTTGCATCGTTTGACATATTTGATACCACTCTAATCCGCAAATGTGGAAAGCCAGGGAATATATTCTATCTCCTCGCACACAAACTGTACCCAAACGACAAAGCAAAGAGAGATGATTTCCTCCTGTGGCGCAAAGGTGCAGAAAGCGAGACAAGGAGGCGCGCACCCGGCAGGGAGGTGTCAATTGAGGACATCTACTGTAGCGACGAGCTGAAGGGTTTTGCCGAATACACGCCGGAGCAATTGATTGAGACGGAAAAAATAGTTGAAGCAGAAAACTTGATAGCGAACCCGGCTATAAGAGATGTTATAAAACAGAAACGAGAGCAAGGCTATACAATCTGTTTTATTTCTGATATGTATTTGCCAAGCGAGTTCCTAAAAAAGGTTCTTGAACGGGAAGATTGTATCAAGAGCAATGAAACGGTGTATGTTTCTTGTGAATGGAATGCCCGAAAGTCCGACTGCGCGTTATATAAAAGACTGAAGGAGCAACTAAAATCACAACTGTGGGAGCATTATGGCGACCACCCGGTTAGCGATGTAAAAATGGCAAAGCTAAACGGTATAAAAGCAACAAAAGTAAATACAGATTTTACAATTGCCGAGAAAAGTACAATTTTGCCACGCGACAACAGGAACCATTTTGAAAGTTCTATTCTTTCGGGACTGAGCAGGGCTGCCAGAATACATCACGGGAACGATGCATACACAACCATAGCTGCCGATTTTGTTGCCCCGGCATATATACCGTATGTTCATTTCGTCCTTGAAACGGCAAGAGAGAAAGGCATCAAAACATTGTACTTTCTTTCACGCGATAGCTACATCCTGCAACGTATTGCAGAACAGCTACTACACGAAGACATTGAACTACATAACCTTTTTGTTTCTCGTAAAGCATTGTTACTACCTTATCTTGCAGATGCAACAGCAGAAAAATTCCTTGCCATACAGGATAAAAGAACTATCAGAGGTAAGAGTGTTAAAGAACTGACACAGTCATTGGGTACAACAACAGATGAACTGAAAGGAAAATTTGGCATTACATTCGATTTTGACAAAATTTGCACCAAAGAGCAGGAAAAAACATTCCTGTCATCAATATTCAGCAATGAAAGTCGCTATTTACCCACACTCAATGAACGTGCAAAAGAGAAGCGCGCATTGCTTAATGGCTATTTTATACAAGAAAAAGTATTCACAAATGCCACTACTGCAATGGTAGATGTTGGTTGGTTGGGCACCACTCGTCTAATGATAAACAGCATACTAAAAGAAGAGGGTTACCCCGAAACAATATTCTTCTATTATGGCGTGCGCGGCGATGTGTTGCATAGCAAATATGGCAAATACTACACATTATATACCCCAGAGCAGTTAAGTACCGAAGGTACCACACTTATTGAGAACTACTTCTCGGCATCACCCTATCCAAGTACTATTGGCTACAAGGAAAATAATCATATCTTAGAACCTATGTTTACCAATGGCAGCGGTTACAACGAAAACGAAATTACTAAAAATAACGTAAATGTTACCCGGTGGATTTGCAAGGAATTTATAAAAAGTCCTGCACCATTGAGTGAATACTTTTGGCAATGGGGCAAGATATCTCTTAAGGAGGCGCTGGAATTGAGAAAGGATGTTGATATAACACCACTACAAAAGGCCGCCGAATTTGATAACACAGCTTTTGTACGCAAATTAAGTACAAAAGAGTTATTCAACATTGTCTGCTTTGGCGCCAGAGCAACTGCATTTGACCGTGGCAGCCTGCGTATCACCTGCGGTAAGTATCTTTTCCCAAGTGTAGATAAAATAGCCCATTTCACCGGTAAACTTCGCCGCAGATTGTATCTGAAATACCATAGATAAATGAAAATCTCCGTCATTATCCTCAACTACAACAGCAGTACCGACTGCCGCAAGTGCATAAGTTACCTGAAGCAGCAGGTAGGCATTGAGCAGGAAATAATTATTGTAGACAACTGCTCTACAATCAATGAACGCAAGGCTGTTGAGACATTGTGCAAGGAGCAAGGTTGCACGTTCATTGCCAATGGCGAGAATCGTGGCTACAATGCCGGCAACAATGTGGGCTTGCGCTATGCCGCAGAAAAGGGCTACGAATATGCGCTTATAGCTAACCCAGATATGGAGTTCCCGCAGAAGAACTACCTTGCCACGCTCATTGAGGCTATGCGTGCCAATGAAGATGTGGTTGTTTGTGGAAGCGACATTATCGGCCCCGACGGCACCCATCAAAGCCCAATGGGAAGAGATGGCAATTGGCGAAGCTCGTTTGCTTGGATAAGAGATATTTTCCGCAAAAAGAGACAAAGCGACGCCTACGATTTCATCGACAACCACAAGGAGAGCCACTATTGCCACAAGGTGAGCGGTTGTTGCTTTATGATAAAGACATCATTCCTAAAAGAGATAAATTTCTTCGATGAAAAGGTGTTTCTTTATTGCGAGGAGGCAATCTTATCGCGCCAGGTGGAACAGGCAGGCAAAAAGATGTACTACCTTGCCACATCACAGGCTGTGCATCGCCACATAAACAATGAAAAGGGAGACCCGGTGCGCCGTTTCAAGGTGTGGGGAAAATCGCGCTGCTACTTCATTGACCGCTACAGCAACGACCATTGGTTTGGCAAGCAGCTTGCCAAGCTGTCGATGAAAATGTATGTGGCAGTGTTTACATTATACAACAAAATAAAGAAATAATAGACAGAAGAACAAAGCTGCAAGTAAGCGAGTGTGTGAAAGTTTACTTACACACAAAGCGAGCGGAAGCTGGTTCAACGAAGTTAAAAGAACAAAAGATAAACACAAAACAGTTGTATGGCAAAATGGAACTAACCGATAAATATATTATCAAAGGCTTGGATACAAATTAATTTGCATACAGCTTTGATAATATATTTATCAAAATGCGCTGAAAGTGCATTTC
>JAZONR010000006.1:0-52005 GCA_045654645.1 Bacteroidaceae bacterium
CTTTGTCAGTGCAATGATAGGAAAAACAAGCGTTCTTTGTGGCTGTTGTAGGGTATGTGCAAGAGATTAAAGATGCTGTTTCTACCAACTTTCCCTTCTATAAAAAGGCAACGGATAGGTAGCAATTCTTTCTCTAATACCCACCATATACGGCTATTTCTGCCGAAATTAGAAATATGGCGGGATAACACAAAAATGGTATAAGTACCAACCACTTATCATATTTTGCCCTCATTCTGCCATTTTTACGCAAGTTCTTACTATCTTTGAAATATCAAATACACCCCACAGCCCAAACGACCATCTGCAAAACTCGTTGTAATTTGCTTTTAAATTTGTATCTTTGAAATATCAAATACACCAGATTTAGACTAATTTACATATATAGTTATGTTGTAATTTGCTTTTAAATTTGTAACTTTGAAATATCAAATACACCGTAAGAGTTTTGCTGCAGTAGCAATACCACGTTGTAATTTGCTTTTAAATTTGTATCTTTGAAATATCAAATACACCATAACGTTTTGAGATGAACCTCCATGTGTAGTTGTAATTTGCTTTTAAATTTGTATCTTTGAAATATCAAATACACCCCACCATATGTTGGCACTTGCATCGGCTTGTTGTAATTTGCTTTTAAATTTGTATCTTTGAAATATCAAATACACCCAGATTATACAAAAACCTATAATGAAAACAGTTGTAATTTGCTTTTAAATTTGTATCTTTGAAATATCAAATACACCTTGCATAAATGTGCTTGAGAACGTAATTATGTTGTAATTTGCTTTTAAATTTGTATCTTTGAAATATCAAATACACCGCCATCTCGCATATAACTGTCTACCATTCCGTTGTAATTTGCTTTTAAATTTGTATCTTTGAAATATCAAATACACCCAACACTTCGGGCTCTATCTGGTCTCTACGGTTGTAATTTGCTTTTAAATTTGTATCTTTGAAATATCAAATACACCAGAATTAAACGAGATATATAAGTCTTACAGTTGTAATTTGCTTTTAAATTTGTATCTTTGAAATATCAAATACACCACAATGCTTGTAAGTTGTTGATGTATTGATATTTACAATCGTTTTTAGAAATTAAAAATCAGGTGTATTAGAAAAGGGATTTGCGTCATATTGCGCAAATCCCTTTTTCTGTTTTAGAACAGCTCGAGCTGTTGAGGCTCTAATTCCTTTTTTATGTGTTGGCATCCGCGGAATAGTTCCATTTGACTAAACTGTTTGTCGGTTATTGTAAGTATGCCAACATAGCCCTCTTTGGGCAGCCATTTTTTTACTCGCTTAATGTGTACGTCTGCATTTTCGCGGCTTGGGCAGTGGCGCAGGTAGATGGAGAATTGAAACATTGTGAATCCGTCGCGCAAAAGCTGCTTTCTAAAGTCGGCATATATTTTGCGCTCGCGTTTTGTCTCGGTGGGCAAATCGAAAAAGACAAAAATCCACATTATTTGATATTCACTAAATCGTTCAATCATTCCATTGAAGGGTATGCTATTTTGCGCATCTCTCCACTGTAGCATTTGTGGAGCGATGCTGTTGTTTGTCCCACAGCTATCATTAAAGGGCTTCGCCGTTCATTTATGGCAACATCAATTACCGGAATTGATAGCAGTTTGCTTTTAATTTCCGTTGTTAATGTGGTGCAGTCGGTTCCGCTGTCTACAATTTCTGCAACCAGTTCATCTACATAAGGACGGTAGGGCTCCATAATGTCATCGGCAAGGCAATAGGCGTTGTAGCGGTTGTGGTGGTGAATTCCCAATGTTGGCAACAGTCCGCTGCCCACCAGTGAACGTGCCACAATGGCTCGCAGAATGGCATAGCCATAGTTGAGTAGGTTGTTTGGCGCAACGCCTTCTCTGTCGCGGTGGAAACCACTTATGTCTCCAAAAAGGTTTTGCCAATAGAATGCAGCAGCGCGCCCTTCGAGGTTGTCGCTGTCGCCGCTTTTTACCTGTTTTGCCCAAGCCTCCATATTGCCACATTTGAGACCACGCTGTTTAAGAAGCACTGCCGCCTGGTTTGCTATTTTTGCTTGGATTGTTTGTTGCCACAACTGTTTTTTTAATGGGAGCGAGGCTTCTATCTGATGCCTGAAACGTTCCGACTGTGTTGTATTTACTGCAAGTGGTAGCATTAGCCCCGAGGGCATTCGTTGTTCATCGCAAGTGATTACTGCAGCATTATTATTCAGCAATGCACTCAAGGCTCCCTGTGTAATGGTAATCTGTTTGTTGTCGAGCACCACAACACCAATGTCCTCAATTGGTATCTGTTTCACAGCCGAGGCTTTGAAATTTTCGGGCAGTGTGTTGTTTTTCTCAACCTCGGGCAAACGTATTTCCAACTGGGATAGCTTTACACTAAGGTAGGCGGGATTGCCGAAATATAATGTGCGTTTTATCATATTTCCGTAATTCTTCCGGTTATACTTATGTGGACTTTATGAGGGTTGTTCCCTGATAAAGATTTCAAGGCTAAACGTTTCATTTTGCCAATAGATTTTGCGGTGCTCGAATTGTCATCAACAGTTGTCTCTAAATGGTGCCTGAAAAAGTAATCTCCTTTTGCAAGTTTTTGTACTCTATACAAGTATCTGCTCAATGTTGCATAGTCATTGTTGCGCATTGCATCTTGGTAGTGTTCCTCTTCCATTCCAAGAATGAACATCTCATTCTGTTGCATAGAGAAACGATATCTCCATTTTGCCGATTGGGGCAGTTGGTTTAGAAATGCTTCCGGCATTTTGTCGGTTACATTGTCCCACACTTCGGCCGGGTTGGTAATTATCGTGGGGATGCCATATTTCTTGCGTTCTACTGCGTGCCAGAATGTTACAATGTGTTCTTGCAGTTTGCCCTTCTCATCCTCATATATTGCAACGTGGTGGTTGTTTGCCGGCTTTACAAATGCTATAGGCTCGTTTTGTTCGTTGTATCGCAATGGCACTGTCGCGTTTAGACCTGTGTAACATCTTACACTGCGAATGGCGCGGCCTTGGTGGTCGAGTATGGGTTCGGCAAATGCCTTTTCGGGCTTGCCGTTGAACTGTTCCAGTCTCTCGCGCAGAATTTCGCGTATGCGTTTGTCTACAACAAAATCAACATCTTTTAGAGCGATGTTTGCAATGTTGTATTTTATTACATATTCCTTCTTGTTGGTTTCTTTGTTATATATGCGACCATAGACGCTCTCTTCGCTCAATGCTCCGCGCGGTATTATTATTCCGCTTTGTACACAAACTCTTTTCCCGCCCTTGTGGATATAGCGTCGGCCCAAGGTTGCCACGCGCTTTCCGCTTTTGAATGATACGGCTATGCTGTTTACGGCTTCCTCAACCTCGGATGTTGAGAAGTGTGGTTGCATTTTTATGTATTGTTCAAGGCGTGTGAGTCTCTGTTTTGTGGCACAGCTTTGTTTTTCATTGTTGAACGAAGTGAATGAGACCTCTTTTAGAGAACTTAGGTTGCTTATACGTTGTATGTATCCTTGTTTGGTGCAGGCGATTGTGAGTGCATCAATGGCGTGGTGGCGGTGGTCCATTCGTTTTGTCCAGCCGGCAATTCTTTCAACTACTCTCTTTTGACCGTTGTTATCAAGCTCAACAGTTTCGGTTAGGCCTGCCGCTTTGTATCGGCTGAAATTGAGGGTGTGCAAAACTTCATCCCATCCCCATAGGTGGCGAATGAAATCGGTTATGCTGCCGTTTGTTGAATATACATTGGGGCATATTGTTTGCAAAATCTCCTTGGCTTTCTTTGCGATATATTGGCTCTCGCGCAACTGTCGTTCAATAAAGTCGGTTGGTATCTCATTGGCCGGCATAAGCAGCTTGTTGCGTTTTGCTCTTGATATTGAGCCTTTCTCGGCCAGGTCATTAACTCTTTCGATATATGCTTCAAAATCCCCTTCGCTCTTACTCTTCATATAATCATAGGCAGTGCGGTTGTTCTTCTCTTTATTACATCTGCTACAAGAACACACTTTGTTTGAGAAGCTATCATCGAACAGCACTGAACGGGGGATGATGTGCTCAACCTCTACATCAATACCAAGCAGGAATTCCTTAACATCTACAGTCTTCCCACAATATATGCATTTCTGCTCGCTCTCTTGCCACATCTTGTATTTTTGGATGCGTGAGCGTGTTGGAGACAAGCCATATTCGTTTTGTATACGTTTGCCAATCTCTTCATTCTGTTTTTGGTTATCCAAAATGGCTTTATTGGCGGCTTCTCGCTCTGCTTTGTTTTGCTTGAGCTCGCGAGCAAGTTCCACGCGTATTTCATCAAAGCGTCCGTGCTCATCCATTAAGGCATTGACCAGGTTTACAAGCTGGTTAAGCACCTTCTCTACAACAGGTTGGCGCAGTTCGCCTTTTTTTATTGGGAGCAGTCTTTCTATAAGCTGACGTGAATTGTTTTGTTCTTTAGTGAGGGTGGTGTATTCATAACCTGCCAAATCCTTAGCATCGTGGTATTGTATACCATCCAAAAGGTGTGGCAAAACCTTGCGTATTGCACGTGATGATTTGTTGCAATATCCAGCTTTTACAAAATCTATCTTGCAGAGGTTTTCTATGGTTGCTTCATCCGTTATTCCAAATTTGTTTATTAGGGTAGACCGCAACTCCTCGATGTTGGAAATTGAGTAGAGGGCGTGCCACAGTCTATAGAGGGGCTCCTCCTCGAATTGGCTGTCTATGACTTTGGTTATTTCACCGGTTTCGCTGTTTGTGTGTTCAACAACTTTTAGCTCAAAGGCGAGCAGGCGCTGTTGCTCCTTGTTGGGAAGACTCTTCAGCGCATTGCTTATTGTACAATATGTTGTGTTGCCTTGCAAACCGTTGCTGCCAACAGCTTGGCCAAATTGCCACTCCTTGGATTTAATGCCCAACAGTTCCTTTAGCTTGTTGGCCTTGAGCTTCTCATTTGTGGACATAAAGTTGAAGATGGACTGCTTCTGTTCCAACGTTATATGCAGGGTGTCATTGGCTTTGTTTCTGATTTTTAAGTTGTTTATGCTCTCCCAGATTTTGCATATCTGAAAAAGCGGTGAAGTGCGCGGGGCCACCTTAGGGCTGCAATCTCTTACATTCCCGTTCTTATCACTTTTGATATGCCTTTCCAACGAACATTTTCCAACAAGGTGCTTGCAGGATTTGAGAGGGCGTTGATGAAAAATGATGTAATCGCGTATGTGTGCTATGGTTTCATCGGTGAGGGTTTGGGGGTGGAATTTCTTTTGACATTGCATTATAGCATCAAACTCCTCCATATAAGCAACACGGGGGAAGATGAGCTCTTTGCAGCGGAAAGCGGGGTTGGCTTTCAACTCTTCATACAGGTATTCCCCAATTGTAAAACCTTTATCGTTTATTTTTTTGTGTAGGTCAATTACGTTTTTAACGTAGTTTCCTTGTTTTTTGTCGCCATAGTCCGACTTTACAGTGCGGTAGCCACGTTTTTGGTTTATGTGTGAAAGTACGCGACCAATCTCCTCGGGTGAAAGCTTTTCGTGTACAGCCTTGGCACGCAATCCCCATAGTTCGAGTTTTGATAGCTTGAGCGTTGTTCCGTTGTACATTCCGCATTTTGCCAATGTCTCCAATAATAATGAGCGTCGCAGCTGATAGCGGTCATAGCCTTTGCGTTGTGTCCTGCATTTTGTTCTGTCGGCATTTTTCGTCAATGCCTGTCCCTTTGAGAACTGATTGCTCTCGTCTGTGCTCAATGGTATTATGCGGCTGCCAATAGCAATAATTTTGTCTTTATCGGATGCGTACTCTTTCGATAGAACTTCTTTGCTATGTTCTTCAATTATTGCCCATCCGATACTTGATGAGCCTAAATCTAAACCTAATATGCGTTTCATAGTATGAACAAATTTAAAAGAAATGGGTTTGATATCACAAATCTAAAGAATAATTTGGATAATTACGAATAGTTCAATATTTTTGTCCTACAAATTTAAAAGCAAATCACAATAAGGATTATTCCGTTGTGAAAACATTCAGGGTGGAGCGCAAGCTTCGCCCTTTTTTTGTGGTGGTGGCTTTCAAGGTTGTTTTCATAGCTTGCAATCTTTGCCCTCATTGCTTTGTGCCAGTGCTTGAGGTGATAGTGTTTGCTGCAAACACTGGTGCAAACAACAACTTGATGTCCAGTGTGAACACCAAGCCAACGGGCCGGGTGTCTCGCAACCATTGTTCTTGCTTGAAAATATTTCTAAACTATTGTGTTTTAATTTGTATTGACTATTTTTGCGATATATACACCCGCAGGGGGTGAATTGTGAGAAGAAAAACGAACAATTAAAAAATAGTTACAATATGGCACAAAGAGTGTTGAATATGCTCAGGGAGATGAAGGTGAACTGCGAGGAAATGCGTATGTGGAAGAATGTTGCGCTGTCGCATCAATGTGTCGCTATTCTTGAGACCGTTGATGAGGCCGGCCCGGATGATAAGGCTTTTGTATTCAATAATCTGCTATCGTTTATCCCCGAGTACGATGTGCCGCGCTATGCCTTGGAACTTGCCCGCAAGGAACTGCATTGGCTCTCCTTGGCCGATGAGAAATGCTGTGAACTCTCAATGGATGATGTTAGGGCGCACATCAGGCAGCTCGAGGAGTACATTGATTATGAGAATGTCTCCACCGATGATTTTAAACGCAAGTATGGCAAGCATCTGAACTTTGATCCCATACATCGCACCCCGATGTGGGAGGAGAACTATTGCCGTTGGGAAGAGGAGTGCGACCGCCGACTTGGCGATTTTCCCCGTGGAATGGGCTTTTGCTTCACCTATTGGCACACATTTGCCGAGGTGTTGCGCGAGGATGGCGTTGAATGGAAATCGCCATCCCAAATGAATCCCGGTGTGTTGTTCGATTGATGTCTGTTCCCAATAAATCACCCGACTATGATTCCCGATTTTGAAATCACCGCAGGAAAGGAGTTTCTGAACCATCTTCTTGATAAGAGAGATTTATTCTATTTCTCGCCGGCAATGGTGGAGAAATTGCGTGCCGATGATAGCCCTCAAGGCAGGTATGGCTATGGACGGTGGCTCTATATGACCGGCGACCGCAGCACGGAACAGCTGCGCACGGTGCGCCACTGTCTTGAGTTCGCCGCCGCCAATGGCATTGCCGATGCTCTGTATATGGTTGGACGGCTGCACTACAATGGCGATTTCTTCGATGATGAGAAGGGGCTTGCCGTTATGAACCGCGACCTTGCCGATAAACTTCAGCACGAAGCAGAGGCAAAGGGAAGCGACCTTGCCGGGCTGCAGCGCAATTTCGATGATTTCAATACTCTGCTGGGGCAGGATGCCGATGCCGGCGAACTGCTTGCCGAGGCAAAGGGACTTGCCGGTCAAGCGGGTGCGTCGCTCCTGTGGCTGGAGCAGCTGGGGTGGATGTACTACTATATGGGCAAACGCGATGAGGCCATTGCTGCACACGAAAAATGTGTGGAGTGCGGGCTGCTCCATACAATCGGTTTCCTTGCCTCGATGTACTATGAGCGTGGCAACATAGCATACTATGAGTCGTTGATGCAGGATGCCATAGAGAAGGATGTGGCCGAGTGTATGGTGCTGGGAGTTGAGTGTGAGGAGGATTGGGATAGCTACGATGCAGCCACACGGGGTGAGATTCATCTCGGTCTCGACAAGAATCTGCGTCGCGGCGTTGAACTGGGCAACAGCACCTGTGCCTATTACCTTGCCAAGTATATGCTTGCAGGCTCAATGGGCTTTGAAAAGAATATCCCCGAGGCCTTCAGGTATGCACGCATTGGAATGGGGTGGCGCTGCCCGCTCTGTCATAGTCTTATGATTGAAATTCTTAACATCAGCAATGTGAAGTCGCTTGTTCCCGCTATCACCCCCGAGTTTGTTCTTATGGCCCGCCTCAATGCACTACGTTTTGGAGTGAGCGATGCATACAGGTATGTCATTGCCTACACTCCCGAGTATAAGGCGATGGGCTATGCCGATGAACTCGAATACTGGAAATTGCAGTATGAGAAGGTTGAAGAAGCCAAATACAATTTTGACTTATTTCCCACTTCCGTCGCAGACAATAACAAGACGAATATTCCTCCCACAGTGCTGGTTATAGCCCCGTCGGGCCTCACTGATTTTGTGCAGGCCGATGTTGAACCTATGTCATACAGGGATATGGCCCGCCTCATTGATGCCGAAGGTGTGGATGCCGTGCATTTCTCCAACCCCCTTAATCAAATCACAAAAGACTGCGGGCTGCCAAAGCAGTTGAGTATGTATGCAGACCGCAATGCCAATGCTAAGAACTTGCCCGATAACCCTGTTGCCACAATGCTCTATGGCAATGCCTGCGAGATAAGAGGTGCAGTAATCATTGTTATGGAAGATAACCGCTACGATACATATTCCTTCACCAACAAGGAGGATATAGAAGCTGTCTATGAGGCAATAAACGACCTCACCGGCCTGCTGCGGCGCAACGATGGATGATGTGCGGGTGTCAATTCCCTGGTATAAAACGGGGCTGACTGAAAAGGTTTTTTTATAGTTATACTCGCCTTTAAATGCTCATTTACGCTCAGTAAACTGCCCGCTTTTCGGGCATCGCAAGCATTGTAACAGCTCTTTTATGCAAGCTCTCAAAAAACAGTAACGACCCAATTTTGCTTTTGGGTCGTTACTGTTCTATTGATTGGCGAGGCTTTTACTTTGCCTCTTTCTCTATCTCATCTTCTACAAGGTGTATCTTGTCGAGGATTACCTTTGCGTCGAGCTTCAGTTTCTCTACCTTCTGGCGCATCACATCGACAAGGCTTGCGCCTTTCTTGTTGGATACGCTAAGGAAACCAAGGTTGTTCTCATAGGTGGCAATCTCGCTCTTCATTGCCTCGTATTGGCGTATGAGGTGGTCGCGCTCGCGCTGCAGGCTGCCGCCGCCTTTGCTAATGTTGCTGCGGAAGTTGGCGAGCTTGCGCTCGTTGGCGCTTATGTGGAGCTTTTCGTAGATGGCGTTGGTTGCCTGTTTGTACTCCTTGTGCAGCTTGTCTTTCTCCTTGAAGGGTACAAAGCCTATGCTGTTCCACTCTTGTGCAAGAGCCGATACTTGCTTGGTTTGCTCTGATGCGGGCAGGGTGGTGTCTATGGCTTTGATTTTCTCTATCACTTCTCGCTTGAGTCTCAGGTTCTCCTGCTCGGCATTGCGCTGTGATGATGTTGCGGCGTTGCGTCTCTCGAAGAAAGTGTCGCAGGCGCTGACAAAGCGTTTCCACAGGGGCTCGGAATATTTCTGTGCCACAGGGCCTGTCTCCTTCCACTCCTTTTGCAGCTTGGCAAGTGTTTCGGCTGTTGTCTTCCACTCTTCGCTGTCTTTGAGTTGCTCGGCCTGCTCGCACAATGCTTTCTTGCGCTCAAGGTTTTTGGCAAGTGAGTTCTTGGCCTCTTTGAAGAATTCGCTCTTCTGCATAAAGAAGTTGTCGCACGCTGCGCGGAAGCGCTCAAAGATGCGTGTGTTCATCTTCTGTGGTGCAAAGCCAATCTCTTTCCATTTTGTTTGCAATTCGAGAACGCGCTGTGTGGCATTGTTCCACTCTTGGTATGTTGAGAGTGTGTCGTTTGTTATTTGCTCAATCTCTTCGCAAATGGCTGTTTTCTTGTCGAGATTTTCATTTTCTTTCTCCTTCTTTGCCTCGAAATGCTCTTGGTGGCGGCGGTTTACAATTGTTGATGCAGCCTTGAAACGTGTCCATATCTCCTCGCGCAGTTCGGGGGCTACGGGGCCTGTCTCGCGGAATTCGTTGTGTAGCTGCTGCAACTGGCGGAAGGCGCTGATTACGTCGGCCTCCTCCTGCAGTGCCTCGGCCTGGGCACAGAGCATCGTTTTTGTCTCAAGGTTTTTCTTGAAGTCATATTCGCGGAACTCGCTGTTTATCTTGAGCACATCATAGAACTGCTCCACAAGCAGTTGATACTGTTTCCACAGTGGTGCTACCTTGTCCTGGGGCACGTTCTTTATCTCTTTCCAGCTTGCCTGCAGTGTGCGGAACTCGTTTACCTCGGGTGTGCCTTGGGCTGCCTTGTCTACGAGTGCCTGCAACTGCTCAAGCAGTTCTGTCTTCTTCTCATAGTTGGCCTTCATCTCCTCCTCTTGTGCAGCAAGCCAGGCGTTGCGCTTTGCCTTTATTTGGCTGAATGCCTGCTTGAAGGGCTCCTCAAGCTCATCGGGCTTGGGGATGAATTGCATCTCTTCACCGCCCTGGGCAAGGTGCTCTTTGAGTTCTTGCTCAATTTCGGCTGTGCGCATACGGTAGAAAAGGACTTTCAGCCCTTCTGTCTCGGATTTGCTGTTGAGCGCATCATCGCTGTCGGCAATGGCTTGCAGACGCTCTATGATTTCCTGACGGCTTGCAGGTTTTGCGGCTTCGCTCTGGGCAACATCTTCAGTTGTTTGGGGAGTCTCCTCGGCAATGCTGTTCTGCTCTGTAGTTTCAGTCGTAGCGGCATTTACAGCCTCGTCAGGAGTACTCGCAATGTTCTGCTCTTGTGGCAGAACATTCGATTTAATACTTTCGCTCATTGTTTCTCTTTTTTATTGGTTTATAAAATGCAAAGCAAACAAACAACACGGTTTTTCCTCCTGTCAGGTGAAAAAACCGTGTGTGCGGGCGCTGCATTTGCACACATTAAGTGCAAATATAGTGTTTTATTTCAGAAGCCGTTAAAAAAATCCCGTAAAAATATTCCAAAGCAGTGGAAAGTGGTGCGGATTTTATTACTTCAGCTTCACTTCAATGATGGCGGGGAAGGCATAGCTGCGGTCGCCGCGCTCGAAAAGGTTGCGGTGCATATTGGCAATTGTGCGCTTGGGCTTTACACAAGCTACTCTCTTTCCTTTGTAGCGCACTGTAACTTCGTTGTCGAGGTCTACAAGGCTGTCGTTTAGGTAGATGGTGAGACGGCTGTAGTCGCACTGTTGGATATCAATGGTGTTGCCTGTGATGCTTGCAGCAATAGTCTTGCCTTGTTGCAGCTCTTCGGCCGGGGCTGCAAGCCAGTAGAAGTGGCTGCGTGTTACAAGCTCTTGGCGCCACATTACTTTTTTGGGGTAGGGGTTGCGGCGGTATTGGGCCATCCAGCTGATGGCAGCTGTGTCAATGCGCTCCATCCAGTGCCCTTTGTCCTTGATTATGTTGTTGCTGTGTGTGTAGAGTCCCGGGTTGGCGGCTTGCAGCGAGTCCATCAGTTGTGCCTTTTCCAGGGCCAGTTTGTTGCGGTCATAGTAGTGGTCGTGCTCGCCCATCCATATCATAAAGGGAAGGTTCATAAGATTTAGCTGCGATGCGTCGCCGGGGTGTCCTGCCATCATTGATGCGGCAGCCCATTTGTCGGCCATACGAGGTGCTACGCGCCACACTCCGTCGCCACCGGCCGAGTAGCCAAGCAGGTATACCTTGTTGGGGTTCACTCCCTCGAACACCACGCAGGCTTCAATCACCTCTTCGAGCAGCTCATCGAGTCCTTTGCGGTGCCATAGGTCTGATGTGTTCCAGGGCGCGCGGGGCGCAATGTAGACACCTTCGGCAGGCTCATAGAGGTATATCTGGTTCATCCACTGCTCGTCGTTTACCTCCTTGGGGCACTCTCCGCCGCCGTGCATAGAGATGTAGAGGCTGCGGCCGTCGGCGGGTGGTAGGCCGAATGTGCGCACCGCACAAGCCAGTTTAATTGAGTCATTGGCAATGGTTAGCTTTTTCCACTGCTTGGCAAGGCGCTGGGCACTGCTTGCAAGCCACAGAGAGTCCACTATTTCTGCTGCCTCGCTGCATTGCTCTTTGCTAAGCGCCTCATTGGCAAATGGTTGCTCTGCGAGCAGGCCCGTAGGTGCTGCGTTCCATTGTTTGAATTCTGCAACAGGGGCAGTGCTCTTGGCGCATCCGGCGAGCAGCACTGCCGAGATGATGAGTGTGTGTATGTTTTTTAGTTTCATAGGTTTTGTTGTGTCTTAAAAGAGATAACCTGTATTTATGTAGAATGCACCGTTGCCGTCTTGATTCTTGATGATGGGGTCCTTGCTGAATTTGCTTATGGGAAGGCCATACTCAAAGGCAACGATGAAGTTCTGGTTCATAATGAAGCGAAGGCCGGCACCGGCAGTGATGTGGGGACGGTCCTTAGAGAGCCCCTTTGACATATAGTTGTCATATTCGGCCTTCACATTCTGATACTCTGTGCCAAGCTGCTGCTCGGTTGCCTTGAAAGAGATATCATAGTTCCTGGTAACCATTGTTCCATCGCTGAAGATGTTAAGGCCGAAGGCGATATTCTGCTTCCAAAGGGCGAATTTCACGAAACGCCAACGCAACTCCACATTGTAGGTTGCCATATCAAGGCCCTGCACTCGGTTGCGCATAAGTCCGCGCACTGTGCGGTAGCCGCCCATTCCGTCGCGGTCATAGGTTGAGCCCATTACTGTTATGAATGGGAGCACGTAGTGGGGCGCGCTTTTGCCGAATGTGCCTTCATAGTTGAGACGATAGGCAAAGGTGAGAATATCGTTCTTTACAATGGGTACATACTGGCGGAATGTTGCCGAGTAGCGATAGAACGGCTTGGTTGTGCCCAGCCATTTTGGTGCAAGGGATACGTGTGCCTCGGCCCAGATGCCTTTTGACGGCGCGGCCTCTTTGTCGCGTGTGTCGAAGAGAAGGCCCAAACGCAGTGTGCTGTTGAGGCCGCCCCACACCTCATCCTCGGGGATTATTCCCCACTTGCGATACAGGTCAAAGATGGTGGGCTCGTTCTCGGGGAACTGCTTGTATTCCTCTTTGTTCTTGTTTATTTTATCGAGGTTAAGGGCGCGCTCTTTGTTGTAGCCCTGCTGAAAATAGCTCAGGTGGTAGCCTGCTATCCAAAAGAACTTGTTACCTGCGATGTTGCCGGTGAAGTCGCTCTTGAAGAGCAGTGCAAGGCGGTTCATACGGTACTTGGGCGAGTAGATATAGTCGTTGTGGTTCTCCTTGTCTTTTCCCAGTGCCACCCGCTCGTGGTCATAGTGCGACATATATCCGTTGAAACCATAGAAGTCCATCGCCTTGTCGTTGGTGAGGGTGAAGTTCGATGACCAACGCACGCCGGGGATGAGGAACTTGTTGTCATAGGTTACCACAAAGAGTTGTGAGCCCTTGGTGAAGAACGATGCCTCAAAGTACCATTGTTGGCGGGGGTTGGGATAGGTTGAGCCGTCGCCAAAATCAAAGATGTTGAGCAGGGCACCAAGTTGGAAACCCTTGTCGGCATCAAAGGCGACAGCGGGCAGGGGACCGAAATTGTAGCCCTTCTTTACAATTTCCTTCTTGGCGGGCTTTGCGGCCTCGGCTTCTGTCGTGTTCTCTTGTGCATAGCCGTTGGTGCATAGTGCAACGGCAAGCAGTAGAAGTGTCTTTCTTAAATTCATAGGGGATTTGTGAATGGGGGTGTGGAAGCCTCTTCTATGAGAAAATCAACAACCCTTTTGGTTGGACAATATTTCCTTTATTTCTTGATAGATTGCCTTCAGCTCCTTGTTGTTGTGCAGTTTGCAGTCCGATACCATAAGGCGCATTGCCTTGAAGGCGTCGTGCAGAAGGAATGGCGCGGGCAACAGTGCTAATGTTGTGGGCAGTGCCCATTGCCAAGGCAGGCAAATGTATGCTATTATAGAGTATATAATCATAAGCAGTGGCCACAGCAAGAGATTCATTATGAAGCGTACCGAGTTGCGGAACGCTTGGTCCTTGAACTTTTTGAAAATTGTGTGGCACAGCAGGTTAAGCGGCGATGCCAACAGTGCTGCCGGTATTGTGTAGGGCAGTGTGAGCAGCAACGCAAACAGACGGAAAATCTGCATTGTGGCAGAGTGCCCCGCCGCAACAGACTTCAGGCTGATGCCGCTCTTCTTGCGTATGGCAGCAGCTTCATTGCCCAGTTTAAACAGCTTTTCGGCAAGGGATGGGTTGCTCTCTTTGAGTTCCTGAACGCGCTTCACACTCCTGTTGGCCGAAGGAGTGGCAGTGCTCTGTCCGTCGGAAGCAGCTGCGCATATCTCGTATGTGGCGTCATAGTTTTCATCATTGGGAATGTAGTAGACGGTCTCCCTCATACGCTGCTCAAGGTCGGCCTTCATAACATTCATCAACTCTTGCGGGGTTTTCTCGGAGTTCTCTGCCACAACCTTGTCCACGCTCATAGGCTTGCCATACTGTATGTGCACCGATGAACGGTAGCGCCAAAAGTTTCCGTAACAGATGCTCACAGGTACTATGTAGAGCGGTGTGTTCGGCATATTTTCTTTGGCTTGCAACGCAATGCGGAATATGCCTTTTGAGATTGGCAGCATTGAGTGCTTGGCCTGGTGGGTGCCCTCGGGGAATATGCAGAAGGGGATTTTTGCCTTCAGCACCTCGGTGGCCTGTTTAATGGTTTTGTTGTTCTTTTTAACCTCATCAAAGCCGTCGCGCATTCGCATAATGGGCATCATCTTGAAAAAATTGAGCACCTTTGCCAGCTTAGGGTTCTTAAATATATCGGCTCTTGCCACATAAACCTTGGGGCTGCGGTCCATAGCAAGTATCACCAATGCATCCATCAGTGTACCGGTGTGGTTGGGAGCATATATGATGGCTCCGTCATTGGGGATGTTCTCTCTTCCCAGGTATCTGATTTTGCTGTAGGAGCGTTTGACAACTGTGTCTACAATGTATTTTAGGGCATTGTATCGCCAGTCTTGGTCCTGTATATTTCTTCTTTTTGCCATATCTTATTCAATGGGTGTGCGACGGAATTTGTGTGCTATGAGAAGGCCTGAAATAATGTGCCAGATACCCCATAATGCAGTGATAATTATCATACCGCCATTGTTGTACCACAAATGGGGCGGGAAAATTGCGGGGTTGAGCAGCAGTGCCAATCCCAGTCCCGAGTTCTGTATTCCGGTCTCGATGGTGAGGGAGCGGCGGTCTCTTGGTGGCACTTTTGCCAGCTTGCCGCCAAAATATCCTGCGCTCAATGCGGTGGCATTGTGCATCACAACAACAAACAGTGCGCACAAAAGTGAGATGTAGACCTCTTTGCGGGTCTCAAAACCGCTCAACACCTGGGATGCAGAAACAATTACCATTGCAACGAACAGGAGTATTGAGAGTACCTGCAGTGGCTTGGTAAGTTTCCTTGTAACATTGGGGAAGTAGTGCGAAACAAGAATACCCAAAACAATGGGTATACCCAAAATAAGAATAATTTGGGCAAGCATATCGCCGAACGGAATCTCCAGTGTGGGGATTTTGTTCCTTATCTCGGCAAAACGGCAATAGTGTGAGCCCCAGAACCAGAAGTTGAATGGGGTTATTATTGAGGCAAAGATTGTGGTGATGGCTGTCATTGAGACCGACAGTTCGATGTTACCCTTGGAGTATGCCGACAGGAAGTTGGACATATTGCCACCTGGGCACGATGCCACAAGAATCATACCAATGGCAATCATTGGTGTTATGATGGGGTTCAGCGCTATGGCAAGCAGGCAGGTGAGGGCCGGCAATGCCACCCATTGCAGCACAAGGCCAATCAACACAGGCTTTGGCTTTTTGAAAATCTGTTTAAAGGTTCTCACCTTGATGCCGAGTGCTACACCAAACATCACAAGTGCAAGAATGAAATTTACTGCCAGCATCTCGTTAGAACCAAGGTCTACGTTCAAAGAGTCGAGTCTGATTAAGTGTTCTTTCATAGTTTTTGTTTTTATGTTTTTTTGTTTTTATGGGCAAATTGCAGTGCCCTCAATTATTCGTGTTTCTTCTTTTGTCAGCACATTAGGCGTGTGAGCGCCATTGAGATTATCATATAAAAAGTCATACCACTGAGGTCGTTTATAATTTGAATGAACGGGCCTGTTGCAACAGCCGGGTTGATGTTCATTCTCTCAAGCACCATTGGGATGAATGTTCCAAAACTGGAGGCGAACAGCACAACCACAAAAAGGCTGAGCGGAACAGCCAGCGTAACGATGTCTACAGCTCCATAGATGAAGAAATTGTAGATATAGACCATAAGAGACAGAATGGTGGCGTTTACAATGGCCACTACCATCTCTTTTAGGATATGCTTGAAAATGTGCTGCGAGTTGAGTGAATTGTTGGCAAGGCCCTGAACGGTTATTGCCGATGACTGGGTGCCTACATTTCCTCCCATACCGGCAAGCAGGGGAATGAAGAGTGCCATTTCGGGGTGGCTGCCAAGTGTGTTGGTGAAGCAGTTGAGAAGGATTGAAGAGCCAATACCTCCCAGCATACCAATGATGAGCCAGGGAAGGCGTGCCTTTGTCTGCACAAAGACGCTGTCGCTTGTCTCCACGTCTTGGGTAAGACCGGCAGTCAGTTGCTGGTCGTGCTCGGTCTGCTCGCGCACCTCATCCATTACGTCATCGACAGTAATCTGTCCAACCAGGCGGTTAATCTTGTCTACAACGGGAATTGCCACAAGGTTATACTTCTCAATGAGCATTGTTACCTCGTCTATTGGGGTGTCCACATCTACGCTCACCACCTCGGTGCTCATCACGTGCTTCACTTTTGACACCGACGGGCTGGTAATCATCTTCTTCAATGGGAAGAGGCCAAGAAGGCGCTCATCGTCATCAACAACGTAAATGTAGTATATGTCATCGAGTTCCTCGGCCTGCTGTCGCATCTCCTTAAGACACTCGGGCATACTCCAGTTCTCGTTCACCACCACCATCTCGGTACTCATAAGACCACCGGCGGTGTCCTCGTCATACTGCAAAAGGTCTACAATGTCGCCGGCCTGCTCAATATCCTTGATGTGCAGAAGCACCTCCTCTTGTTTCTCCTCGTCGAGGTCGCGGATAATCTCAACAGCGTCATCGGTGTCCATATAGTTCACGAAACGCTTTGCGATGGCCTCGGAGGGGAGCTCCTCGAGAAGTTCATTACGAAGGTCCTCATCCATCTCGGTGAGGGCGTCGGCCGCCTTCTCGTTGTCGAGTTGGCGATAGAGGAAACGCGCCTGTTCAATGGTGAGTTCCAAGCATATTTCTGCAATATCGGCAGGGTGCAGCTTGGATACGAATTCCTGCAGCAGCACCGAGTCTTTCTGCTCTATAAGCTCCTTTATGTGGTTGATGAAATCCTTGGTCATATTCTTCTCTGCCTATTATGCCAAATGGTGTTCAACTTTGTTTGTAAGCTCTATGAAATCATCAATCGACAACTGCTCGGGGCGCTTGTCAAGGATGGGGTCGGCCAGCAGTGGCGACTCCTTGCCCACAATCTGCTGTATTGAGTTGCGCAACTTTTTGCGTCGCTGGTTGAAGGTCCCCTTTACAATTTGCCTGAAGAGCTCGCTGTTGCAGCCAATTCCGGTGCGGCTGTTGCGCTTCATAAGCACCACGGCGCTCTTCACCTTTGGCGGGGGAGAAAAGACATTCTCGTCTACTGTGAAAAGGTATTCCACATCATACCACAGCTGCACGAATATGCTCAACACACCGTATGCCTTGGTGCCCGGGCGGGCTGCAAGGCGCTCGCCAACCTCCTTTTGAATCATTCCGCTGCAATAGGGGATAAACTCCTTGTAGTCGAGCATCTTAAAGAATATCTGACTTGAGATGTTGTAGGGGTAGTTGCCAATGAGCATAAACTCCTCCCCGCCAAAGAGGCGGTCGAGGTGCATCTTCAAGAAATCATCGGGAATGATGTTCTCCTCCTGCAGCTGGGGAAGGTTGCTGCGTAGATAGGCTACAGACTCCTCGTCGAGCTCCACAACTTTTATTCTGTGCGGCTTCTCAAGCAGGAAACGTGTGAGCACGCCCATTCCGGGGCCAACTTCAAGCACTGGTATGCCGGGACACACATCAACGGTGTCGGCAATTCTACCGGCTATTGATAAGTCAGTGAGGAAATGCTGTCCCAATCTCTTCTTTGCTGTTACGGCTTTCATCGGTGCTTTCTTTTTTTATTTAAATATGCTTAAAAAAGCTGACTTTCTTCAATATATTGTTTATCTTTGCAATGTTAGCCGCGTTAAAAGTCGGCATTTTGCCTGCATAAGACGCACAAAGGTAACGAAAACAATTAAAAATGCTTCCAAAGTTGTGAAAAAGATTTTCAATTACACTATAAAAACAGTCGTGCCCTTGCTGTTGGGCGCGCTCATTCTGTATGTGGTGTATGAGGGGTTCGACTTTTCGCAACTGTGGGCCGGCTTAAAGGAGATGAACCTCTTTTGGTTTTTGCTTTCTACCTTTTTTGGAGTGATGAGCCACGTTATAAGGGGGTGGCGCTGGAAACTTACTCTTGCTCCCCTGGGCTATAACCCTTCGGCTTCAGACTGCGTTAATTCGGTCTACATAGCCTATGCGGCCAACCTTGTGCTGCCGCGTGTGGGCGAGGTATCGCGCTGTGTGGTGCTCGAGCGCTATGACAAGGTGCCGTTTGCTCACGCCTTGGGAACTTTGGTAACGGAGAGGCTCATTGACACTCTTATGGTGCTGCTCATAACAGTTGCGGCGGTGGCATTGCAGTGGCAGGTGTTCAGCAGCTTTATAAGTGATGTGGGCATTAGTGTGCCCGGTGGTTCACTCTCACTGGGCGGCGTGGCAGTGGTGGCGCTTTCGGTGGCGGCAGTGCTGCTGTTGTTCTTCTTTTTGCTGCGCAAACTATCGGTGTGGAAACGTATAAAGTCGTTTGTCTCCCGTTTTGCCGAAGGCTTGCTCTCCCTTGGAAAAATGAAAAATGGCCGGCTCTTTGTGCTTGAGACTGTGGGTATATGGTTCTGCTACTTTATGCAGTTTTATCTCTGCTTCTTTTGCTTTGGTTTCACTTCGGGACTGTCGGTGGCTGCCGGCCTGCTGTTGTTTGTGGCAGGTAGCATTGCTGTGGTGGTGCCCACCCCTAATGGTGCGGGGCCCTGGCATTTTGCGATAATAAGTATTATGGTTCTTTATGGTGTTTCCACAACCGATGCCCAGGTTTTTGCGTTGATAGTACATAGCACGCAAACATTGCTTGTTGCCTTGCTTGGCATCTATGGTATTGCATCGCTGCAGATTAAGGCTTTGCGTGCCGGCAAGCGTTGAGTTTGCTGTGTTAAATATTAAATAAGGATTAATTGATATTTTAAAAACAGTTTTTATGGCAATTACAATTAAAGATTTGCAGCCCCGTGAGGTGTGGAAACACTTCGAGGCTTTGACACAGGTGCCCCGCCCCTCGGGCCATCTCGAGAAAATACAGAAGTTCCTGCTCGATTTTGGCAAGAGTATCAATGTTGAGACTTGGCAGGATGAGGCCGGCAACATTATTATGCGCAAGCCCGCTACTCCGGGCCTCGAAGGCCGCAAGGGTATAATTCTTCAGGCACATATGGATATGGTGCCTCAGAAGACACCTGATAGCAAGCACGATTTTATTAATGACCCCATTACAACTGTTGTAAAGGGCGATTGGCTCTATGCCGATGACACAACGCTTGGTGCCGACAATGGCCTTGGTGTTGCTGCCATTATGGCTATTATGGAGGATAGCTCGTTGCAGCACGGTCCTCTGGAGGCTCTCATCACAGCCGATGAGGAGACAGGAATGTTTGGTGCTTTTGGTCTCAAGGGTGGCGAGCTCAATGGCGAGCTGTTGCTGAACCTTGACTCAGAGGAGGAGGGTGTTCTCTACATCGGTTGCGCCGGCGGTCTTGATATTACTGCTACAATGGAGTATATGGACGAGGAGAGCGATGATGCTGATGTGGCTGTCCGTGTGCAGCTCAAGGGCTTGCGTGGTGGCCACTCGGGTCTTGAGATAAATGCAGGTCGTGGCAATGCCAACAAGCTTATGGCACGTTTTGTGCGCGAGGCAATGGATGAGTGTGGCGTGGTGCTTGCAAGCTGGAATGGTGGCAATATGCGCAACGCCATCCCCGCGAGCTGCGAGGTGGTGCTCACACTGCCTCAAGAGGGTGTTGAGGAGCTAAAGGCTATCGCTACAAAGTACGAGGCTCTCTACAATAGCGAATATGCTACCATTGAGGAGGGTATCACTCTCACCGTTAGCGAGACAGAGATGCCCGAGACTGTTGTTCCCGAGGAGATTCAGGACAACCTTATCGATGTTATACTTGCTTGCCACGACGGTGTGTTGCGTTTCATTCCCACAATCCCCGATACTGTTGAGACATCAAGCAATCTCTCTATTGTGAAGATTGGTGAGGGTAAGGCCGAGATAAACATTCTTGCTCGCAGCTCTTGCGACACAATGAAGGAGTACCTTGCATTGCAGCTCTCAAGCTGTTTTGCAATGGCGGGTATGAAGGTTGAGCTCAGCGGCGGCTACAGCGGTTGGCAGCCCAATGTGAATTCACCTCTTCTCGCAGCCCTGAAGAAGGCCTATGAGAATATGTTTGGCAAGCAGCCCGATGTGCGCGTGATTCACGCAGGCTTGGAGTGTGGTATCATCTCTACCAACTATCCCGGTATGGATATGGTATCATTCGGCCCCACACTGATGTCTCCTCACTCACCAACCGAGCGTGTTGAGATTCCAACAGTTGAGAAGTTCTACTCTTTGGTGAAGGCGCTTGTTGTAGACGGCGTGCTTTGATGGTTGAGAGAGCTATGATGTGTGAGGCAGCCACCATTGCGGTGGCTGCCTTTTTTGTGCTTGACATTAATAAAAAGGAACTCATTGAAGAAAATATTGTTTTTTTATGTAAAAAAAGTTTGGAAAATGTTTTATTTAATAAAAAAATGATATTTTTGCGTTGTTGCTGCAATGACAGCGGCCAATGAGAGTGATTAATCTATTAAATCTTAAGTTATGAAAAAGACATTTAAACTTTCTGCTTTGTTGCTTGCTGCAACAATTATGTTCTCATCTTGTATTGGTTCTTTCCAATTGACAAACAAGGTTAAGAGTTGGAATGAAACAGTTAGTAGCAAGTTTGTGAACGAGCTCATCTTTATCGCATTCCACATTATTCCGGTATATGAGTGTACAATCCTTGTTGATGCAATCGTGTGCAACTCTCTTGAGTTCTGGGGCGTAGGCTCAGGCTCTATCGTTAAATCAGGTGATACAAAGATTGTGAAGAACAGCCAGGGTCAGGATGTTGAAATCACTGCAATGGAGAACGGCTATGCTATCACCGATGGTGTAACAGCTATGAACCTGTTGTTCGACGAGGAGACAAACATTTGGAGCGCTGAGTATAACAACCAGACAATGCAGCTTGTGAAGTTGGTTGATGACAACAATGCACAGCTCTTCCTTATGAACGGTGATGTGATGGACATTACTTTGGATGCACAGGGTGTTGATGCTGCGCGTCAGTGCGTGGGCAACTACTATGCAATGTTCAAGTAAGCCGGTCTGTTTAAACAACTATTTGCAGGGCTGCCAATTTTTTGGCGGCCCTGTTGTTTTTGCCCCTCTTATTTCTTATCTTCGCAATTGAAGAAGAACCTTAATAGTTATGGAACATCCCGAAAACAACGATGCCTATAAGGGTTTGAAGGTGAATGCCGGTGTTGAGGCTCCCGGTGTGGTGAATCCCTATCTTGCGACAATGCGCCGCAAGAGGGCTGCGCAGCTCTCTGTAAATGACTATGTGCAGGGTGTGTTGCGTGGTGATGTTACTGTGCTGAGCCGTGCGGTTACTCTGCTCGAGAGTGTTTTGCCCGAGCATCAGGCTATGGCGCAGGAGGTGGTGGAGAAGTGTCTGCCACACTCGGGCAACTCGTTGCGCGTGGGCATAACAGGTGTTCCCGGTGCAGGGAAAAGTACTTCAATAGATGCTTTTGGTGTTCATCTGCTATCACACACCGCTGGCAAGCTTGCTGTGTTGGCTGTAGACCCCAGCAGTGAGCGCAGCAAGGGCAGCATACTTGGCGACAAAACACGTATGGAGCGCCTGGCTGCCAATCCGCGTGCCTTTATTCGTCCCAGCGCATCGGCCGGCTCGCTTGGTGGTGTTGCGCGTAAAACCCGTGAGACAATAATTCTGTGCGAGGCAGCCGGCTATGACAACATATTCGTTGAGACAGTGGGCGTGGGGCAGAGCGAGACTGCTGTCTATTCAATGGTGGATTTCTTCCTTCTTATACAGATAGCAGGTGCGGGCGATGAGCTGCAAGGTATAAAACGTGGCATTATGGAGATGGCCGATGGCATTGTGATTAACAAGGCCGATGGCGAAAATGCCGAGGAGGCCCGCCGTGCCGCTGTGCACTACAGGAATGCATTGCAACTGTTCCCTATGCCTGCTGTTGGTGTGCGTCCCAAGGTGCTCACCTATTCGGGCTTCTTTGATATTGGTGTCGGTGATGTGTGGAATATGATTGATGAGTATGTGGCGCTTGCACGCAGCACCGGCTGCTTTGATGAACGCCGGGCTCATCAGCAGCGCTATTGGATGCACGAGGCTGTGGAGGAACAACTCAAGGCGCGTTTCTACAATGCGCCGGGTATGGCCGAACTGCTTTCGCGCTATGAACAGTTGTTGTTGCAGGGCAAGGTAACCTCTTTTGCAGCGGCGAGCAAGGTGCTTGAATATTTTGACAAGTGTGGCAATGGAACTCTTTGATAAGAAGGCTTTGCGTCGTGCCGTGCGTGCACGTGTAGCGGCTCTTGGTGCCGATGAAAAGGAGAGATGCTCTGCTGCGATAGCTGCAAAGGTTGAAGAACTTTTATCGGCTTGTGGTGCAAGGGTGGTGGCTCTTTTCTCTCCCTTGCCCGATGAACCGCAGCTGTGGCCTCTTGTGGAGCGCCTTGCCGTTGGGGTGAAGGTGGTGCTGCCGCGTGTTGAGGGCGATGTGATGAATTTCTATGAGTATGACCCTGCTGCTATGGCTGTAGGTTCGTTCTGCATAAATGAGCCGCAGGGCGTTGTGCCTGTTGAGCCTTGTATGATTGATGCGATGGTTGTGCCGGGGATGGTGTTCTCGGAAAGTGGTGCGCGTATGGGGCGTGGCAAGGGTTATTACGACAAATATATGTCTCAGCCGGGTTTTGTGGCTCGAAAAATAGGTGTTTGTTATAAGGTGCAGATGATGTCTGAACTGCCGGCCGAGGAGCACGATGTGCCAATGGATACAGTGGTGTGTGGGTGAGTCTTTGGATACAATTACGCCAGGGAAAGCGCTTTCCCTGGCGTAATTGTATATGTGTGGCGCTGTGATTAAGAAGCAAGAATCTCCTGTGCGCGCACTGTGTCTTTGTCAAGAGGTTTGTCGTCCTTAATGGCTTTTGTGAATGGGATGTAGACAATCTCATTGTTTCTGAGGCCTATCATCACATTGCGCTGGCCTTCGAGCAGCGCGTCAATGGCTGCAACGCCCAGACGGCTTGCAAGAATACGGTCGTTGGCTGTGGGGCTGCCACCACGCTGCAGATAGCCAAGGATTGAGACTCTTACATCGAGCTCGGGGAAGCGTTGGCGCATACTGTCGGCAACCTCCATAATGTTGTAATCCTTCTCGCGGCCCTCGGCAAAGAGTACTATGCTGCTGCTCTTCGTGCGGCGCAGGCCGTTGGCAATGAACTGGTTGATACGCTCAAACTCGGGGTCAATCTCGGGGAGCACGCAAGCCTCGGCTCCTGTGGCGATGGTGCCGTTCAGGGCAAGGAAGCCTGCGTCGCGGCCCATAACCTCAACAATGAACAGGCGCTCGTGCGATGAGGCTGTGTCGCGTATCTTATCGACACACTCCATAATGGTGTTCAACGCTGTGTCATAGCCTATGGTGGTATCGGTGCCATAGAGGTCGTTGTCGATTGTGCCGGGCAGTGCGATGCAGGGGATGTCGTGCTCGTGCGCAAGGTTATATGCACCGGTTATTGAGCCGTCGCCGCCAATTACCACCAGGGCGTCTATTCCCTCCTTCTTCAGTGTCTCGTATGCCTTTGCGCGGCCCTCTTCGGTCTTGAACTCATCGCAGCGGCTTGTCTTAAGAATTGTACCTCCGCGCTGAATGATGTTACTCACGTCTTCGGTTCTAAACTCCTTGATTTCGCCGGTGATGAGGCCTTTGAAACCGCGATAAATAGCTTTGACGGTAATACCGTGGTAGATGCAGGCGCGTGTTACGGCGCGTATGCCGGCGTTCATTCCGGGTGCATCGCCTCCTGATGTGAGGATGCCGACGCATTTGATTTTGTTTTTCATACTATATGTTGTTTTTGGTTCATTATTGCTTGTTTACACTCCTCCATAAGCCATTTTGGGGTTGAGGTGGCACCGCATATTCCGATATTCTCATTGCCTTTGATGAGGGTGAGGTCTATCTCCTCCGGGCCCTCTATCTGATGAGAATTCGGGTTTACCTTGCGACATTCGTTGAAGAGGATTTTTCCGTTTGAACTTTTTTTGCCGCAGACAAAGAATATTATGTCGTGCGACTTTGCAAATTCGCTTATCCCGTTCAGACGATTGGCAACCTGTCCACATACGGTGTTGAATGATTCGCACTTGCGACAGCTGTCTATGCGCTCCTTGATTTCGTTCACAATAAGGCTGTAGCCTTCGAGTGATTTTGTTGTCTGCGAGTAGATGTAGGTGTCCTTGTTGCGTGCAACCTGCTCTATGTGGGAGATGTTTTCTATTACCGTTGCCTCTCCGCGTGTCTGCCCCACAAGGCCAAGGACCTCGGCGTGGCCGGCCTGGCCATAGATTATAATCTGTCGCTCTTCGCCTTCGGTCTCCTGCCACTTCTTCTTTATGCGTTGCTGCAGCTTCAGCACCACAGGACAGGTGGCGTCTATCAGTTCCAGGTTGTTCTGCTTTGCAGTTTCGTATGTCTCGGGTGGCTCGCCGTGAGCGCGCAGCAGCACTTTTGCATTGCGCAGCTTGCCAAACTCTTCGTGGTTTATGGTTACAAGCCCCAACTTTTCGAGTCTGTCGCACTCAATGCTGTTGTGCACGATGTCGCCCAGGCAGTAGAGCTTTTCGCCCTTCTGCAACTCCTCCTCGGCTTTTTTTATGGCTGTTGTTACACCAAAGCAGAAGCCTGAATTTTCATCTATCTCTATTTTCAGCATTTCTTTATTATCTTGTTGTATGTCTCTATGAGCCACTCCATCTGCTCCTCGCGGGTGATGTTGCTGTTGTCGAGCAGCAGTGCATCATCGGCCTGCTTCAGAGGGCTCACCTCGCGTGTCTGGTCTATGTGGTCGCGCTGCAGCACGTTCTCCAGAATATCCTGGAAGTTTGCATTGTCTCCGCGTGCGGTCAGTTCGTCATAGCGGCGCTGTGCACGCACCTCGGCCGATGCGGTAACAAATACCTTCATCTCGGCATTGGGGAACACTGTGGTGCCTATGTCGCGGCCATCCATCACAATGCCTTTTTGCTTGCCCATCTCGCGCTGCTGTGCAATCATTTCACTGCGCACAAAGTCGAGCGCTGCAACCTGGCTCACAACCTGTGATACCTCGAGCGAACGTATCTCGTGCTCCACATTTGTTCCATTGAGGAAGGTGAGTGAGTTTTTTGTTATGGGGTCGGCCTCAAAGGTTATGTGTATCTCCTTTATTCTGTTGCGCAGAGTCTCGGTATCAATTATGTTCTCCTTGATGAGCCCGTTCTGCATACAGTAGAGGGCTACGGCGCGGTACATTGCTCCGCTGTCGAAGTAGAGATAACCGATGTTGCGTGCCAAAGCCTTTGCCATTGTGCTCTTTCCGCACGATGAGAAACCGTCTATTGCTATGATGATTTTTTTCATTGGTATATTGTGTTCTTTATTGTTTGTTTAAAGTGAATAGGAGATGCTGAACATAAGTGATGCCGCCGAAACGTGCAGGTTGCTGTATGATGCGCTGAATTTTACCTTGTTCAGGTGCAGGCCGGCTCCAAGCGAGAAACCGTTGAGCTTGCTGCCGCCTGCCGACAGTTCGCGTCCTGCGCGGTAGTTGTAGCCCAGTGATGCATAGAAGTTGTCGCCAATGAGCACGTCGGCGCCCAGTATAATGTGTTTCAACAGCATCTGGCCGAAATTGTCATTGCTGCCGTCGGCGTTGTAGAAATCCTTGCTGTTCCAACGGTGGAGGTCGGTTAGTGTGGCCGACAATAGCAGCGGCGCGTGGGCAAGGCGCTTGGTGAAACCTAACTGAATGTCAATGGGCAAAATCTCGTGCTTCTCTTCAAATGCCTTTACCTGCCCGCCAAGGTGCCTGAATGTGAGCGATGCCGAGAAGTCGTTGTCGGGGTTGTAGTAGTTGATGCCAAGGTCCACGCCTATTGCAAACGAATTCAGTGTGCCATATTGCGAGTAGATGAAGTTGCCCGAAACACCACCGCTCCAGTTCTCTCCAAGCAGGTAGCAGTAGATAAGCGACAACTCGGTGTCCATAGCCTTGAATGTGCCGGTGAAGATATTGTCATCGGTGTAGCTGTCGAACGTGCCATAATCTACAAAACGTGCAGCTATTGCCGCTGCAGAGCGCTCGCCAAATCGCTTGTTGAACGCAGCGCCTCCGGCCTTGCTGTCGCTCATATATGTCATAAACGAGAGGTCTATGGTTTTGTCGGCAACGTTTATCAAAAGGGCCGGGTTGCCCATTGCCAGCGTCAGGTCATCATCCACCAATGATATGTTGCTTCCGCCAAGTCCTGCCACGCGTGGCGAGTAGGGGATTTTCAGGAACGGAAAGCCGGTGTCGCCCCCCTGGGCCAGGGAGGATGACGGCATTGAAAGTATTATGAACAAAAGTATATACAGACGTTTCACGTTCCTTGTTATTTTATTCCTGATTTTGCAGGGTGTCATTCTTTCTGCGAAGATAATGCTTTTTTTCATCTTTCTCTTGTGAAATATATCATTTTTTTCTTTTCTGTGAATTGATGTCGGGTGAGGGGAGCCGTTGGCTCTCCGTTGGGCAGATGATTAACGTGCAAATTGCATTTTTATGTTGATGCAGCAGATAAAATATATTAAAAACAAAAAAAAGATGAAATAAATCACGCTTATTGAAAAATATTGTTTAATTTTGTCGGTTAGAAAGCCAACCTATGCAAAATATATACAATTACGATAATGAATAAGGTAAAAAATCAAAACTCAGGTGTTGAGTTGCTCGAGGTTAAGAAGAGCAACAAGGCCAATTTGGAGCAGAACCGCACTACGTGGCTTCTGTTGGGATTTATCTTTGCTTTGGGTGTCTTGTATGCCGGACTCGAAATCACAGAGTTCCAGGCCGAGGATGAAAAACCTGCTGCAAGAACCAAGTTGAAGGATGATATTATTGTAGTAGTAGAGGAAATTCCACCTTTGGTAATTGAGAAGAAGGTAATTCCCCCTCCTCCACAGGCAAAGAAGATTGTCGATGTGATTAAGGTGGTTGAGGAAGATGTTGAGATTGAGGAGCAGGAGCTCGTTTCTATTCAGGATATGAGCGAGTATGCCGATGTCGAGGATACAGATATTGTGTATGTTGAGCCCGAGGTTGAAGAGGAACAGATCTTTGACGTTGTTGAGGAGCAGCCCGAATTCCCCGGTGGTATGAAGGCACTTGCAAAGTACTTCAAGGATAACATCAACTATCCACGTATCTCACGCGACAACAACTCACAGGGTAAGACCTTTGTGAAGTTTACTGTAAACACCGACGGTTCAATTCAGGATACCGAGGTTATCCGTTCTTCGGGTGATATCTACCTTGATAAGGAGGCTATCCGCGTTATCGAGGCTATGCCCAAGTGGAAGCCCGGACGTCAGCTTGGTAAGGCTGTGCGTGTTAAATTTGTGTTGCCGGTGAACTTCCGTCTGCAGTAAGAAACATTTAATAATATAGGAAAGAGGCTGCGTTGCAGCCTCTTTTTTAATAAATACAAATTCTATGTATACTTGGGAAGAACTTAGGGATATTGTGAACAAGTTCATTGATGAGCTTGAGTTTGAACGTGAGCCACGCGAGCTCTATGCCCCTGTGCGCTATACGCTGGAACAGAGTGGCAAACGTGTGCGCCCCGTGCTGTTTCTGTTGGCCTACAATATGTACAAGGAGTGCGTGAAGGATGCGCTCTATCCCGCAGTCGCAGTTGAAACATACCACAACTATACCCTCATTCACGACGATGTGATGGACCGCGCTCTCATACGTCGCGGAAAGCCTACCGTGTGTGCAAAGTGGGGCGACACAGCTGCCATCCTATCGGGTGATACAATGCTTGTGCTCGCCTATGAATTCCTCTCGCACGTGCCTGCCGACAGGCTCCCCGCTATGCTTGCTCTCTTCACCGAGACAGCCAAGGAGATTGGCGATGGCCAGCAATATGACCTTGACTTTGAGAAACGCGATGATGTTACCGAGCAGGAGTATATGGAGATGATACGCTTGAAGACATCGGTGCTTCTTGCATCTGCGCTCAAACTTGGCGGCATACTTGCCGGTGCATCCGATACCGACCTCGAGAACCTCTACAAGTATGGTGAAACAATGGGCCTTGCTTTCCAGTTGCAGGACGACCTTCTCGATGTTTATGCCGACGAGTCGCTCTTTGGCAAGAAAATAGGTGGCGACATCTGTTGCAACAAAAAAACCTTCCTTCTCATAACTGCATTGAACCTGGCAACCCCCGCGCAGTTGGCGGTTATGAAGGAGTGGATGGGAAAAGAGCAGTTCAACGAGCAGGAAAAGATAGCTTGCTTCACCTCTATATATAATGAGCTTGGTGTGAGAGAGATATGCGAAAAACGCATACAGGAGCTATTTGCAAAGTGCGATACTTATATCGACGCAATTTCTGTCGATGAGGCAAAGAAAAACTCTTTGAAGGCATTTGCAAATACTATCCTTAACAGAAATATCTAATATAACACCACGATGCCCTATCGCCGATTACCGAAGACCGACCAGGCTCGCATACGCGCCCTGAAAGCAGCTGTAGACAGCAGCGTTGTGGGTGGTGTGTTCACGCAGGTGTTGTCGCACAATACCTATCACCGTGCCAAGGACCTGCTCGAGCGTTTTTCGCGCGAAGTTGCGCTCTATAAACGTTGTGTTGCCGAGCAAGCATCAAAAAGGGGAAATGAGCAATATGATGCTGCTTTGCGCAAGGCCAGAATGTATGTCTCCCATTTTATTCAGGTGTTGAGTATGTGCATTGTGCGTGGTGAGATTGCGCGCAGCAAACGTTCCTATTATGGGCTGCCCGAGGATAGCGACACTGTGCCTAACCTCTTTTCCGAAACTTCGGTCCTGGAGTGGGGGCAGAAGATAATTGAGGGTGAGCGCCGCCGTCAGGCCGAAGGTGGTGTGCTCATCTACAACCCCACAATGGGACGTGTCTCCGTGGTGTTTGAACTCTTTAAGGAGATGTATGACAGGCAACAGATGTTGCAGCAGAGGACAAGCAGTGCGCTTGCCAACATATCCGATATGCGATATGCTGTTGATGAACTGATATTTGAGATTTGGGGTGAGGTGGAAAAGGCTTTTGCAGGATATAGCGGTGAAGCCAGGATAAAGAAGTGTGCCGAGTATGGCGTGATATACTACTATCGCCCCGACAGGGCTAAAAAAAACTGCATCTGATGATTGAATTTGTTGATACTCATACTCATCTTTTCACAGCGGAGTTTGATGCTGATAGGGATGTTGTGGTGCAGCGCGCTCTTGATGCGGGCGTTACAACCTTGTGCCTTCCCGCAATAGATGAAGCCTCTATAGAACCTCTGTTGGCGATGTGCAACAACTATCCGGGGGTGTGCTACCCAATGATAGGTTTGCATCCTACAGAGCTTGGGGAGGGGTATGTGCCAACGCTTGAGCGTATGCGCTCAAAACTCGACAGCGACAACCGTTTTATTGCCATTGGTGAGGTTGGGCTCGATTTCTATTGGGATGATACCCGCAAACAGGAGCAGTGCGATGCTTTCCGTCGCCAGTTGGCCTGGGCTCAGGAAACAGGCTTGCCGTTGGTCATTCACTCTCGCAATGCCTTTGATGAACTCTATGCTATAATGGATGAGCATCGCGGCAAGGGGTTAAAGGGGGTGTTTCACTGCTTTTCGGGCAGCGAGGATGAGGCTCGCAAATTACTCTCCTTTGACGGTTTCTTTCTTGGGATAGGCGGTGTTCTCACCTATAAAAAGTCGCTCTTGCCCGAGGTGCTGAAGAGTGTGCCCCTTGAGAGGGTGGTGCTTGAGACCGATTCACCCTATTTGGCTCCTGTACCCAAACGCGGTAAACGCAATGAGAGTGCGTTTGTTCCTTATGTGGCAGAATTTCTTGCAGGTGTGTATGGCTGCACGGTGGAACAGGTGGCCGGTGTAACAACAGCCAACGCCCGTGCCCTTTTTCACAAAATTGCATAAAGATGAAAATCGACAATATAGAATTTTTCAGCGGTAAGCCTTTACCCATTGTTGTGGCAGGTCCCTGCAGTGCCGAGAGCGAGGAGCAGGTGATGCAGGTTGCGTCGGCACTTCGCAGTTGCGGTGTTACACTCTTTAGGGCCGGGATATGGAAACCGCGCACCCGTCCGGGCTGTTTCGAGGGTGTGGGCAACAAGGGGCTCCATTGGCTTGCGCGCGTAAAGAGTGAACTTGATATGCCTGTTGCCACTGAAGTTGCAACATCTGAGCACGTTGAACAGGCCCTTGCTGCAGGCATAGATGTGTTGTGGATGGGTGCACGCACAACGGCCAACCCCTTTGCTGTTCAGGATGTTGCCGATGCTCTTCGCGGCGCCGATGTGCCGGTGTTGGTGAAGAATCCGGTAAATCCCGATGTTGAGTTGTGGGTGGGCGCAATGGAGCGTCTGAACAATGCCGGAATAACAAGGCTTGGGGCAATACACCGTGGCTTTTCATCCTATGGCGAGAAGTGTTATCGCAACGCTCCTCAATGGCAGTTGCCAATAGAGTTCCGCCGCCGTCTGCCCGGTGTTCCTGTGCTGTGCGACCCAAGCCACATTGCGGGTAAACGCGAATTGGTGATGTCGCTCTCCCAGCAGGCTATGGACCTGAACTTCGATGGCCTGATGATTGAGGTGCACTGCAATCCGGTGTGTGCGTTAAGTGATTCGCGCCAGCAGATTACTCCCGATGAGCTTGAACTGCTACTCGGCAGGCTTGTGCACCGCACTACTGTGTCGGGTGATGGCGAGTTCTTTTCCTATCGCAGGCAACTCGATGAGATAGACCACGAACTGTTGAGGCTTCTCTCAAAGCGAATGGAGATTGTGCGCGGCATTGGCGAGCTCAAACGCGAAAAGGGAATGACGGTGTTTCAGCCTTGCCGCTATGATGAGACAATGGAGCGCTGTGCCGAATATTGTGCAGATGGGAAGCTAAGCCTCGATGCTGTAAAGGGTATATTCGAACTTATTCATTCCGAGAGTATAAGGCAACAGCTTGGCATAGTGAATAATGAAGAGGTCTGATTTGCTTATGTCATATATAAAGAACATATTTCTGCTCTTTATCCTTCTCTCTCTCTTCTGTGCCGCATCTTGTAGCGGGCGAGGAGAAATCTCTGTTGGCATTGTGGGCGATACTTTGAGGATGCGTAACTCTTCGTTGCTGACTATGGTGGAGTGCGACGGCTATACGGTAGTTGATGTTGCCAATCCCTGGGGCAAAAATCTTCTTTCGCGCTACATCCTTGTACCCTCAGACAGTGCATTGCCGGCCAATTTGCCGCACGGTAATCTTTTGCGCACGCCGCTTCAAAGAGTGGTGCTCTTCTCGGGCGTACACGCCTGTCTGCTGCAGGAGATTGGTGCTTCGGGCGCAATTGCGGGTGTGTGCGATAGCCGTTATATGTATTGCAGTGCTGTTGCCGACGGGCTTGCTGCCGGGGGTATCGTTGATTGCGGCAGCTCACTCAATGTTGATTGTGAGGCGGTGCTGCAGACGGGGGCTGATGCTGTTTTTGCGTTGCCCTATGAGAATGGCGGCTATGGAAGGCTCGGCAGCTTGGGTGTGCCGCTTGTGCAGTGTGCCGATTATATGGAAAACACTCCGTTGGGGTGTGCCGAGTGGATGCGCTTTTATGGCCGTTTGTTTGGCAAGGGAGAGTTGTGCGATTCGTTGTTTGCTGTCGTGTGTGCAGAGTATGATTCTATGCGTGTTGCAGCTTCTGCAGTTGGTGTGCGTCCTAAACTGATGTGTGAGATGAAGGGCAGCTCGGCGTGGTATGTCCCGGCAGGGGAGAGCACAATGGGGCGTATGTATGCCGATGCGGGTGCCGATTATCTCTTCTCCTCCTATGAGGGCAGCGGCTCGGTGCCTCTCTCCTATGAGGTTGTGCTCGACAAGGCTGCCGATGCCGATGTGTGGCTGCTCAAATATAACTCTCTACTTGAAAAGAGCCTTCGTTCATTGCAGGAGGAGTTTGCCGGGTATTCCCATTTTGCCCCTTTCAAGAATAGATGCGTATATGCCTGCAACACACATTCGAAGCATCTTTTCGAGGAGACCTCTTTCCACCCCGAACGTCTGTTGAAGGAGCTTGTGGCAATATTGCATCCCCATTTGTTCCCCAATTATAAGTGTGTATATTATGAGAAGATGCGTTGATGGAAAGATATGTGCTTGGCTATTGGCTGTGCTGATGCTGCTGTTTCTCTTTGCTGCCAATCTCTTTTGGGGAAGCATCACTATTCCGGGCAGTGAGGTGCTTTCGGCTCTGTTGGGTGGTGAGTGCAGCCGTGATGTGTGGCGCGTTGTGGTGCTTGAGACCCGTTTGCCCCAGGCATTGACGGCGTTGTTGGCCGGTGCCGCAATCTCTGTGGCGGGCTTGCTGCTGCAGACCCTTTTCCGAAATCCGTTAGCGGGGCCCGAGGTGCTTGGCGTGAACAGCGGAGCAGGGCTTGGTGTGGCGGTGGTGATGTTGCTGTCGGGTAGCGCAATTGCTGCAGGGGAACTTGCTCTGGGTGGCTATTTTGCCGTGCTTGCGGGAGCTTTTGCAGGTGCACTTCTGATAATGTTCATAATATTGCTGCTTGCTGCCGCGTTGCGCAATAATCTCTATCTTCTTATTGCCGGTGTTGCTGTGAGTTATATAACCTCATCGGCAATCACTTTGCTTAACTATTTTGCAACATCCGAGGGTGTGCACTCGTATATGGTGTGGGGAATGGGTAGCTTTGGCGGCGTTCCCATTTCGCAGATGTCCTTTTTTGCACCGCTTGTGCTGCTTCTGCTCTTTGTGTCGCTTCTGATGGCAAAGCCTCTCAATGCTATGATGCTTGGCGATGCCTATGCGGGTAACCTTGGAGTGAATGTGAAGGCTGTGCGTGCCTTGTCGCTGTGCGTGGCGGGAATGTTGGCAGCTGTGGTAACAGCCTTTTGTGGTCCTGTTTCGTTCGTAGGCCTTGCTGTTCCTCATCTTGCCCGTCTGTTGTTGAGAAGCAACAATCACAGGGTGCTCCTTCCCTCCACAATGTTGATTGGCGGGGCTGTGGCATTGTTGTGCAATATAGCGTGTCAGTTGCCGGGCGAGAGTGGGTTGTTGCCGCTTGGTGCCATAACACCGCTTGTGGGTGCTCCTGTGATAATTTACGTGGTGCTGAAAAGTCGTGTTATTGGACAATAACAGCCTTCTTTTCTCATTTATTCCCAACGGTTTATTCAAATGCGGCTGATGTGCTGTATTTTTTGTGTATGTTATTGTATATGCAGAAAAAATAGACTAATTTTGCACTCTGTTTTACCGGCGCAGCAATAATGTACAGAATACATTTGCGCTCAGGTATTTATGGGCCTTTCTCAATGTAGGGAAGGGTGTTTTTTTATTGATATCTCTATGAAAATAAAGCTTAGAAGTGCACAGAGTACCGAAGGACGCCGTATGGCAGGTGCAAGGGCTCTGTGGATAGCCAACGGAATGAAACGCGAGATGTTTGGCAAGCCTATAATAGCCATAGCCAACTCTTTTACCCAACTGGTGCCCGGGCACACGCATCTGCACGAGGCAGGGCAGATAGTGAAGGCCGAAATTGAGAAGTTGGGTTGCTATGCAGCCGAATTCAATACCATAGCAATTGATGATGGTATAGCAATGGGGCACGATGGTATGTTGTACTCTCTCCCGTCGCGAGATATAATTGCCGACAGTGTGGAGTATATGTGCAATGCCCACAAGGTGGATGCGTTGGTGTGTATCTCCAATTGCGACAAGATTACCCCGGGAATGTTGATGGCTGCAATGCGCTTGAATATCCCCACTGTGTTTGTTTCGGGTGGCCCAATGGAGAAGGGAACCTGGAAGAATGAAAATCTTGACCTTGTGATTGCAATGGTGAAGGCTGCCGATACCACTGTGGGTGATGAGGAACTTGCCGAGATAGAGAAACGCTCCTGCCCCGGTTGCGGAAGCTGCTCGGGAATGTTCACAGCCAATTCGATGAATTCGCTCACCGAGGCCATTGGCCTGTCATTGCCCGGCAACGGCACAATCCTTGCCACACACACCAACCGTGTGCAGTTGCTAAAGGATGCTGCAAAACAGATTGTGGTGAATGCTATGAAATATTATGGCGAGGGCGATGATAGCGTCTTGCCTCGCAGCATTGCAACGCGTCAGGCTTTTCTCAATGCAATGACTCTTGACATTGCAATGGGTGGCTCCACAAACACCATACTTCACCTGCTTGCTGTTGCCGGTGAGGCGGGTGTCGATTTCACAATGAAAGATATTGATGCCTTGAGCCGTCGTGTGCCTTGTTTGTGCAAGCTTGCACCAAACAGCAACAGATACTCAATGCAGGATTGCGGTCGTGCAGGTGGAATACTCGGTATCCTTGGCGAGCTGGCAAAAGGCGGTTTGCTCGATACCTCGGTAAAGCGTGTCAATGGAGCAACACTCGCTCAAGACTTGGAGAAATACTGCATAACGGGCGATAACATCGACAGTGAAGCATTGCGCATCTACAGCACTGCTCCTGCAAATGTGTTCTGCAACACAATGGGTGCCCAGTCGTGTACATACGAGGAGCTCGACTGCGATAGGGTGAACGGTTGTATTCGCTCGCTCGAAAATGCCTACACGCGCGACGGTGGCTTGGCCATTCTCTTTGGAAATATTGCAACAGCCGGTTGTGTGGTCAAGACTGCCGGGGTGGATGAGGATATATGGCGTTTCAGTGGCACGGCAAAGGTCTTTGACTCGCAGGAGGCTGCGGTAGAGGGTATCCTTGGCGGTGATGTCAAGGCCGGCGATGTGGTTGTCATCATATACGAAGGCCCCAAAGGCGGTCCCGGTATGCAGGAGATGCTTTACCCCACATCCTACATAAAATCGCGTCATTTGGGCAAGGAGTGTGCTCTCATCACCGACGGCCGTTTCAGCGGCGGAACATCGGGGCTGAGCATAGGACACATATCGCCCGAGGCTGCTGCCGGTGGCAACATTGGCAAGTTGCGCGACGGTGATATCATAGAGATTGACATTCCTGCCCGCACAATAAATGTGAGACTGACAGATGAGGAGCTTGCTGCCCGAGAGATGTTCCCCATAACACGTAACCGCGTTATCTCCAAGAGCCTGAAGGCCTATGCAAGTATGGTGAGCTCTGCCGATAAGGGCGGAATAAGGATTATTGAATGATTTTTTATGAACAATAACGATATTATTACAGGTAGTGAGGCTCTTTTGCGCTCACTCATAAATGAAGGTGTTGATACTATTTTCGGTTATCCCGGCGGTTCAATAATGCCGGTATTCGATGCCTTGTATGACCACCGCAATGATTTCCGCAATGTGCTTGTACGCCACGAGCAGGGTGCTGTGCACGCTGCTCAGGGTTATGCACGCAGTTCGGGCAAGGTGGGTGTCTGCATTGTAACCAGTGGTCCCGGTGCAACCAACACCCTCACCGGCATAAGTGATGCTATGCTCGACAGCACCCCTGTGGTGGTTATTGCCGGTCAGGTGAGCTCGGCGGTGCTGGGTACAGATGCCTTTCAGGAGATTGACTTTGTGGGCATAACACAGCCTATCACAAAGTGGAGCTATCAGGTGCGTCGTCCCCAGGATGTTGCTTGGGCGGTTGCACGTGCCTTCTACATTGCCGGCACAGGTCGTCCCGGTCCTGTGGTGCTCGACTTCACAAAGGATGCCCAGGTCTCTACTGTGGACTATGTCCCTGCAAAGGTGGATAGTGTGCGCAGCTATATCCCCTATCCGGCTCCCTCAACAAGTGCGCTGGAGGAGGCTGCGCGCCTCATAAACAGGGCCGAGCGTCCTTTTATGCTTGTGGGGCAAGGTATTGAACTTGGTGAGGCACATACTGAACTTATGGATTTTGCCGAGAAGACAGGTATTCCCGTTGCACGAACATTGATGGGTCTTTCGGCCTTCCCGTCCGACCATCCGCTATGCGTGGGTATGCTTGGAATGCACGGAAACTATGGCCCCAATGTGAATACCAACGAATGTGATCTGCTCATTGCAGTGGGAATGCGTTTCAGCGACCGCGTAACCGGTAAACTTTCTACATACGCCAAACAGGCAAAGGTGATACACATTGATATCGATCACGCCGAGATAAACAAGAATGTGTTGGTCGATGTTCCTATTGTGGGCGATTGCAAAGAGGTGCTTACACTGCTTATGCCTCTTGTGAAGCAGCGCACTCACACACAGTGGGTAGAGTCGTTCTTCAAGCTCAATGATATTGAACACGCCAAGGTTACCCAAAAGGCGCTTCATCCCACCGAGGGACCTTTGCTGATGGGAGAGGTTGCGCGCAAAGTGAGCGAGGCTACAGCTAACAGTGCAATATTGGTTACCGATGTGGGTCAGAACCAGCTGATGTCGAGCCGCTACTTCAAGTTTACACAGCCTCACAGCATTCTCACATCGGGCGGTCTGGGTACTATGGGCTACGGTCTTCCGGCTGCAATAGGTGCCAAGATTGCGATGCCGCATCGCACAGTGTGTCTCTTCACAGGAGACGGTGGTTTCCAGATGAATATTCAGGAGCTTGGCACCATTATGGAGCAGGGCGTTGGCGTGAAGATTATATTGCTTAACAATAACTATCTGGGCAATGTGCGCCAGTGGCAGGAGCTGTTCTTTAACCATCGCTATTCGTGGACACCGATGCTCAATCCCGAATATTCGCTCATAGCACAGGGTTATGGCATTCCCTCGCGCCTTGTGATAGAGCGCAGTGAGCTCGACAATGCCATTGAAGAGATGCTTTCAACTCCGGGCCCCTATCTGTTGCACGTTGCAGTGAAAGAGGAAGACAATGTTATGCCGATGACACCTCCGGGAGCCTCGGTAAACGAAATGATATTTGAATAATTCTACTTATGGAAAAGAAACTATTCACAATAATTATATATACCGAGAATATTGCCGGTATGCTTAACCAGGTTACAGCAGAGTTCACCCGCCGAATGATGAACATCGACACCATCACTGCTTCATCATCATCAATAGAGGGCGTGCACCGTTATACCATATCTCTTTGGGGCGAAGAGGATTCTGTGCAGAAGGTTACCAAGCGCATCGAAAAGAAGGTGGATGTGCTCAAGGCCGACTATTATACCGATAACGAGATATTCTTTCAAGAGGTAGCGCTCTACAAGCTCTCTACTCCCAAGATGCTTGAGAACAGCGATATTTCAAGGACAATACGCCACAGCAATGCGCGCATCATTGAGGTGAACTCCAACTACACTGTTGTGGAGATGACCGGCTCAACCGATATGGTTGTGGGGCTCTACAATGAATTTGTGGCTATGCAGTGTATGCTGCAGTTTGTGAAGTCGGGACGTGTGGCTGTTCCGCGTGCGCTGCACGACAATCAGGCCGACCTCCTCTTTAATAGTGATTACAAACGTAAATCAATAAAGAATAGCAATTAAAAAAAATACTTTTATGGCAGAAATTAATTTTGGTGGAGTGATAGAGACTGTTGTTACTCCCAAGGAGTTCTCTCTTGAGAAGGCTCTCGAGGTACTCAAGAACGAGACAATTGCAGTGTTGGGTTATGGTGTGCAGGGTCCTGGTCAGGCTTGCAACCTGCGCGATAATGGCTTCAATGTCATTGTGGGCCAGCGTCAGGGTGCAACTTATGACAAGGCTGTGAATGATGGCTGGGTGCCCGGCGAGACTCTCTTCAGCATTGAGGAGGCTGCAAAGCGCGGCACAATCATCTGTATGCTGCTTTCCGATGCAGCTCAGATTGCTGTTTGGCCCACTATTGAGCAGTATGTAACAGCAGGCAAGGCGCTCTACTTCTCTCACGGTTTCGGTATCAACTGGAGCGACAGGACAGGTATCGTTCCTTCGGCCGATGTGGATGTGATAATGGTTGCTCCCAAGGGGTCTGGCACATCGCTTCGCACAATGTTCCTCGAGGGTCGTGGTGTAAATGCTTCTTATGCCGTTCATCAGGATGCTACCGGCAATGCTCTTGAGCGCGTGCTTGCATTTGGTATCGGCATTGGCTCGGGCTATCTCTTTGAGACAACTTTCGAGCGCGAGGCTGTTTCCGACCTCACCGGCGAGCGTGGCTCTCTTATGGGTGCTATCCAGGGCCTTTTCCTTGCTCAGTATGAGGTGTTGCGCGAGAATGGACACACTCCCTCCGAGGCTTTCAACGAGACTGTTGAGGAACTCACCCAGTCGCTTATGCCGCTTTTCTCGGCAAAGGGTATGGACTGGATGTATGCAAACTGTTCAACAACAGCACAGCGTGGCGCACTCGACTGGATGACTCCTTTCCACGATGCAATTAAGCCCGTTATGTACAAGCTTTATGAGTCTGTCAAGAGTGGCAACGAAGCGCAGATTTCAATAGACTCCAATTCGCAGCCCGACTATCGTGCAAAGCTCAATGAAGAGCTCAAGGCGTTGCGCGAGAGCGAGATGTGGCGCACTGCCGAGGCTGTGCGCAAGCTGCGTCCCGAGAATAATTGAGAAATACAATATTCCGCATTGCCGCTTTAGTGCAATGCCGTTTTTGCAGGAATAGGGAAATTCCCCGTAAAGGGTAGGATTTTTCCCTATTCTTGCTGTTTTTATGTATATATATTTGCATCAGGAAAATCTCATAAAATTATATAGCTATGAAAAAGTTCTTTCTGTTTTTGTTGTTGGTGGCTCCGCTGGCAGCCTGGTCTCAGACCGATGACCTTTACTTCGTTCCTAAGAAACAGAAGGCACAGCTTGTTGTAAAGGGTGCCGAGGAGGTCTATTTTGTTGGCGACAACGACTATGTTGGCGACAGTGCAGTAGATGTGGTGGCAGATGGGTACTACACCAATGATATCTATGAGCTCACAGATGAGTACCGATATTCTACACGTATTGTCCGTTTCCAGTCGCCCCGCAGGCTTTATGGCAGCAGTCTCTTTTGGGACCTGCACTATGGCAGTGGATTCAATGACTGGTATGTCTATGATGACGGATACACCATAAACATAGTTCCCACCTTTAACAATCCTTTGGCCTATTGTAATAACAGCTACTGGTATGGCTATGGATATAATTGGTGGAACTGGTGGAACTGGGATGGGCACAATCACTATTGGGGCTGTCATAGCTATCCTAATTACTATGCTCCTGTTAGCACATCGTGGCGTCCTGCCTATAGAAACAATGTGCCCACAAACTCATCTGTAATCAACGGCTTCCGCCGCGAGAATGAGGGTGTTAAGTATCCTATTACAAATGTTACAAACCCAAGGCGTCAGCAGCCCGCCCGCACGGCAGTGAACGGTAACAGCGAGCAGCGCAGGCAGCAGCCCACCCGCACGGCAGTGAACGGCAACAGCGAGCAGCGCAGGCAGCAGCCCACCCGCACAGCAGTGAACGGCAGCAACGCACAGCGCAGGCAGCAGCCCACCCGCACAGCGGTGAATGGCAACAACGCACAGCGCAGGCAACAACCCACCCGCACAGCGGTGAACGGTAACGGCGGTGTGCGTAATCAGGATAACAGCGCAAGCGCAATACGTCGTCAGCAGCAGCGTCGTGAGAACGTAACCGCAAATAGCAGTGCAGCATCGAACCGTCGTGGTGCAGGAACTGTTGTGAGTGGCGCTACACACAACAATTCATCAGCCGGGTACAACCGTCCAAGCAGCACCAGTGTCTCTCGTTCAAGAGGCGGCTCAAGCTCAGGTGCTGTGCGCAGTAGTGCTGCGAGTAGCTCACGTGGCTACAGTGGTGGCTCAAGCAGCTCCGGCGGTGGCTCCGGAAGTTCCGGTGGTTCAAGTAGCAGCTCCGGCAGCAGCTCACGCAGTGGCGGCTCACGCAGATGATGCACCATCCCATATAAACTGTAAAAAGGGGTGATTAATTGACTTAAAAGATTATTTACTATGAAACGCACACTATTATATATATTTCTCTCTCTACCGTTAGGCCTATGTGCACAGAATATGTATGACGCGGCATCATTCCTCGGTAATGACCTCTCGGGTACTGCGCGTTATATCGGTATGGCCGGTTCTATGAGTGCGCTTGGTGCCGACCTCTCAACGATGTCCACCAATCCGGCCGGAATTGCGCTCTATCGAAGCAATGACCTCTCTTTCACAGCAGGTATGAACATAAAGGACAATAGCGCTGCTTATGAGGGAACAACAGTGCAAAGCAGCAACATCAACGGCTTTGTTAGCAATGCTTCGTTTGTATTCTCTATGGACCTGGGCTGTAAAAATGCAAAATTTCTGAATTTGGCATTTGGTTACCGCAAGAAGAATAATCTTGATGCAAACTTTGAAATGTTTGGCAATGCCGGTATATTTTCTCAGCAGTATATAATTGACCTCATATATAAGAAAAATCCTTTCGATTTCAACAGTATGAGCGGTGATATGTACCAAGGTTTTGGCTACAGTTGGCTATCGTTGCTTGCTGCCGATGGCTATTTGCACGACGGTGAGAATTTTATAACGGACGCTGAGGGAAATCTTATGTGGGCGCCAAAGGACATTTCATTCTACCAAGAGGAGCGTGGTGGCGTTGATGTTATGGATCTCAATGCATCACTTAATATTGCCGATAGGGGTTATGTTGGAATTACTCTTGGTATTGCAAATGTTAATTATGGCCGCTCCGGTTGGTATAGTGATGTTGATGCAGATGGTCGCAACATCTATACGATGGAAACGAACCGTTATATAGAGGGTACGGGCTTTGATTTAAAGTTGGGTGCTATTGTGCGTCCATTTAAATATTCTCCCTTTAAATTAGGATTTTCGTTGCATACACCAACCTGGTATCAGCTCAATGAGTACTTCTCGGCAGCGGTTGATGATGGTCGTGGCTCTTATGTGAGTACAATAGATTCCGGGTTCTATGAAGGGGATTTTACAGTATCGAGCAGCCTTGCAACACCTTGGCGTTTCAACGCTTCAATGGCCTACACCTTTGGCACTTATGTGGCTTTGGATGCTGAATATGAATATGCTAACTATGCCCAGTCCAAGTTCTATTCAAGGTCGGCTGTGTGCACGGCGCAAAATGAGGAGATGAGACGTAACCTAAAGGAAGAGCACACTGTGCGTGCCGGTGCAGAGTTCAACTACAAGGGGTTTGCGTTGCGTGCCGGATATAACTATTCAACAGCTCCTTTCGAGGCCGATGCCTACAAAAACCTTGACAATGCCAGCGTTGTGGAGACATCTACCGAGTATATGAATAGATTTGACAAGCACGTTGCGACGCTTGGACTGGGATACCGTGGAAAGATTGTCTATTTTGACCTTGCTTATATGATGGAGACTCAAAAGGCCGATTTCTTTCCATTCTATGATACGGAATACATTAATCCGGCCGCAAGCGTAGACCTCACAAACCACAATGTGGTTGCAACATTAGGTCTAAGGTTTTAATGTTATTTCCTGCGCCAGAAATTGAAGCCGGCATAGACCTTTATAATGCCGAAACCGTTGATTATCGATATTTGTGGCTTACTGTAGGTGTAGGTTTGTGCTACCAATGATGCGCCGGCAAAGTATTTTCCGGTGTTGTATACAACGGCTGCACGTGTTATGAAATCGAAATTGATGCTCGACAGCAAATTATTGCTGTCGGGCAATTTTAATGATGAGTGCTTGTAACCGACAGCGGGTGTGAATGAGATGTTTGCCAGGAAATTCTTGGCGAATACCCAGTTATAGGTGTAACCGAGGTTGAGGCTGAAATCGTGGTAGCTGATGTTCTCGAATTTGAGCCCCGGGCTTAGAAATTGCTCTATCTTGGGGTCAAGTTCTTTGTGGTTGAAAGTGAATTGCTGGTAGTTGTAATTCATTCCAAGAATGAAAGAGCCGGCGCTATGAAGTTGGTTGCTGGATTGTGCATAGGCGGCCTGGTGTGTGAAACGCTTGTTGAAAGCATAGCACAGGTTGAAGCCTATCTGTTTTGTGTCAAGTCCCTCAAAGTTCCTGTTGAAATTGGTCAGCTCCTTGCCGTCGTTGTTGAAGCCGCTTAGTTTGCTTATGTTGCAGCCTTGGTTGTTCTCGCGGTAGAAGAGGTCTAACCCAAACCTCGCCGAGTAGAGGCTTGTGTTGAAATCTATTGCAGGATTGTTATCTTGCAGGTCTATACTGTATCCCACCGCCAGCCATCTCCAGGCTATGCTCAGCCCCAGTTTGTCTCTGTGCTGTGGCGTAAATGAGATGCTCTGTTTGCCCTCTTCTGTGGCAAAACGATAGTGCTCATAGCTGTGGGAATATCCGGGGTAGAGAGCAAAATTGTATCTGTTTGGAGCAACAAAAGCAGTGTCGGTGTCATTCAGCACCCAGGCAATGAAGTCTATTGTCTTTGTGATGAAATTGCCGTTGCTCTTCTGCGCAGCATTGGCTGTTTCAACAGTTTGAGCCTTTGGCACAGCTGTCAATAGAAGCATTGTTGCCAGTGCTGCAACCCTTTTAATTTGCGCACTCCTGAATTTTGTGAACATAGCTTAAATTATTTTGCCGAGTATTTTGTCGAGTACCCAGTTTGTGGGGGTTGCACTTATGCTGTCGCAGGTGCAGATACCAATTTTTTGAATGTGCTCTACAATGTTTCTGATGAGGGGGAGCTGCACATAGGGTGGGTTGGGGATGCTGAAGGTTTGCGTGCCTTCATCGGTGCGCAGTTCTATGGGCTCAAATGTGAATACCGAGAACTTTATACACCCCTTACTGCCGAATATCTCAATGTGGTCCTCTCTTGATGATTCATCTGAGACAAAACACCAGGAGCCTGAGCCGGGAATCCCGTTCTCGAATTTGAAGCAGGCGCTCACGGTGTCCTCGGCCTTGTAGAGCCCACCGCGGTTGGCACTGTATCCCTCGGCAAAGAGTATGCAGCCAAACATCTCTTGCAACAGGTCTATCTGGTGCGGCGCAAGGTCATAGAAATATCCGCCACCGGCAATGTCGGGGTTTACTCGCCAGGGGAGGTTGTCGCGGTTGTAGTCGAGGTCGCGTGGTGGAACGGCAAACCTGATTTGCACATTCAACACGTTGCCTATTTGCGGCAACAACTCCTTTACTTTCTGGAAATAGGGGAGGTATCGGCGGTAGTAGGCCACAAAACAGGGGACACCGGTCTCTCTTGAGACGCGGTTGATGCGTGCGCAATCCTCATAGTTGGCAGCTAATGGTTTTTCAATGTATACGGGCTTGCCGGCTTTCATTGCCATTATGGCAAATGTGGCGTGTGAAGAGGGTGGCGTGGCAATGTATATTGCATTTACACCGGGGTCGTCAATGAGTGCCTGTGCATCGGTGTACCAATGGGTGATGTTGTGGCGTTTGGCATATTCTTTAGTCTTTTCCTTGTCGCGGCCCATTACGGCTACCACTTCCGAGCCCTTTACAAGTGCAAATGCCGGGCCACTCTTCTTTTCGGTGGCCTCGCCGCAGCCAATGAAGCCCCATTTGACGGTTATGTTCATAGTTTGCTGTATACTTTAGTTGTAGAAATTCCACGATATGCCAAACCATAGCACTGCAGGAGTGATGGGGTAGTGAGGCGCAAGGAAGTAGTTCCTGTTGCCGGTACCGTTGTTCACGTGGTAGTATTTTACATAGAAACGTGCCTGTTTGAGCAGAAAGTTTGCATAGACGCTTGCTATGGGGTAGTTGCCTATCTTAATCTTCTCCTTGGGGTTCTGTTGCACAAACTGGCCCAATGCAGGCATATATGCAGGTGCATAGTAGGCGGTAAAGTACCAGGCGTCGGCTCCAATCTCGGTGTTGAGTACTTTGGCTATTCTGAACTTTAGGAATATGTTGGCATAGGCGTTGAACGTGGGTAACGGAAGCACATCCTGGTTGCTGCTTGCCTGGTAGGTTAGCACGGTGTTGAAGTTGAAGATGCCTGCCACAACATCTTGCTTCAGTGTTGCGGCAACCACCTGAATATTGCCGTTCTCCTGGGCCGCTTTGAAACGGTTCAGGAACAGCTTGCCTGTTGTGGCAGGTATTGAATGGTTGGCAATATAGGTGTAGTTCTTTATGTTCTCGAAACCTACTTTCAGCATTGTGCGCCACGATGGAATTTCCAACTTGCCTTCGATGCGTGTCCTGAACTCTTTGGCAAAGTCTTTGTTGTCCCACCAAAAGTGCTCGGAATGGAAGTGGCGATAGTAGAATGATGGTCTGTTGTTCTTTATGAATGCTGATGCCGAAACGTTTACATCTCTCTTTCGTATCTTGAAATTGAAATCTAATGTTCCATCGAGCGAGAATGCTCCCAGCTCATCGCCAAGCACGGCGGCTTCGCCTTCAATGTTATATTTCAGGAATTTCCAATGTGAACTGGAAATGTTGCCACCTACAAAGAGTGTGTTTTCGTTATATTGCTCTATGCGTTGTGCAGTGCTGCCGGGTGTGCTGTCGGGCAGTTCGTGTCTTTTGAACTTGTGTGTGGCAAAAGCAGTTATGTCGGCAAAAGCCCATTTGCGGAAACCCTCGCACATTGAAAGTGCAACTCTGTTTTCAACTGCCAACCGCCTTGTTCCGTCTACAGAGTCATAGGGCAGGAATGTGTCGGCATGGTAGTTGGCGGGTTGTCTGTGGCTGATGTATTCGTGGAGCCTGTATGAGACATCGGCGGTGTGGGTGAGACGAACAACCTTCACAAACTCATTCACTGTCGAGTCGGTGGCTATGCTGTCGGGAAGCACCTTTTCGCGGTAGTAGCCCCAGTTGTAGTTGTGGGTGAAAAAGAGATTGTGCACTTCGTTCCTGTTCCAGGTCTTGTCCAAAAAGACGGGAATGTCGGCCGTACCCATATTGCTGCCTGCTCCTTCGGTTTCCTCGGGGCGTGTGATGTAGCGGTCGTCGCTGATACCGCCATTTTCGGCTTGTTTCATATGGTAACGGCCTGCCAACAAGTGGTAGTTGTATCTGTCGCTTCTGTAGAAAGAGAAGAGCGCATAGTTCACCAGTGATGTGGCTTGCTTGTCATAGCGGCCACGTGCATAAAGGTAGTCAAAGATAAATCCTATTCCGAAATGCTTTCCTGCATTGGTTGAAAAGTAGGCCCTGAAACGGTCATCTCCATCTACCTTGTTGCCCGATGAGTGGTAGCTTAGGTTTGTGTAGGGCGACTTTGTATCGGTGAAGATAAACTCATCGGGGGTGGTGTAGAAATAGTCATAGGGCTGCATAAAGTCAAACTTGGTGTCCGTCGGACGGTCGAAAAAGAGCCTCGACTGTCGTGGGGTGCCCATATTGCCAAGGAAGTTGTATTCACCGTTCACGCCTTCGGTGAGGTGCCAGTTCTGGAACATATATTGCAGCGTGTCGGCGTTTATTTCCCTGGGGATGCCCAGCTTGCTGTCTATGTTCCACTGGTGAATTTCCATTGGAACTATAATGTCGGTCTTTGTGCTGTCCTTGGTGTTGACTTTGAATGGACTGAATACCTCACCGTGCCCGAGGCCATCGCTGCGCTTCTCGAGTTGGTGCTGTTGCAGGGATTGTGTGTAGCTTGCTGTCGGCAGCACAAGAATCAACAATAGATATATTAGTCTCTTGATCATTTCCCGAATTTAATTTACGAAGCGCAGAAAGAACTCCATCACCTTGAACGCCATAGCTGTTAAACCTACCGGTTTGTAGGCACCGCTTTCTCCAATGAAGAGCACGAATGTTACCACCGTGCCAAGAAGGAACAGTATGTTGAGAATGTATCTCGCCTTGTCAATCTTTCTCATTCCGGTTTCAATTGTTTAGTGCCTGTGTCAGTTCTTCTATGAGCTGTTCTTTGCGGTCTATTGTCTTGCAGCGGAACTTGCCCGGGAATTTTTTGAGCTTGCCTTTCTTGTTGAAGGCATTGTTGTCGGTTATCCAATCCTCGGCAATCATTTTAATCCCGCCATCATCATCCTCATCGTCATACCAGTATGTGATGCGCGACAGGTTGAAAGTGCAGCTGCCGTCATTGGCGGTGAGAGTGAGATAGTAGTACATTCTGGCTCTGCTCAGCACAAAGAATGTGTTCTTGAACACAATGTACTCCTCGCCTTTTATTATGGTTGTGTTGGGGTTTTCGCTATCAAAGCGCTTAACCGATATTATTGTGGGCTCTACGTAGCGCTTGGCAATCCATTTGTCGGCCTTCTCCTTTATTTGTGCTGCGGTGAGGCCCTCGGCAGGGATTGTGGTCTCGAAAGTAACTTTGCCGTTTATCACCGGCACGGTGCCCATTGCGTATGCGGCATCTAAACTCTTGTTGCTCTTTTTGAATACCTGCGCTTGAATGCCACAACCGGTCATTAAGGCCAAAAGTAGTATGATAAGTCTTGTCTTCATCGCTTTTTAGAATTATAATGTGTGATTAACCTTGCGAAGATAATACAAAAGAAAAAAGAAAACAAGTAAAATGCCCCGTCTCATTCTCATTAAAATAGCATATTGGTGCAATAGGGTGTTGTGCCGCGCTTGGTTTGTTGCTTTGCGAAAAAACAACGGCTTATTTTTTGTGTTTGCTGCCAACTTGTATTAAATTTGCATTTGATTGGCTGTGGAGGGCTCACAGGCTTCATAAGCCATTACATAGGAATTGATATGGAAAAGAACGATGCTAAAAAAGGAAAGGCGCCGGTGAAGGGCGGCAAAAAGTTTGTGAAGATGGTGAGGCTTGTGGCAATAAATGTTGTTGCCGTTGCCGTGCTTATGGTTGCATTGCCCTATTGCGCTTTGAAGTGGACCGATAGCTACACCAGGCACGGCGAGGCGTGCGAGGTACCCAATGTGTGCGGCCTTGAACTGGAGGATGCGACAGGGGTGCTTGCCGGAAGGGGGCTTGACCACAGTGTGGTAGAGCGCAGACATAAACCCGGTGCGGTGGAGAATGAGATAATTATGCAGTATCCCGAGCCTGGCTCGATGGTTAAAGAGGGGCGCAAGGTGGGTCTTGTGGTGAACAGCACCGAGAAACCCAAGCGCACAATACCATCTGTCATTGACAACCGCACCTATCGCGAAGCCGAGTCGCACATTCGTGCTGCCGGTTTTGTGATTGAAAAGGTTGATACCGTTGCGGGTGAGAAGGATTGGGTATATGAGATGCGATACAACAACAGGCAGTTGAAGAACGGCGAGGCAATTCCGCAAGGCTCAAAGGTTACTGTTGTTGTGGGCAACGGAAAGGCACGTGCCGATGAGGATGAACCTGTCTTTGACGAGAATTTCGGAATTTGATGCTATAACAGTATGGAGGAACTTGATTTGTACACCCCCGATAATGAGGAGTTTGAGGTAGAGGAGGCCCTGTTTCGTGAACTGAGGATTACGGTAGACAAGGGGCAGTCGCCCATACGTATAGACAAATTCCTCATAGACCACGTTGCCAACACTTCGCGCAATAAGATTCAGCAGGCAGCCGATGCCGGCTCCATCTCTGTGAACGGTAAAGTTGTGAAGAGCAACTACAAGGTGAAGCCTTGTGATGAGGTTGTGATAACATACAGCACGCCTGCCTATGACAATAGCATTGTCCCAGAGGATATCCCGCTTGACATTGTCTATGAGGATGATGACCTTATGGTGGTGAATAAGCCTGCCGGTTTGGTGGTGCACCCCGGTTGCGGCAACACTCACGGAACGCTGATTAATGCGGTGGCCTGGCATTTGAAGGATAATCCTTCGTTCGACCCCAATGACCCCCAAGTGGGGCTTGTGCACCGCATTGATAAGAACACATCGGGTTTGCTGGTTGTTGCCAAGACGCCTGTGGCAAAGATGCATCTTGGAATGCAGTTCTTTAAAAAGACAACAAAGCGCACATACAATGCTGTGGTGTGGGGCAGTGTGAAGGAGGATGAGGGAACGGTGATTGGTAACATAACCCGTAATCCCCGCAACAGGTTGCAGATGTGTGTCTCTGCGGATGAAACGGTGGGTAAATATGCCGTAACCCATTACAGGGTGCTCGAGCGCTTGAGTTATGTGTCGTTGGTGGAGTGTAACCTTGAGACGGGGCGTACGCATCAGATAAGGGTGCATATGAAACACATTGGCCACATCCTTTTCAATGATGATGTATATGGCGGTGATGAAATTCTCAAAGGTACCAATTTCAGTAAATATGCCCAGTTTGTGCGCAACTGCTTTAAGATGTGTCCGCGTCAGGCGCTACACGCCCGCACGCTTGGTTTTGTGCATCCGACAACAGGTGAGCAGATGTACTTTAACTCGGAACTTCCCGAGGATTTTAAGGCAATGGTGGAGGCTTGGCGCCGCTATTCAAGCGCTAGTGCCGCGTATATGGAGTAGAACAATTATTTAAATGCTTGAAATATGAAAATGGGTAGAATTATTCTTTTGGCCTTGTTGCTTGTGTGTGCAATGCCATCAAATCCGGTCTATGCTGCCGGCGGGTCGTGCAAGCGTTCAGAGAAGGTTGAGAACTCTCCAATGAGTAACAGAGATTTTAAAAAGCTTCGCAAGAGTGTGAAAGATGCCGATTTCGATGCGGATAAGTTTATATTCATTGAGGCGGCAGCTGCAACATCAAATTTCAGTGATAAGCAGTGCCTTAAACTGATGGATGAATTTTCCTTTGATAACGAGAAACTGAGGGTGCTTGAGATTGTGGCTCCCAAGCTTGTGGGCAAGGTCAATTCTGTTAAGATTCTTTCTACATTCGAGTTTACTCAGCCAAGGAAGAAGGCAGCCCAAATTTTGCATCCTTAAATGGTGGATGAAAATATGGCAAAAGTGGTATAAGACGGGCTAAACAGAAGCTGACTGAAAAGGCTCTTTTGTTGTTATACTCGCCCTTGGAAATGCTCGTTTACGCTTAGTAAATTAATCCGCAATGCAGGGTTTTTCCTCCTTGCTGCCCGGCATAGAATGCAAGCACTCTCTGCTATCGCGTGCTGCGTCGGTTAATCCGCAATGCAAGGTTTTTCCTCCTTGCTGCTCGGCATAGAATGCAAGCACTCTCTGCTCTCGCGTGCTGCGTCGGTTAATCCGCAATGCAGGGTTTTTCCTCCTTGCTGCTCGGCATAGAATGCAAGCACTCTCTGCTCTCGCGTGCTGCGTCGGTTGTGCTTTTTGGGGCTTTGCAAGCCTAAGAATAGCTCTTTTTATTCAACTTCTCACAAACGAGGGTGCCCCTTTAATACTTTTGGGGTACCCTCTTATTCCTAAATTTGTAACATTTCTTTATTGAGAAGGAAAGTCTAAAGGCTACTTTATCAATAAAGCGAAATTGACATCGCCGTCGGCAAGGCTGCGCCCTGTGGTGTGGCCGGTGTCTGCAAGTTGTGTTGCGTGTTCTTTTGAAGAATGTCCGTTTTCGCGTGGTACTGCTATGCCAAGCGCAAATCCCAGTACAGAAGCGGCTACAAACCAGTATGGGTTGAAGCGTGGTGTCTTCTTGCTTAGGCGAGGCAGGGGAGCAATGCGAACGGTTGCGTTATCTTCATCACGCACTTCGTGCAATAGGGTAAATAGCTCCATTGACTCCTGTTCTATTTTTTTCAATTCATTGTCGTTCATATTGTTTTGAGCTTTTTAGTATGTATAGGCATTGTCCGGATAGGATGTTGAAATTCATAATTTCATTTTCATTTGCTTCTTGATGGATATGAGTGCAGCTGCAAGGCGCGACTTCACAGTCCCTTCAGGGGAACCCACAATGCGCGCAACTTCCGGCACGCAGAGCTCTTCATCGTAGTGTAGCAAAAAGGCATCGCGCTGCGGTTCGGGTAGTGCTTGTATGGCTTTGCGCAGTAGCCGGTGCAACTCTTCGCGTTCAATGGTCTCGTCTGCTGTGGCAGTAGGTTCTTCGCGCAGCATACACTCCGCAGTGTATTTTTGGCGCACCTCTTCGTGGCGATATTCGTTCTTGCACAAATTGTAGGCTATGGCATAGAGCCATATTGTGAAGGGCTGTGTTGTGCGGTAGCTGGCTCGATGTGCCCAAACTCGCGCGAAGAGTTCTTGTACCATATCTTCAGCCTTGGCTGTGTCATAGGCTAACATACGAAGGAAGAAACCGCCAAGCCTGCGTGCATATCTCTCGTATAGCACTTCGTATGCCTCGTGTTCGCCCAGTCCCACGCGCAACATAAGCTCGGCATCGGGCAGGGTTTGTATAGTGCTAGCGATTGATCTCCTCATAGTATCTCTTTTTTTCTTCGGCAGGCACATTTATGTGTTCCACTATACGCATCATCAGGTTGCGCAGTTCTTGATAGCGTTCGGTGTTACCGCTATGCTTGTAATGGTTGAGCAACGACTTGAAGCAAGGAATGTAATTGAAGTTATAGCGGTCTATAGCAGCAGGGTAGCTTTCCGGCAAGAAACTTTCCCGCAGGTAGTCGGTAAGGTACAACTCCTCGTAGTTTCTGCGTTTTATGGTCAGGTTGTCATAGGGCTTCTTGCTGTAACGCATCACAAGGCCTTCCGAGTAGAGCTTGTCGGCACAATTGGGCATTTCAGTCTCCATCATTGGGGAGAAGTAGATTGGCCGGTCTGTATTATCGACAAGATGTTGATATACCAGGTCCTTCACCTTCTGTAAATCTTTGTTGTCCAACTTGTATGTACCATTGTCTATCATTTGGGCAAAGCTGGGAAGGTTCAATTTCTTCTCTATGAGGGAACGGTAATCGGCAGTAAACAGCCAGAATGTTGTGTTGATAATTGTTACATCGGGGCGTATGCCCTTGCCATACTGCAGTATCAGTTTTGAGAAGGTCTGGGTGTCTCCGTGTGCAAAGATAATGGCGTTGGGGGCAAGGCCAATAAGTTCATTGTAGGCATAGTTGAGCAACGTTGGGGAGTAGCTGCCGCTGTTGTACCAACGGGTCAATATGTCGCGCATCGTCTCTTCATCGCCGGTTTGCATAAGGTAGCTGATGAATGTGGGGTAATCGTCTACTGCATCAGGGTGCATCTTGATAGCCTTGGCCATACCTGGATTATCCTTTGCCTGGTTGTTGTTGTGACAGCGGGTGATGTAGTAGGTGTAAGTGTCAGGAATGGCTTTCTCCATCTCATCTACAATGGTGTCAAGCCGTTCATTGATATCGGGCATTGTCTCACTCCAACTTCTGTATTTCACTGCCCGGTAGTAGTTGCCCCACGCTTCTTCGTTCTTGCTGTTCTTCTCTATTTCTGTTCTCCATAGGCGCTCTTGTGTCTTGTACCACTCTGCGCTTTGATGTACTTTTACTGCTGTCTCCACCCTTTGTGGAGCTACAATCTTTGTTTGTGCTTGTGCGCCACTGTTCATCAAAGTAAGTCCCAGCATTGCCGCAAGGCAAATGGCGAATGTGCGTGTGCTTTTCATATTGTTTGTCTTTGAGTCTTTTATTTTATCTGTTTGTTCACTATGAAAACGCGTTTTTCACAATAGCATACACGCCAACTCGCCAATCGTTCGTTTATTTAACGTTTTTTTGGAAGGTTTTAAAACTATCTATGGAATTTTAAATGGTTGGATGATGAATGTATATATCATAGGGCTCCCCCACCTTGCAAAATGCGGGGGGCCCATGAA
>JAZONR010000007.1:0-20698 GCA_045654645.1 Bacteroidaceae bacterium
CCGTAACTGAGACAGCGTAGAGCCCTGACGTGTGCAGGCCATTGTGTGAGGACCGTTCAAACGTAGGGCGGCAATTATATTTTTTCAAAATTGCCGCACGCAGTGCGTTCCGCAGCACCCTGCACACGGCAGAAAGGCTTGCAGCGGCAAGCGAGGGAGGAACGAGGGATGTTGTTCTGCAACAGCGTGAGCAGAGGAGCGAGCGACTCGAGGGCCCGTGTGCCGGGCACTTTGATTCTTTCAGGCGATGAAAGAACAGAAAAAAAGACTTGACTAAAAATAGAAGTGAACAATTAAGGTTGAGGTGTACAGTAGAATACAACAGTGAGCTGAAGCGAAAACTTTTAACGCCCCCCTATAGTTTGCAGGTGAGCCCTTTTATCGAACCTTTGATGAGAATGAGGCTCTCTCGATAATCGCTCGATTATCAGTGAATTATAAAAATAAAAAAGAGGAAAATTCTCTCGAATTATCCTCTTTTGTCCAATCGTGCGCGTGATAGGACTCGAACCTACACGTCGCAAAACACCAGATCCTAAGTCTGGCGCGTCTACCAATTTCGCCACACGCGCGACTTGTTGCCGTTTCCTTTTTCGGAAAGACTTTGCAAAGATAGTGCTTTTTTTGAATTTTTACCTCTCTTTGTCCGATATTTTATCATAGTAGGCAAAAATAAGCTCTTTTGCAGCCTCTATTATGGTGTCGCGGCCCTTCTTCCAGTCTTCATCGGTAATGTGTACTGTTTTGTCGGGCTCAATGCCAAATTCGGTGTGATTCTTGTTGATATCCATTGTGGGGCAAGCCGACAGGCGCACTCTCCAGCCGTTTGGCAGTGTGTTTGTGAGTGGCAGTGCGCTGCCTCCGCCGGTCTTGTCGCCTATTATGGCCACGTGGGGCAGCTCGCGCATCATCAGCACAAAGTGGTTGGCGGCGCTGTAGACGCTACGGTTGGTCAGTACAACCACCGGGCGCAGCCATATTGCTCCCTTGCTTGGCTCAAGGTACAACGGCTCGGGCTTTGAGAAATCGTTGTGTCCCGTGCCTGTCTTGTGTTGCATATATCCATAGTGCAGGCTCTCATCGGTGAATGTCGATGCCAATTTCTCTGCGGCGGTAATCATTCCGCCGCCATTGTTCCTTATGTCTATTATTAAGGCTTTTGTGTGGCTCAGGTTGTTGAGCATAACCGACAGGTTGTTGGTGTTGAAGCCGCCCGAGAAGCTCTCTACATACAGGTACCCTATGCTGTCGGGCAGGGTGGTGTACTTTATGCCGTTTGTGAGCCTGAAATCGGTGCCCAGGTAGTTACGCTGCAGCGAGTCGCTGAAGTTGGCTGGGTGGTGAAGATGCCAGTCCCAATAGTAGCTTGTGCCATACATCGACGAGAGGTTTACGTGCCCGTCGCGCAGTTCGCACAGCATATTGCCCAACAGGTCAAACAGCTCTGCGTCGCTGCGGCAGGTGTCGGCGGCAGGCTTGTAGCGCTCATATACCTCGTTCCAGTTGAGTCCAAACTCTTCGGCTGCCTGCGCAAAGAAGCAGTAGCGTTCGTCAATTATGCTCCACAGCGCCTCGAAATTGCCGTTGCTGTTATTCTCGTAATTCTCCTCGTTAATGCAGCCTGTCAGCAGGGCAAGGAGAAGCGTTGCTATGTATGTTGTTGCTTTTCTTGACATTCCGTTAATGTTTTAGTAGGGCGAATAGTGCATCAGCCTGTTTTCGGCCTTAATCTTTAGAATGGTGCGCGTAAATCCCAGTGTAAAGGCGTTGCGGTATATGTGGCAGCGCGTTTCGTTGATGTTGCTTTGGTAGATGTCGGCTGTGTATGAGAGGCGCAGTGTGGTGCTGTGGCGTCCTGCCTTCAACGGTATGTCCATTGTGAGAATGTGTCTTGATGATGGGGCGTTGCCGGGGTGTGTGAACGCAACAACCCCTTTTGCGTGTCCAAGCCCGAAAATCTCGTAGTAGCTCTGCCCGAACTGTGGTGCAAACATTGCCCCTATGAGCGGGAAATCGAGCTGGTAGCGTGCTATCCAGTTCTTGCCACGCACGGGGAACCGATATATGGCCATTCCCGATGCGGCAAGTGCGGTGCGCAGCTTGGCCGATGCGGGGTTGTTGCCGCCCGAGGGGGTATAGATTGCTCCCCCCTCCACTTGCAGCTGCACGCCTGCAAGCAGCGACAGCCCCTTGGCAACCTTGAAAGGGTGGTATCCGCCCCAGCTGTATCCTATGAGCCCCGTGAGCTGCAGGTCGCTCTCTTGTGTGGCATAGCCTAAGGAGGTGTTCAGTATGCGCTGATATTTCCAGCGATAGCTGCCGGTGCGGGCATCGCGGAATTTCTCGTTGCTGAAGTGCAGGGCCAGGCCGGTGTGGCTCTGTCCGCCCAGGTAGGTGTCCAGGGTGTTGAGCAGCGCAATGCCATATTGTGGGCTGCGCACCTCGATGCGCCCGGGCCTTATGGTGTCGGTTACAACAAATTGAGCCCTTGACATTGCCGGCAGTGTCAGCAATGCAAGGACTGCAATCATTTTGTATAGAATGTGCTTTGTGCCGCTCTTGGTCATTCGTTGTCGAAAAGTGATAGCTGTTCGCCGGTATCTCCCAAGGGCTCCTCATTGGCAGGCTCTTCGTTTACCTCGGGCGGTGGTGGCAGTCTTGTGGGTTCAAGCTCAATAATCTCGTCAATCTCGTATGTTGTCAATCGCTTGCCGCGTGCCTTGGAACTCTTCACTCCAATAAACTCATCAACTTCTATCACCAGTGGCTCGCGGAAGCTGTCATTGCCGCCGAACATAACCTGTATGCGCGGATAGGGCGTTTCGCTAAACCATATAAGTTCATTTCCCTTGTTGTCGCCAAAGCAGTTCTGGCGGCGGGGGCTCTGTTCAATGGTGAAACGCTTTATGTAGGGGTAGCCCTGCTGCGAAGCATCGTAAATGGCGGCGCTCCACACCTTTGCAGGGTCATATTTCTCAATCACCATAAGGTCGTCCTCGTAGTGGTTGTTCAGGTCAATGGGTGTAAGATAGAACTCGCCGTTCTTGCGTATTGCGAGAATCTTGTCATCGTTGTGGAACTCGCCAAGGTATTCGCCGTGGTTGTCGAAGTTTATGCGCAGAATGTCGCGGTCGAACCACACCTGGCGTCCTCCCAATGTGGAGCTTCCGTGCTTCTTCAGTGTTATGCGTAGCACCTCGTTCTTGGTGAGGATGTTGCCCATTGACTGTCGGCCTTTGATGGCTATGGTGCTGAAATCCTTTTCTATGATAGCGTTCCTGAGCCTTGGGTTGGGGCGCAGCATAACTTTTATAATCTCGGCCTCTCCGTTGGGGTTCGATGTGAAGTAGATGACCTTTGAGCCGGGTGTACCCTGTGTGAGGTCATATTCGCGGTCGCGTGTCATTCCCGTTGCAGCAAAGCGCTTTATGTAGTAGATGCCATTCTTTCCGTCGCGGTACACGGCGTTGTAGATGGTGCGCTTGTCGTTCTTCTTGAAAACATCGACGTGTATAACGTTCTTGCCCACAAAGAGTTTTTCGCTCACCTTCACAATCTTGTACTTTCCGTCCTTGTAGAAGAGTATGATGTCGTCAATGTCCGAGCAGTTGGTAACAAACTCGTCTTTCTTCAGCGAGGTGCCAATGAATCCTTCGGCGCGGTTTATGTAGAGTTTTTGGTTGGCCTCCACCACCTTTGCTGCAACTATGGTGTCAAAGTTGCGTATCTCGGTCTGTCGCGGATAGCGTGCACCATACTTCTCCTTGAGCATTGTGAACCATTTGATGGTTACCGCAGTCATCTGCGACAGCTGTTTGTCGATGTCGGCAATCTCTTTTTTAAGGCGTGCTATGAGCTCCTCGGCCTTCTCCTTGTTGAAGCGCAGTATGCGCGCCATCTTAATCTCCATCAGACGCAACAGGTCGTCGCGCGTAATCTCGCGAATGAAATCCTTTTTGTAGGGCTCCAGGCGCAGCTCTATGTGCGAGAGTGCGCTGTCCATATCGGGTGCCTGTTCAAACTCCTTGTCCTTGTATATGCGCTCCTCAATGAAGATGCTCTCGAGCGATGCAAAATGCAACTGCTCCAGCAGCTCGCCCTTGCGAATTTGCAGCTCCAGACGCAGCAACTCCTTGGTGCTGTCTACCGAGCGGCGCAGCAATTCGCTCACGGTGAGGAACACCGGGGTGTGGTTGTCTATGACACAGCAGCAGGGTGTTATGCTTATTTCGCAATCGGTAAAGGCGTAAAGAGCATCTATGGTCTTGTCGCTCGATACGCCGGGTGCCAGCTGCAGCAGAATTTCAACCTTGTCCGATGTGTTGTCATCCACCTTGCGAATCTTTATCTTGCCGTTGTCTACAGCCTTCAGAATGGACTCAATCACCAGTGGCGTTGTTTTGCCAAATGGAATTTCGGTTATTGTAAGTGTTTTGTTGTCGTCGGATTTTGTAATCTTTGCGCGTATTCTCACACGGCCTGTGCGGTCGCCGTCGTGATAGCGCGACACATCTATGCAGCCGCCGGTCTGAAAATCGGGGTAGAGCTGAAACTCCTCCTTGTTGAGATAGGCTATTGCCGCGTCGCACACCTCGTTGAAGTTGTGCGGCAGAATTTTTGATGAAAGGCCCACGGCGATACCCTCCACGCCGTGTACCAGCAACAGCGGGAACTTCACAGGCAGTGTTATGGGCTCCTTGTTTCTGCCGTCATAGGATAGTTTCCACTCTGTTGTCTTGGGGTTGAATACAATATCGTGGGCAAGATGTGATAGACGCGCCTCTATGTAACGTGGCGCTGCAGCCGAGTCGCCGGTGAGTATGTTACCCCAGTTTCCCTGGCAGTCTATCAGATAGTCCTTCTGTCCCATCTGCACCAGGGCGCCCGCTATTGATGCGTCGCCGTGAGGGTGGTATTGCATTGTGTGTCCCACCACGTTGGCAACCTTGTTGTAGCGGCCGTCGTCAAGCTCGCGCATTGCGTGCAGTATGCGTCGCTGCACAGGTTTAAGCCCGTCGTAAAGGTGTGGCACTGCACGCTCCAGTATAACATACGAAGCATAGTCCAGGAACCAATTCTGGTACATTCCCGTGAGCTTGTGCTTCACGTCGTTGTTGTCGTGGTGTAGTATGTGCTCCGGTGTGTGGCCCTCTTCGGCCGTGGTGCCGTTCACATTGTCAATGCTTTCATCAAAGTCGTTATTGTCCATTTTCTTGAAAATGTTTTTGTGTGGGGTGTTTCTGCTTTGCAGATAAAACCCTTAAAATGCAAAAATAGACAAAAAATAGGGAAAAATGAAATTTGGGGCAAAAAAACCTTGTCAAACTGTTCTTTTTGAAAATTGCAGCCCTGTTAGTGTATAATGTTTTTCACAATCGTTTGAAAATTTGGTAAATACACCTTGTGTTTAAAGAAAAATAACTAAATTTGCATTTATTTTAAATTTTGCAACACAATGGTTGCGCTTGACGAAAAAAAACAACAAAAAATATGAAAACACTCTTTACTAAAACACTCTTTTTAATTTTGATGCTGGCTCCTTCGGGGTTGGTCGCTCAGAATTGGGACTACATTACTTCCCATTCCGATGAATACTATTTTGGTGAGGGACACGGCGATAGCGTGGAAAAGGCAACTTCTGCTGCAAAGGCTGCGGTTTCGGGAATGATAAGCACCCGCGTTTCCAGCAGCACCGATGTCAGTTCAAAGACTACGAAAGTCGATGACAAGAAGAGTCGCAATTCCGAGTTCAAGAACTATGTGCACACCTATACAGCAGCCGTGTTGCCCAATGTGGTTGTTCTGCCACCCGCCGGCAAGGCTCCCGATATCACAGTGCGTGCATTCATCAAGCGTGCCGATGTTGAGCGCGTGTTTGCCGGCCGCGCCGAGGATGTGAAGGGTAATGTTAAGTGGGGCGATAAGTATCTTGCCGACAACAAGCTCAAGAACGCGCTCGAGAACTACTATAATGCATATATGCTTCTTGGCTCATTGCAGTATCCCGATGAGGTTACCGATGACAACGGCTTTCCTTTGATGACTGTCCTCGAGAATAAAATAAAGGAGATGCTCGAGGATATCGATGTCAAATATGATAACACAGTGCGTGAGGGTGAAATCTCTTTGCGTTTCACCTACAAGGGTATGCCTGTCAGAAACCTTGAGTTTACCTACAACGACGGAAATATAGATAACGCTCCCGGTAGAGTTAAAGACGGCCTTGGTGTTATTCGCCTTGCGCCCGGCTATTCAAACAGCAACTACCACGTGAATATAAAGCACTCTTATAAGGAGGAGGCTTCGGTGGATGCGCTCCTTGGCGAGATTGTGCAAATTGCCCCCGATGTCATCTACAAGGAGAACTACAAGGTGGTAACAGCGGGGTCTTCAGTGGCCTCTTCACCATCTACATCATCATCTTCATCATCATCTTCAACTTTTGCTTCTCTCAATGCCAGCGGCAAGGCTAAGATTTCCAAAGCGTACCAGACAGCCAGTGCCGGTATGCAACTGAAACCTGTGGCAAGCCAGCTTGCAAAAGAGACAGCATCCAATGGCGAGGTGCTGGATATGGTGCTCGACGCAGTGCGCAAAAGACAGTACACAACACTCGACTATGACTATTTTACCGACAACGGCTACGATGTCTTCAACAGGCTCATCAAGTATGGCTCGGCAAGTGTTATCGGCAACCCCGAGGTGCACTACTTCAAGGGTCCCAACGGAACAGTGGTGGCGCGTGGAGTGCAAATGTCATTCTCTTTCAAAAGGAACGGAAACAAGACATTCGTAGAGGACGTTGTATTCACCTTCAACGCCGAGGGCAAGATTGACAACGTAGCCTTCGGCCTTGGCAACCAGGCTACCAACGACCTCTTGTGCCACGATACCGAAGATTTTGGCTACGAGGCACGCGAGCAGGTTATGGAGTTCCTCGAGAACTACAAGACAGCCTACTGTCTCGAGAGAAGAGACTACATCGAGACAATCTTCTCCGACAGTGCGGTCATCATCACCGGTCACATTGTAAAGGTGAAGAAACCTGCTCCCGGTCTTGAGAATGCTCCCTCTGTTGAGCGAGAGGAGGTCAAGTATCAGCAGTTTACGAAAAGAGATTATATCAAGCGTCTCGAGGGTATCTTCGCAAGAAATGAATTTATCAATATCCATTTCACCGACAATGTGGTGCAGCCCCTCACAAAGTTCAAGAACGAGAAACTCTATGCAATAGCGATAGGTCAGGAGTATACCTCTTCTACCTACTCGGACAAGGGATATCTCTTCCTGTTGATAGATATGACCAACAAGGATGAGCCGCTCATCAAAATACGTACCTGGCAGCCCAACACCGTCTCACCCGATGAGTTGCTTGGCATTGGTGATTTCTACTTGAAATAATAATATAGTATTATAAGGTATATAAAACTATGAAAAAATACAGATTAATTTCGCTTCTTTTCCTGTTTATTGTGGCGCTTCCTCTCTATGCGCAGCAGAAGCAGAAGTTTCACGTTGTAAGCTTCCAGGAGAATACCTTTGATATGAGTGCACGCGAGAAACCCACCTCACGCGACGACGGCACCGGTGTGCTCTATGCCATTATAAAGGTGCGTTCTACCGACCCCGATGACGACCTCAAGGCCTATGACCTTGATTTTGACTATCTGAAGGATGTTCAGGAGGTGCACGATGGTGTGCTGTGGGTCTATGTGCAGAACGGTGCAAAGACCGTAAATATTGCACGTGCGGGCTATCACACCATCTCGCGCTACGACCTCAGAACAACTCTGCGTCCCGGTAAGGTCTACGACCTTGAAATCAAACCCGAGGCCAAGGTTGTTTCAATGCAGTATCTGCAGTTCAAGGTTACTCCGGCCGATTCAAAAGCGGTCATTATGTACACCGATATGAACACCAACGAAGAGAAGATTTTTGCCAATATCGATGAAGAGGGTAATGCTGCAAAGAAATTGCTTCTTGGCCGTTACTCCTACAGGGTAAAGTCCGAGTTCTACCACGACTCCGAAGGCTTTGTCTCTCTTGAAACTCCCAATGGCAAGCACGTGGAGCAGGTTACACTTCGCCCCAACTTTGCCCAAGTATCGCTTAGCTCGCCCGACGGTGCCGACATCTACATCAATGGCGAGAGGAAAGGTAAAGGCAGCTGGCAAGGAACTCTCACACCCGGTACCTACAGCGTGGAGTGCCGCAAGGTCAATCATACAAGTTCTGAAGAGGCTATCACCGTTGTCGATGGTGAGAATCTGAACCTCATTCTTAAGGCCCCAACTCCCATTGTGGGCCAGTTGTCGATAGAGACCACTCCGCTCGAGGCAACTGTTACTGTCGATGGCAAGGAGTATGGCAAGACACCTATCATCATCGACCCCATTATTATAGGCTCGCACACTGTGCAGGTATCAAAAGATGGCTATCAGACAAGTGAAGAGACAGTTCAGGTTGAAAAGGGTCAGCAGACCGATGTTCATATTGTACTCACAAAGGGCCCCGAAAAGGGCGCAATAAACGTTGTTTCATCTCCCAAGAGCGCCAAGCTCACCATTGACGGCAAGGAGTATGGCAAAACCCCCAACACTGTAAATAATCTTCTTCCCGGTACATACAGTGTGAAGCTCAGCAAGAAGGGCTACTATGATGAGACCAAGAGCGTCTATGTCTATGCAGGAGAAACATCAAAACTCAATATGTCGCTCGTGAAAAAGAGCAAGAGCAGTAGCTCTAGAAGTCGCAGTTACTCAAGTAACAGTAAGGTGAATTTCGGTATTACCGGCTCTTTGGGAGGTTTCTACTCTTCGGGCGAGTATACCGATGAGTATGGCTATACCTATGAAACCGGTGAAGAATGGGGTTCCTTCTCGGGCGATTTAGGTGCCCTTATCAGGTTTGGCGACCCCGAAAGGTCTACATTCAACTTCATTACCGGTTTGAAGCTGCAGTTCGTTACTTACGATGATGAGTCAACCAGTACAGCTTCCACACAGCTTACGTTGCCGCTCAATCTGAACTGGAACTATATGGATGGTCTCTATCTGGGTCTTGGCTTCTCATTGGGCTATGAATTGTCGGGTGATGATTATTACTACGATGACTACTACTACGATGAAGAGCCTTCTTCCTTCTGTTGGGACATTAGTATGAGAACGGGTTTTGCAACCCGTCATCACGACTTTGGTCTTTTTATGAAGTTCTTTGCAGCCCCTGCTATCGACTTCTCGGCAAGTCTGGGTATTGAGTACACCTACTACTTCTAAGAAATACCGGGCATAGGGCTTTTACGCTGAGTAGATTTGTGGAATATGAGAAACACAAGGTTACTATCACTTCTTTTTCTGTTTCTGTTGGCGCTACCTCTTAGTGCGCAGCAGAAACAGAAGTTTCACGTTGTCAGTTTCCAGGAGAACACCTTTGATATGAGTGCCCGCGAGAAACCCACCTCACGCGATGACGGCACCGGTGTGCTCTATGCCATTATAAAGGTGCGCTCAACCGACCCCGATGATGACCTCAAGGCCTATGACCTTGATTTTGACTATTTGAAGGATGTTCAGGAGGTGCACGACGGTGTGCTGTGGGTCTATGTGCAGAATGGTGCGAAAACAGTAACAATCTCCCGCGAGGGCTATCACACCATCTCGCGCTACGACCTAAGGACCACCTTGCGCCCCGGTAAGGTCTACGACCTTGAACTGAAGCCCGAGGCGCAGAGGGTCTACAAGCAGCCTGTGTGGTTCAAGGTAACCCCGGCCGATGCGAATGCAACAATTATGTACCGCCCCAACACCCCCGATGCCCGCGAAGAGGTGTTTGGTGTAACCGATGCAAGCGGCGAGCGCGCAAAGACGCTCCCCTATGGTACATATTACTATAGAGTACTCTCCGAGGACTATCTCGAGAGCGAGGGCATTATGCAGCTCTCAAGCAGTGAAACGCACATTGAGCAGGTAACCCTGCGTCCAAAATTCTCCACAATTACGCTTCAAGCTGCCGACGGTTGCGATATATATATCGACGGCGAGCAAGTTGCCACCGGCAGTTGGAGTGGCCGCCTAAACATTGGTAACTACAATGTAGAGTGTCGCAAGGCCGGGCACAAGCCATCGTTCACAACCATTGCTGTTGAGTTGGGCGATGACAAGGTCTATACCCTTGCGTCTCCTGTGCCCATTTTTGGCTCGCTTTTTGTGAACTCCACTCCGCTGCAGGCTACAATCAGCATCGATGGCAAGGAGTGTGGCCAAACGCCGCGCAGCATAGATAGTCTGTTGGTGGGCAGCCACACCGTTGCGGTCTTCAAGGATGGCTACAAGCCGGTGGTGCGCACAGTGGAGATAAAAGAGAATGAATTTCTTGAACTTGAGATTGGCGAGCTTGAACGCGATGCGTCGTTCAAAGCAACTCCTGTTAAAAAAGACAGCGCCGATAGTGGCAAAAAGGAGCCCGAGAATAAGCCTGCCGTCAATGCAAAGTCCTCTAAAAAAGAGAGTGTTTCTCTTTTCAAAAGTAACTCGGGCTATGCAACCGCGCTTTTCAGCTTCCCCTCCTCAATGTGGGCAGGCATCAATGCGGGCGGCTATTTCTATGGTTTCAATGTGGAGTGTGCAATGCTGTGGAGTGTGCAGAAGGCAACTTTCACACTTAATACCCCCTCGGCAGCGGTTAATAAAGAGGGCGGGGCTTCACTCTATGGCATCAAGCTGGGCTATGGAATAAAAGCCGGCAATCGCTTGCGCTTTACACCGCAACTGGGGCTCTCTTCCCTTCTGTTCAGCAGCAAAGAGGGCGTTCGCTCTGAAGATGTGAGCAGTGGTGCCGTGTGGCTTGGCGCGGGTGTGAAGTGCGATTTTGCCTTTGGCAAGCATTGGGGCCTTACCCTCACTCCCGAATACAACTATGCAATCTCCAAGGGTGATATATTAAGCACACTTTCTGAAATCTCCCCCGTTGCCAAGGGTTGGTGTGGTGGTTTTAATGTGAATTTAGGCCTCTATTTCACTTTCTAAAAAAACTCCTGTTTATGAAAAAGGCAACCTTCAAAATATTTGCTTCTCTTTTGGCCGTGTTCACCTTCCTGGCCTGCTATGACGATGAGATAACTCCCGGTTATTTTTTGAGTAACGACCCTGCTACTGTGGAACTTCCATATTCTAAAAAGAGTGTTGGATATTCTGCCAATGAATTTACTGTGAATGTCTCTTCAAATGTAGAATGGAAAGTAAACAGCAGTGCTTCGTGGCTCTCTGTTACACGTGTGAGCAATTCGGCTGTTAAAGTTGCCGTTGAAAAGAATAATTCGTTAAGGGAACGCACTGCAACAATTCTCTTTGAGTATGCTCTTGGTAACAAGGAACTCTCTAAATTAACAATAAATCAGTCCTGCGACTATTCCGCATCCACAGGCACCACCAATGGGCACGGATATGTAGACCTTGGCTTGCCAAGCGGCGTGTTGTGGGCAAATTGCAATGTAGGCGCAACAGCTCCCGAGGGCTACGGCGGGCATTATGCCTGGGGCGAGGTAGAGGAAAAATCAAATTGCACTTGGGACACATATAAGTGGTTCGATGCTTCAAACTCAACAGTGTTGAAATATTGTACAGCGGATTCTTATGGCCGGGTTGATGGCGATAATCTTCTCGACCCCGAGGATGATGTCGCCTCTGTTGAATGGGGAGCTCATTGGCGTATGCCAACAGGTAAGGAGCAGGACGAGCTGCGCGAGAAATGTACTTGGGAATGGATTACCAACAATGGCGTAAATGGCTATCGCGTGAAAGGTCCCAATGGCAATTGCATCTTCCTTCCCGCAGCCGGCGACCGCAATGGTGCAACTATAAACGAGGTGGGTGTGAGTTCCAACTACTATTCAAAATCATTGAGCACGGAACGCAGCGATGCCTCATACGGCTTGGGCTTCAATAAGGAGTTCTATACAAAATATATCTGTGCCCGCTTCCTTGGTCTCAGTGTGCGCCCCGTGCTCCCAAGTTGCAACACCAGAGATGGCTATTTAACTATTGAGCGCAATGACACGTTGGTTGAAATAGATTCCACAGCTTTTGCAATTGGAGTAGATGCCAACATTGAATGGACTGCGCAGTGCGATGCTTTGTGGCTCAAGATAGAAAAACAGCGTGAAAGGCTGTTTGTTACTGTTGAAGAAAATTGTGGGTATATTGCGCGTAGTGAGAAAATTGTCTTCAAGTGTGCCGATTGCGGTGAAGAACTTGCCAACTTAACTGTTAAGCAGAAAAAAGCACAACATCCTGAAGGTAACTGCGCTTTTGAAATTAACGGCGCAACTTTTGAAATGATAAATGTCAAAGGCGGCACCTTCCCAATGGGCGCCACAAGCGAGCAACAGAATAGCAATGATGATGAAAAACCCGTTCACAGCGTAACCCTTAGCGACTACTACATTGGCGAGACCGAGGTTACCCAAGCCCTGTGGCAGGCAGTAATGGGCAGCAACCCATCAAATTTCAACGGCGACAACAACCCGGTAGAAGGTGTTAATTACGATGATTGCATAACCTTTATAAACAAGCTCAACACCTTGCTTGCCAACCAACTGCCTGCCGGCAGAAAGTTCCGCCTGCCCACCGAGGCCGAGTGGGAGTATGCAGCCCGCGGCGGCAACCAATCCAAAGGCTATCAATACAGCGGCAGCAACACATCGGATGATGTAGGCTGGTATATTAATAACAGCAATAACCAAACCCACCCCGTGAAACAGAAACAGCCCAATGAACTTGGTATCTATGATATGAGCGGCAATGTGTGGGAGTGGTGCAACGACTGGTATGGCAGTTACACATCATCCTCTCAAACCAACCCCACGGGCCCCTCATCAGGCTCTTTCCGCGTGCTGCGCGGGGGTAGCTGGGGCTACGATGCGCTGAACTGCCGTGTTGCGGGTCGCGACTTCAACTCTCCCGCCTACCGCGGCATCAATTACGGGCTGCGCCTTGCTCTCTAAGTTACAACAGTTTCCCAGAAAATCTGTAAGCTGAAATGTTTTCTGCATAACGGTGAGCGCGCGGGGCTTGGGGGACAAGCCGGCCGGCGCTCAAACGAAATGCAGGGAACCGTTGCTCTTGGCGCAGTGCCGTGTTGCTGAATAGTGCTCACCAGCTCTTGCAATTCCAGCAGCACTGTCAATCTCAAATAACTTTTTTTCACATTAGAGAACAACAATTTGCGCGGCTTTTTGCTAAAATTGAAAAAAATGTTTTACTTTGCCGTGTAGAATAGTTTAATTGGGGTAAATATTAAAAGGTCCAATATGAAAAGGTTGTTTTTCTTTCTTATTCTCTTTTTAGGAGTGTCTCTTGCAACACAAGCCCAGGAGCCGGTGAAACGCGCTCTTGTTTTTGGCCTTGGCGAGCAGCTCGACCCTTCGTGGGGAAAGATTAATGGCGACAAGGATGTCGATTATGTGAAGCTGATGCTTAGTGATACGGGTTACACCGATGTTGTGGTGCTCAAGAACAAGCAGGCTACCAAGCAGGCTATGGTGAACGCCTTTGTGGCACTTGCCAACCGTTGCCGCAAGGGTGATATTGTGTATGTGCACTACTCGGGCCACGGACAGCTTATGACCGATGTCGATGGCGATGAGTCTTTGAAATGGGAAGGCAAGAAACATTCCCAGTGGGACGAGGCTTGGGTGCCCTATGATGCGTTCATCAACTATTGCGAGGCCGACAAGGGCGAGAAGCACCTCTCGGACGATGAGGTGGCTATGTATCTCACCGCCATAAGGAAAAAGGTGGGGCCCGAGGGCGAGATTATGGTTGTTGTGGATGCCTGCCACAGCGGCGATGCAACCTGTGCCAACGCCGATGTTCCTGTGCCTCCCGTGCGCGGAATTGGTGTAAAGTTCAACATCCCGTTGCAGCCGCTTGAGCCGGGCGAGGTGGTGGAGCCACAGGTTGTTGAGGAGCAGTGGCTCACCGTGAGTGCCAGCAAGCCTTTCCAGCTGAACACAGAGATGGGCTACCCCAATGTAGGCAAGCTCACCTATGCCCTCTACTCAATTGGCGCGGGTGCCTTCAGCAAGGATGCCGATGAGCTGCAAGAGCTGCTAAGCACCTTTATGGAGCAGCACAAGGGCTATCTGCCGCAGTCGCCAATGGTAACCGGTGCAAAAAAAGCAAAGCAGTGAAAATGTAAAAAAACGATAGTATTATGACAGGTAACAATTTAACTCCCGGCAAGGGCCGCAGAAAGTGGCTCCTTCCAACCGTTGCAGTCGTTGTGGCCTTGGTTGCTCTCCTGTTGTTTGTGCTTAAACCGTTTGCAAAGCCCGGTGAAAACCTTGTGGCCAAGCTTGGTATTGAGGCTCCCAATATGGGCGCCTACCGTGCTGCAATTCCCGAGCTGAAGGTGATAGAGGACAAGATAAGCAAGGGCGACTACTATGCTGCCATTGACATTGCCGAGGCGGCGCTAAAAAAGTCGGAAAAGGCGTTGTCGCAGTTTGCCAAGAAACCCCAGTTCGGCGATGAGGAGTGGGAATATGAGTATCAGTCGGAGAGGCTGCTCAACAGCGAATTGCGCTGGATGTTCATCTATCTGCTTATGATGGTGGAGGATGACAGAACTGCTGTCAAAGAGGTTAAAAAGTATCTCAAGGAGCCCGATTTCTGCATCCACAAGGGTGATGCCGAGTCTATCCTTAGAGCTCTCACATAATTTTCTGTAATTCTTTAATAGAGGGGGTATCCCTCTTTTGGTTGGTTTAATATTTTATTACTGATATAATGAAACGAATTTTAAGCGTGTTGCTGCTGGCATTAGTGTCGCCGGTGGTCTTCTCCCAAAATTTCGAGGATGACTCGTTTGCCGATATGAAGCGCGAATTTGAACAGTTCAAAAAGTCTTCTATCAACGAGTTCAATGAGTTCAGGGCACAGATGATGGCCGAATATCTCGATTTTGTCAGGGAGTCTTGGAAAGAGATGAGGAACGAGAAGCCTGTTCCGGCTCCAAAGATAAAGCCTGTGCCCCCCGTTGTAAAGCCCAAAGAGGAGGAGAAGAAGGAGGTGAAGCCACAGCCCAAGCCTGTTAAGATAGAAAAGGTGCTTCCCACACCGGTTGTGAAACCGCAACCAAAGCCTGTGGAGCCCATTAAGGTGAAGAAGGAGGGTGGCTATGAGAAGTCTCACAATTTTGCCTTCTTTGGCACAGCTGTGTCGGTGCGTTTCAACCCTGCCGCAAGGGTTAATGTAACTGCTCTAAACGAGAACGCCATTGCCGATGCTATGGCAAAGATGTCCAACGCGACACACGACAAACTAATTGTAGACTGTCTTGCCCTGAGAGAGAAGATGGGGTTGAGCGACTGGGCCTATATGCAGCTGCTGAAGTCGCTTGCCACAAGCGTTTATGGCGGCTACAGCAATTCGGCGGTGCTCTTTATGTCCTATATCTATATGCAGTCGGGCTACAAGATGAGGCTTGCCACCGATAACAAGCGTCTATATATGCTATATGCAACAGAGCACGTTGTCTTCAATCGCCCGTCATACACCCTCGACAACAGCAATTTCTACTGCATTGATGATATGCCTTCAAGGCTCTATGTCTGCAAGGCGTCGTTCCGCGGTGAGACTCCATTGTCGTTGATGGTTACAAAGCCACAGTCGTTTGCACGCAAGGCTGCAAAGACAAAGACAATCACATCAAAGAAGTATAAGGATATGAACGCCACTGTTTCGGTGAATAGCAACCTGCTCGATTTCTACAGCTCATATCCCAAGTCTATGCTCGGCGATAATATGCTCACCTGTTGGGCTATATATGCCAACACTCCAATGGACAAGGCTGTGCGCGACCAGCTCTATCCGCAGTTGAAGAAGAGCATTGCAGGTCTCTCTCCGCTTGAGGCAACCAACAAGCTGCTGAACTTTGTGCAGACAGGTTTGGTGTATGAGTATGACGACAAGGTTTGGGGTGGCGACAGGCCATTCTTTGCCGAGGAGAGCCTCTACTATGATTATGCCGACTGCGAGGACCGAAGCATTCTCTTTACAAAGCTTGTGCGCGACTTGGTGGGCCTTGATGCAGCGTTGCTCTACATCCCCGGGCACTTGCTGGCTGCTGTGCGTTTCAATGAGCCTGTAAATGGAAAGTATATAACCATAGGCGGTGAGAAGTTCATAATCTGTGAGCCCACCTGTCTCAACGGCGCTTCTGTGGGCTGGACAAATGTTACCGATGCCCAAAGCATAAGCGCAATTAAGCTGTAAGCACACTGTGTGCCACGCATATAAGGAGGCTCATTAAAAAATCTGTTTTTACCGAACCTCTGAGCAAAGAGAGCTACCCTTGAATCTTTTGGGGTAGCTCTTTTTTTATGATAATTTCACCGATATTTTACAATTATAAATCGCGCGCGTGAGAATTTTATGGAAAAATGCTTTACTTTTGCATAATTAAATGCATTAAAGCGGGCAAAACGGGTTGCTGTTTGGCGCGCTTGCATTATCTTTGCAGAATAATTGTGTAAAAGTACAAATCAAAAATATATTTAGAGAATATGGCTCAGGAAGACGTTTTCAAGAAAGTAGTTGCGCATTGCAAGGAGTATGGTTTTGTGTTCCCCTCAAGTGATATTTATGACGGCCTTGGCGCTGTTTATGATTATGGCCAGATGGGTGTGGAGCTCAAGAACAACATCAAGACATATTGGTGGCAGAGTATGGTGTTGCTGAACGACAATATTGTAGGTATCGATTCGGCAATCTTTATGCACCCTACAATTTGGAAGGCATCGGGACACGTTGATGCATTCAATGACCCTCTCATCGACAACCGCGACTCAAAGAAGCGCTACCGCGCCGATGTTCTCATAGAGGAGCAGATAGCAAAGTATGAGGAGAAGATGGAGAAGGAGGCTGCAAAGGCTGCAAAGCGTTTCGGCGACTCTTTCGACCGCGCCCTCTTTATGGAGACAAACCCCAAGGTGCTTGCCGAGAAGGCAAAGCGTGATGCTCTTCAGGAGCGCTTTGCAAAGGCTCTCAACGCAATGGACCTTGATGAGCTGCGTCAGATTATCATCGATGAGGAGATTGTTTGCCCCATCTCTGGTACACGCAACTGGACCGAGGTGCGCCAGTTTAACCTTATGTTCTCTACAGATATGGGTTCAACAGCCGACGGTGCTATGAAGATATACCTTCGCCCCGAGACTGCTCAGGGTATCTTTGTGAACTATCTCAATGTGCAGAAGACCGGCCGTATGCGTGTTCCCTTTGGTATTGCGCAGATTGGTAAGGCTTTCCGCAACGAGATTGTCGCACGTCAGTTCATCTTCCGTATGCGCGAGTTTGAGCAGATGGAGATGCAGTTCTTTGTGCGCCCCGGCAGCGAGCTCGAGTGGTTCAACAAGTGGAAGGAGACACGTTTGGCTTGGCACAAGGCTTTGGGCTTTGGCGATGATGCCTATCGCTACCATGACCACGAGAAGTTGGCTCACTATGCAAACGCGGCTACCGACATCGAGTTCCGTATGCCTTTCGGCTTCAAGGAGGTTGAGGGTATCCACTCACGCACAAACTTCGACCTTGGCCAGCACGAGAAGTTCTCGGGCAAGAATATCAAGTATTTCGACCCCGAGACAAACGAGAGCTACACACCCTATGTCATTGAGACATCTATCGGTGTAGACCGTATGTTCTTGAGCATTATGTGTGCTTCTTACTGCGAAGAGAAGCTCGAGAACGGCGAGACACGCGTTGTTCTGCGCCTGCCTGCTGCTCTTGCTCCTGTGAAGCTTGCCGTTCTTCCTCTTGTGAAGAAGGATGGTCTGCCCGAGAAGGCACGCGAAATAATGAACGAACTGAAGTTCAACTTCAACTGTTATTACGAGGAGAAGGATTCTATTGGCAAGCGCTACCGCCGTATGGATGCCATTGGTACTCCCTACTGTGTAACAATTGACCACCAGACTCTTGAGGATGGTATGGTAACCCTTCGCGAGCGCGACACAATGGAGCAGCGCCGTGTGGCTATCAGCGACCTGCGCAATATTATCCAGGATAACGTGAGCATAACATCGCTTTTGAAGAAACTGTCTTAATGTGATTTTCTTAATGAAGAGTATCAAGAAATTTTTGTTGCTTCTCCTTCCTGCACTCCTGTGCCTGGCTTCGTGTAAAGAGAGCGAGGAGGTTGGCGAATTCGATAATTGGAAGGAGCGCAACATTCTGTTTGTTGATTCAATTGCCAAAGTGGCGCGCGAATACCCCGATGAGTGGAAGGTGCTGCTTGCAGAGGGCCTGAACCCTGAAAAGGAGTGGGGCAATGAGTATTATGTCTATTGTCAGGTGCTGGAGGCGGGCACGGGTACAGTGCACCCCAATTTCACCGACAGCGTTGTAATAAACTACAGCGGACGTCTTATGCCCAGCGCTTCCTATCCCCGGGGCTATCTCTTCGACAGCAGCTACATTGGCGAGCTTAATCCCTCGTTCAATGTGCCCTCTACAATGCCTCTCAATGGCACTGTGCCGGGTTTCTACACTGCGTTGCAGAATATGGTGGACGGTGCTGTGTGGAAGGTGTATATCCCCTATCTGCTGGGCTATGGCACCGAGGGACGCACCGGTATTCCCGGCTATTCAACATTGGTGTTTGATATAAATCTTGTTTCGTTTCACCCCGTGAGGGCACAAATGTAAAATTATGAACAGCGATAATCAGATACAGATAGAACTGAAGGAGGATGTTGCCGAGGGTACCTATGCCAACTTGGCAATCATTGCTCACTCCACATCGGAGTTTGTGCTTGATTTTGTGCGTATGATGCCCGGCGTGGCAAAGGCCAAGGTTAAGTCGCGCATTGTGATGACTCCCGAGCACGCCAAGCGCCTTGCAATGGCTTTGCAGGATAATCTTATGCGCTACGAGGCGCAGTTTGGCGAGATTAGACTGCCCGAGCATAATAGCTATATGCCCGATGCCAATATGTTCAAGGGTGAGGCTTAGAAGCACGGCAACACCTGTTGCTTAATGATATTACTACACGCCGAGTGGCGCCCCGCGGGGCGCCACTCGGCGTGTGTGTATGCGGTGTGCTTTTAATCCACCATAACACCGTTGGAGCGGAACTCGGAGAGCGAGTGCCCGGTGTGTCGCTTGAAATAGCGGTTAAGATAGCTTTGGTCGGGGAAGTGGAAATCATTGACCAGCTCCTGGAAACTCTTGTGTGTGTACATAAGTGCAACCTGCAGCTCAATTATCGTGTAGTGGTCAATTATCTCCTTGGCGTTCTGCCCGCTGGCCCGTTGGCACACCGAGTTAAGGTGGCGTGTGGAGATTCTCATCTTGTCGGCATAGAATTGCACCGACCTCTCGGTGCGGAAATTGTCGGTGAGCAACATTCTGAACTCATAGAAAAGTCTGTCCTTGTTCTCGCCTATGTGCTCTTTTGAGAGATTTTTTTGCTCCTTGCTTATGTGTTGTATGTAGAGCAGCAGTGAGTTTACTGCCAAGGTTACACTCTGGCGGCAGAACTCCATATTTGCTTCGTTGCTCCTAACCTCGGTGTCGAGAATGTCTATCTGCCTGAACAGGTTGTTCACAAACTCCTTCTCGAGCTCGCTGTTGCTTCCCTGGTGGGTGCGGCACTCAATGCCTTGCATCGTCTCGGGGCTCATTGAGCTGCGTGCGGCAAGCCAGATGTGCTTGGAGAGTCCCAGCAGGCGAGAGCTGAAGTCGCTTGTGATATCGAGCAGGTGTATGTTGGAGCCGGTGGGGCATATTATTATTTGTCCCTGTGTAAAACGGTACCTTTGTCCGTCAATGGTAAATAGGGCCTCGCCGCTAAGGCAATAGAAAATTGATGTGTGTTGCAGTTGGTAGATGTGTTGCACAAACTGCTGCAACGATGATAGCGTGGTGGCAAATCCCTGTGCCGGGAGCTTCTTTAAATAGATGTTGTTCATAATTTGCCTTTTTAATGTTATATATGGAACAAAAGTAGTCAAAATGTGCAACATTGCAAAGTAAAAAGGGATAAGGTTGCTTGTCGGTGCTTAATTTTGTGGGCGAAGGGAGTGAATGGGTGTCCTATATTCTACTGTACACCTCAACCTTAATTGTTCACTTGTATTTTTAGTCAAGTCTTTCTTTTCTGTTCTTTCATCGCCTGAAAGAACCAAAGTGCCCGGCACACAAAATAATCATTCTCCGCCCGACAGCAAGCTGTCTCGTCCCCCTTGGAAAAGGGGACAACTGAAAAGCATAGGCAAAAACAAATACCCAATCACAGCAAGCAACAGTTCTCCCCTTTGCTTGCAAGGGGGAGTGCCGCAGGCGAGGGGGATAATAAACAAGCGACTAAATATCATCCCCCGCCCGACAGCAAGCTGCCTCGTCCCCCTTGGGAAAGGGGACAGCTGAAATGCATAGCAAAAACAACTTCTCAATCACAGCAACCAACAGTTCTCCCCTTTGCTTGCAAGGGGGAGTGCCGCAGGCGAGGGGGATAATAAACAAGCGACTAAATAATCATCCCCCGTCCGACAGCAAGCTGTCTCGTCCCCCTATTATTATGGTTTTTGCAAGCAAATTAAGATAAAATAGGTTTGTAAAAATCATTTTTTTTGATGACTGCAAACATTCTTGCCACGATTTTTGCTCTTAATGCGTTTATTACAGTCATTTTGTT
>JAZONR010000008.1:0-5235 GCA_045654645.1 Bacteroidaceae bacterium
GATAATAAAAATTTCCCAAACAAACAATAGCTATTCCAATGTTTATCAATGGAATAGCTATATTTTTATTATCATACGGCAATTTGAACGCTGAAATAATAAAATGAAGAAGGGTAACCCAATTACTTTTGGGTCACCCTCTTATGCCACATAGGGATAGACATTTTTGCCCACCTTTCACGCAGCGAAAAAACAGTCTTTTGCAGTGTAAAACAATTTTAGTAACTTTGCATTTACATAGGCAAACAGCTACTAAAACAGAAACAAAAGAGGTAAAACACCTAATGACATTGAATTATAGTTAAACCAATAACCAAGATGAATATCAGGTTCTATCTTTTGCTATACCTAAAAATTCTTTCTTTCATTTGCATCATATATTCATTGTCTTCGTGCAAGAGCAAAGAAATAATCCAACCGATACACCCCGAGATTTATAAAGTCAATACCTGCATTGCATCCGATGACATTGCCGGGCTAATCAATCTTTACCACGAGATTACCGAGCACAAAGATTATGCCTATCTTTCAATATTCTGCGACTTCGATATAAGAGAATACAATTATGAAAAATTGTTGGATTTGTACAATATTGCAAAAGAGGATAGTCTATTAAAAGAGGGGTTTGAAATTATAATAGAAGAAAGAGAGGATTTTATAATCAATGAGCTTATAAACAAGCCCATTGATGAGGTAGCACAATATTATCTGCAACACCCGCAACAGCACCGTTTTCTAGATACATTCATTGAAGAGACTTTGATTTCAAATATAGATAATATGGACTATTTTGAACTCAAAAGCCTTTCTCACTCTTTTAAAGAGACCCAATTCTTTGATAAAGTAGATAGGAAAAGAAAGGAACTCAAGAAGAAGATGAGTAAACAGATTAAAAAGGATTTATCGGAATATACAAAATCGGAATCTGAATCACTGAACTATCTTGAGCTATCAATAAAGACATTTCTTGCCACACACCTCTATGAAAAATATCCGATGATAATGGAAGATATTTTCGAGAATGACCTTCCCAAAGATTACTATAATATAGAATCATTTGCAAATGGTATAATAGACAAGTATATCTCTAACCAAGCTATTGAAGAGTTTATTAGAAACGAAATCAACAAATACAGTCAAGAGATAAACAATACCCGCAAAGAGATTCTCTCATCTGTAACATTTGAGGATATTCCCAATAATGGATATCAGTTCCTATTTGAGCTGAGACAACGTCCCCTCAGAATTGGGTGTAACTCATATACACTATACAGCATCAGCAAAATTCAGAACGAAAAGGACAGAGTTGGAACAGCGTTGAGTGTAGCCTCCTTTTTGGGTTCATTTGTTCCGGGAGGTGTAATATTGGATGCCATTGATTTGGGATACGGAATACGCTCGGCAAAGAAACGCTCACAAAAACAGATACCATATATAAATTCATTTACAGAGGATTTTAGAATGAGGATGGAGAACGCTGCAGAATATTACACAAACGAAATTATGCGCGCAATAAGAGAGAGATACAAGAAATCACAAAAGGAATTTAGCAAAATATACTATGAGCTATATTAAATACGTACTGCTGTTTTTGCTCTCCATTATTTGCATAGAGAACAATGCACAAGTCAGTTCTTTTAGAAAAGCTGCAGTAAAAACTGCAGCTAAAACAGGAATAAAATCATCAATCAAGAGCAATGTAAAACAGTCGGGACAGAGAGCTATTCTAAATGAGATAAAAGAGTCTGCCATTAAAAAAGGACTAAAATCGGCTATAACCGACAGACTGGAACATAGTGTAAACTCATCAATAGCCGGTGAAATATCGGAAAAGGCTCTTAAGGAGGTTACCGAGAATATCGTAAAGAAATCGGTAAAAGTATCAGGAAAAAAAATCGTAAAAAAGCAAGCGACTCGGCTGTTGGCCAAAGGGAGAGTTTATGCAAGCGGAAAAGAGTTAATAGAAAAAAGAGTCTCACGTTATGCTGCCAAGAGTGCTAAAGGCTCAAAAAATATTGCAGAGACGGGATTTGAGAAAGCAGCGTATGATGCTTTAAGCCCTGAAGCTGCAAAAATGAAAAAGTTTTTCAATGAAGAAGGGTTTAAAAAAGTGGAAAGTTGCCTGCCCGATGCAAATTCGCAAAAAAAGCTTTTGAAGGATATTCAAGAAAACAGGACATTTGCCAACCTGCTGAAAGAAAGGCCTGAGCATATTGAAAACTACGCACAATGCCTAAATTCAAGCCATCGCACAAATATCAAGACTTTAAGATACCTTAATAATGGTGCAGACAAATACGCCGACGCGTGTATGTTCTCAAAAAGGTATTTAAGAGCTAAAGACCTTGAATTAGTAGATAATAATACAAAAACGATTGTGAAAAACCGCCTAACAGGCGAAACATTGGGAGTCATTGAAGGTAATGTAATAACAATTCCCTCTAACGACCACTCGTTATTGAATATGAAATCAATGGGAAATATGGAATATCACTTTGATAATTCAATATACGTTACAGATAAACTGGGAAGACCCGTTCTCGTTAAGACAAAAATAAGCCCCAAATTCAAAGGAACAAAAATTTACGCAAGAGACAAGGTAGCACAACGAGACTTCAGAAAAGGAAAAACAAATATATCGGGATTGGATAGCGAAAGGCTGGATGATGATGCGGGACACATAATAGCCCACGATTTAGGAGGTGTTAGTGATGGAATAAACTTGCTTCCACAAAATTCCTCACTGAACAAAGGCCCCTTTAAGCGAAAAGAACAAACTATTAGAAAAGATGTCAATAAAGGCGCAAAAGCAGAAATTGAAATAGAAATCATTTACGAGAAAGGAAGTGCTAGCGAAAGGCCGGATAAATACATCTACACATACTATAAGAACGGAGAGCTACACTCCAGAACAATCTTTGACAACCCACAAAAGAGAAGAAATTGATAGCAAGCCAACGAACAAGAGCAATAACAGCAAAGCTAAAAGCACAAAATCTCTCAAAAAATATTTGGAACATTAAAAAACATAGCCTATTTTTGTGATATCAAAATAATATCATTTTAAACACAGAATTATGGAAAACAATTTAAATTTTGAGTACAAGGGTTTCAAGGCAAATGGCTTTGTTGTACTGTTCACAGTTCTCGCAGTTGTTGCAGGATGTATAGCCTGCTTGGCTACACAAGTGGCCAGCAGTGTGTTGGCGATAGTTATGTGCGCAATTGGCATAGCCGTAGCGCTTGTAACGCTGTTCGGACTTATGGTAATTGAACCCAACCAGGCAAGAGTAATGGTGTTCTTTGGTAAATACCGCGGTAACCTGCTGCAGGAGGGTTTCTGGTGGGTAAACCCATTTATGAGCGTGAAGAAGATCTCGCTTCGTGCGCGCAACCTCAATGCTGCACCCATAAAAGTTAATGACAAGATGGGCAACCCCATTATGATTGGCCTTGTGTTGGTGTGGAAAGTCAAGGCAAGTGAAATATACAAGGCTGTCTTCAACATCGACGCACAGGAACAAATAGCAAGCCCCAGCGAAACCCGAATGGACGCACTTGCCAACTTTGTATCTGTGCAAAGCGATGCTGCCTTGCGTCAGGTTGCAGGTTGTTACGCCTATGACAATAATGCAATAGCCAGTGGCGAGCTGAGCCTGCGTTCAAATGCTGCCGAAATCAACGAGCAGCTCGAGCAGAGGCTTGCCGAGCGTCTAAATATGGCAGGCATTGAAATTGTCGAGGCACGTATAAACTACCTAGCATACGCTCCGGAGATTGCAGCAGTGATGTTGCGCCGTCAGCAAGCCGATGCAATTATCTCGGCACGCGAGAAAATTGTAGAAGGGGCAGTATCAATGGTGAAGATGGCCATAGACCAGCTTGCAGAAAACAACGTAGTTGAGCTTGATGAAGAGCGCAAGGCTGCTATGGTAAGCAACCTTCTCGTTGTCCTGTGCTCAGATGAATCGGCGCAACCCGTTGTAAACGCAGGAACACTGCATCATTAATTTAAAACAGATATGCCAAAAGAGCAAAACAAAAGTTTCGTACTCCGCATAGATGCACAGACTATGGAGGCTGTTGAAAAGTGGGCAGAGGATGAATTCCGCTCAACTAACGGCCAGCTCCAATGGATAATAGCAGAAGCATTGCGTAAAAGTGGCCGTCTGAAGAGAAACAAGAAGAAAGACGAAGAATAACCACCTGTTAAAGCACATCCCGTCAGCCTGGCTGACGGGATATTTTTATTCTTTCTAAGGAAAACAATGTATCAGCTGAAATTGTAACCCTAATGCCTACATCTTCTAAAAAAGTAGCAATAGCCAGCTCCCACAAATGTTTGCAGTACCATCGGCCCAAGCTGAACGAGGGGGGATTAACAGCAACACACAACAAAAAAAGAGAGTCTCAATTGCTTGAAACTCTCTTGAAAAAAAGTGGCGATGACCTACTCTCCCACAAATGTTTGCAGTAACATCGGCCCAAGCTGAACGAGGGGGGCTTAACGGCACAATACAACAAAAAAGAGAGTCCCAATAGCTTGAAACTCTCTTGAAAAAAGTGGCGATGACCTACTCTCCCACAAATGTTTGCAGTACCATCGGCCCAGACTGAACGAGGGGGATTAACGGCACAATACAACAAAAAAGAGAGTCTCAATTGCTTGAAACTCTCTTGAAAAAAAGTGGCGATGACCTACTCTCCCACAAATGTTTGCAGCACCATCGGGCCAAGCTGAACGAGGGGGATTAACGGCACAATACAACAAAAAAGAGAGTCCCAATTGCTTGAAACTCTCTTGAAAAAAGTGGCGATGACCTACTCTCCCACAAATGTTTGCAGTACCATCGGCCCAAGCTGAACGAGGGGGATTAACAGCAACACACAACAAAAAAAGAGAGTCTCAATTGCTTGAAACTCTCTTGAAAAAAAGTGGCGATGACCTACTCTCCCACAAATGTTTGCAGCACCATCGGCCCAAGCTGAACGAGGGGGATTAACTTCTCCGTTTTCCACTTTCACTTTTCTGTTTTCACTTTTCCGCTTTCACCTTTCAGTTTTCCGCTTTCACTTTTCCCATTTCCCTATAACAAAAAAAGCACCTCAGAATTAACTGAAGTGCTTTTAAAAAGTGGCGATGACCTACTCTCCCACAAATGTTTGCAGTACCATCGGCGCTGTCGGGCTTAACTTCTCTGTTCGGGATGGGAAGAGGTGGATCCCCGACGCTAT
>JAZONR010000009.1:0-46206 GCA_045654645.1 Bacteroidaceae bacterium
GGTCGGGCACTTGCTCGCCACTCCAGGCTTTCGACTGTTTTCAGGGTGCTGCGGAACTTGTTTTGTGCGGCTATATAAGAAAATTTATACCCGCACAAAACTTCAAACAGTCCTCACACAATGGCCTGAAAACAGTCGGCCTTACGTTGGATTTTTCAACGGTGCCGTTTCGCCTTCGGCGACGGATTACCTTTTTGACGCGAATATATCAGCAATGGTAATACCAAAAACAACACCGGCACCGTAAGTGAGAACTTTTTACACCCTGCCGACTTTGCCGATGAGCGTGTCTTCCCTCAATAAAACCTTGGTAGCACACAAACAAAAAAGCGCCCCTGGGGGCGCTTTTCCTATCACTATTGTAACAACAATCAATAGTTGTTCTTCTTAACCTCAAAATAGGCCTGAGGGTGCAAACAAGCGGGGCAAAGCTCAGGTGCATCGGTTGAAGTGTGAATGTAGCCACAGTTGCGGCACTGCCAAGTTACAGCCTCGGTCTTCTTGAACACTGTGCCATTCTCGATGTTCTTGAGCAGAGCAAGATAACGCTCCTCGTGGCCCTTCTCGGCCTCGGCTATTCTGCGATACATCACAGCAATTGCGGGGAAGCCTTCAGCATCGGCAATGTCGGCAAAACGGGGATAATCGGCTGTCCACTCCTCGTTTTCACCGGCTGCAGCAGCTCTCAAATTCTCGGCTGTTGTGCCAATTACACCTGCAGGATAGCAAGCTGTAATCTCAACCATACCACCCTCGAGCCACTTGAACATACGCTTAGCGTGCTCCTTCTCCTGGTCTGCTGTCTCCTGGAAGATTGCAGCAACCTGCTCAAAACCCTCCTTCTTTGCAGCACTTGCAAAATAAGTATAACGCATTCTTGCCTGTGATTCACCGGCAAATGATGTTAGCAAATTCTTCTCGGTCTGTGTTCCTTTGATACTTTTCTCCATAATAGCAACTTTTATCGTTTACTGAATATTTAGTTTATTAAAATCACAATTCTCTCTTCCACAAGCCGTGCAGATTACAATATTCATATACTGCCAACGGCTTTGCCTTGCAGGTACATATCTCTGCACAAGGCTCACTCTTCAGGTCTACCCTGATTCCGCCCGTTTCTGTCTCCACATAGACAAATGCTATATGATGCTCGGGCGTCATAGGATGGTGCACACTCCCCACCTCAACCTTCATTGTACAATCATTGACCTTCGTTACAAAGGGAACGTGCTTCTCTTCACTCGCGTCCACGGTGTTAGCCACAAGCTCGCCCATAGGCTCGCCACAGCACACCACCGGCACACCCGAATCAACCATCTTCACAATCACATTGCCACAATGGGTACATTTGAAAAACTTTGTTGCCATATATACTCTCTTTTATGGGTATAATAGACTAACAAAAACGAAGATACTTTGTTCAAAGCCGCATACGCAACTTTTCACAACCCAAAGAAACACATTTTTTTTTAAACAACAGCGTTTTTGATGAGAAAAATATCAACATAACTATTCTTGGGGGTATCCCAAGAATAAACAAGAAAAAAGGAGAATGACGATTGTCATTCTCCTCAATATCTAATCTTGCGATTGAAATTACTTCTTCAAAGCCTCATCTGCCTTTGCCTGGGGCATCATCTCCTCAGAGAACATATAGGCACCGGTCTTAGGTGATTTAACCAATTTTACAACCTTTACATACTTCTCCTTATCACCTGTCTGGAGGGTTGCAACTGCTTTCTTAGCCATCTCTTATTACTTAATTTCTTTGTGAACGGTTACTCTCTTCAAATAAGGGTTGTATTTCTTCAACTCCAAACGCTCTGTTGTGTTCTTGCGGTTCTTTGTTGTAATGTAACGTGACATACCGGGAACACCACTGTTCTTCTGCTCGGTGCACTCAAGTATCACCTGAACACGATTTCCTTTTACCTTCTTAGCCATAATTACTCTCCTCCTTTAATTAATCGAGTACTTTAATTTCCTCCCAAGCAACGTGGCCGTTCTTCACAGCAGCCTTAAGAGCCGCATCGAGACCAAGTCGGTTAATAGTTTTCAACCCCGCTGCACTCACGCGCAACTGAATCCAACAATCCTCTTCTACATAGAAGAACTTCTTTGTAAACAAGTTCACATTGAAAAGACGCTTTGTCTTTCTGTTTGAGTGTGAAACATTGTTACCCACCATAGCTTTCTTACCGGTGATTTGACAAATCTTAGACATCTCTATATATATTTTTTTGTTTATTCGTTTGATACCTACTCAAAACAGAGTGCAAAGATATACGATTTTGAATAACCTTGCAAACAATTGCGCAATTATTTTTCGTTTTTAACCCCAAACGGCACAAAATAGCGTTTCAATCTTTGCACACAAGCACATCCAACATAAGCTGCATTGCCCCAAGCACCGCGTTGCGCACATTGGCAAGGCGACCTTCGTCGGGCAGCTGCAATTTCACAGTTTCCAAGTGATTGCCACTCTTTACCGCAACCCACACAGTGCCCACCGGTTTTTCAGGCGTTCCACCGCCGGGCCCTGCAATGCCCGATGTTGCAATGGCACATTCAACATTCATCAGTTGCGCCACCCCGCAAGCCATCCGGCGCACAACCTCTTCACTGACAGCCCCTTTTGCAGCAAGCACATCCGCGCCTACACCAAGCACATTGCTCTTCACATCATTGTGATAGGCCACAACAGCACCTCGCATAACCGCCGAGCTTCCAGGCACCGATGTTATGGCCTGAGAAATGGCACCACCGGTGCAGCTCTCGGCCGTTGCTATTGTGAGTGAATGTTTTTCAAGCTCCGCCACAAGTGCTGCGGCCAATGCAGCAACACACTCCTCCACGTTCTTCATAATCATATAACAGTGCGAGAGAAAGCCGGAAGGTCCATCGCACAAAAATCGTTATCAAGGAATTTATAGTACCCCACAATGCCTATCATTGCAGCATTGTCGGTTGTGAAGCCGAATTTTGGGATAAAGACATCCCAACCATAGCGTTTGGCATAATCGCCATAGGCCTGACGCAAAGCAGTATTGGCCGACACGCCACCCGAGAGGGCTATACGCTTGATACCAAGCGACTTTGAAGCCTTGTAAAGCTTATCCATAAGCACCGACACCACCGTAGCCTCGAACGAAGCAGCGAGGTCCTCTTTATGAGACTCCACGTAGTTGTCGTCATTCTCAACAAGCTTGCGCAAGGTGTAGAGAAACGAGGTTTTAAGCCCGCTGAAACTGTAATCGAAACCGGGAATATGGGGTTTACTGAAGGCATAGGCTTTGGGGTTGCCCTGACGCGCCAGACGGTCTATTATGGGGCCACCGGGATAGCCCAACCCCATAACCTTGGCACACTTATCAAGCGCCTCACCGGCTGCATCATCGATAGTCTGGCCGATAATCTCCATATCCTTATAACTGTTCACCTTTATAATCTGCGAATTTCCGCCCGATACCATAAGGCACAAGAAAGGAAACTCGGGGCTGCGGTGTTCAACATCGGGTTCCTTTATGAAATGCGCCATCACGTGTCCCTGCAGATGATTTACTTCAATCATCGGAATATTGAGCGATGCAGCCAGACCCTTTGCAAACGAAACACCCACCAACAGCGACCCCATAAGACCGGGACCACGCGTGAAGGCTATTGCAGAGAGCTGTTCCTTGGCCACGCCGGCACGTTTAAGCGCCGCATCAACAACCGGAACAATATTCTGTTCGTGGGCACGTGATGCAAGCTCGGGCACCACACCGCCATACTGTTCGTGCACTGCCTGGCCGGCTGTAACATTAGAAAGCACAACATCACCGCGCATAACAGCCGCAGACGTATCATCGCACGATGACTCGATAGCCAATATATATATATCTTTGTTTTCCATTTTAAACACTATTTTTTTCACTTGAAGTGCAAACAATAACCATAAAAAGAAATATGGCATACGAAGGTACTAAAATATTTCATTTTTTCATTAACTTTACAAGGCAAAAATAACAATTGAGAAGCTTTGCGCATAGAAACCTACACAAAGAGCGAGGAGCTGCCACCACTCATAAAAGGGTCAATGCTCCATTCCCGGCTTATGTTCCGCACCTTTGAAAAAAGGAGCAGAAGCAAGCCCTTTATGCTTGTGGGCTATGATAGCGACGGATGCGAAATCGGGCATCTGCTTGTAACGAAAAAGCGCAGTATATGCCTGTTGCCGCCAATGATGAGCACCGCACAATACACCATACACGGAGAAGGTGTATACCGCCACGGCGAAGAGCGCGAGAAACTTTTTACCCGCTTTCTTGTGCACATTCTATCAATACCCGGCTCCAACCACACACTGATAAAGGTGAGAAACATTGAGGACTCACGCTTTGCCTACAACACCCTGCGCACCCACAATTTCATTCCACTGCGCGACCAAAGGCTCTACATCTCGCTCCACAGCAAGCCACCCAAGGAGCGCCTCACGCGCGCCTACAAGGCACACATACGCAAAGCCGAAGCCAATGGAGTTTCAGGCCGCCGCGCAACATCACCGCAAGAGATAGCCGAGGGAATTAACCTGTTGCACAACTACTACATAAGCAAGACACGCCGCCTGCCCTGCAAAAAAGCACTCCACACAATGCTGCACAACGACGATGGCACCCTCTCCAATGAAGCGAAGATGTTTATTGTGGAGTATAAAGGAAAAATCATAGGCAGTTCCATTTGCCTCTATGAGGAGGGTCGTGCAAGCCTTGCATTCAGCTGCGGACTGCGCAAGCGCCACCCGCTGCAATATCCGGGCATAATGGCTATATGGACAGCAATAACAGATGCCCACCGAGGCGGATACGACCACTTTGAATTTCTTGAAGCAAGGCTGCTTCCCTATATGCACAGGAAATTCATTGCCACACTGCTCAACTATGGCGGCAAGATTGTGGGCACCTTGCGATGGTACCGTTTCAGATGGGAGTGGATGAATAAAATTTTGCGTGCAATATACGTTTAGCACAAAACAGACGTTATTATAAATACACGCGCAAAATGAAGATGAAAACCGGAATATACATAGCACTGCTGTTTCTCTCACTGTTCTCTGCATCGGCCACAGCCCAGAAGGTTACTTTCAAGGGGCGCATAACCGATGAGAACCACAACCCCATTGAGATTGCAAGCGTTGGCGTTGCAGGTGAAGCAAAAGGCACGGTGGCCGACCTAAACGGCTACTACACACTCACTTGTGAAAGCAAGGACAGCATTGTGCTCATCTATTCTATGATTGGCTACCAAACCCGCAAGCGCACCTTCAAGAACCCCACAGACACACTGACTGTCAATGTGATGCTGCCATCACTCGACATTGCACTGCAACAGGTAGATGTTGTTGATAAACAGAAACAATTGGGCACCACACAACAGATTGAGCTGCCCGACAAGCTGCGTCTGCAGCCATCGGCAAGCGGCAATGCAATTGAGGACCTCATAAAATCACAAGCCGGAGTGAGCTCGCACAACGAGATGAGCTCGCAATACAATGTGCGCGGCGGCAATTTCGACGAGAACAGCGTATATGTCAATGGAATAGAGGTATACCGTCCGCTGCTCATACGCGCCGGGCAACAGGAAGGACTGAGCTTCCTCAACCCCGATATGGTGAGCGCCGTCTCCTTCTCCACTGGCGGCTTCGAAGCAAAGTATGGCGATAGGATGTCATCTGTGCTTGACGTTACATACCGCAAGCCACGCGAGTTCGAGAGCTCCGTCTCGGCAAGCCTCTTGGGCGCAAGCGCATACGTTGGCTGGGGCAACAACAAGATAAGCATCACAAACTCCGTGCGATACAAGAGCACGGGCTATCTGCTGGGCACGCTTGAGACAAAGGGAGAGTACAACCCTTCATTCATAGACTACCAGGCCTACCTCGACTGGCGCATAACCGACAAATTGAGCCTCAGTGTCATTGGCAACATTTCGCAGAACAACTACGAGTTCACCCCCAGCGACCGCACAACAAGCTTTGGAACTCTTGAGGATGTCAAACAGTTCAAGGTCTATTTCGGCGGCTGGGAAAGCGACCTATTTCGCACCTTCTTTGGCGCGGCAGCTATGAACTACACCCCAAACGAATATAATCAATACACCCTGCAGGCATCGGCTTTCAGCACCGACGAGCAGGAGACCTATGATATCATTGGCGAATACTGGCTCGACGAGATAAACACCAACCAGACAATGGGCGTTGGGCGATATATGGAGCACGCACGCAACTACCTTAAAGCCAATGTGCAAGCTGTTTCGGTTACCGGCAAACACTACCTTAAGCAGCACGACCTGCGCTGGGGCGTTGAATGGAAAAGGGAAGATGTTGCAGACAAGCAACGCGAGTGGGAGCTGCGCGACTCGCTGGGCTACAACGTGCCCGTTGTAAATAATGGCCTGCGCCCTGTCTACAACCTCAGTTCAAACATATCCAACACCACCAACCACGTAAGCACATACCTGCAAGACACCTACAAGTTCACTTGCAGCATTGGTCTTATCTCCATAAACGCCGGAGCACGCCTATCGTGGTGGGACTGGAACAATGAGGTCATATTCTCGCCGCGTGTAAGTGTGGGACTTGTTCCAAAATTCAATGATGATATAACCTTCCGCCTTGCAACAGGCATCTACTACCAGACGCCATTCTACAAGGAGATGCGCGACACCACAACCATAGAAGGCATAACCACTGTCGCCTTAAACAAGAATATAAAATCACAGCGTTCAATCCACCTGGTGATGGGCTGCGACTATCATTTCAACCTCTATGGGCGCCCATTCAAACTCACAGCCGAAGCCTACTACAAAAAGCTCGACAACCTTATACCTTATAATATAGACAATGTGCGCATTGTCTACTATGGAGAGAACTGCGCCGAAGGATATGCCACAGGACTTGATATGAAGCTGTTTGGAGAGTTTGTGCCGGGCACCGACTCGTGGCTCACCTTCTCTGTGATGGACACAAAAGAGAAAATCAACGAAGGAGAGTGGATACAACGCCCCACCAACAGCAAATTCTGCGCCTCGCTCCACTTCACAGACTTCTTCCCCGGCACAGAACGCTGGAAGATGAGCCTGCAAGGGACATACGCCGACGGACTGCCCTTTGGACCGCCACACACAGGCCGCGAGAAGCACACATTCAACGCCCCTGCCTACCGCCGCGTGGACATAGGAATGTCCTATCGCCTGCTCAACAACGAAGATGGGATTTTCCGCACCGGTGTGCGCAGCTGGTTCAAGAACGTGTGGTTGGGAGTTGATGCATTCAACATCTTGGGCATAAACAACGTAAATTCCTACTATTGGGTGAAAGACATCAACAACAATAACTATGCAGTGCCCAACTACCTCACCGGCAGGCTCATAAATGCACGCATATTGATGGAGCTATAACAGCCATTAAAGGCAAAAAACAAAAGCACAAAAAGATAGCAAAAAGGAGCAGCCTTTACCCTCCACTCCAAAAGCGTCATTCAAACAGCCATTTTAAAAAAACATACATATCGCCACAGGCGACAACCATTGAAATTGGAACGCTGAAACTAATTGCAATATCAATCCTCGGAAAGCCCAACCAAAAGAACAGCAACAACGATGATTGGGCCGACAGTTACGACAGTTCGGAATACCGCAGCGACTGGGAAAACATTTGGGCTAATATGTAATTAACCAATAAGTGCATGGCAAATATTTGCCAAGCGCTTATTGGTTAAATGCAGATATACTCTTTTACTTGAATGCATCGAGATTGTGCTGCTCATAGAGGTTCTTACCCTCGGCTGTGTAGAGAATATCGATGCGCTCCTGATAGAATTTCTCCACCTTGCCACGCACCACTTTCATTGTGCTGTTCATCATTCCGTTCTGCTCGGTAAACGCCTCGGGCAGAATAGCAAAGCAGCTGGGCAGCCAACGCTCGGGGAACATACCTGCGTGAGTGCCACCCTTCTTGAACATATCAACATCGGCCTTTACCAAATCACAAGCAGCCTTGCGACCCTCATCGGTAGAGAGGTCAAGCCCCTTCTCCAAAAGCGCACGCTTGATATTATCCTTGTTGGGAACAAACAGAGCTATAGTATAAGGAGACTGGTTGTTGTAGAGAATTACCTGGTCGATGGTGGGACAAAGACTGACAAATGCCTCCTCTATGCCCTCGGGGCTATACTTCTCTCCGTCGCTTGAAATAAGCAGGCTCTTGAAACGTCCCTTCACATAGAGCAGATTTTCGCTTGACATATAGCCAAGGTCGCCGGTGTAGAGATAACCATCGCGCACTGTCTCGGCCGTTGCCACCGGATTTTTCCAGTAACCGGCCATCACATTCTCACCCTTCACAACAATCTCGCCAAGCTCGCCTGTGGGAAGTTCCTTGCCTTCGGCATCGCAAATTTTCAATTCGATTGGTTTCACAAGCTTACCGCTTGAGCCGAAACGATAGAGGTCGGGGCCGTTGGATGAAATAACGGGGGTTGCCTCGGAAAGTCCATAACCCTGATACATCGGCATTCCCACGCCCACATAGAAATTCTGCAACTCCTTATCGAGCAGAGCACCGCCACCGATGAAGAAACGCAACTCGCCACCAAAATTCTCTTTCACCTTGGAGAAGATGAGCTTATCGAAGAGTGCCACAAGCGGTTTTAGAAGAATGCGCAGCCCCTTTGAATCCAAACTGCTCTCGCCATAATATTTTTGGCGCACAGCCATTCCCCAATTGAAAAGTGTTTCGGTAGCCTTGCCCTTGGCACGGATAGCCGTTTCAATATTCTTCTTGAAGGTTTTTGCAAGCGATGGAACAGAAAGGATGAAGTGCGGACGCACCTCTTTGATGTTGAGAGGGATGTTCTTGAGTGTCTCAAGGCCTGTGCGACCAACCTGCACTGTTGCAGCAGCTGCACCGCACGACATCATTATATAGAAGCCCACCACGTGTGCAAAGCAGTGGTCAAGAGGCAAAATGATGAGTGTGCGCCAAGTTTCATCAATGTTCACAAGTGTCTTTGCCTGCTCCACATTTGCGGTGTAGTTGCGATGCGTGAGCATCACACCCTTGGGGTCGGCTGTTGTTCCACTGGTGTATGTGATGGTTGCAATATCATCGTTCACAAGCGACTGTCCAACAGCAAGGAACTCCTCCAATGAGTGGGTTGCAAGGAACTTATCACCCAGGGCAAACACCTCATCTACGTGAATCTCATCCTCTTGAAGTTCACCGGCATCGCCAAAGACCACAACCTTCTGCACCTTGTTGAGCTTATCCTTTATCGCACGTATTTTCTTTAGCTGATAGTTTGACACAAAGACAAACTTCACATCACCGTGGTCGAGACGGAAAAGAAGGTCGTTGCTCTCCTCAAGCTTAATGGACAGAGGCACATTAACAGCGCCGGCATAGAACATAGCAAGTTCGCCAATCACCCACATATTACAACCTTCACTGAGCAGGGCCATATTGTCGCCTTTCTTCACTCCAAGCGCTTGGAAACCTGCACCAAGGCGATAGACTTGCTCCTTAACCTGCATATAGGTTGTGGGCTTAAAGCCCTCTTTCTTCTCTTTTTTCTCAAGGAGGAAGGTATTATTTGAATACTTTTTCACCGATTCCTCAAAGAGATCTACCAATGTTTTTTTCATAAATGTTCTGTTTAAAAGTTCACAGGCATCGCCTGCAAATGTTTAAATTCAATGCGAATATAGCAAAAACATTACATATAATAACTCTCACGGTGCTATTTTGTCTATAATTCACGCGCAATTTGTAAATAAAGTACAAAAAGGATAAAAAACCGCAATGCGGTTTTTTATCCTTTCATTAGTATTGCCATTCAGATGGCAATATTTTTTATAGCACCCTATCCAATTAGATGCCCATTGCCTTCTTCATTGCCTCGATGGTCTCATCAGCCTTGGCGCAGGCATCGGCATAGCAGTTGCGGCAACCCATCTTGCCCTTAGCCTCCATATAGAACTTAATCTTGGGCTCGGTACCCGAGGGACGCACAGAAACTTTGTTGCCACTCTCGGTGAAATATTGCAGCACGTTTGAAGGCTCGGGCATATCAATGTCGGTAACATTACCCTCGCCATCGACCTGTTTCATTGTCTTGAAATCCTTGTAGCAAACAACCTTCTCACCGGCCATCTCCTTGAGAGGATTAGCGCGGAAATTCTCCATCATCTGACGTATTTCATCGGCACCGCTCTTGCCGGGCTTAACAACGTTCACTGTAACCTCCTTTGAGAAACCATACTCAACGTAGATATCCATAAGAAGTTCATATAGGTTCTTGCCGTTGTCCTTGGCCCAAGCAGCAACCTCGGCAATGAGGCTACAAGCTGAAACAGAATCCTTGTCGCGGCAGAAGTCCTCGGCCAGGAAGCCAAAGCTCTCCTCACCACCACCAATGTACTTGGCAACGCCCTCGTTGTCGCGAATAACCTTTGCTATCCACTTGAAACCGGTGTAGCAGTCATACATCTTTATATTATTCTTCTCGGCAATATTCTTGATAACCTCGGTGGTAACGATTGTTTTCACAACAAACTCCTTGCCTGTCATCTTGCCCAATTTGGTATACTGTGTTATGATGTAGTAGAGGAACATCATACAAGTTTGGTTACCATTGATTATCACCCACTCGCCGTTGCTGTTCTTGCACGCAATGGCAAGACGGTCGGCATCGGGGTCGGAAGCCAGCACAAGGTCGGCATCAATTTTCTTGGCAAGGTTCACAGCCATTGTCATTGCCTCGGGGTTCTCGGGATTGGGAGATACAACGGTGGGGAAGTTTCCATCCTTCACCATCTGCTCCTCTACACAGTGGATATTCTCGAAGCCCCACTTGCGCAATGATGCGGGGATGAGCACACGGCCACAACCGTGAATGGGAGTGTAGACAATCTTGAGGTCTTTGTGGCGCTCAATAACTTCGGGGTCGATTGAGAGAGTCTTCACTGCATCGAGGAACGCAGCATCAACCTCTTCACCAATAACCTCGATGAGAGCAGGGTTGCCCTGGAATTTGATATCCTCGACCTTTACACTCTCTACGTGCTTGATGGTGTTTACATCGTGGGGAGAGAGCATCTGTGCACCGTCATCCCAGTATGCCTTGTAGCCGTTGTACTCCTTGGGGTTGTGGCTGGCAGTGATGTTTACACCACTCTGGCAACCCAAATGGCGGATAGCGAATGATATTTCGGGTGTTGGACGCAAATCCTCGAACAGATAGACCTTGATGCCGTTAGCCGAGAAGATGTTGGCCGAAATCTCGGCAAACAGGCGGCTGTTGTTGCGGCAGTCGTGGCCCACAACCACTGATATCTGCTCCATATCCTTAAAGCACTCGTTCAGATAGTTGGCGAGGCCCTGTGTTGCCTTACCGACAGTGTAGATGTTCATACGGTTGCTGCCTGCACCCATAATGCCACGCAAGCCACCTGTACCAAACTCAAGTTCGCGATAGAAGGCATCTACGAGAGGTGTCTTGTCCTCGTTGTCGAGCATTGCCTGAACCTCTTTGCGTGTCTCTTCGTCATAAGCCGGAGAAAGCCACTCCATAGCCTTGTCCGTAACCATTTTAATAAGTTCCTGTTCCATATTGTTTGTCATTTATACTGTTCAACAAAATTGTGGCACATATTTCCTAAAAGGAAAAGCGCAAAAAACGCGTATTCGCTGTTTCACAGCAAATATAGATATTTATTTACAAATATAAACAAATATCGGATTATTTTGATTGTGGAATAAGATATCTGTCGCCTGTGCTCTCCACAACAGCCCTCCAATACTTTTCGGAGTAGCCGGGGCGCACCACGCGACCACCAAGGCCTGTTGCACCACGGTCGAGCTTGCCGTTCTTCTCGCTCTTGACAACAAAATCGTTGTACTTGACGATTATCTTCTCGCCAAACTTCTTCCACTCGGCAAGCACTGTCTCACCACTGTGGCAGGTGAAATCGGTGAGCAGTGAAACTGCATATTTGGGCGAGGTGCCGATAGCTGCAAGCGCCTCGGCCTCTACAGCCTTGCTCTGCTCATATACAGCACTCTCAAGAGTTGCTTGAACCGCTCGCATATCATCAATTATCATCGAATATTTGGGGTAAATCATATTCGACACCCAGTTAAACACCCAGAAGGATGACTTCCAAGAGAACTCAAGAGGGTCGGCATAGCACTCTTTGTAGCAGTCGGGCACAACGGTAGCACAACCATAGACAGGAGTGAAGACTACCATATTTGCATCGTCTGCACCAAACCACATTACACCGCCCACTGCATCGGGCAGCTCGCTACGCAGCTGTGCAACAAAGGTAAATGCTGTTTGGAATGTTGAAATGGGACGCTCGTTGAAATACTCCTTGCCATCAACCTTGAAACTCAATGGAGAGGGACGGTAGGGCATATCATAGGGGCCGGCGCCAAGGTCGCCCGTTATCTCAAATGGAGTGCCCTCGTAATGGTCGCGCATTCCGTTCTGCACATCCTGCAGTGTCATAGGTTTCTTGGGCTTCATATAAAGCGGCATAGGCTCGGCAGTGGCATCACCCGAAGCCCAGGCAAGGTATTTTGTCATATCCTCCTCGCCAAACATATTGAAGAAGCTCCACACACGTGCATCGCAGTAGCGCAGGCCGCCAAAATCGGCGGGACAATAGGCTGCTGCAAAATCGAACTCCTCGTCTTTGCCACTAAAGTAGCCCATCTTGCGGGCAAATTTAATGACATCCTTTGAATAGCGCACGTTCTCCTTGTCCTTCATATCGAACTTGCGTATGCGCGCCTGGTTGGCGTGAGCCGAGATGCAATCATCGGGAATACGTATGGCTACCCACACGGCGCCCTTCTCTTTGCCGCCCTTACCCACCATCTCAAGAATCCAAGCCTCGTTCTTGTCGGCAATGGAGAAGCTCTCGCCACTGCTGTAGTATCCATACTGCTGAACAAGTGATGTCATCACATCAATGGCTTCGCGTGCTGTCTTTGAGCGCTGAAGGGCAATGTAGATGAGGCTGCCATAGTCAATGAGGCCTGTTGTGTCCACAAGTTCTTCGCGGCCGCCGAATGTAGTCTCGGCAATAGCAACCTGATGCTCGTTGATATTACCCACCACGTTGTAGGTGTAGGGTGCTTCGGGAATTTGGCCAAGGTAGTTGCCTGTGTCCCAGTTGTAGATTTCGCGCATTGCCCCCTGGGGATGCACAGCTGCAGGATAGTGCACTGCAAAGCCGCTCATTCCATAGCTGTCTGCACTATAGGAGATGAAAACAGAACCGTCGGCCGATGCTCGTTTGCCAACAAGGAAATTGGTGCAGGCAAAGCCGCTTGCAGTAATGAGCAGGGCTGCCGCAATTGTAAACAAAAATCTTTTCATAGCAATTTATCAATATTTAATATCTTTTTCAAAAACCGTGCGATTGCCGTGGGCATCCACTGCCACAACCTTCAGTCTGTGGTCGCCACGACGTATATTCTCTTGCTTGAAGTCAAAGGTCAGACGTTTCTCTTTTCTGTTGTACTTAAAAAGCACAAATTTGCCGTTGAGGGTTCCCTTGAAGGAACTTACCGATGACTCGCCATCGGAAAGGCTGAAGAGCAGCTTGGCATCAGCCATCCAGCCCGCCTCGTTGATGGGCTTGAGCACAGGGGGGATGGTGTCGGCCGACAGTTCGTAGCGCCCAAGCGAGGAGATTTTTGCTGTTACCCAGCCGTCTACATAGCTGCCACCCACCCAGGTGGTATCCTTTTCAGTAACCTTGACAATGCAAAGTTTCGATTTTGGGACACTCTGCATTGAATCGGCGCTCAAAGAGAGCTTTGCACCGTGCCAAAAGGCAATATCATCGCCCGAGACAAGACCTTGGCCCACAAGTTCACAACCGTTGCCAAACGGAACAGCTTCAATAAGAGCATTTTCATACATCTCGCCACGGGATATATTCAAACGCACACCCGGTGCCTCTACCCTGTTGGCCACATTCCAACGCAAACACTCGCCCGACGGCGCCTGCGGAATAGCGCACCTGCTGCCACGCAGCACAAGCGCATAGCTGCTGCTGTTTCCGTGATAATCGGTGAGACGGCACTCCACATTGTAGAGCCTCTCGCTGTCGATACACACCCAACCGCGCGACTTGCCGGCACTGTACTGCCCAAAGGGGTTGTTGTCGGTGATAAACATCTTCTGGAACGACCCCTCACCGGAATCCTCGCGACGCCTGTCCACGCAAGCCGTTATCAGTTTATACTCGTTGAATGTAAAGTCATCCATCTGCGACACAAAGCAGCGCTCGCCATCCACGAACAGTTCTACGCGATAGACGCCATATTTATTAGATGTATTGTCCATAAAATCAAGAGCATCCACGCCAAAACCCACATCGCCCCAAACATCAATGGTATCGGACACAACGCCGTTCTTCACCTTGTAGCTGCGGGAGAATGAGTCGCCACCCACAGCACCACTCCCAACACGCGGATAGACAGCAATTGCCGAAGCCTTGGGAGGGCGTGTATCAACTACAAGTTCTTTATAGAATGACAGCGGATTATAAATCCTTTCGCCCGAGGTGTTGCGCACCTCATAATGAAGATGCGGACCAAAGGAGTAGCCTGTGTTGCCGGCATAGGCAAGAAAATCGCCACACTTCACCGGATATTCATCGGCTCCAAAGTAGAGGTCTACCTCGAAGCGCTCCCTTGCATACTGATTATCGCGCACACGCTTGGCAATTTCTTGAGGAAAACGGTCGAGATGGGCATAGAGTGTCATAAACCCGTCGTGCATCACATAGAGTGAAAGACCATAGCTGCCGGCTTGCACCCTGGCACGGTATATATATCCGTCGGCAACACATTTTATGGGCTTGCCCACAACGCCCTGAGTCTTGAAATCAAGACCGGAGTGAAAATGATTGGAGCGCAACTCGCCAAAGCTGGCGCTCAACAGTATGTCAAAATCGAATGGCGAAGACAATTTCACATCTGTCGGCTGCGCAAAAAGAGTATTGGCAAACAGCAGTGCCGCGATAAAAGTATAAAGCCTTTTTAAAATATCGTTTTTTTTCATCATTATTTCTTGAATATGCGTTTGGTAACCATTGACAAGATATTGCTGTGGCGCGATAATTGATAGAGCGACACCGACACCGAGCAGACTATCGCTGCAAAGCCTGCCGGCACTGCCCACGCACACCTGCCGGCATAGAGAGCCGAGAACAGCACCACACCGCCAAGCAACAGACTCATCACAAAAAAGCCGACAGCCCTTGCCGAGAGATGAAAAGAGTATTTCAAACGTGCTATTGAGCAGACCACAAGCAGGTCCAAAATCCTTGCCAAAGCCATTCCCACGCCGGCACCAAGCCAACCCCAATGATTATAGCCCAACAACGTAAGCCCCACAAAAGAGAGATTGTAGGCTGTCTCTTGAAGAGCAAAGGTCAGTGTATCCCCCTTGGAGACCGGCAAAAAAGAGATGGGATAGGTCATTATGTGGAACAGCAGGGCCATAACAGCCACTTGAGCCATTGGCAGTGCAACAAGAAACTCTTCCCTGTAGAAAAGCGGCAGCAGCCACGGCAAGAGAAACACCACGCACAATATCACAGGCACCTGCAGGAAGAGGTGCACTTCGATGTGCCCGTTTACCATAGCATTGCGCTTATCGAGGTTGGCAAATATTCCGGCCAGGCGTGGATAATAGTCGGAATCGAAGGCTGCAAAGAGTATTGAGGGCAACATTCCAACAAACATATATCCCGCCGCGAAGAAGCCTACCGCCTCATCACCATCGAAAGCGTTGATTACCTGATATATGAGCCACATTGAACCCGAAACCAATATTGTGGCATATATGTAACCGGCACCAAGTTTCACAATGTCGAGCCCTTGACGCAACAACTTCCACGAGAAAGGCGATGCCTTGTAGGGATAAAGAGGGGTTGAGAAAAACAGTGCACCCCCCATTTGCAAAAGTGCAACAACGAAGATTGCAGGCGCAATGCCGGCAGCGCCCGCAACATAATAGAGAGGCACCGTAACAAGCACGGCACTAACGGCTGTCCACAGAGTGTAAAGAGCTATTTTAGCGGGTTGCTTCACCCCGCGCAGAATAGCAAGTTCCCCACCCGAGACTGCCATAAAAAGGACCACAGGAGAGAGAAGCACAAGATGCAACACACTGTAGTCGCCGGCCAATGACATACGGCACGCAACAAGCGGCGCAAAGAGCGCCAACAGCAACATTCCCACTATACCCGTGAGAAGGGCTATGCTGCGCACCACCTTCACGCAATCAACCACCGATGAGGCATCCTCATTGTCATAGGCATCAGACATTCGACGCACAGCACTGAGCGACAGGCTCAGGCTTGTCAAGTCGCTGAAAAGCTGTATGGTGCGATTATAGAGCGATATAACGCCAATACCGGCAGCTCCAAGGAATATTGACGCAAACTTATTGCGCACCATTCCCAAAAGCACCGACACTCCCTGTGCGCCACCGAATATGCCAAGATATTTGACAGCACGACCGTAGTTATCTGACGCAGCAGCACTATTCTTATCCTTGTTACAACTCATAATTGGAAAATCCTAATTTGCAGACAGGCCGACACCCTCAACCTTGCAAAGTTATTTTCAGTGCGAAGATAGTGAAAAACAGCGAATATCACGGCCGGCAAACAGAGGAATTTGCCAACAGAGGGGATTATTCGCAAAAAGCGGAGAAAAAGCGCCTTTTCACCGAGAAAGCGGGATATTGCCACTATTTTTTCATCCAGGCAACGAAAATATCCGGCACTGCCGTGAAATATTCCCACAAGCTTTACACAATTTTGCCCGTTTGTTATTATCTTTGCAGTAAACCGCGAACATACACAGCATCGCTGTGAAAATAGTGAAGCAAACTTCATATTTATCACCCGTTTGTTTGTATCTTCGCCTTGAACAGCACAAGAAACCGCAGAAATGAAACTGAGCATAATAGTACCGGTATACAAAGTGAGACGACACCTGCAGAAATGTATTGAGAGCATACTGCAGCAAACCTACACCGACTATGAGCTCATCCTTGTGGATGACGGTTCAACCGACGGCAGCGGCGCCATCTGCGACCGATATGCACAAGAGTGCGACAAGGTGAGGGTTATCCACAAGAAAAATGGCGGACTGTCATCGGCACGCAACGCCGGGCTGGCGGTAGCAAAGGGCGAATACATAACTTTTGTAGACGGCGATGACACCATTGCCTCGGGCACATATTACTACAATATGCGCATCCTGCTCTCAAACCCCGATATCGACATACTCGAATACCCCATAATACAATATTACGAGTCGCCAAGAAGCAAAGTAATATCATTCACCCCGGAAAAGGTGTGCGGCAACGAAAATGTTTTCAAAGATTGGATAAAACGCGGGGGATACCGTCATTGCTTTGCCTGCAACAAGATATACCGAGCCGACCTTTTCCTGTTTGTGCGCTACCCCGAGGGCGAGGTATTCGAGGATATACTCATCACACCGCAGCTATACCGGGGCAGCGAGAATGTCTACTACTCGGACTGTGGTTTCTATTACTATTATGACCATCCCGAGAGTATCTCAAACACACACACTTTCAAGTCGAAATTCTTTATATACCGCAACCAGGTGGAGCTGTTGAACAAGATTGCCGACAACGCGGAGCTGAGAGAACAGGCCCACGACCTGCTATTCCAGTGTACCAACAACCTCATTGACCTGTTGCGTTGCAGCGACGGCACAAAAGAGGAGTGCCGCAAGGCAACAGAAATGCTCAAGGGAAAACAGATCGCACTTGCCGAGCTCTACCGTTTGAATATTCCGCTAAAAAACAAGATAAAGATGACAACGCTGGCCCTATTCGGCGCCAAATTCCACTGCCGCCTGCACGCTATGCTGCGCAGAAAGCTAAATTAAAGAGAAGATGTTCCTCTCAATCATAATACCACACTACAACCTTCCCCGCGAGCTGCTTGAGCGCTGCATAACAAGCATAACCGCACTGGGAATGAACACCGACGACTATGAAATAATTGTCGTTGATGACGCCTCGACACAACCACCCCGCTGGTTGACCGGGCTAAACGACAGTGCCAACATAAGACTTATCGAAGCCCCCCACGGAGGACCGGGAGCGGCACGCAACAGAGGATTAGAGACTGCAACGGGGGAATACATACAGTTTGTGGACGCCGACGATATGCTGCAATCTTCAAACGCAATGCAGCAATGTATTGAAATTCTACACAAGGAGAGGCCACAGATATTGAGATTTAACTATCTTATACACCGCAACGGCAGCACAATCAAAGCGAGAAGAAAGAGTGTTTCATTTGGCAACACCATAAGTGGTGCTGCATATATGAGAGACTACAACCTGTCGGGCAGCCCTTGCACATATTTTTTCAAGCGCAGCCTGGCAATGCAGAAGGAGATTCGCTTTCCCGAAAACACCTTCCACGAGGATGAAGCCTTCAACATAGCCCTGCACTACCACGCCCAAACGCTCATTGTGAGCAACGCCCCACTCTACCTCTACTGCATAAGAGAAGGCTCCACAACCGCCAACTGCTCCACAACATTCGAGCAACGGCGCATAGCCGACCTTCTACACTGCGTGGAGAGTGTTGCACACTTTTGGAACAGCAACAGGCAAAGCAGCAACACAACACAAGAGAAGGGCCTTGCACACAAAATGGCAACACTCACCGTAGACGCCATAGTGAACCTCCTCTATGCAGGAATGGCACCCAATGAGATTTATACCACCTGCAAGGAACGATTCGAGCCGCTTGGAATATACCCGCTTCCAAAAGCCAACTACTCACTCAAGTACAAAATCTTCCGAAAACTTGCCAACAGCAAGGCCGGGATGAGATTGCTGCGCATCATTGTTCCGGGTAAAAAACCTGCAAAAAGATGAAAATACTACTCATAGGCGAATACAGCAATGTGCACTGGACTCTTGCCGAGGGATTACGTTCCCTGGGGCACGAGGTGTGCGTTGTGAGCAACGGCGATTTTTGGAAAAACTACCATCGCAACATTTCGCTTGTTAGAAAATACACAAAACTCGGCGGTATAAAATACCTACTCAAGCTATACACCCTGCTGCCAAGGCTGCGCGGATATGACATAGTGCAGTTCATCAACCCAATGTTCCTTGAGCTGAAAGCTGAAAGAGTTGCACCGGTATACCGATACATAAAGAAGCACAACAAAAAAACATTTCTGGGAGCTTTTGGTATGGATGCCTATTGGGTAGAGGCCTGCACCACAAAGCCCCACCGTTTCCGCTACTCCGACTTCAACATTGGCGAGAAAGAGATTACAAACAGCTATGTCCTTGAACAAAAAGCCGACTGGCAGAACACCCCAAAAGCAGAGCTCAACAGAGAGATGGCGCGCGGTTGTAACGGCATAATAGCCGGGCTTTATGAGTACTACGCAGCCTACGCGCCCCACCACCACGACAAGCTCACCTACATTCCCTTCCCCATAAAAGCCGAAGGCGATGCCCCAGCAACAACATACAACACCAACAGAAAGCTCCGCTTCTTCATAGGAATTCAAAAAAGCCGAAACATATACAAAGGCACAGACATAATGCTGCGCGCACTTGAGAGACTGCAACGCAACTACCCCAACGAATGTGAAATTCTAAAAGCCGAAAATGTACCCTTTGAGGAGTACTCTAAAATGGTCAATGAGTGCGATATTCAGCTCGACCAACTCTATGGCTATTCACCTGCAATGAACGCCTTGCTTGCAATGTCAAAGGGCAAGGTTGTTGTGGGAGGCGCCGAACCCGAATGTTACGATATCCTCGGCGAGCAAACCCTGCGCCCAATGATAAATGCGACACCAAATGAAGAAGATATCTATAACAAATTGAAATGGATTATAGAAAACAGAGAACAGGTGGCAACATTGCAGCAGGAAAGCATTGATTTCATCAAGAAACACCACACCCCCGAGAAGGTTGCAAAACAATACCTCGAATTCTGGGAAAAGAATTGACTACACTAAATGGCATAAAAAAAGAACCCTAATTAGGGGTTCAAGTGATGTAGCGCCTACGGGAATCGAACTCGTGTTCGTAAAAAACAAGGTGTGAGAGGTATGTGTCCTAGCACCGTTTTTTGCCCGATTGGCTTTTTTGTAGCGCCTACGGGAATCGAACTCGTGTTCGTAAAAAAACAAGGTGTGAGAGGTATGTGTCCTAGCACCGTTTTTTAGCCCGGTTGGCTTTTTGTAGCGCCTACGGGAATCGAACCCGTGTTCGTAAAAAAATAAGGTGTGAGAGGTATGTGTCCCAGCACCTTTTTTATTGCCCGTTGGCATTTTTTGTAGCGCCTACGGGAATCGAACCCGTGTTCCATGCGTGAGAGGCATGTGTCCTAGCCACTAGACGAAAGCGCCATAAAGGCATTTACCGTTTTTTATTGCCCGGTTGGCTTTTTGTAGCGCCTACGGGAATCGAACTCGTGTTCGTAAAAAACAAGGTGTGAGAGGTATGTGTCCTAGCACCGTTTTTTATTGCCCGGTTGGCTTTTTGTAGCGCCTACGGGAATCGAACTCGTGTTCGTAAAAAACAAGGTGTGAGAGGTATGTGTCCTAGCACCGTTTTTTAGCCCGATTGGCTTTTTTGTAGCGCCTACGGGAATCGAACCCGTGTTCCATGCGTGAGAGGCATGTGTCCTAGCCACTAGACGAAAGCGCCATAAAGGCATTTACCGTTTTTTGCCCGGTTGGCTTTTTGTAGCGCCTACGGGAATCGAACTCGTGTTCGTAAAAAAACAAGGTGTGAGAGGTATGTGTCCCAGCACCGTTTTTTTGCCCGATTGGCTTTTTTGTAGCGCCTACGGGAATCGAACCCGTGTTCCATGCGTGAGAGGCATGTGTCCTAGCCACTAGACGAAAGCGCCAATTGCAAAAATAAGCGGAAGCTGGGGGATTCGAACCCCCGGTACGGTAACCCGTACGGCAGTTTAGCAAACTGCTGGTTTCAGCCACTCACCCAAACTTCCATTTGAAATAGCTTACGCCCTTATTTTGCGATGCAAAGGTAGAACTATTCATCGAAATACGCAAGCATTGAAGGAATTATTTTTCAAAAAAGTATATTTTGCCACCCACACAGCACGCAAAGAAAAAGCCAAACCCTCAAGGATTCGGCTTTTTACCTTATTAATAATCAATACTCAACTTTATCACTCTTTGCCCTCCACTCGTTAAATGGCGCAATGGCCTCATCACGGAGAATGTTCTCAACAGGCTTATGACGTTTTGCCGGTTCAAGTTCCAATTCGCGATAGATGAATGAATCGTCAAAATCGACAGCTGCCGCATCGTGTTGGTTTGCTCCATAGTATATCTTGTCGATATGCGCCCAATAGATTGCGCCAAGACACATTGGACAAGGCTCACACGATGTATACAACACACAACCGCTCAAATCAAACGTTCCCAATTTTGTGCAAGCCGCTCTTATGGCCGACACCTCGGCGTGAGCCGTAGGGTCGTTGTTGGCTGTAACACGGTTTACACCCGTAGCCACCACTTTGCCATCCTTTACTATAACGGCTCCAAAAGGGCCGCCATTGTTTCTCACATTCTCCACAGCCAAAGCTATTGCCTGGCGCATAAAATCTTTATGTTCCATAAGAGACTTTTTTTGTATTCAACACCAAAATGAATACAACTGTTCAAAAAAAGCGGGATAAGAATATCACTTAACAGCCTTGAAGCTCATATCAAGCCCCATAACCGAGTGTGTCAATGCACCCACAGAGATGAAGTCCACGCCACAAAGGGCATAGTCGCGCAATGTGTCAAAAGTGATGCCACCAGATGACTCGGTCTCATAGCGGCCTGCAACCATCTCCACCGCCTTACGTGTCTTTTCGGTATCAAAATTGTCAAACATTATGCGCTGTATGCCGCCCATATCAAGCACCTTCTGCAAATCCTCGAGTGAGCGCACCTCAACCTCAATCTTCAAATCCTTGCCACACGCCTTGCAATACTCCTTGGCACGCGAAACAGCCTGCTCAATGCCACCGGCAAAATCAACGTGGTTGTCCTTGATGAGAATCATATCAAAAAGACCTATTCTGTGGTTTACTCCACCACCGATGCGAACAGCCTCCTTCTCCATAATGCGCATACCGGGAGTAGTCTTACGTGTATCGAGCACGCGGGTATTTGTGCCCTCGAGCCTGCGCACATATTTGCGTGTCATTGTAGCAATGCCACTCATACGCTGCATAACATTGAGCATAAGGCGCTCGGTCTGCAACAGAGAGCGCACACTGCCGGTTACATACATTGCAATATCGCCCTTCTTCACTTCGGCGCCATCCTCGATAAGCACCTCAACCTGCAAATCCTTGTCGAAACGCTCAAAAATGCGCTTTGCCATCTCAACACCGGCAAGAACACCATCCTCCTTTATGAGAAGCATATTTTTTCCCATAGCCTCGGCAGGGATTGTTGAAAGGGTTGTGTGGTCTCCGTCGCCGATATCCTCGGCAAAAGCAAGGTCGATTAGTTTATCAACGAGTTCATCTCTAACATCCATAGTAGTAGTATTTTTTAAATCTATTTTCTGCGAAGATATACAATTATTGGAACAGGAGCAAAGGTAAAAGGATTTTTTATCTTATCTTCGCGGTAAAGAAAAAGAGAAAAATGAAAATAACACTACTAGTGGTGGGGCGCACCACCGACAACAACATAATAGCCGGAATAAAAGACTATACACAAAGGCTCACACACTTCACTCAGTTCGATATTGAGACCATACCCGAACTGAAGAACGCTAAAAAGCTGAGCGAGGCACAGCAGAAAGAGATGGAGGGCGAGCTCATTCTCAAATCGCTGCAGGCTGGGGACCGTGTGGTGCTGCTTGATGAGGGCGGCAAGGAGTATCGCAGCACAGAATTTGCCGCGTGGATAGAGCACAAGCAGAACATATCCACCAAGAGGCTTGTATTCATAGTCGGAGGCCCATACGGTTTTGCGCCCAAAGTCTACGATGCGGCACACGAAAAGTTGTCGCTCTCAAAAATGACATTCTCGCACCAGATGATAAGACTGCTCTTCACCGAACAGCTTTACAGGGCATATACCATAATAAACAACCTGCCCTATCACCACGAATAGAGCAGCGACCTATAAAGAGACACCCTAATACCATAATATGGACAACAACGTTACTGCAATAAACAACAACCAAATAAAACAGATTGAAGTCTGCGAACTGTTGGATGACAGATATTTCTTCATACCCTCATACCAAAGGGGGTATCGTTGGGGCAAGAAGCAGATTTATGACCTTTGCAATGATTTGCTCGAGTATGCACTGAAGAAGAAAAACACCGGCTCATTCTATAGCCTGCAGCCACTTATTGTGCGCAAAAGCCGCCACATAATAAACGGTGAAGAGCGAGAGGCGTATGAGGTCATTGACGGACAGCAACGCCTGACATCGATATTCATTCTCTATCGTTTCCTTGCCAAAGAATCCAATTACAGCAGCATCAGGGAGATTTGCGATGACTATAGCAAAAGCGGTTTATACCATATTTTCTACCAGACAAGGCCCGAGGATTATAAGTCATTGGAAAAATCGGGATTTGAAGAGCTCACGGCCGACGACATAAAAGACATTGACATAGCACACATCTCCAACGCATATAAGTTTATGAAGCAGTGGCTCACCAACGAGCCCGAGAATGATAATGAATGTGCAAAGGCCACATTTGCACTGTTTTCAAACAAAGAGCAGTTTCAGCCCAAACGTGTAAAGGAGAAACTCCTTGGGCTGCTCAACACCAGCGGCCGAAACAACTCAAACGGCAGCCTGCAGTTCATCTGGTACGAACTGAACGCCGAGAAAGATACCATAAGGGAGTTCCTTAGCGAGAACAAAGGAAAGATTAAACTGACCGACACGGAAAAAATCAAGGCGCTCTTTATGCAAAGGAGCAACTTTGGTGAAACGATAAAAGACCTGAAGCAAATCAGCATTGCCAAAGATTGGGAGCTGATAGAGAACACACTCCACAGAAACGATTTCTGGGCCTTCATCAGCAACGACACCCAATTGGAAGATGGCAGAATAAACATCATCTTCAAATTCATTTATGACAAAGAGAGCCACACCGCCGTTGAAGATGATGACTACCTTTTCAGATTTTATTACCAGAAATTCGCACAAATAAGAAAGAGCGAGAGCATAGACAATATTGCAATAAGTGTAGAGAGCCTGTGGAACGATGTTATGGACTGCTACCGTATGTTGCAGAACTGGTACTACAACCCCAAAGTATACAACCTTGTGGGCTTGCTGATAAAGCACGGACACTCAATAAAACAGATATCGGACATATACAACGATGCTTCTGTCGTTACCAATGATGATTTCATCTATGCGCTGAACAAAGAGATACGCAAAGAGATTATCGATGGCATTGAAATTCTCAAGGAGCAGGCCGAACTGGGCATAGAAAAAGATGAAGAGTATATTAACCTGTTCTTCCCGAAGGACAAGCCAAGGATGCACGATTTATTTAGATTCCTGAACGTATTGGAGATTAACAAGACTATAGACAAGGCCTTGAAAGATATTGATGTTGAGGACGGGGAGAAGAAGAGATCGGACCTCAGGAGAAGCGCCCGCGATGTAATGAGCCACATATACAGGTTCCCATACGAAGCATTGGATGTGTTTGGCTGGGACATAGAGCACATCGATTCGGCAACAACAAACAGCCTCACAGAGCCAAAAGAGCAAAAGATGTGGCTTGATGAAGCCGAGAAAGCAATTGAAAAGAATCTTGAGGAAGACAATTCATACAAATATTGGTCTGAGGAGTATAAAAAGTACGAGAACGTAAACAAGGAGAAGGCCAATGCAGCCCTGAAAGAGATGGTAACAAGAGTACACGCCATCACCGGCGAAGAGGAGTCGGATTTCTGCAAGAACTGGATTGGCAACCTAACGCTGCTCGATTCGGGCACAAACCGCTCCTACAAGAACAAGATTTTTGCCTGGAAAGGAGATGTTATAAGAGAGAGGATAAAGGCAGGAGTCTTTGTACCAATATGCACACAAAACATATTCCATAAAAACTACAAAGGCTGTGGCGAACACAAATGGAAGTGGAGCAAAGAGGACAAAAAAGCCTACCACAAGTATATTCTGCAAGAGATAAAATCGTTCAAAGAGAGATATTCCGAGTAATTAGCGAACCTCACCCACCATTCAAGCCAAGAAGATGAAAACCACAAAACTGCATACTTTTAAAGAGATTCTTACCGAGGGAATATGCGTCGATGATGAAGAGAGCCGCATAAAAGTGCTATGGATGTTCATTCCAAAGATACAGCGCTCCTATGCCCAGGGAAGGAACAGCGAAACCGATGTGAGAACAGAATTCCTGAACGAGATATTCGCGACGCTCACATCCCCGGAGAACAAGCCTCTTGAACTGAGTTTTCTCTTTGGCTCAAAACAGCCTATGCTCAATGGTACCGGCGATGGCTTTGAGCTGCTTGACGGACAGCAGCGCACAACCACCCTTTTCCTGCTCCATTGGTACATCTATTGCAGGGAAGCTGATGAAATGCCCGACTTCCTTGGCCGATTTACATACGAGACCCGAGACACATCCACACAGTTCCTCAAGAAGATATCTTGTACAAAGGTAGACCTATCGAAGAACAAACCATCCAAAGCCTTGAAGAGCAACAAATGGTTTACCGATGACTTCAATTGCGATGCCACAATATGTGCAATGCTGAATATGCTCGACGATATTCACGATGCCTACAATGAAATTGGAGAGACAAACCTTCACCACAGGCTGGAGCGCCTGCAGTTCTATGTGTTGCTGCTGGAGAACTTCGATATGAATGACGAGCTCTATATAAAGATGAACGCACGCGGCCTCTCATTGACACCATTCGAGAATTTCAAGGCTTCGATTGTCAAATATATGAAATCCCGCGGCCACATCTACGGCTATGAAGAGCCCATAGAGGGCGAGATGCCACATTGGCTCAACTTCATTTCGGAGATGGACAGCAAATGGATAGATATCTTTTGGCAAAATCCATACGAAACGGGTGGAGATGAAACAATCAAAGAGGTCATTGAGATAAACAATGACGAGATAGGCAACCGCTACTTCCGTTTCTTCAACAGATATTTCTTCACAAAAGCCGCAATTATCAAGGGCGTGGAGAAGAAGAAGCTGACCGACCTGCCATCATTCTTCTACTATGACGCCGAAAGCGAAGGCAAGCTGAAGGGGTGGAAAAACTATGAATCGCTTTTTGCTTTGGTAGATGAGGGTTGCACCGAAGAGAGCTGCTCCATATTCGGGCGAATGAGGCGGATACTGGATGTATTCCACAAGCACGGCAACTATATTTTAAATGCCATAAGGGCCTACGAATATGGCAACACCTCCAATTTCGACATACGCAACAGCAGCAAGGACTACACACTGCCCCACAGAGTGATATTTGCTGCTGTTACAGAATTCATTGAAGCCATCCCAGGGGAAAAGAGTTTCGATGAGCCCGAGATAAAGGAGAATTTCAGAAAGATGCTTAGGGTTGCCCACAACATCATCGAGAATACACTTTTCGAGAACACAGTAGCTTTAGTGGGTGTGATAAACGCCATAGTGGAGACCATACACGCAAAAGAAGCTGTTGATGGCGATTTCTACAAAGCACTGGCAGACTTGGAAATAAAGAGCGCCAACAAGCAGTTGATAGAAGAGCAAGAGAAGGCCCGCGAGATGTATGACACAAACGGCAATTTCATCCCGGAATGGGAAGAGGCATTCATCAATGCCGAGAAGCACCCCTTCCTCAAAGGCAGCGTGCGTTTCTTCTTCAGCCCAAAAAGTGGCAGCTTCGATTTGTTCAACAAGAACTACGATGTAATAGACACACTCTTTGACAAGGAGGGCATCAGGGCAGAGTACAGAAAGAAGAGACAACACATACTCATAAGAGCCATACTCAGCTGCCTGAACAGATGGGAGTCCGACAGCAACATATTGGGTATGAAAGACAGATATTTCACCGAGAATACCGAGAAGGAGAAATACCTGAAGAACATTCTTTTGGGCTCCAACGCCGTGAAAGAGATGTTCTGCAACTACTTCTATGGCAACGATGCACAAACCGGCATTGATGAATACCTGAAAAAGGTTGTCAGCGAGGCCGATATATGCGACCACAGCAACAAATCCTTTGAAATGCTCTATAACAGACTCATCAAGGATGAGAGAGCGGAATACATATTCGATTGGATTGAGGAGTGCGAGAAGAGGTCTTCCCAGTTCAGAATACAGGACAACAGAAGCTACATTGTGGCAATACCCGGCACCTGGTATCACAGGCTTGTTCTGGACACAGAACGACACAAAATAATACCAGACATACTCAAGGAGTGCGACGGTTTCAAATACTCGGACCCGGGACAGGAAAAATCAATGAACAGCCCTATGCAAGACTCTTGGGGATGGCAGATTACCATCAACAAGGATATTTCGCCAAACTACACCCTGGAGTTGGTGTTCAATGAATACAAAAAGGTTAAATTCATTGTACGCGGAGATATTGAAAGCATATCCCGAATTTTCAAAACCGATGACAGCGGCATTGTGAACGACGGTGTGGAAGTTGCAGAAGCAGACTACCAATTCTACGACAACAAGAGCGGTATCATTGAGAAGATAAACGAGATTGAGGATAGATTGTCAAGAGTCCCTGAAGAAGTGCACCTATTGGAATAAATAGCAATAGGCTACTCCTGCTCCACAAACCGGAAGCAGCCTGCATCAACAGCTTCATCCCCACGCGACACCCCGTCCAAATCAACCGGCAACTGCAGCAAGTAGCTATCGGAAGCAATGCCGCGCGCCCTCGACTGGGGCAAAAGATGGAAATCATACTCAAAGACATCGTGATTCACAAGGCGGAAATGCTCCTTGCCAAACGGAGCCACCCCAAGTGTGTCATATACCACATTGACAAAGCAGCTATCCATTGAATCGACCGTGTTCACAAGCGAGTTCTCGAAACGATAGTTGCGGCAGTTGGGCACCGTGTCGCCCCAAGAGGAGAGATAGCCCATAAACTCATCATCCTTGGAGCCGGCTATTATGCAGTTTGCAAACAGCGCACGGCGAAGAGGAACAGGTCTCTCGTCCACACTGTTGTGCAGTGCAAGCGCCACATCGCGCTGACGCCATACATAGAAATTAGCAATGGTGCAGTGCACAAAAGAGACATCGCCACCCACCACCTTAACGCAGTTGCCCTGGGAATTGGCAAAGAGCGAATTGACCACAGTGGCACGCGCCATCACCATTTCAAGAGCATTGCCGTGAAAATTCTGCACCTTGCACCCCTCAATGGAAATGCGCTGAACAGCAGTGTCCCCCTCTTCAACCTTAATGCCATAATTGGCACTGTGGATATCGCAGTGCGAAAGGAGATTGCCATTGCTGGCAGAAGTAAATGTGATGCCGCCCCACTGTCCCGGGATGCGGTCATAGGGGAGATAGGAGAACATCCTGTCGGTGCGGTCGCCACGGAACACCACAGGAGCCTCAACACTTCCCACCGCACTGAGCGTTCCGTCTACACGCATATATGCCTTATCGTGAAAATAGAGCGTTGTGCCCGGCTGCAACGAAAGAGTTGCACCGGCAGCCACAACAAGGCTATCATATATCACATAGTGCCCCGCCGGCAGAGAGGTATCGGCAGCCACCTCTTCGCCGCGCAAGAATGTAACATCGCGGCCATAGGCAAGCAGCAGCACACTCTGCTCCACACCGCTCTCAAGCATAAAAAGCAGAGAATCCTTTACAAGAAGAGGAGTATCGGCCTCATTGCGCTCCACATTCACCGAGGCCAGAACGAAGATACTATCCTTGGCACGAATCTCAAGGTCGCGCATATAGCTGCCATACTGCCCATCAACCAGCACACTGAATGGCGAGTCGCCGCCACCGGCAAGACGCACACTGTTCACACGCAAGGATTTGGAATTTCTGTTGCGCACAACAAACTTTGCAGTTGGCGACACAACCTGTGTGAAGAGCGTGTCGAACGACACCGTATCACAAGAGAACTCCAAGCGCAGCGAAGGGCTTGAAGAAAAATCGGCAAGCTCGCTGCAGGCAGCGAGCAATGCCGAGATAATTCCTATATATAATAGTTTAAATACTCTTTTCATCGCAAAACAATCTATCACATCATTAACGATGAAAAACTGCTTTTATTGCACCAACATCACTTTGCGGGAGCTTGTTCAAGCAACAGCAACAGATGACGCCACCAGCGCTCGGTCGATGCAATGTGCAACCTCTCATCGGGAGAGTGCACGCCACGCATTGTGGGGCCAAAGGATATCATATCAAGATGCGGAGCCTTCTCAAGGAAGAGACCACACTCAAGACCGGCGTGAATGGCCTTTATCTTGGCATCCTCGCCAAAGAGTTGCTTGTATGTGGCACAGGCAACCTGCAAAATCTGCGACTTCATATTAGGTTTCCAACCCGGATACTGTCCTTTTGTGGTTACATTGGCACCGGCAAGCTCAAAGGCCGCACGCACAGAGTCGGAAACAAAGTCGCGGGCCGATTCAATGGAGCTGCGCTGACTGGTGGTTACTGTGATAACGCTGTCCGATGTACGCTTAATCGATGCAAGGTTGCTCGATGTCTCCACAAGCCCGGGAACATCCTGGCTCATTGCAAACACACCGTTAAACACTGCGCAAATTCCGCGCAAGAGATTCTTTGTTACAGCCGGGTCAATTACACGCTTCACAGGGTCGGTGCTCTGCAAGGTGAAACGCATTGAAGGCTCGGTGGCGCTATACTCATCCTGCACCTCGGCAGCAAAGAGATTGAAATCGACACGCACACTCTCCTTGTCGGCACTCTGCACTGCAAATACTGCCGATGCATCGCGTGGGATAGCATTATGCAAGCTGCCGCCACTGATGTCGCACAGGTAGAACTCATACTTCTCCCTTATGCGGTTGAGGAAACGGCAAAGCAGTTTGTTGGCATTGGCACGTCCCTTGTTGATGTCATCACCCGAATGGCCACCTGTGAGGCCATTGATATCCACCTTCATATAGAACATATCACCCGACACCATTGTCCACATATGCTTGAACTCGGCATAGTTGCACACACCGCCGGCACATCCTATGAACATCTCACCCTCATCCTCCGAGTCGAGATTTACAAGGATATCACCCTGCAGCAACTCGGGCGACAGCGCCTCGGCGCCTGTGAGCCCAGTCTCCTCGTCAATGGTAAAAAGGCAGTTCAACGGACCGTGTTTCAAAGACTTGTCGGCCAGCACAGCCATTGCAGCAGCAACACCAATACCATTATCGGCACCAAGTGTTGTGCCCTGAGCCTTCAGCCACTCACCATCCACATAGGTGCGTATGGGGTCCTTGGTAAAATCGTGCTCAACGTCGGGTCGCTTATCACACACCATATCCATATGCCCCTGCAGGATAATAGTCTTTCTATTCTCATAACCGGGGTAGGCAGGCTTCTTTATGAGAACATTACCCACAGCATCGGCCACAGTCTCATAACCAAGCGCCTTGCCGAAAGCCTGAAGGTGAGCCGATATCTGCGCCTCATTCTTTGAGCCACGAGGAATTTCACTTATCTCTTGGAAAAACCCGAACAGTGATGCGGGTTGCAAATTCATTTCTGACATATAACGTTGTTTAAATTTGTTAAACCAATTCTTTACTCTCTAAAATATTGTTAATTATCACTTTTCGCTATTCCTTTTTACTTTTTTTAGGGCGCATAACCCCCTAAAGGAGAATAAAAAGCACTATCTTTGCAATGTCAAAAAGGGGACACGCCCCATTTTAAAGACAACAACATTACAAAGTTAATGGAAATGTTCAAAACTTTACTATTTACATTGTTAATTATTTCAATATGCTTTACCCTGCTTGCGGTAAAGGTCATCATAAAAAAGAACGGCCGCTTCCCCAACACACACGTAGGAGGCAACAAAGAGATGCGTCGCCGCGGAATCAAGTGTGTTCAATCCCAGGACAAAGACGCCCGCCGAGAGAACCCAATGGCAGTAAAGGAAAACACCAAATGAAAAAGTAAAAACAAACAGCATATTTACAAACTATGAAAACCACAAAGAAAATAACACTTGCAGTTACACTCATTGTCGCGCAACTCTTTTTTGTACAATGCTCGCCCAAGGCCGACAACGCCGGCAACGCAGACAACAGTGCATTCAACATCAACACTGTGATTGAGTGCCCCGACACATTGCGCACCGTGAAAATTGCCTATGTAGACTATGACTCACTCCTTGCCAAGTTCGACTATGCCCAGGAGGTACAGAAAGAGATTGTCAAGAAGGAGATGAGCATAAACAACACCATAGAGCAGGAGCGTCAGAGTTTGCAGGAGGAGGCAATGGAGTTTGAACGCAAGATGCAGAACAACATCTACCTGACACAGGAGCGCGCACAGGCCGAATATGAAAAGATAATGAAGAAAGACCAGGAGCTTATGAAGCGCGGCCAGGCGATGATAGCAGAGCTCGAAAAGACAAGCAACGAAAAATACAAGATGCTCACCGACTGCATCAACGAGCACATAAAGGAGTATAACAAGACACGCGGTTTCGACTTCATCCTCACAAGAATGGGCGGCAATATGCTCTATGCAAACGAAGCCCTTGACATCACCAATGAGATAGCCAAAGGACTCAACGCAAAGTATAACAAACAGGAGAAGTAACCCACTCCACAGCTCACATAAACAAAAAATCAGCACCCGATTGAGTGCTGATTTTTTGTTTATGTGTCATTGCCATAAGATTAGAACTTCTTATGCGGCATCTTGTGTGGAGCAATCATATTCTCGGGGCGCAACAACTCATCGAGTTCCTCCTTGGAGAGCATACCCTCCTCCAGCACAAGGTCATATACACTGCGATTCTCCTTTAGAGCACGCTTTGCAATCTTCGCGCTATTCTCATAGCCAAGCACCGGGTTAAGAGCAGTAACAATGCCAATGCTACCCATCACAAGCTCCTTACAGTGGCCCTCGTTGGCAGTGATGCCATCAACGCAAAGCACACGCAGACGGGTGAGACCACGCAACAACATTCTAATGGATGATATTATAGAGTGTACAATCACAGGCTCCATAACATTCAACTGCAACTGTCCGGCCTCGGCGGCAAAGGTTACGGTGAGGTCGTTGCCGATTACACGGAAACATATTTGGTTCACCACCTCGGGAATCACAGGATTAACCTTGCCGGGCATAATGCTTGAGCCGGGCTGCATAGGCGGCAAATTAATCTCATTGAGACCGCAACGAGGACCGCTTGAAAGCAGACGCAAGTCGTTACATATCTTTGAAAGTTTCACCGCCAAACGCTTAAGCGCCGATGAGTACATCACAGTGGAGCCTGCATCGGGAGTAGCCTCAATGAGGTTGCTTGCAAGCACAAAAGGCTTGCCGGAGATAACACGCAGAGCATCTACGCAAGCCTGGGCATAGCCGGGCTCTGTGTTCAAGCCTGTACCAATGGCAGTTGCACCCATATTCACCTCAAGGAACAAGTTGGCCATCTCATTGAGACGCCCCACCTCCTCGTCAAGTGTAGCGGCAAAAGCCTCAAACTCCTGCCCCAGAGTCATAGGCACTGCATCCTGCAACTGAGTGCGGCCCATCTTAAGCACACCGGCAAACTCCTTTCCTTTTGCGCGGAAAGAGGCAATGAGGCACTTCAGCTCACGCACCAAGTCCTCGTTGTGCAGAATGAAGCAGAGTTTGAACGATGTGGGATAGGCATCGTTTGTAGATTGTGATAAGTTCACGTGGTCATTGGGGTGGCAATACTGATACTCGCCCTTGTTGTGTCCAAGGATTTCGAGCGCGCGATTGGCTACCACCTCATTAATATTCATATTGGTAGATGTTCCCGCACCACCTTGCATAAGGTCCACCGGAAACTGGTCTGCCAAAGCACCCTGCATAATCTCCTCACAAGCCTTTTTAATAGCCACACCAATCTCCTCTTCCAGAGTTCCCAAAGACACATTGGCGTGAGCTGCAGCCCACTTGACCATTGCAAGCGCTTTCACATAATAGGGGTGGTCGCTGATGGTGATGCCGGAAATATCCTTAAAGTTCACCATTGCTCTCAAAGTCTGCACTCCATAATAAGCATCGGCGGGAACCTGAATCTCGCCCAACGAATCGTGTTCAAGACGTGTTTTCATCTTATTTCAGTTTTAAAATACACCTTTATAACATTTTTGGCAGCCGTTTGTTTCATTGCTACCGATTGCGAAGATATAAATTTAAAACCGTAACAAAGAATTAATGGGAACTTTTTTATGCTATAAGACAAAAAGCACAAGAAAGGAGAAGTGCAGCAACTATGCCTGCCCGGAATTTTTGACCTGAACAGTAAAAAACGGCATCGACTCTCATTTCCTGAATCTCTTGGTAACATTGGCATAGCCACAGCGACGGCACAGAGGCTCCACTGCCCTATGACGACTGAAGCCGTCATATATGGCACGTGCACGCGGCGATGCAAGTATCTCCTCAAGCGGCTGCTCAAAGAGATTACCCAAAGGCATATCACCATTATGGTCGAGACAACAGGGCACCACAGTGCCGTCTACAAGCACACCCACCTGATTGCGCAAGGCATAGCAGAAGGACTCCTCGGCAGCACACTCTCGGGCATCACTATCGGGCCACGAGAACATCCTGTCAAACTCCAGATAGATATTCTTGGCCAGCTGACAACCATAATAGCGTTCACTCCAAGGACGCGGCAACAAGCTCTCTATTATATTGAGAATTTCACCATTGCTCTTCTCATAGCCACCCTGATTCCACAAACGCAGCACAACCACCGTGCCGCGCTCGGCAGCCGCCTTGGCAAACTCAACAGCATCCCTCACATACTGCGCAAGGTTTTCCCTTGCATTCCCCTCGTGCGAATGTAGCGACACCTGCACCTTGTGGGGAGCAGCCTCAATGACAGCAGCACCGCGTGTGAGCAGTGTGCCATTGGTGGTTAAGACAGGAACAAAGCCCTTCTCTTTTGCCATTGCAATGAACTGTGGCAAATGAGGATGCAGAAAAGGCTCTCCCATAAGATGAAAATAGAGAAATTTCACCTGCCCGCGCAAACGCTCTGTAAGGCAGTCAAACTCCTGCAGCGAGAGAGTGCGCTTCTCTCTATCGGTCTTGGGGCAGAAGAGACAGTTCAAATTGCAGATATTCGTTATCTCAAGATAGCAGCGGGTTATCATATATTTATTGGTGTAATTTCCACATTGGGAAGATAAATAAAAAAAAGGAGAACAATGCTGTCCTCCTTGATTAGTAGCGGGGGAAGGGATCGAACCTCCGGCCTTTGGGTTATGAGCCCAACGAGCTACCACTGCTCCACCCCGCGGTGCGGTTTTCAAAACTGATGCAAAGGTAATGCTTTTTTTCGTAACCGCAAACTTTTCCTCGAAAAAAATACATCGCACACACAAATTCCACATTTCCGCACGAAAAAACATCCGTTTTACGCGCGCACGCGAATAATTCCTATCATATTTTTGCACAAAAAGAGCATTTTGTGTAATTTTGCACAAATTTCTATAGAAAAATGGCCTCTATCGACACAAGGGAACACGTTATCAAGGTTGCGAGAAAACTTTTCGCAAGCGAAGGAATAAGCAACATCACAATGAACGACATTGCATTGGCAGCCAACAAAAGCCGCCGCACCGTCTACACCTATTTCCAAAGCAAGGAAGAGCTTTTGGAAGCAAGCATTGAGATGGAGGTAAAAAAAATATCGGCAGCAGTAACCAAGGTGGCAATGTCCAACCTGCCGCCCGACAAAAAAATCATAAAGCTCATCTTCGTGCGTCTGCAAACAACCCGAAGCATTGTGCGACGCAACGGTTGCCTTCACAGCGACTATTTCCTCATCATCGAGCACATACGCAAGAGTTTCGACACCAAGGAGATAGCCCTGTTCCGCCACATAATTTCCGAAGGCAACCAAAAGGGTGTCTTCAACATCGACAGCCCCGACCTCGCAGCCCGTTTCCTGCATTTCTGCCTCAAGGGCATTGAGATGCCATTCATCAATGGCATAATAAACAAGAACAACGACGACAAGTTTGTGCATCACTTCACCGAGAAGGTGGTGCTCAACGCGCTCGGATACAAAGAGACCCCTAACACCGCACAATAATGAATGTACTCTACGAAGACAACCACATAATTGTCATCAACAAGGCAGCCGGCGAGATTGTACAGGGCGACAAAACCGGCGACACCCCTTTGTGCGACACAATGAAGCAATATCTCAAGGAGAAATATGCCAAGCCCGGCAACGTATTCATTGGACTGCCCCACCGTCTCGACCGCCCCGTCAGCGGCATTGTGGTGTTTGCAAAAACAAGCAAGGCACTCGAGAGGTTAAACACAATGTTCCGCGACGGCGCCGTAAAGAAAATCTATTGGGCAATAACAAAGGGCCGCCCCCTCCCTGCCCGGGGAGAGATAAACAGCTGGATTTTGCGCAACGAAAAGATGAACAAAAGCTTCAGCTACCCCAAGGAGGTAAAGGGCAGCAAGCACGCACTGCTCTATTACAGCCACATAGCCTCATCGCAGAACTATAACCTCATAGAGGTGGAGCTGAAGACAGGACGCCACCACCAGATACGTTGCCAACTATCATCAATAGGCTGCCCCATAAAAGGCGACCTGAAATATGGTGCACAACGCTCTAACCCCGACGGCAGCATCTCCCTACACGCGCGCCACATCGAGTTCACACACCCGGTATCCAAAGAGACCATAAGCATAACCGCGCCACTGCCCAACGACAAGCTGTGGCAGAGCTTTGAAAGGTAAGAGACAACACTGTTTACTATATACAAAAAAACGGACAGGCCTTAAGCTTGTCCGTTTTTCATATAATGAAGCACCACCGAATTTCCTTTGCGGAAAAGCTCCCTTGCCGCAAGACGCACATCTTCGGCCGTAACGGCACGATACATCTCCGGCTCATCAAGGTGCGATTCCAGACTCCCACGCAACTCGGCAAGTGCAATATTGTTGCTGAGGTTCTCACCGCCGAGATTGCGGAAGGTATACTCCGACTCGAAACGGTTTCTCACCTTCTCCATCTCATCCTGCGGCACAGGCACACTCTTCAACTCCTCAAGCTCGCGCCACACTGCAGCCTCGGCATCCTTTATATCAACCCCGGGTGCCACGCGCGAATAAATCCAAAACATACCGGCATCCTCACTACCCGAGATAAACGCATCAATCTTTGAGAAGAGTTTTTGCTCCTTCACAAGGCGCAAAAGCAGACGCCCTGAATAGCCATTTGACAGCACATCCGATATAACATCACAAGGATAGTAGTCGGGCGAAAGCCTGCCACCCATATGAAAACCAAGATACAACGCATCCTCGGGCACATTTCTGTGCACAGTCTTGCGGCGCTGACGCACCTGGCGCGGCTCAACAGGCCTCTCGGGACGTTTGAAGCCCTTGGCAGGGATATGGCCGAACCACTTCTCGCTCCACTCCACCACCTGCTCAAACGAGATATTACCCACCACTGCCAGCACTGCATTGTCGGGGGCATAGTATCTTTTATAGAAACTGCGAATTACCTGCACCGGAACATCGGCAATGTGCGAGAGCTTGCGACCTATGGTGGACCAACGATAAGGATGCTTCTTGTAGGCCATTGCACGCAAAATCATACTCACATCGCCATATGGGCGGTTAAGCGTCGTTTGCTTGAACTCCTCCATCACCACCTGACGTTGCACATCCACCTTCTCCTTGCCAAATGTGATGTTACACATACGGTCGCTCTCCATCCAAAAGGCAAGCTCGGCATTCTGCCCGGGCAGGGAGATGTAGTAATTGGTAACATCGTTATTGGTGTAGGCATTATTCTCACCGCCCGCGCTTTCCAACGGCTCGTCGAACGACGGCACAGCCTTGGTGCCCTCGAACATCAAATGCTCAAGCAGATGGGCCAAGCCCGTGTGCTCAAACTCCTCATCGCGCGAGCCCACGCCATAGAGCAGGTTCACATATACCATCTGAGACTCCTCGTCAGGCACGTGCAGCACTCTTAGGCCGTTGGGCAGCACTTTTCTATTTACCTTCACCATCTATAAGAGTTATTTTCTTAATTACCACATCCTTGAGCGGTCGCTCCTCGTAGACACTCTCCCACGAGATAGCATCAACCACCTCCATTCCCTCAACAACCTCTCCAAACACCGTGTAGTGAGGGTCGAGCTCGGGCATTCCACCGTTTTTCAAATAGGCATTGCGTTGCGCTTTTGTATAGTGGAATTCGTGCCCCTTGACAGCCTTGCGCGCATCGGCCATAAGCTTGGCCACCAACGCCTTGAACTCCTCTTTTTTGCGATTATCGGTCTCTCCCAACGCATTCAGCTTGGTGAGTTCCTTGGAATGAGGCTTTTGCAGCTCCTGAAACTTCTTGTTCACAAGCTCATTATTGTAGCTGCGCTCGGCCGCATCAATCTCCTTCTCTTTCACCTTCTTATCGGTAACAATAAAAAAGTGGCTGCCCGATGACCTTAATCCCTTGTTGTGAGTGGGTGCCGCCAACGCACCGCGCTTGTGCACGCGCTTTGTGGCATCAATCTCCTCGGGGATAGTGTAATCCACGTCGTTCACGCCAATATTCCTGTTCTTGCGGTTCTTTGCCGACGTATAGTCGCCGGCCTGAACAAGCATCCCCGGCACCACACGATAGAAAATCTGCCCATCGTAGTAGCCGTTCATCACAAGATTTACAAAGTTGCTGCGGTGCAACGGTGTCTCGCGATAGAGTTTTATCTTCACATCACCGTGCGATGTAGACATCAACACATACTGGTCCTTGTCGGGGCTGGCAACATTCAGTTGCTTCACATCAAAGCCCTTCTTCTTGGGAGCCTCTGAACTCTTCTTTGCAGCACCCCCGTCGCAGGAGAGCAGCAGCGCCACCATTGAAATTGCAAACAATATTCTTTTCATAGAGATAAACTTTTTTCATCCTAAAACCCAAGGGGCCTGCTGCCGCAGAGAAGATATTGGCAACACACACCCTATCCAACCACAAAAGTAGGGTTTTTTAGAGAAAAAAACCACCATCGATGCGAAAAGATAGCCCTCATTATTTGTTTAGTTTTACAGTACAATGCAACAACAGCCAAAGTAATGTGCCAAAGATGATGCAGATAACCTTTTTTTGGTTATTTTTGCACATTAATAATAATGAACAGGCGCGAGCGCGATACCCAATAAACCAAGGAGAGAAAGGATAGAGAATGAAAAAAAGAAGCTGGGCACACCGCATTTTCAAGGCAATAATGATAACAGCAATCACCCCTGTTGTCATTATAATCCTTGCACTGTTACTTCTCTACACCCCTGCCGTGCAGCAGCGCCTTGTGGATTTTGCCATTGAAAAGGCAGGCATTGCCACCGGCTACAACATAGCCATTGGCCGCTTTGGACTCACATTCCCACTCGAAGTGGAGATTGAAGAGTTGTCGGTCTCAAGGAACGACACCCTCTTTGCCAGTGGCGAACGCATTGGAGCCGACATCTCGTTGCTGCCGCTCTTCACCGGCAAGGTGGAGCTGAACCACCTGTCGCTTGAGCAGACAGAGATAGACACGCGCGACCTTATGCCCGACCTTCACATCGACGGCAAGGTGGGATATGCCAGGCTTGCTGTGCGCGACGCCAACCTGCTGAAATCAACAGCAAAAATCACACAGCTCCACATAGAGGAGAGTGAAATAAACATCACCTTGCCCGACACCACAGTGGAGAAAGAGGAGAGCGAGCCACTGATGTGGGCCATTGCCTTGCGCAATGCAACAATAAAGAACAGCCGCCTTGGCTTTGCCCTGCCCGGCGACACTATGCAGGCCACAGCCCACATAGGTAAGCTGCATCTTGGTGGCGGCAACATTGACCTTGCAAGCGAGAGCTATGCGATAAACAAGGTTACACTGCAGGATGCAAAGCTCACCTATGACAGAGGCACCTCCCCCGCAACCGAAGTTCCACTCGACCACATCACCCTCGACAACATAGAATTTGCAGCCAACAGCCTGCTCTATGCAAGAGAGGAGATTAATGCCGACATCACATCACTCACATTTGAACAGCCCGGCGGCATAACCATTAGAGATGCCCGCTCACACATCAGCTACAACAGCGACACCATCAGGTTACACTCGTTGCACCTCGACAGCAAGAATGGCTCCTACATTGACGGCCACTGCACAATTCCCAGAGCCGTTCTTGGCGGCGCAGGCAAGGAGCGCTTCACCGCCACCATTGCAGCGGGGCTCAACCGCAACGACCTTGCAAGGCTTGTAACGCCACAACTCTACAACGCACTTGGATATTTCAACGATGAGATACTGAGCACCACACTTAGCGCAAGCGGCAACACACACAGGTTGAAAATAGACAGCGCCACACTCCATTTCCCGGGGCTCGGTTCCATAGAAGCCGTCGGCGATGCAAGCAACATACTCACCCCCGAGAAGGCCACAGCGCAGATAGAGCTAAAGAGCCGCATCAGGGACATATCAAGAATTATTGGCATTGCCCCCAACGACAGTGCAAAAACAGGACGCGCCCGCATAGATGGCAACATAACATACAACTGCGGCAAGGTTGATGCAGCACTGAGGATGCGCGGCAACATTGGTACAGCCCGCATCAAGGGCCACTATGACATAGACAGCACTGCATACAGCGCACACATCACAGCAAGGAAGGTTGCGCTTGGCAGCATACTGCCACACATACCGTTGCACAACCTCACTATGCAGGCAACAGCCAATGGGCGTGGCTACGACCTCTTTGACAAGAGCACCAACTACAACATTGGCCTAAAGATAGACACACTCCACTATGACAGCTACCGCATTGGAGCAGTTCAGGCAACAGCAAAACAGGCCGACGGACTCTCCACAATTGAGATTGAAGGCAAGGAGAAGAGCCTGCTAATTGACCTTGCAGCCACAACAAACTTCAACGACGGTATAATTGACAACCACACCACCATAGACCTTGAAGGCGCCGACCTTAAAGCACTTGGTATAACCAACGAAAAATTAGACCTCACAACAAACATAGAGATTGCAGCCACCACCGACCTTGCCGAGACGCACTTGCTTACAATTGCCGGAGAGCGCACAGGAATAACACTCGCCAAGCAGCAATTCAAGCCGGGAAACCTGCATCTCAATTTCGCAACATCGCCGGCAGCCACCACATTTGGAATAAGGAACGGCGACCTGAACGCAACAGGCGGAATGGATTGTGGCTACAACGCTCTTTTTGCCTATTTCGAGGATATCTCGGCCAAGTTCAGGCACGCACTCAAGGACAACCAAAGCATCTACAACCTTCAGAACCTTGTAGAGTCGCTACCCACCATAAACCTCGACCTTCATTGCGGAAGTAACAATGTGATACACAACTTCCTTGCATTCAGCGGAATAAAAACCGACGGAATAGAGATGCAGATGGGCATATCTCCACAGCGAGGCCTGAACATAGAGGGCAGCATCAACAATTTCGGCAACGGCAGCCTGATGCTCGACACCATAAAGGTATACACAAGACAGATTGGCAACAAGTTAAGATATCTGCTTGGCATTAACAACGCCTCAATGGCATCGCTCGAAATGGATAACAGCTACAACGCCCTGCTGCACGGTAGCATAACAAACGACACACTCACCGCCAATTTGAGCCTGCGCGACAACATAAGAAATCTCAACAGCCGTTTCGGCCTTGCCACAAAGCTTGCCCCATACGGCCTAAGCATACACTTCCTTCCCGAAGCACTACTCTATGGCACCCCCTACAACTTCAGCAGCGACAACCACATAGAGATAAACAAGGGAATGGCAATAGATGCCGACGTAACATTCTACAACAGCGACAGTTGCGGCTTCCGCTTCACCACACCACAGAGCGAAGGGGCGTTGCAGAATTTTGCCCTGCAGCTGAGCAACATCACACTCGAGAAGATTGTGGAGTATTTCCCAGTGCTGCCACAGATAGGCGGCACCCTGAACGCAGAACTTGGCTACACTCTGAATGGCGAGGAGCAGTCGGGCAGCTGCAACGCGCTCATCAACAGCCTCGCCTACGAGGGTAAAACCATTGGCAACGAGCAGATGGAGCTGGCACTCACCACCCAAGAGAGCGACAACTACAACATAAACCTTGCCTTGAACCACAACGGCTCAAAGGTGCTGCAGGCAATCACCAACTGCAAGGATATTGCCAACCCCACCTTCAAAGGCAACCTCACCCTCGACAAGCTCCCATTGGGGCTTGTAAATATTTTCCTCGACCGCAAGACACTGGCAATGGACGGCAGCCTCAACAGCTACATCGACTTTGACGGACAGCTGCATCAACTGAAGAGCAACGGCTACATAAGCCTCGACTCCACCTACGCCTCAATCCCAATGCTGGGCTCTGTCTATCACCCAACCGAGGACAAGATAATCATAGACAACAGCCTTGTAAGATTCAACAGATACCGCATCTACAACAAGAGAAACAACCCCTTCACCATAAACGGCACCATAAACATCGCCAACTTGATGAGCCCCAACCTCAACCTGCGCCTTGCGGCAAGCGATTATGAGGTGCTCAATGCCAAGCGCAGCAACGACAGCCCCTTCTATGGCAATATGTCCATCGACCTGAACACCGCCATAAGAGGCACACTCGACAAGATGAAGCTGAACGGCAGCATCACACTGCTTAGCAACAGCGACTTTGGATACATACTGCCGGCATCGGCTTTCGAGAGCAAGAAGGAACTCGACGGCCTTGTGGAGTTTGTCAATTTCAACGACACCACATCTGTTGCCCGCCCTGGGCAAACCTACATAAACCTGGGAGACATTGACGCCAATTTCACCGTAAACGCAAGAAGCGGAGCAAAGCTCACCATCGACCTCGACCCCTCGCACGAGAACTATGTAACCGTTGAGGGCGAGGGCAACCTCAATGCCACCTACGACAGCGACAACGGAGTGAGTATGACAGGCGTCTACAAGCTCAACGGCGGACAGATGAAGCTAACCCTGCCCATCATCCCGCTAAAGACCTTCTACATTCAGGAGGGCGGCAGCCTCACCTGGACAGGCGATATGTTCAACCCCACGCTCAATGTAACAGCACTCGAAAAGACCACCGTATCGGTGGAGTTCGACGACAACAGCATACAACCCGTTACCTTCAACGTGGGCGTTGCGGTAACCAACACCGTCAGCAACCTGGGAATAGACTTCACAATGTCCTCGCCCGAGAACTCAACCATTCAGAACGAGCTCAACGAACTCGACAAAGAGACAATGAACCGCTATGCCGTGGCAATGATAATCACAGGCACATACCTGGGTGGCAGCAAGGGAGTAACAGCCGTCAATGCCCTAAGCTCGTTCCTCGATGCTAAAATCAACCAGATATCAGGCTCGGCCATCAAGGACTTCGATGTGAACTTTGGTATCAACGACGCCCTCAATGCCGAGACCGGCACCGCATATACCAACTACTCGTTCAGTTTCAGCAAGCGTTTCTTCAACGACCGCATAACAGTTGTCATAGGCGGCGAGGTGAAGAGCGGCGACAACCCCGAAGCCACCACGGGCAACAACAGCTTCATCAACAACGTATCACTGGAGTGGAAGCTGAGCAACGAGGGCAACAGGTTCTTGCGAGTGTTCTATGACAAGAACTACCAATCCATTCTCGAAGGCGAAATAATTGAAACAGGTGTGGGTTATGTCTACAAACGCAAGCTCAACACCCTGCGCGAGCTCTTCGACTTCAGGAAAAAGAAGAAAAAGAACACAAGAGCACCGGGCGAAGGCATCAGGCCGGCCTCCCGCGATAGTGAAGGAGAAACACAAAGACAAAGGAACAGAAGATGAAGCGAGCCACCATAATATACATAATAGCAGCACTGCTGCTCACATCCTGCTCAATCACACGCCACATCCCCGATGGCGACAAGCTCTATACCGGAATAAAGAAGGTGGAGTTTGTGAAGGCCGACACATACGCCAAGAGCGAGGTGGGAAAGACCGCCGTCGATGAGGTGCGCGCAGCGCTCGATTATGCCCCCAACGGCTCCATTGCCGGCAGCTCCACAATGCGCGGACTGCCTGTGGGCCTGTGGTGGTACAACGCCCTCTACAAGAGCAAGAGCAAGCTGGGCAAATGGCTCTTCAAGCGGCTTGCCAACGAGCCCGTGCTGCTCTCGAAGGTGAACCCACAGCTGCGCGCCGAGGTGGCCACAGACGTGCTCAAATACTATGGCTACTTCAATGGCAATGTAGAGGCCACGGTAATCCCCAACAAACGCAACAAAAAGAAAGCCAAGGTAAGCTACAAAGTAACACTGGAGGCACCATACAAGTTCGACAGCGTAAAATACTGCAACTTCCCCCCAAATGCCGACAGCCTCATACGCGCCAACTGGAGCAAACGCCTTGTGCGCAACGGCAACCAGTTCGACGCCACAGCTATGGAGAACGAGCGCACAAGACTGAGCAAACTGCTGCGCGACAACGGCTACTACTATTTCCAGCCGGGCTTCATCCACTTCCTCACCGACACCACAAGCAACAAAGGCTTTGCCAACACACACATACAACCCATTGACAACCTCCCCGCCCAAGCCAAAGAGGTGCGTCGCATAGGCAACATAAGCATCATTGTGCAAAACAACGAGACAAACACAATGCGTATGAAGGCCGACACGCTCAGACGTCGCAACTTCAGCTACATATATTATGGAAAGAAAGTACCGGTGCGCCTTGGCGCGCTGTTGCGCAACGTGCAAATAAGGAAAGGCGAGCTCTACTCCCACGAGAAGCAGCAGGAAGCCGTAAAACGCCTGAGCCAAATGAACATATTCAGCAACTTCAGGCTCAACCTCATCCCCCGCGAGGGCACCGACACGCTCGACCTCCACATCATCACACAGCTCGACAAGCCATACGACTTCACCTTCGAGATGAACGTTACCTCAAAGAGCAACAACCAGATTGGCCCCGGAACAAGAATGACACTTGCCAAGAGAAACGTCTTCAGAAGCGGCGAGACACTGAAGCTGGGCCTCTCGGGCTCATACGAGTGGCAGACCGATGACAAGGTGCAGGGCAAGCCCGCCGTTGTAAACTCTTGGGAGATTGGTGCCGACATCTCGCTCCACTTCCCGCGCCTTTTCTTCCCCGTCGTGAGCCGCCGCCATCTGCGTGTGCCGGCATCAACATCGTTCACACTGTTCATTGACGAGATGAACCGCTCGGGCTTCTTCAGAATGATACAGGCCGGAGGAGACGCCACCTACAAGATATTCAGCCACTCCACAACCACACACACCGCAACCCCCTTCCGCCTCACATACGATATGCTGCTTAGCACCACCGAGAAGTTTGACAAGCTGGTGGAGAGCAACAAAGCCATAGAGAACAGTTTCCGCAACCAGTTTATCCCTGCGATGCAGTACACCTACACCTATGACAACACCAACAGCTATCACAGGAACAAGACCAAGATTGAAGCATCGGCCACATCGGCCGGCAACATAACCTCACTTGCCTTTGCCGCCTTTGGAAAGCCCTTCAACGAGAAGAACAAGAGCATCTTTGGCAACCCCTATGCACAGTTTGTGAAGGCAACTGTGGAGATGCGCCAGCTGTGGAAGATTGACCGCAACCAATACATTGCCACACGCATTATGATGGGCGCCATACACTCCTATGGCAACTCGGAATATGCCCCCTATGGCGAGCAGTTCTTCATTGGCGGCTCAAGCAGCCTGCGCGCATTCACCGTGCGCTCTGTGGGCCCCGGCAGCTATCGCCCCTCAAGCGCCAACAGCTACACCTACCTCGATGAGACCGGTACACTCAAATTCGAGATGAATGCCGAATACCGTTTCAGGCTCATAGCCGACCTTCACGGTGCACTCTTTGTTGATGCGGGCAATATATGGCTTCTCAAGGAGGAGAAGGAGCGCCCCGGTGGAGAATTCAAGTTCAGCACCTTTGGAAAACAAATAGCACTCAACACAGGCTTTGGAGTGAGATATGACCTGGAGTTTCTTGTAGTGCGAGTAGACTTTGGCCTTGGCCTTCACGCCCCCTATGAGACCGGCCGCAAGGGCTACTTCAACCTCAACCCCTTTAAAGACGGCTTTGCCTGGCATTTTGCCATTGGATACCCATTCTAAAGGAATGGCGCACCACGCAGCAAACTATAGGGGAAGCGTAAAAAGTTCCACTTCAGCTCACAGCAACCAACAGTTCTCTGTTGTCTTTTCATTTTTATTGTTGTCGTTTTTATCCGTTCTTTTGGCAGCCAAAAGATAATCCGTCGCTGAAGGCGAAACGGCAATCATCCCCCACTTGGGAAAGGGGACAGCTGAAAATGCAATAGGCAAAAACAACTGCTCAATCAAAGCAATAAACAGTTCTCCCCTTTGCTTGCAAGGGGGAGTGCCGAAGGCGAGGGGGATAAAATTACACGCACAAAATAATCATCCCCCGCCCGACAGCAAGCTGTCTCGTCCCCTTGGGTCCAAAGGGGACAGCTGAAATGCAATAGCAAAAACAACACCCAATCAAAGCAACCAACAGTTCTCAACCTTAATAATCACTCTTTTATTATCATTGTGCTCTTGTTTATACGTACTTTCTGTGCGACAGAAAGTACCAAAGAACTCGGCACTCGGGAAAAATCTTTGCAAGCACCCTTTGCTCGCGCCGCCAAAAGGCGAGCCCTCGGTCGGGTACTTGCTCGCCACTCCAGGCTTTCGACTGTTTTCAGGGTGTTGCGGAACTTGTTTTGTGCGGCTATATAAGAAAATTTATACCCGCACAAAACTTCGGACAGTCCTCACACAATGGCCTGAAAACAGTCGGCCCTCCGTTG
>JAZONR010000010.1:0-23404 GCA_045654645.1 Bacteroidaceae bacterium
GAACCTGCTTTCGCTCGGCATAGCATCAAGTAAACTTGTGCTCTGCGCTCGCTTACTCGCAGCTTTGTCTAAAATTTATTTTTAGCGTACTACGCGCTTTACACCGTTGATGATGTAGATGCCGGGAGCGCTGATTGTCTCAACCTTGCGGCCGGTAAGGTCATAGATAGCTTTCACCTCGTTCTCAACCTCTACATTCTCAACACCTGTTGTGCCGTTCCAGTTGAAGCCATAGAAAGCAGCTGTGAGGCTTGCACCCTCTGCAACGGGCAAGTAGGCCTTGTTGGCGTTGTTCTTGAAGTGTGTATTGCCGGCCTCACCTGTTGCATTCTTGTTCAACTCTGCGGCATATAGACCAATACCCTCTTTACCGTTTGCGAGAACATAAGCTGCACCCTCAACATAGGTGTCGGTTGTTGTACCACGAAGTTTGTTAGCCTCAATAGCTGCAACGTCTGCGCCGTTGATACCAATCTCAAACTCAGTGTTCTCATCAACATTTGCCGCCAACACAACACCTGTGTTTGCAGGAACTATGCCATTGGGAACCTCGTTGAGTGTTACATAGCCACTCTCTATTGTGTTGATGCTGTATGCAGTAACGCCCTCGGGCATCACAAGGGGAGCATCGAAATAGAATGTTGCATAGTCTACATCACCTGTATTCTTGATAGTGATGTTTACATTCTCATCAAAACCTTTAAGTTCGCAAATCTGGTAGAATGTTACAGTACCCTTTCTTGTAGTTGTATATTCTACAGCTTGTGCCGAGTGTGTATAAGCGCCAAGGGTCAACCAGCAAGTTTCGTCCTTATTCGTAGCTACAAAGCGGACATAATAGTCCGTACCCGGGTCTCCGTTTATGCCGTCTCTGTTGCACTGCAAATGACCTGTTCCGTCTGTTGATGGTTTTACTGCCTCAAAAACAACTGCGTTATCTGTTGTTTCCGCGAAGTTCCCGGGTGCATCTTTTTGCATATATCCGTTTTCGAGCTTTTTCAAATAGAATTTACCATCCTCGTCTGTCGGCTCCCAAACAAACACAGCAGACTGATTGAACAGTTCAACAGAGGTGTTAGTCTGCCCTGAAACGTAGTTAAAATAATACCTATTAGAATTTGCTATACCCTTAATTGCTATGTATGTAGGCTCTTTCTTTGCCATAAGCTCAGCAGCAGTAAGGTTCTTGCCGGTGAGGTGATAGAAAGCAGCAACCGGGGTAGGCTCTGACTCTTCTTTAATTGTCAAACCATCGATGCTGATAGAAGTAAGTCCATAGAAACAACCTTGACCGCCATCGGTATATATCTGCACTTTAATTACAAGATTGCCATTGGCTGTGCCCTCAACGGTGAATGTGTGGTTTGTGGGTGCTCCATTACAATGACTGTCATCACAAATACTTTTTAAGGCAGGTTCTGTATATGTCATATTGTCGCCATCAGAGCCATAACCTATAATAAAATTACGGTTACGATTGGTGTTCATTGGCTGAAATTGACCATTGCTATTGACGGCTACACCGCTAACTGTAATTCCTGTAAATGTACAATTACCTAAACCGCTTATTGTAAGTATGTAGCAGTTTGGGTCTCCCTGTGTAGCTGCAGTAGTGTTTCTGTTTATAGCCAAAACAGAATTACAGAACTCTTCTGATTTATTAGTATCAGCTCCTCTGTTCTGAACAGGTAAATAACCATCTGGGGAAATTGTAATACTTGCAGTAATGTCATTATTAATAGAACCATCAAGAGTTGAGGTAATAATTGGATTCCCATTATTGCGGTCAAATGTGAATTCCAATTTGCTCTGCGCCATTGCAGCCACAGTAAAGAGCATACTGCAAACAAAAAGTAGAATTTTTTTCATAATTTATTGATTTTATTGTTTTTGCATTGTTGGAGGTGCTATTTCACACACCGCCCCATTTTTTTGCAAAAATAGATACAAATCAACAAATTACCCCCCCCCGATTGTTAATTTATGTTAAAGCCATTATTTAGTGAATTTTATTTCACTTTTCCGGGGTTTTTGGCAACAAAATCGGCCCAGGAGCTATACTTTTTCTCATTCACAGGGCTGTTGCGCTGTATAAAATGACAGAAGGCTGCACCAAGGGCATCGGTAGCATCCATAAAATGGGGCATCTCGGAATCGGAGATATTGAGCATACGGCGCAGCATATCGGCCACCTGTTCCTTGGAAGAGGAGCCGTTGCCGGTGATGGCAAGTTTTATTTTCATTGGGGCATACTCGTGAATGGGCACCTGACGGCTTATGGCTGCGGCTATGGCAACACCTTGCGCCCTGCCAAGCTTTAACATACTCTGCACATTCTTGCCGAAAAACGGGGCTTCAATGGCAAGTTCGTCGGGAAGATAGGAGTTTATGAGCCCCTGCACACGCACAAATATCTCACCAAGCTTCATATACATATCCTTGCACTTGCGCATATCGATGACTCCCATAGCAACAAGCTTGGCACGGTTGCCATTAACTCCAAGGAAGGCATAACCCATTATATTGGTACCGGGGTCAATGCCCATTATCACCCTGTCATATTGCGATGTTATTGCCATATCAGTATCCCAAATGCTTCATAAGGGCCTTGCAGCCGGTGAGTATCTCGTTGTAGGTCTTGTTGAAATTGCCGTGATACCAAGGGTCAGAAATATCGGCGCCAATGCCGGGCGCGGGCTCAGGAGCTGCAAAATCGAGGAGTTTCCACACCTTGTTTTCGCAGTCGCAGGCAATGAGACGCATAAGATTGCGTCTATTATAGTCCTCCATAACAATTACAAGGTCAAAATCATTGTAGTGAGCAACGGAGAACTGCTTTGCACGATGCCCGTCGCAGGCAATGCCGTGCACAGAGAGTGTTGCCGCTGCGGGTGGATAGATGCCGTTGCCAATCTCCTCGCGGCTGGTAGCCGAGGACTCTATGTGCACCTCACCGGCCACACCGGCCTCTTCTACAAGCGACTTCATAACAAATTCTGCCATTGGGGAACGGCAGATGTTCCCGTGGCACACAAACATTATCTTCTTCATTGAATATCTTTAAGCTGTATACAAAACTTAGCTTGGGACAAGAGTGATAGCAGGAGAGCATCACTCGAGGAAGGCCGAATCGAACGAGAGCGGCAACAGCGCTTTTATGCCATCTTCAACAACATAGCACTCCTTGGCGCCATAGAGGATTATGCGTATGGGGGTGTTGTAGCGTTTCTCGGTCTCGAGTATCACCTGACGGCAGGCACCACAGGGAGGAATGGGCACCTCGAGCTCGCCCTGGTCGGTGCGGGCAGCAATGGCAAGCACCTTCACAGCCTGCAAGGGATATTGCGAATTGGCCCAGAAGATTGTGGTGCGCTCGGCACACAGCCCCGAGGGATAGGCGGCATTCTCTTGGTTGGTGCCGGCAACTATGGTATCATCGGCAAGACGCACGGCTGCACCCACATTGAAATGGGAATATACAGCATAGCTGTTTGCTGTTGCACGACGCGCAGCATCAACTACCTCTCTGTCGGCCGGCGACAGCTCATCGACTGTGCAGACCTTCACTTTTGTCTCAATTGTCATCTCCTTCATAGCTCTTCTTTTTAAATGGGCAAAACAGTTCCTTGTTACCTATTAAACAAACGGCACAAGGAATTTATTTGCGCGAAAATAGCCAAATTCTTGCGCAAAAACAATTTATTCATTTATTTTGTGGCATTATGAGAAATTTATGCACATTGCTGCTGGCTGCCACCCTTTTGCTCGGCGCCTGCAGCTCACTACAACAACAGGCGCCACTGCCCAAGCCCAAGGATGTTTCAAAAGCCAAGAATGACAGCGAGAGATACTTGCTGACATACTACCCTATGGCCGTTGAGCAGATGGAGAAATATGGCATCCCGGCAAGCATAACATTGGCACAAGGACTGCTTGAGAGCGGCGCCGGAAAGAGCAAACTGTCGGTGGAAGGAAACAACCATTTTGGCATTAAGGCCGACAAGCGTTGGAAGGGGAAGACAATAACCTCGTTCGACAACGGCAATTGGCACAAGTTCCGCCGCTACAACGACCCCGCACAATCCTATGAAGACCACTCTAAGTTCCTCAGGGAGAACAGCCGCTACGACGCCCTGTTCAAACTGAAGAAGACCGACTACAAGGGGTGGGCCAAAGGGTTGAAGAAGGCCTATTATGCCGAAGACAGGCAGTATGACAGCAAGCTCATAGGGATTATAGAGAAGTATGGGTTGCACAAATTCGACCAATATACCGGGCGCGAGGCAAAGGCTGTCAAGAAGCAGAGCGCCGGAAGCAAAGAAATTCTGCGCTCCAACGGGCTGTTGTATGTTTTTGCCAACGAGGGGGACACATTCAAGTCGCTCAGCAAGGAGCTGAACATCTCCAAACGGAAGCTAAGGAAATATAACGACCTCTACAAGGAGTACCGTTTCAAGGAGGGCGATATCGTCTATCTTGAAAGAAAGAACAACAAGGCAACCAAAGGCTACAACTTCCACACCACCAAGGAGGGCGAGAGCCTCTATCGCATCTCTCAGCTCTATGGCATAAAGCTGAAGAAGCTCTATGACTTGAACCCGCAATACAGAAGCTACACCAAGCTGAAGGTTGGCGACGTTGTGAGGCTTAGATAACACCTGCCTGAATCTTGCCCCATTTGCAGTGATTTATTTTGAAAAGGCACCTTTTTTTAGTAACTTTGCCCAATACTAACCCCACCTCTTATGCAACATAAAATTCTCGACAGGCTTAAGGCCGCGGCAAGCTGGATAAAAAATCACAAATACATTTTTGTAACAATCGTATTCCTGGCAATAATCATCCTCATCGATGACAACAATATGATTAGCCACATCAAGAACCAGAAGACCATAAGCGACCTCAACAGCGAGATAGAAGCAATGGAAGCAGACTCGGCAGCCATAGAGGCAAAGCTGAAGCTATATACCGACGGCGACCTATCCACCATTGAAGATGTCGCCCGCGAACAGGGGCTGCTGAAGGAGAATGAAGAGGTGTTCATAATTAAATAACGTGAAGAAGATTATCCCAATACTAAACTACACAGGCGCATTGGCCCTGCTCGCCGGCCTGGTGATGAGAATGTTGTGCCCCAACATCTATGCCCACGTATACATTGTTGGTGCAGTGCTCTTTTCAACAACGCAGTTTCTGTTGCGCCCGCGCGGCGGCAATGTGGTTATGAAGCGCCTAATTGCACAACAACTGCTGGCAGGAGTGCTATTCATTGGTGCAGGAGTGCTTATGTTCACGCACCACAACAACGAATGGATTGCCATTGTGCTTTGCGGAGCGCTTGTTGAGCTCTATACCGTGTTCCGCATTTCGCACGAGTTGGAGAAAAAGAACAAATGAAAGCCGCGTAAGAGAGGACTTTATACTATATATATAAATAAGGAGAGATGGAAAACTACATAGTTTCTGCAAGAAAATACCGCCCCGACACGTTTGAGACAGTTGTGTCGCAAAAGTCGCTCACCACAACACTTAAAAACGCCATACACAGCGGCAAGTTGGCACACGCCTACCTGTTTTGCGGCCCCCGCGGCGTGGGAAAGACCACCTGCGCACGCATCTTCGCAAAGACAATAAACTGCACCAACCCCACCGAGAACGGCGAGCCCTGTAACCGGTGTGAGTCGTGCCAGTCGTTCAACGAGCAGCGCTCCTACTCAATATATGAGCTTGACGCCGCCAGCAACAACTCGGTAGAAGATATACGCTCGCTCAACGAGCAGGTGCGCATACCGCCACAGGTGGGCAAATACAAAGTATATATCATTGACGAGGTGCATATGCTCTCACAGGCAGCCTTCAACGCATTCCTAAAGACGCTTGAGGAGCCGCCTGCACACGCAATATTCATTCTTGCAACAACAGAAAAGCACAAGATTATACCCACAATCCTTTCGCGCTGCCAAATCTATGATTTCAGCCGCATCGAGGTTGCCGACATAATTGCTCACCTGCAAAACATTGCCACCAGAGAGGGTATAAACACCGAGCACGAGGCGCTGCGCATAATTGCACAGAAGTCGGACGGCTGTATGCGCGATGCTCTGTCGCTATTCGACCAGATGGCAAGCTTCACGCAAGGCGACCTCACATACGCCAAGGTAATCAGCAGCCTGAACGTGCTCGATTACGAGTACTACTTCAGGCTCACCGATTTTATTATAGAGGGAAAGACATCGCAGTCTCTTTTACTGTTCAACGATGTGCTGAACAGAGGTTTCGAGGGCAACATCTTCATTGAAGGAGCTGCATCGCACTTCAGGGACCTGCTTGTGAACAGCGATGATGCCACCGCGCAACTGTTTGAAGGCAGTGCCGAACTGCGCAACCGCTATGTTGAACAGGCAAAGCGCTGCACACCCAAGATGCTGTTTGGCGCCATAAAACTGTGCAGCAACTGCAGCCTCAACTACCGAACAAGCCGCAACAAGCGCCTTCACGTGGAGCTGACACTCATCGAACTGACACAGATGGGCGACAGCGACGGCGATGAGGGTGGGGGGCGCAGCCCCAAGATGCTAAAACCAATATTCAACAAGGCGCAACAAAATAGTGCCGCAACTGTTGCCGCACAACAGCCCACAGCGCAACGCGCACAGGTGATGCAGCAGGCTGCTCCACAGACACAGCAGCAGCCACAGGCGCAACACGCACAAACAGCACAGCAACAGCCCACAGTGCAACGCGCACAGCAAACGCAGCAAACTGCCCCACAGACACAGCAGCAGCCACAGGCGCAAGCCGCACCGGTGCTGCAAGGACGCCCTGCCGAATTAAGGAACAGCACCGGCGGCGGCACAAGCATTGGCAAAATGTTCCAGAGGTCGAGAGCGGCAGCCGAGAACAGTGGCAGCAACACCCCTCCAACACTGCAAACAGGCCCTGTTGCAGCAACAGCGGGACAACAGACAGCCACCGCGCAGCAGGCTCAAAGAGTTGAAATAACCAACGCTATGCTCTCGCAAGCGTGGACATCCTTTGCCCTGCAGCTCCCGGAAAATGAGAGAGCGCTGGCCGACAGAATGAAGATTATGCAACCAAGGCTTGAAGGAGAGAATTCCTTTACACTGTCGGTCGATAATCAGATGGCAGCCGATTTCTTCGCAAGCGAGGAGAAGCGTATATGTGAAGGGATAAGCAAGGAGCTGAAGTGCCCCGTGCTGAAGATGAAGATAACAGTGAATGAGGTTATCATCGAACGCCACGTAAGCGACAAGGGCAAGCAATTTGCGATGTTGGTTGAAAAAAACCCACTGATTGAAAAACTGAGAAAGGAACTCAACCTTGAATTGGCAAGATAACACACAGCGAGGGCGACCCCAAAAAGGGTTGCCCTCGCTGTTGAAAGATTGAATGAAAAGAGCTGTCTTCAGGCTTACAAAGCCCCAAAAGCGCAGCACACTATGCACAAGTGAGCATTTCGAGGCAAGCTCAATAACAAAAAGCCTTCATATATAAAAGTAAATCGCATTATTGCAGACAGAACACCATCGCACAGAACAGCGCGTACTCACCCGCCACAACAAACAATCAATGCGACCCCCATAAGCTACTACATCTTTCAATAAAAAACAAGAGAAAATGCCACTTTTATTAAGTGGAAAATGTGGTCTAAAAATTATTTTTAAATAAAAAAATTTATCAGCTTATATAGAATTGTTCTAAATAGTGCTCAAAAACGGATGCTAAACTTTGAGGGTTTTTCAAACCCCTGCCAGAGGGCAGAAAATGGGATATCAGGTATAGTTCACATTATCAAAAGAATGTGCACCAATGAGACAACGCATTGATTTTCAATGTACAAAAAAAATAACGCAAAATAGCAACCTTTCAACTTTTGCATTTCCTAACCAACTGATACACAGTGCGTTATTTAAAGGTAAAAATCCCTGCAGATTATTTGGTTTGTATTTTCATTTTTATTTGTAGATATTTGCAAAAGAAATGATAGGGAAAACGGTCAATACAAGGCCACAAGAGAGGCATCCGGCTTTCACCGGAGCGGCAAAACCCCAATTTTCATATTGAAGAACAGAATTAAAAAAGAAGCAGTCGATGTCATTCAATCTCGCGACAAAATGGAACGAATGCTTGGAGATTATTCGCGACAATGTCTCCAAGGCCACCTTCACTACTTGGTTTGCCGATATCAAACCACTGAAGTATGATGGCACCACTCTTACCATACAGGTCAAGAGCAATTTCGTGTACGAGTTCCTCGAGGGGAATTTCGTAGACCTTCTGCGTTCTACACTCTTCAAGGTGATGGGCGACGGCACACAGCTGATGTATAGCGTGCTGACCGACAAGGACAACAACCTGAGTATGGAGGTTGGCACAGAGAACCGCAGCACACCCCGCAACAATGGCGCAAACAGTGGAAACAGCGCACCCGCAGCAATGCAGGAGGTGGTGCAGGAGCTCGATTCAATGCTCATAAACCGCTACACATTTGACAACTTTGTCGAGGGTATAAGCAACCGTCTCTCGCGCTCCGTTGCCGTGAGCGTTGCCGACAAGCCCGGCCGCGCCTTCAACCCACTGTTCATACACGGCTCATCAGGTGTTGGAAAAACCCACTTGATTAATGCCATTGGATTAAAAATAAAGGAGTTGCACCCCGAACTGCGAGTGCTCTATGTATCGGCACACCTGTTCCAGGTACAATACACCGACTCTATACTCCAGAAGAACTTCAATGATTTTATGAGATTCTATCAAAGCATTGATGTCCTTATCATTGACGACATTCAGGAGTTTGCGGGTCTGCAGAAGACCCAAAACGCTTTCTTCCATATTTTCAATCACCTGCACCTGAACGGCAAACAGCTGATTATGACATCGGACCGCTCGCCGGCACAACTGCAGGGTATGGAAGAGCGTTTGATAACCCGCTTCAAATGGGGTATGACAGCCGAAATTGACAAACCCGACTTTGAGCTGCGCAAGAGCATCCTGCGCAACAAGACCTACAGGGATGGCCTGAAGTTCCCCGATGAAGTAATCTCATATATCGCCGAGAACGTAAATGCAAGTATAAGAGACCTTGAGGGTATTGTGGTTTCAATTATGGCCCACTCTACCATAAACAATGCCGATATTGATATAAACCTTGCACGCAGAGTCATTGGTGGTTTTACCGAATATGAGAAGAAGACAATGACCATCGACGACATAATAAAGACCGTATCGGAATACTACGGCATCGAGGTCAATGCAATAAACACACGCTCACGCAAGCGCGAGGTGGTACTCGTTCGCCAGGTTGCAATGTATTTGGCAAAGAAGCACCTTGACATCTCAACATCAAAGATTGGTCTTCACATAGGCAAGAGGGACCACGCAACAGTGCTCCACGCCTGCAAAACCATCACCAACCTTGCCGACACCGACAAGCAGTTCCGCACCGAGTTGAGCGAAATAGAAAATTCTTTGCAGAGCGCATAAGCAGCAAGCATACAAAAAAAGTGCAGCGACAATTTATCGCTGCACTTTTTTTTGCGCACACAAGTTAGGAAACATAAGCGCAAAGGAAACCTAAAAGCAAAGCCAACATCGGATGCAATTTTCTTTTTGGAAAACTTTCTGACTCTTCAAAAATCGCACACATTTAATAATCAACGAGTTAAAAATATTTTTGGAAAACTTACTTTATCGTTAATAACTTACAGGGGTTTTATTTGGTAAATATGAAAATGATTTTTAAATTTGCGTTGCTCTTTTCAGGAGCACCCAAAACCGCGCAATAACAAATAAAAAAATATAGAAAAGTGGAAAAGAGACAATACTCCTATGATGAAGCTTTCAAGGCCGCACTCGATTACTTCAACGGTGATGAGCTTGCTGCCAGAGTTTGGGTCAACAAGTATGCCGTAAAGGACTCCTTTGGCGCAATTTATGAGAAGTCGCCCGAGGATATGCACTGGCGCATTGCCAACGAGATTGCCAGAATTGAGGCCGGATATGAGAACCCGATGTCGGCACAGGAGGTTTTTGACCTGCTCGACAAGTTCAAGTATGTAATTCCCTCGGGAAGCCCGATGACCGGCATTGGCAACGATTTTCAGATTGCCTCACTGTCGAACTGCTTTGTGATAGGTATGGACGGCAAGGCCGACTCATACGGCGGCATCATACGCATCGATGAGGAGCAGGTGCAGCTTATGAAACGTCGCGGCGGCGTGGGCCACGACCTTTCCCACATCCGTCCCAAAGGCTCGCCGGTAAAGAACTCGGCACTTACATCAACCGGACTTGTTCCATTTATGGAGCGCTACTCAAACTCCACACGCGAGGTTGCACAGGATGGACGCCGCGGAGCGCTGATGCTCAGCGTCTCAATTAAGCACCCCGATGCAGAGGCATTCATAGACGCCAAAATGACAGAGGGCAAGGTTACAGGCGCAAACGTTTCGGTGAAGATTGACAATGAGTTTATGGAGTGCGTAACAAATGGCACCCCCTATAAACAACAGTACCCGATTGACTCGGCCAATCCGCTCTACTCCAAGGAGACAAATGCAACACAGCTATGGGAGAAGATTATCCACAATGCGTGGAAATCGGCCGAGCCCGGTGTTCTCTTCTGGGACACCATCAAGCGCGAGTCAATCCCCGATTGCTATGCCGACCTGGGCTTTGAGACAGTCTCCACAAACCCCTGCGGAGAGATACCATTGTGCCCCTATGACTCTTGCCGACTCATTGCAATAAACCTATTCTCATACGTTGTAAACCCGTTCACCCCCGAGGCCTATTTCGACTTTGAGCTGTTCAAGGCACACGCGGCAAAGACACAGCGCATAATGGACGATATCATCGACCTTGAATTGGAGAAGATTGCCGCAATACAGGAGAAGATTGACAGCGACCCCGAAAGCGAGGAGGTGAAGGGTGCCGAGAAGAAACTTTGGGAGAAAATCTACCGAAAGAGCAGTATGGGACGCCGCACAGGCGTAGGCATCACAGCCGAGGGCGATATGCTTGCTGCAATGGGCTTGCGCTATGGCAGCGAAGAGGCCACCGCATTCTCCGAGGAGATACACAAGACACTGGCAATTGCCGCATACGCATCATCGGTGAACCTTGCCAAGGAGCGTGGCGCATTTGAGATATTCGACATTGAGCGCGAGGCTGCCAACCCATTCATCAACCGTCTGAAGGAGGCCAGCCCAGGCCTGTACGAGGATATGAAGAAGTATGGCCGCCGCAACATCGCCTGCCTCACCATTGCCCCCACCGGCACTGTGAGCATTATGACACAGACCACATCTGGCATCGAGCCGGTGTTTATGCCTGTGTACAAGCGCCGCAGAAAGGTAAACCCCAACGACCCCGAGGTGCACGTGGACTTCACCGATGAAAACGGCGACACATTTGAGGAGTATATCGTTTACCACCACAAATTTGTGGAGTGGATGAAGAAGAACGGCATAGATACCACCAAACGCTACTCACAGGTTGAGATTGACAATATTGTGGCACGCTCACCCTATGCAAAGGCTACATCCAACGACATCGACTGGGTAGCAAAAGTGGAGATGCAGGGCCGCATACAGAAATGGGTAGACCACTCTATCAGCGTAACCATCAACCTGCCGAACAACGTGGATGAGAAGCTTGTGAACCAGCTCTACATCACCGCCTGGAAATGTGGCTGCAAAGGTTGCACCGTGTACCGCGACGGCTCACGCGCCGGAGTGCTCGTCTCAACCGACAGCAAAAAGGAGAAGAAGGAGAGCGAAGAGATGAAACCCATAATCACCGAGGTGCGCCCCATTGTACTTGAGGCCGACGTGGTCCGCTTCCAGAACAACAAGGAGAAGTGGGTGGCATTCATAGGCCTGCTCAATGGCGAGCCCTATGAGATTTTCACCGGCCAGCAGGATGATGAGGACGGCATCCCCTTGCCCAAGAACGTAACACACGGCATCATCATAAAGCACACCAACGAAGACGGCACAAAACGTTATGACTTCCAGTTCGAGAACAAGATAGGCTACAAGACAACCATCGAGGGATTGTCCGAGCGTTTCAACCCCGAATTCTGGAACTATGCGAAACTAATCTCGGGAGTGCTGCGCTACAAGATGCCCATTGAGCAGGTAATAAAGCTCATCTCATCACTGCAGTTGGCTTCGGACAACATCAACACCTGGAAAAACGGCGTTGAGCGTGCGCTCAAACGTTATATCAAGGATGGCACATCAACGGCAGAGAAGTGCCCCAACTGCAAACAGCAGCTAATCTTTGAGGAGGGCTGCCTGCACTGCCCCGGCTGCGGCTACTCAAAATGCGGATAAGGAAAGGGATATACTTAACTACGCTATATATAATACCACCCATCAACGGCCACTGTGGCCGTTGATGGGTTTAATTGAAGAAAGCTATGCACATTGAAGGATATAGAATTGAACTGCGCGACGTGCATCTGTGGGCACACCACGGTGTTATGGCTCAGGAGCGTGAAATTGGTGCCTGGTTCACAATAGACATAAGCATTGCACTGGGAAGTTGCAGTGGTGCCGTGAACGACAACATAGAGGGCACGGTGAGCTATGCCGACGTGTATGAAATCCTTCGCAGCGAGATGGCTATACCCTCCAACCTGCTTGAGAATGTGTGCAAAAGAATTTCGGAAAGGCTCTATGAGACCTTTGAGCAGATTACAGGGATAGAAATTTCACTGTGCAAGGACACTCCCCCTATGGGCGGCGACAGGCTGAAGGCAGCTGTTGTGCTGAAAAGCACAAGATAAGAGAGTATAGGCAACAAAAAACGGAAAATTCCCCTTGAATTAAAGGAGATTTGAATATCCAAGCAAAGGCTTCTATTTCACTTCGAGCTTGACAAGTGCTTCACGAGCTGCTTTCTGCTGACTTTCACGCTTGGAGAAGCCCTCGCCCACACCAAACACTTCACCGCCCACCAGTGCTTCACTGACAAAGAAAGCACCCTCCTTGCGCAGCTCCTCTTTCGCAATGCGGAACTCCACATCACGATGCTGCTTCTGCCCCCACTCAATAAGACGGCTCTTGTAGTTCTTGTCCGACTTTGCCACAGACTCAATGTCGGTGAGCTGCGAAAATACCCTGTCGAGCAGGAAACGCCTGCAGTGTTTGTAACCTTTATCAAGATATATGGCACCCACAAGAGCCTCAAGAGCATTGCCATAGACATTGCTGTTGTGCTGTTGCTGCGGCAGGCCGCAAGCCTGAAGGTATTTATCGAGTCCTATGTGAAGTGCAAGTTCATTGAGGCGTTCGCGGCACACAAGATTACTGCGCGACCTGGTGAGGAAGCCTTCGCGCTCGCCGCTGAATTTAGAGTAGAGAAAATCGGCGGTAACAGAACTGAGCACTGCGTCGCCAAGAAACTCCAAGCGCTCGTTGCAGCTCAGTTTTTTTCCCGATGGCGAGAAAGAGCTATGTGTCATAGCCATCCCATAGAGCTTTATATTCCCCGGAACAAAACCAAGTATAGAATACAACAACAAATAAGACTCCCTGTCCTTGCGGGGCAGGAGTCTTATTTTGTCAATTATCTTCTTGAAAAACCTATTAGCCTTCAATTTTCTTAAATGCAATACTTGCGTTGTGGCCGCCAAAGCCGAATGTGTTGGAGAGAGCCACCTTCACACTCCTCTTCTGAGCCTTGTTGAAAGTAAAGTTCATCGCGTAGTCAATGTCGGGGTCTTCATCGCCCTCGGCGTGGTTTATTGTGGGAGGCACAATATCGTTCTTCACTGCAAGAACAGTGAGCAGTGCCTCCAACGCACCGGCAGCACCAAGGAGATGGCCGGTCATTGATTTTGTGGAACTGATATTGAGTTTATAGGCGTGTTCACCAAAGAGGTTCTTGATAGCCTTCGCCTCGGCAATATCACCGGCATAGGTGGATGTTCCGTGCACATTGATATAATCTACACTCTCAAGGGGAAGACCGGCCTCTTCAAGTGCATTCTGCATCACACGCTTAGCCCCTTCACCCTCGGGATGGGGCGCTGTTATGTGATAGGCATCAGCCGAGAGGCCAGCACCGGCAACCTCGGCATATATCTTTGCACCGCGAGCCACAGCGTGCTCATACTCCTCGAGAATGAGACAGGCAGCACCCTCGCCAATGACAAAACCATCGCGGCTTTTACTGAAGGGACGCGAAGCTCCTTTGGGGTCATCGTTACGAACAGACAATGCACGCATTGAATTAAAGCCTCCAACGCCAATGTCGCAGATTACAGCTTCAGCACCGCCTGCAACAATCACATCTGCCCTGCCAAGACGTATCTGGTCATAGGCATCAATGATGGCATTCGAAGATGAAGCGCACGCCGACGTCGTAACATAGTTGGGCCCCTTGAGACCATATTTTATGGATATAACACCCGAAGTCATATCGGCAATCATCTTTGTGATGAGGAAAGGAGAGAAACGGGGACCGTTCTCCTGATTACGGGCATACTCGCGCACCTCATCTTCGAGCGCGCCAAGACCGCCTATTCCCTCGCCAAAGATTACCCCTATGCGATTAGCATCCTCCTGCTCAAGCACCAATCCACTGTCATTTATGGCCTCAACTGCCGAAGCAACGCCATAGTGTGTGTCGAGGTCGAACTTGCGCACATCGCGCCCAAGGCAGGCCGATGAGTCAAAACCCTTCACCTCACAAGCAAACTGTGTCTTGAACAGGTATGCATCAAAATGAGTAATAGGTCCTGCGCCACTCACTCCATTTACGGCATTTTCCCAAGTGGTGGGAACGTCGTTGCCAATGGGCGAAACGGCACCAAGACCTGTTACTACAACTCTTCTAAGCTTCATACCAAACTATTAGAGTGTGTGTGTAGGAAAGGAGAGAGTATTACTTCTCGGCAACCTTCTCCTCTACATACTTGACAGCATCACCAACTGTCGCAATCTTCTCTGCAAGCTCCTCGGGGATAGAGATACCAAACTCGTCCTCAATCTCCATAATAAGCTCTACTCTATCCAATGAGTCTGCGCTCAAGTCATTTGTAAAGTTGGCCTCTGAAGTAACCTCAGACTCTGATACACCGAATTTCTCAACGATGATAGCTTTTACTCTTGATTCAATTTCTGACATAATCGTAAATTTTAAAGATTGATAAATATCTTTGCCGCAAAAGTATGACAAAATTTAGGAAATGCAAAGAAACAAGGGAAAAAATCTCTCCCCTCATTGCACAATTCTGCCAATTTGTGCAAAAACAAAGCAAAAAGAGCGTTGTTTTTACACATTTTCCCCTTTTATCACAATTTCATAGGCTGTTGGCTCGCGCCTAAGCGGATAGTTGTTGCGCAATGCTTCAAAGTCGGCCGGATTTCTGCGCAGCAGGGCTGTATCATCGAGCGGGGAGTAAATAGAGAGCAGAGCGTCTTGCTCGGAGAGAGCCTGCACAAGCGGCTCGCCAGGCTGTGGCAAGCGAAGAGTGGGCAATGTGGCAGCATAGCCGGTGAAACGTGCAAAGGCATCGAGCACTATCTGCGTAGCATTCATCTTGCCTTCGGCCGAATAGCCTGCAATGTGGGGAGTTGCTATATATACCTTATTTAATAGAGAAATGTTTATATCGGGCTCATTCTCCCACACATCTATTGCAGCACAACCCACCTTTCCTGTTTCAATAGCATCGACAAGGGCTGCATTATCGACCACCGCGCCGCGTGAGGCGTTTATGAGCAGGCTGCACTTCTCGAGCGAAGCAAAGAATGTTGCATCGGCAAGATGCCAACTGGGATGCAAGCCACCACGGCTGAGCGTTGGATGAAAGGTTATTATATCACTTTTAGCAGCCAACACATCAAGCCCCACCAGACCGACACAGCCTGCATCGGCCTTTGGAGGGTCATTCTCCAACACTGTCATTCCAACCCCTTTAGCCCAACGGGCAACGCGGGAGCCAATCTCGCCAACGCCCACCACACCCAGGGTGAGCCCTTGAAGCGATTTTCCGTTATCACGTGCCCAAGAGTAGATGACCGACTGCACATATTGCAGCACAGCACCGGCATTGCAGCCGGCCGCATTGGTCCATTCAATGCCATTGGCACGGCAATAGGCGGCATCAATGTGGTCATAGCCAATGGTTGCCGTGCCAATGAAACGCACAGCCGTGCCTTCGAGCAACTTGGCATTGCAGATTGTGCGTGTGCGAACAAAGAGAGCCTCGGCTTCGCGCAGATGTGCGCCGCATATCTCTGTTCCCGGCAGCGCAACAACATCGTAGCCCATCAAGAGCAGCGCATCGCGCAGATAGGGGATTTTTTCATCTATGACTACTTTCATATACTGTATATAGTTTGGGTGCAGGCGGTGTGCCAAATCGTTAAAGCGGCACCCCACCTTTGCAAATATAGTAACAAACGAGCGAGATAAGCAAAGCTTGCTTTGATATTTCAAAGCGAGCGAAGTGTATATTCGCGGTTTATCGCAAAGATAGCGAGATTTTCGACAAAGTTTGGCAGTTATGATTAAATTCGTTAGCTTTGCACATTAATATCGAGTGCAAACAATACAAGGCAAACATAATAAACAAGCTGCAATATGAAATCGTTCACCGAGATGAGCTGGCCCATCTTCAACCAGGCCATTGCCGACTATCACAAAACAGACAATGTAGACACACCCATCAATAACCCCTACCCGGTAAAGAGTATTGAATATTACCTCTACCTGAAGTGCTGGATTGACACCGTGCAGTGGCATTTCGAGGACATCATACGCGACCCCGAGATTGACCCTGCAGCGGCTCTCGTGCTAAAGAGACGCATAGACAAGTCGAACCAAGACCGCACAGACCTGGTGGAGCTCATCGACAGCTATTTCCTTGATGTGTACAAGGAGGTAACCCCACTGGAGAACGCAACCATCAACACCGAAAGCCCCGCCTGGGCCGTAGACCGCTACTCTATCCTGTCGCTCAAGATATACCATATGCAGGAGGAGGTGAACCGCACCGATGTTGATGAGGAGCACCGCGCAAAGTGCCAGGCCAAGCTCGATGTGCTGAATGAGCAATATAAGGATATGACAACATCCATAGGACAGCTGCTCGATGACATTGCTGCCGGACGCAAATATATGAAGGTGTATCGACAGATGAAGATGTACAACGACCCTGCACTCAACCCCGTGCTCTATGGCTCAAAGAAGTAACACACCGGGGCGCACGATACTCATCACGCGCTTTTCGGCTGTGGGCGACATTGCAATGACCATCCCATTGCTCTACTCGCTGTGCGAGCAATACCCCAACGACCGTTTCATCTTTGTGAGCCGCGAGAGGTTTGGGCAGTTCTTCATTGACAAGCCCTGCAACTTATGTTTCAAAGGCATCGACCTCAACAATTACAAGGGGCCGACAGGGCTTTTCAGGCTCTATCGCGAATTGAAAAGCGAAAAGCCCGACCACTTTGCCGACCTGCACGATGTACTTAGGACCAAGATTTTGCGCACCTATTTTGCCCTGTTCGGGCACACCAAAGTGCGCTGCATAGACAAGGGACGCAGCGAGAAGAGAGCGCTGACGCAGGAGAACGGAAAGCCCAAGAAGCAACTCAAAAGCACTTTCGAGCGCTATCGCGATGTATTCACACGCCTCGGCTTCCCCTTTACCCCCAACTTCAACTCGCTATTCAAGGAGGGGAAGGGCAACATAAGCGAGTTCAATGCTCTGCTGCCGGCAAAGGGCACCGACAAATGGATTGGCATTGCCCCCTTTGCACGCCACGAAGGGAAAATTTACCCACTCGAAAGAATGGAGAAACTTGTGGAGCTTCTCTCGGCACAAAGCGGGATAAAGCTCATCTTCTTCGGCAACGGCCCCAGGGAAGAAAAGACAATCAATGCTTGGTGCAAAAAATACGCCAACACCGTCTCCTTCATCGGCAAAAGCAATTTCAACGGCGAGTTGCGCCTCATAAGCCACCTCGACGCAATGATTTGTATGGACTCGGCAAATATGCATATGGCATCGCTTGCCGGCGTGCCGGCCATCTCAATATGGGGTGCCACATCACCGCTCGCCGGCTTCCTGGGATGGAAGCAGAGGAGGGAGGACTGCATTGAATTGCCGCTTGCCTGCCGCCCCTGTTCGGTCTTTGGCAACAAGCCGTGCAAGTTTGGCGACTATCGCTGTATGGCAATAGACCCACAGGAAATTGCCACAAGAGTATTTCACAGAATTGGTATAGAACAACAATAACCCCACACAACAATGGAATTCACAACCGAAAAGGAGAAGGACCCTATGGGCAGAGCCATATATGATTTCTATCACACCGGGAAAGCAGCCAAACTAAAAGTGCTCTCGTCAATGTTCTACGAGGACGAGATTCCCGTGCCCACCCTCTTTCGTTCACCGGACAAGATGCCGCCGCAAGAGCGCAAAGCCATTGAACTATGCCGCGGGCGTGTGCTTGACGTGGGCGCAGGCTCGGGATGCCACAGCATTGTGTTGCAGGCGCGCGGGCACGAGGTTGTTGCCATTGACATTTCACAGCTTGCGGTGGAGGTGATGAAGGAGCGCGGCATAGACGCCCGCAACATCAACTTCTTCGACGAGCGCTTCACCGAGAAGTTCGACACCATTCTGCTGGCAATGAACGGCATAGGCATAGTGGGAAAAACCGAGCGCCTTGGCGATTTCTTCCGCAGTGTCAAACGCCTGCTTGCACCCGGAGGCCAGGTGCTGCTCGACTCATCGGATATCAGATACGTCTTCGAAGACGAGGACGGCTCTATGGATATCGACCTGGCTGCAGGATACTATGGCGAGGTTGATTACCGTATGAAATACAAGAACATAACCGGAGAGACATTCGACTGGCTCTATATAGATTTTGATGCACTCTCCCTCTATGCCGAGGAACACGGCTTCAGCTGCGAAAAATGCATCGACGGAGAGCACTATGACTATCTTGCGCGTTTGACCCCCGCCCAGGCCGAATAATAAAATTTATTTACAATACCACACAACAGGCAAAAAAATTTTTGTTCTGTTTAACTTTTTTTCGTACATTCGTGTTAATAATATACAGCCACACGTGCTAAAACAAGGGGGCACACCCCCTTGGCACACACCGGGCCTGCATATTACGCGCCGGCAAACCACAACGGTACAGCAAGCGCAAAATCACACATCATTCAAACATAAAAACTTGAGGGGCAATATCTTACACACCCCTCGAGGAGCCAAAGATATACCCTGTCGGCTCAAAAAAACATCGTGGCAGAGAATAGCACAACAGCCTGGTTTGCAATGAGCGCCCCATATCGCCGGGAGCTCAAAGCAAAAGAATACCTTGAGAAAAAAGGTGTGAAGTGCTTTGTGCCAATGCGCAGGGAGCTGATCAACAAACCGGGCGGCGCAAAGCAGCGCAAACTGGTGCCGGCAATACACAACCTAATCTTTGTGCACTCCACAAAAGAGCTGATAAGAGAGCTGAAACAGGGTGTGGACTTCCTGCAATTCCACACGCGACCGCAAGAGGGGAAAAACATCCCCATCATTGTCCCCGACAGCCAGATGCAGCAGTTCATTGCAGTCATAGAGGCCGGGAACGACACTTTAACCTACCTAAGCCCACAGGAAATCAACATCAGCAAGGGAACAAAGGTGCGCGTGCACGGCGGCATCTTCAATGGCACCGAAGGCATTTTCCTCAAAGTGCAAGGCAAGCGCAGCAAGCGCGTGGTGCTGCTCATCGACGGCATAACAGCCGTTGTGCTTAGCGAAATAAACCCCGGTTTCATTGAAATCATAGAATAACAGAAGGCTAAAACAATAAAAAAATATTTTTGATATTTTTTATTTACAAATATACATAATAATACGCGCGCGCAAATGCGCACACACACAACTTCAAGATAAAAATAAAAAACAGATAGCTATGAAAAAAATCATCCTTCCAATGCTGCTAATGCTGCTTCTTGCATCGTGCGCAACACAAAAGAAAGTTACCTATTTCCAGGACCTGGGACACGAGAAAAGCGTTAAAATTGCAACGCCACAAGATATCAAGCTGAAAACCGGCGACCAGGTAACCATTCACGTAAACAGCAAGGACGAGGAGCTCACCCGCCCCCTCAACCTCACACGCGGTACGAACAACACCGGTAGCTCCGGCGCACGACTGGCCTACACCGTTGATGAGAGAGGCTACATCGACTTCCCCACCCTGGGCGAGATCTACGTCGAGGGCAAGACACGCAACGAGGTTGCAAAGCACATAAAAAAGATTATCCTCGACAAGAAACTGGTTCTCGACCCCGTGGTTATCGTAGATTTCTATAGCCAACAGGTGTCAGTCATCGGCGAAGTTAGCAAACCCGGTAAATACAATATAGACAAAGACCGCTTCACCATTCTCGATGCATTGAGCCTTGCCGGCGACCTCACCATTCAGGGAAAGAGAGAGAACATCACCGTGCTGCGCGAGGAGTATGGCGTGCAGAAAGCCTATGTGCTCAACCTCAACAATGCCGAGCAATTCCACGCATCGCCGGCCTACTATCTGCAGCAGAACGATATTGTATATGTTGAGCCCAACAGCAGCAAGACCGGACAATCCACCGTCAATGGCAACACCCTGCGCAACGTTTCATTCTGGATGTCGCTGGCTTCGTTTGCCCTCACACTTGTAACATTCTTCACAAGGTTCTAAACAACAGAGACAGAGCGCCATTTTGCACACATTGATATTTCTCACAAGAAAACATAGCAACAAATGACAAACAAAAGAGCCAAAGGCAAAAACAACGGCAACATAATCCCCATACAAGACCTCATCTTCCACTGCCTCAGGAGATGGTACCTGTTTGCCCTCTCCCTCTCCATTGCATCGGGCATTGCCGTATACCGGATTCTCTCCACCCCACCCCAATACGCACGCTATGCCGAGATACTCATCAAGGAGAGCGAGCAGGGCAGCGGCGCAGGCACCGGCAGCACATTCAGGGAACTTGGCAATTCAAAATCAACGGCAAATGCCAAGAACGAGATTAAGGCACTGCAATCGGTGGAGATAATGAAAGAGGCCATACGACGCCAGCATCTCGACATCGAGTTCAGGAGCGAAGGACGTTTCTACGATGGCATCATCTATGTTGATAGACCAATGAAAATCACTATGCACGACCTTGATGAGAGAGAGAGTGCCACATTCTCGGCAACCATTATGCCCGATAGCACCATCCAACTCTACAAGTTCACCGCAAACGGAGAGGAGCTGCCCCACAACGTCATAACAACACAGCTTGGCACAAAGACAGACACCCCGCTGGGCGCTCTCACCATTGAGCCCACACGCAGTTTTGGTCTTCTGAAAGGAGTGGAACTTTATGTCGAGAAGAAGAACATCGACCAACAGGCCAACCACTTCTGCGGCAACCTCCAAGTGAGACTCGCCAATGAGGAGACAAGCGTGGTAAGCCTCAAGATTATAGACAACTCCACAGCACGCGCAACCGACATTCTGCAAGCTATCATCGCCATCTACAACGAGAACTGGGTTAAGGAGAGCAACTACACCGTTACAAAATCGGCCGAATTCATCACCAACCGAGCAAACGACATCAGGCACGAGCTCGAAGCCATCGACAAAAAGATAGCCTCGTTCCGCGGAGACAACAAACTCACAAAATCCACAAGACAACTGCTTATACAAGAGGCCGAAGATAGCAAAGACAGCGAACAACTTATGTCGCTCAACAACCAGCTGGAGCTTGTAAACTTCATAAAGTCATATATCACGCAGAACAAAGGCAAGGACATCATCCCCTCAAACACCGGCCTTGCAGCAAGCGGCCTCGAGCAATTGATTGGCAGCTACAACACCAAGCTTCTCGAGCGCAACAGGCTTGCAGCCAACAGCAGCGAAAGCAGCCCCATTGTGGTAGACTATGACAAGGACCTCAATGCAATGTATGCAGGAATACAAGAGGCCATAGACAGCTACATCAAAGACCTTAAAAAGGAGATTACAGCCGCCGACAAGGAGGTAGAAAAGAGCATAACAAAAATCACGGCATCCACCAACAACGAAAAAGAGCTGCAAACACTCATCCGCCAGCAGAATGTGAAGAACGCCCTCTATCTGTTCCTGCTGCAAAAGCTCGAGGAGACCGAGCTCTCCAAGGAGTTCTCGGCATCCAACAACCGAGTGCTCGTTCAGCCAACAGGCAGCAACACCCCCGTTGCACCGCTCAAAAAACCCATAATAATGCTTTCGCTAATAATAGGCGCAATCATCCCCTTTACACTAATCTTCATTCAAGTACTCACCAATAGAAAGGTGCGTGGCCGCAAGGACCTCGAAGAGCTCGACATTCCACTTGTGGGAGAAATACCCCTCTACACCGAAGGCAAACAGAAAATCCCCAACAAGAAAACAGGAAGAAACTTCATTGTTAAGGGCGGCAGCCGCAATGTCATCAACGAAGCATTCCGCGTTATGCGCACCAACTTCCAGTTTATGGGCGACAAGGACAAAAAGTGCAGCGTAACAATCGTTACATCGTTCAACCCCGGCAGTGGAAAAACATTCATCTCCACCAACCTTGCCGCAGCGCTTGCCCTAAAGGGCGAAAAAGTGCTTGTTATCGACGGCGACCTAAGACGCGCCACAGCATCGGAATATGTCAAGCAACACGATAGAGGCATAAGCGACTACCTGTCGGGCGGCACAAACGATATAGACAGCATAATAGTTACAGAGACCGGCTACGAAAACCTGCACTTCATCACAGTTGGCACACTGCCACCCAACCCCACCGAGTTACTCAACAGCGAGAGATTCGACAACCTCATTGCCGAGATGAAGGAGCGCTATACCCACATCTTCATCGACTGCCCGCCAATTGAGATTGTTGCCGACACACAAATCATAGAGAAAAACTGCGACAGAACCCTCTTTGTCATACGCGCAGGAATGTTGCAGCGCGAGATGCTCGATGAGCTGCAAGACATCTATGACAACAAGCGCTTCAAAGGCCTTGCAATGATACTCAACGGCACCCACAGCGGACAAGGCCGCTACAGCTACAAATATGGCTACAGCTATGGCTACGGATACGGATATGGCTATGGATACCACTATCACTCTAAAAAGTGAAAAAATGAGATAAAAAGGACGTTTAAAACATTCAAGAACGCTAACCAACCATTTTAATTTAAAGACAGAAGAACAAAAGAACAAAAGATAAACACAAAACAGTTGTATGGCAAAATGGAACTAACCGATAAATATATTATCAAAGGCTTGGATACAAATTAATTTGCATACAGCTTTGATAATATATTTATCAAAATGCGCTGAAAGTGCATTTC
>JAZONR010000011.1:0-16583 GCA_045654645.1 Bacteroidaceae bacterium
AAGCTTTTCCATCTGCCGCCCGGAATATACATTGCACAGGTAGGCATAAACAACTACCTTCAGAAGCATAAGGGGGTGATAACTGCTGGTGCCGCCGCTCTTGTAGGTGGCCTCGATATCACTGATGTCGAACCTGTCGAAAATGTCGTTTACAATACGTACAGGAAGCGACGAAGAAATTAATTCACCCAATGATGGAGGAAGAAGGAGTGAATCGTTTTGATTGTAGAATTTATGTATTACCTTTGCCATAGTTTTTGTTGGGATTTATTGTTTTTGGATGTGGTAGTTTAAAGATAATAAAAATTTCCCAAACAAACAATAGCTATTCCAATGTTTATCAATGGAATAGCTATATTTTTATTATCATACGGTAATTTGAACGCTGAAATAATAAAATGAAGAAGGGTAACCCAATTTGACTTTTGGGTCACCCTCAAAATATCATACTCCGGGTGTGCAAGTTACTTTACCAACACCTTCTCGCCATCAACAATGTAGATACCCTTCTCAGCCTCGGCTATACGGCGGCCCTGAAGGTCATACACAGTATTCACAGCATTCTCCACATTCAGTTCATTGATGCTTGTTGTTGTCTCCACATAAAGGATGCGCAGTGTAGAACCTGCATCCTGTCCACCTGTCCAAAAGGCAAGTTTGTTGTCGCGGTTGTTCACCTTGTTAGAGATATATCCATCCTCATACATATATGCATAGGCAACATCTGTGGAGCCAAGGTCGCTTGAATCCATAAAGCGCCACACTGCTGTGTAGCCATTTGGGAGGTTATCCTTCTCCTTGAGCACGGGATAAGAGCCGCTACCTGTTGTTCCACTCATTGTTGTGGGAGCAGCAAGCACCTTTGTTGCTCCGGCCTGCTTGTTGTAGATATTGTAGCCCACTTCGTCATTGCCGGTGAAGCACCACAACTGCGCAGGGTCTTCAGTATTGAGTTCGGTATTATCCAAAGCAATGTAACCAACGCCGTTATCGTTTTTCAGAACATAGCCCTGCTGTCCAATCTGCATTGTGTACCAGGGAATTTTTCCCACAAACTCGCCATTCTCAACCTTTGTTGTCTCATAGCGTTTGGGCTTCTCGGGCTCGACATAGGTACCCTTCTCAATGAAGAGACCCTCAATCTCAACATCGCCACAGATATACTCACCCGGGATTGTGATGCAGTCATCTGCATCAAACTCCTGGCGCTCAAAGAACACCTTCTGCCACTGAATATTGTCGTGTACAATGCTGTCGCCGCTGAGGTTATAGCCATACTTCACAATTGCGCCCCTGTACTCGAAGCCGTTCTCGGGAACCATCTTAATCTTGAACGCCTGACCGAATGGTGTCTGGTAGGTAACAAGGTCGGCACCGTTCTCGGCAGCAACAACCTTACCGTTGCGATTTGCATCATTCACATAGGCATTGTCGCCGTGTACGTTGAGCATAACATCCACAATACCGCCACCATTTCCAAGGATAGGATTAGCGGGGTCTACCGAACCGGCAGGGTCTATTGAGTTCCAATCCACCTTGTAACGCATACGATAGACACCGTGTGGCATATCTGAAGGCAATGTGAATGAAGGCATATTCAATGTATTGCGTCCCTGGCCTGTGATTGAAGCACCGGCACTGTTCACACCATTTTCGTTATCATTGCCGCCATAGAATGAGAATGTAACAAGATCGCTGCCCTGAGCAATGCTGAGGTTATTATTAACAGTTGCATTGAATTTTCCGTCGTTGGCAAAATCGATGTAAGCATATCCGTGCATCCAGCTGCCGCTATATGCAACGCTCGCGGTAAGAGTTTCGCCGGGCTTTGCAAACAAATGAGTGGCGGTATTATCCACATACACAGTCTTGGGCGATGTGGGAGAGTTCACGGTCTGCACCTCGCCATTGCCGGCCTGCAACTTGATGGCAGATAGATGACGGTCGTTGCGTGTGTAGAGCTGATCGGGGCCCATAGAGGTCTGGTAGTAGCCATAAACAAACTCCGAAGAGGGGTTATCGTTCACCTTGATGTCATCCACATAGCAAATTGCATCCTCGGTGTAGTTGTGGGGCGACTCACAGTCGGGCACCACAACAAGGCTATAAATATCTATGCCACCGTTACCCTTGATAGGGAGAACAACATCCTGCCATTTACCCGCGCCAACATTTCTTGTGGACATTGCCCAGAACTGCTCTGCCTCGGGCGACTGGTCCTTGCGCTCGGTGCGCTTGCCAAGACCAACAACCATCACACGGCCGCCATAGGGGCGGTAAACCTTTACGTGAAGATATTTGGTCTGCGGGGTAAGTTCAAAAGTCTCTTTCAAATCAACACGAACACCGAATGTGTTACTGCCAAAACGCGAACGCTGTATGGCGAGAATCTTTGAAGAGGGGTTAGGAGACACGCCAAGCTGCTCCTCAACATCGGTCAGATGGTTGTCGATAACCGCATAGTTGCCCTTGAGCACACCGGTGCGGAAAGGAGATGCCTCCCAAGTATCATACACACCAATAGACTTGTAGTCCTGTGTCTCAAATGTAACTTCTGTCTGCGCTGAAGCAAACATCGGGAATGCCAAGGCTGCAAGCGCAAATATATTTCTAATTTTCATAGTCGTACCTTTTTTAATATATTAATAAACGCTTACTTTAGAAATCAGCGGACAAGCCCTGCTATCCTCAATCTTGATGCGCACGCCCATAACGTCATAACCGTTGCCATAGCTATTGGCTGTGCTGCTGTTGAGAGGAATAATTCTCTTGTAACCAACAGTGGTAGTCTGCACACCTGTTGCACGGCGTGTCCAATTGACGCCATCCTGTGTGGTCTCAATTGTAAATTTCTTCACACGCTGTCCCTTGGCAATATACTCCATAAGCTCAACATAGCGAACTGTCTTGGCCTCATCCCAAGTGAGAGTGATTGTAGCCTCAACAGTTCCATCGTTTGTAGCCCAATAGGTATCCTTGTTGCCGTCAATCATATTGTTTGCAACATAATTGCGGTTAGCGCCTGCTGCGCGTGTCTCGCTCACCTCAACCTTGGCACTCTTGGCATAGTCATTGGAGAGACGTGCACGGATGAGGTCGCCCATACCTTTAAGCGCATTTACAGAAGCATCGGGCAACACACCGGCCTTGTTGGGAGGAATGTTGAGAATGAGTGTGGCATTGCGGCCCACAGTCTCAAGATACATCTGGAAAAGACGCTCGGGTGTCAATGGAGACTCACCGTCGTGATAGAACCAGCCCTTGTTTGTTGCCTTGGCATCGCTCTCGCCCGGCAACCAGAACCATCCATTCTCGGTACCATACATACCATTGTTCTCTCCGGCATAGTCGCGGTTCTCGGGCGACCAGTTTGTCTCTCCGGCCCAGCCGGCCTCGTTACCAATCCAGCGTGCTTCACCACCAACGCCCCACATAACACAGTCGGGGCACACCTTGTGAATAGAGTCGCGAAGGTTGGGAACATCGTAATATGTAGAGCGGTCTACATTTACGGTTCCACCGCGGCCACCATAGTAGCCGTTACCACCGTTTGCACCGTCGAACCACATCTCGAACTGGTCTGTGCCATACTCGGCAAGCTCGGCACACTGCTTAAGGAACACATCCTTCACATACTTGTCTGTTCCATAATGAACACTGTTGCGGTCCCAGGGAGATACATAGAAACCATACTTCATACCCAAATCCTTAGCCGCAGCAGCAAAGTCGCGGGGAATATTGGTATTGCGGCCATAATCGTTGCCCGAGTTGGTAACATTGTGGTCGGTAGTCTCAGTAGGCCACTGGCAGAAACCGTCGTGGTGCTTGACAACCGCTATACCACCACGCATACCGGCAGCCTTTGCAACCTCGAGCCACTGACGTGGATTGGGCGCCGCTGTGGGAGCAAAACGTTTAGGATCTTCATCACCATTACCCCATTCAAGGCCGGTATAGGTGTTCATACCGTAGTGATAAAATGCATAAAACTCCGTCTCTTGCCACTTTAGCTGACGGGGATGAGGAACGGGATGCACCTCAATCGGCTCGTTGTCGGGGTTTGCAGGCACTTCGGTCTTCAACTGCAACTGCGCCGACGCTCCAAAGGGGGCAATGACACCCAATAGAAGCAAAGATGTAAACAGTTTTTTCATTTAGTAGAATTTTGGTTAGTTATAAAATCCATTATCGCACGTGATGCAATTGCAATGTACACAACACACCACATTGCAAAGAAAATATAAAAAAACAAAACAGCAAACGTTATCGCTGTTTTTTGAACAATATTAACTAAAAATTAAATATAAATTTTAAACTGACGCCTCACACAACAGCATCAACAATCAGTTGCAAGGCGCGGCAATAGCCGCCAACACTCTTCTTGCGCAGCAGCACACCTTCGTTAGAGTGCATATTTCCACACACAGGCATAGAGAGCGTGAGCGATGGAATTCCATAATCGGCATAATTCCAAGACTCATCGGACTCGGCATTGTGTTCAAAGGCATATATAGCCCCACTGTCCTCGGCAGCCTCCACTATGGAGTGCGCCGTGCGAAGGTCTATCCCCAAATCATTCTCCAGTGCAAAATGCGCTTCACTCTCCCACCCCACATTCGTAACCTCGAGCACAAGAGCAAATCCAACATTGCACTGCAACCTTCCCAGCGACAACACTGTCTGCACCGCGCCCCGGGAATCGCACTCCTCATCACCTGTAAAAGCCACAACCACATCATCAGGCAGCACACCGCGCATCATAGCCCACAAAACAGCCGCATTGCCAAAACTGTTGTCGAATGTTCCGCGAAGGTACTCCCCCTCATCACTGCAAAAGCAGCTGTCATAGACACAATCAATGTGCGAGGAGACAAGCACCACACTGTCGCCCTTGTTCAGTGTCTTTTTGGCAAAGAGCAAGGCAAGCGGCTCTCGCGCCACAAGGCGATAGGAAGTTGCATCAAGCAGACGCTCAATAACCTCAAGCCTGCGAGATACCACAAACGCTGTTCCATCATCCTTGCAATCAACAGTTACAGCCTTGAGAAGTTCAACAAATTGCCCTATAGTCTCCATCACTCGGGATATTCAATCTTCAAATCGTTCCTGCTTGCAATAACAAGCTTTTCATATCTCTCTATAAGGCGCGGAAGACGCGACAACCTCATCGACAAACGCACCAAACAGTCATTGTCGAACACCTGTTCCACCACCTTGGGCTCCTCCTCCTTGACAATGCGCAGCACATCATTGAGCAGCGGATAGGAGAACTTCAACACAATTTCGCCATTGATAGTCTTTTCAATATGCGGCACAGCCTCAAGAGCCTCGGCAGCGGCGGCGCGATAGGCCACAATAAGACCGCTTGTGCCCAATTTCACACCACCGAAATAGCGCACCACAATCACAAGCACATTTGTCAGTTCCTTGCTGTGTATCTGCCCAAGAATGGGTTTTCCCGCCGTGCCCGACGGCTCGCCATTGTCATTGGAGCGCTCCTGGTCGCCACGCTCGCCAAGGCGGTAGGCATAGCACACGTGGCGGGCATCGTAATACTTCTTTTGATACACCTCAATCCACTCCTTCACCTCATCAATGGTAACCACCGGAATGGCAAAAGCAAGGAATTTACTCCGCTTTTCGGTGTAAATAGCCTCGCCCTGCTCTTCAACAGTCTTGTATATATCGTTTTCAAGCATATCAGATAGCATTTCCAAAATCCCTCATACACCCCACAAGCGCTCTTGCGCCCTCAATGGGCATTGCATTGTAGCACGATGCACGGAAACCACCTACAGAACGGTGTCCCTTTATGGCCACCACGCCACGCGCTGCCGCAAAAGCGGCAAACTCATCCTCAAGTCCCTCATAGCCGGGAGCCATCACAAAATCGATGTTCATATAGGAGCGGTCCTCCTCGAGCGCCGTTCCACAGAAGAGCGGGTTGCGGTCTATCTCATCATAAATCATTGCTGCACGCTCACCGGCACGGCGCTCCATCTCAACAACGCCACCCTGCTCCTTCACCCAACGCAAATTACACAATGCCGTATAAATGGGCAACGTAGGCGGTGTGTTGAACATTGAACCATTGGCAATGTGCACACGATAGTCGAGGATTGAGGGAATGGGGCGCTCCACCATCCCCAACGCATCCTCCTTCACAATGACAAACGAGAGGCCCGACTGCGCGAGATTCTTCTGCGCACCACCATATATGCAACTATATTTTGCCACATCCACCGGGCGCGACAATATATCGGATGACATATCGGCCACCAAAGGAACAGGAGAATCAATATCCCTGCGCAGCTGAGTGCCATAAATTGTGTTATTTGATGTAACGTGCAAATAGTCGGCATCAGCCGGAATGTCGAACGCCTTTGGGATGTAGCTGAAGGCCTTGTCGGCCGATGAAGCCACCTCAACAACCTCTCCAAAGAGCCTTGCCTCCTTCATAGCCTTGGACGCCCAGGTGCCGGTATTGAGGTATGCAGCCTTCCTGTTCAGAAGATTGAACGGCACCATACAAAAGTGCATACTGGCACCACCACCAAGAAAAAGCACCTCATAACCACAAGGCACATCAAGCAAAGCGCGCAACAAAGCGCGTGCCTCATCGAGCAGCGGCTTAAACTCGGCCGAGCGATGGCTCAATTCCATAAGCGACAACCCCATACCGTTGTAGTTGAGCACAGCTTCTGCAGTAGCCTCAACCACCTCGCGCGGCAACATCGACGGCCCCGCATTAAAATTAAACATCTCCATAACAGTAGCTACACGTTACAATTCCGACTGCTAAATTAGTAAAAAAGCGCTACACGGCAAAAAACCGACACTACTTCATTCTAAGTGGTTGTATAATTGTCTTCACGCCCTTTATCTTCTCCCCTTCAACCGCTTTTAGCACCGCACGCATCCTGTTGAGCTTCACTGCAACATAAGAGTAATCGGGAAACACCGTTATGGAGCCCACCTCATCGGAGCGCAGCCCGCCCTTTTTCATAAAGAAACCGGCAAGGTCGCCACGGCTCAACTTGTCGCGCTTACCCTTACCAACATAAAGGACAGTCCACTGCGGGTCGGGCGGCAGCGAGGCACGCTTGGGAAGCGCATACTCCTCAAGACCATCAGGAACAAATTCGGGCAACGCTTTGTTCTCGAACGAGATGAGATAGACCGAGCCCGCAGCCTCCCATCGCGCAGTGCGGCCATTGCGATGGGTAAATATCTCCTCGGACATAGCGCGCTGATAATGAACAATATGACGCACATTGGTTATATCAAGACCACGGGCCGCAAGGTCGGTACTCACAAGGACATTGGAACAGCCCGCCGAGAAACGATAGAGCGAAAGCTCGCGCTGTTTCTGTTCCATAGCACCGTGATAGGCGATGCAATTGAGCGACTGTTTCGACAGGTACTTATACACCTCATCCACACTCTCGCGGAAGTTGCAGAAAACAATAGCCGGCTCACCGTTGAACGAACACAGCAAACGAAAGAGAGTGTCGAGACGACTTTCGGGCGTGGTTGTTACAGTGAAGAACGAAGTGCGCGACACGGGGCGTATACCTTCGTTGCGGAAGTCAAGCTTGCACACATCGGCAGCACCCACAAAAGCCGGTATATCATCGCTGTCGGTAGCCGAAAGCAGAAAACGCGACTCCAAAGCGGGCAAAGCCTCCACAAGGCGCGACATCTCATCCCGAAAACCCATTTCCAGACATTTATCAAACTCATCAATGACAAGTTGGCAACATTCATCCACCGCAAAGGAGGAGCGGCCAAGATGGTCGAGCAACCTACCCGGCGTTCCCACTATCACCGCTGGCGACGCACCGCCAAGCGAGGCAATCTCCTGCTCAAGAGGACGGCCACCATAAAGAGCGGTCATTTGAAACGGCGTTGCCATTGAGCGCCACACCTCGAAAACCTGCTTTGCCAGTTCGCGCGAAGAAAGGACAATAAGAGCCTGCACCTTGTTGCACGAAGGGTTTATACGCTCAAGCAATGGCAAAAGAAATGCCAATGTCTTTCCCGTTCCTGTGGGAGAAAGCAACACCATATCCTTCTGCTTGCGACAATGCTGCAACGCCACATTCTGCATCTCATTGAGAGAGGTTACATTCAAATTCTTCAATGCAATCTGCTGCACTCTGTTCAAAACATCATTCATCTGCATTCTATATAAAAATTCCTATTCTTTCTTATATTCTCAAGTACCTTACGCCACACATTCCCCTTTAGCAGTGTCGCCTGCTGCAAGATTTTCACCCTCCGCACATCCACCACACAAGCATTTCTTTAATAAAAAGCCATTTAATCACTGAAAACCAATAAATTACCGACAACGCACGCACTCCAATTTCAAAAACACGGCACTTTCCCATCGCCGGCCCGCCGTTGGACTGTGCCCGCCTGCAAATTCACCTGCATTTTCGACATAATCACAGCCAATCAGCAGCTACATTACCATTACTGACAGCACCTGCAGAAGCACAGTCCCAAAATGCGCAAAAAAGCACTCTTCCGCCGGCAAACAACGGCGCGAACGGAAACGCGTTTAAAGCGCAACACAACCATTCGCACACACAAACAATCATTTCTATCTTATTTATTTTAAGCGCTTTAACATCAACAATACCACAATATTAAAGGCTATTACAGCTCCTATTATCAAAATTTGCCATCAACACGTTGGGAAGAGAGCCAAAAACACTCAATTGCACCCACCATTCCCGTATAAAAAACAGCCGTTGGCACTGCCACCGCAAGCAGCAAGACAATCAATCCAAGCTTGCCCGCAACCGCTGTTTTATAATTCAACAGCGAATTTAACCATTCCCCGGCAATAACCGAAAGGAATATGACAAAAAATGAATTTTCTGCCATTTTGACACCGCCTATCACACAAAAGAGACTATCTTTGCACACATTTTCTGCCAAAACAGCATTGGCAAGCTATTTGTTATAATAAATGTGCAGGGGCAAGCCCCACACGAATTCTAAAACACTTTTTTGATATGAGCGATAAAGAGAAAGAAATTATGGAAGATGCCGCAAGCGAAAACGCGAACGGTGCAAACGAAGTGAACAACGCCGAGCAGGAGCAGGCGGAGCTTACAGTGGAGGAACAGTTGCAGAAACAGCTTGACGAGGCAAACGAGAAGGTAGCCACACTCGAGGACAAATATCTGCGCCAGGTAGCAGAGTTCGACAACTACCGCAAGCGCACAATGAAAGAGAAAGCCGAGCTGATCAAGAACGGCGGCGAGCGCGCCATTGAGTCAATACTGCCCGTTCTCGACGACTTTGAACGCGCCATTGCAAATATGAGCAAGGATGAGAGCGCAGCCGAGCTGAAAACCGGCGTGGAACTCATATACAACAAATTCATAGGAATTCTGAAGCAGAACGGCCTTGAGAGAATTGAGACCGAGGGCGCCACATTCGACACCGACTATCACGAAGCGATAGCCCTTGTGCCCACACCCGATGAGAGCCTCAAGGGCAAGGTACTCGACTGCGTACAGACCGGCTACACACTCAACGATAAAGTAATACGCCACGCAAAGGTTGCCGTTGGCGAGTAATTTTTGAAAAGGAATATGGCAAAACGAGATTACTATGAAGTGCTGGGCGTAGACAAAAACGCATCGGCAGCCGACATAAAGAAGGCATACCGCAAGCTGGCAATACAGTACCACCCCGACAAGAACCCCGGCGACAAAGAGGCCGAGGAGAAGTTCAAGGAGGCCGCAGAGGCATACAGCGTGCTTAGCGACCCCGACAAGAAGGCGCGCTATGACCAGTTTGGTTTCGAAGGAGTGAGCGGCGCAGGCGGTGGCAGCGGCTTTGGCGGCGCAGGAATGGATATGAACGACATATTCTCAATGTTTGGCGACATATTTGGCGGACACGGAGGATTCAGCGGTTTCAGCGGCTTTGGTGGCGGCAGCGCCGGTCCCCAGAAATTTCGCGGCAGCGACCAGAGAGTAAAGGTTAAGCTGACACTTCAGGAGATAGCCAACGGCGTTACAAAGAAATTCAAGCTGAAGAAATATGTGAGCTGCAGCCACTGCGGCGGCAGCGGAGCAGAAGGTGGCGCAACAGAGACTTGTCCCGACTGTAAAGGAACAGGTCGCGTTGTGCGCACACAGCAAAGTTTCTTTGGAGTGATGCGCAGCGAGGTGGCGTGCCCCCGATGCAACGGCCAGGGAAAAATCATAAAGAACAAGTGCCCCCATTGCTACGGCGACGGCATAACAATGGGCGAAGAGATTGTAGAGGTAAACATACCTGCAGGCGTATACGAGGGAATGCAGCTCTCAATGCGCGGCAAGGGCAATGCCGGCAAGTACAACGGCGTGCCGGGCGACCTGCTGATACTCATTGAGGAGGAGAAACACCCCACCCTTGTACGCGACGAGAACGACCTCATCTACAGCCTTTTGCTCGACATCCCCACAGCCGCACTTGGAGGATTTGCCGAAATTCCCACCATTGACGGCAAGGCAAAAGTTACCATCGACCCGGGAACACAACCAGGCAAGGTGCTGCGCCTCAGAGGCAAGGGACTGCCTTCAATCAACGGATACGGCAAAGGCGATATTGTAGTAAACGTGAGCGTTTACATCCCCGAAACCCTATCCAAGGATGAAAAGAAGGCCATTGAGAGTTTCAAGAATTCGGAAAATTTCCACCCCAGCGAAAGCATCAAGGAGAAGATTTTCCGCCGTTTCAAGAGCTTCTTCGATTAAAGAAACAAGAAAAATATTACAGGGATGACATACGACGAAACCGTCTCATACCTCTTCAACTGCGCACCGCCCTTCCAGCAAGTAGGCGGTGCTGCTTACAAAGAGGGACTATCAACAACAATAGCGCTCGACAACCACCTGGGCAACCCCCACCGTCGTTTTACCACAATCCACATTGCCGGCACAAACGGAAAAGGCTCAACCTCGCACACCATTGCAGCAATACTGCAGGAAAGCGGCTACAAGGTGGGACTCTACACATCTCCCCACCTTATCGATTTTCGCGAGCGCATAAAGGTAAACGGCAAACAGGCAAGCAAGGAGTTTGTTGTGGACTTTGTGGAACGCCACAGAACATTCTTCGAGCCACTGCAACCCTCGTTCTTCGAGCTTACCACCGCAATGGCATTCCAATACTTTGCCGAGCAGCAGGTAGACATTGCAGTAATTGAGGTGGGGCTTGGCGGCAGGCTCGACTGCACCAACATCATCACCCCCCTATTGTGCACAATAACAAACATAAGCCCCGACCACACACAGTTTCTGGGCAATACACTGCCACAGATTGCAGCCGAGAAGGCCGGCATAATAAAGCCCGGCATACCGGTTGTCATAGGTGAATCGGTGCCCGAAACTGCTGCTGTCTTCACCGCCAAGGCATTGGAAGTGGGAGCCCCTATAATATTTGCACAGAATGAGGCTCTGCTCACTGAAGCAGTGCCCATTGAACAGGGGTATGGCTACACCACCAAGCCTTTCGGGTATATTATTGGCGAGCTTGGCGGAGACTACCAGATAAAAAACACCAACACACTGCTCTCAATGATTGTTGAGCTGCGCAAGAGAGGGCTCAACATTAGCGACCGGGCCGTAAAAAGTGGATTTGCATCAGTTACATCGCTCACAGGCTTCAACGGCCGCTGGCAGACAATATCACAAAAGCCACGCACAGTGTGCGATACAGGGCACAACATTGGTGGCATAGAGCACATTGTCAAGCAGCTCGAGCGTGAGTCGAAACGCCACACTGCACTTCGCATCGTTTTTGGAATGGTAAACGACAAGGACATCACAGCCGTGCTTGCCAGAATGCCCAAGAAGGCCACATACTACTTCACACAGGCAAGCATAAAACGCGCGTTGCCGGCCGAAGAGCTAAAAGAGATGGCATCAAGCTATGGTCTCATTGGCAACAGCTATCCCACAGTGAAAGCAGCCCTTGAAGCAGCCACAACCGACAGCACAGAGAGCGACTTCATCTTTGTGGGCGGCAGCTGCTTCATTGTTGCCGACCTTCTGACAGCAATTGGGCTGTGATAGAGATATACAGCGCAACCAGTTCCGCCACCGACAGAGTTTTCACACACGAAAGCAGAATGTGGGTGGCGGATTTTTTTTATACAGACAGCCCTCTCTTTGCCCCGCAGCACGCCAAACGCATTTTTTATCCATTTATCTTGAAACTTTTACAGCAATTTTATCGGGTTTTGTTTTGCCATAATGCTTTTTTTTATTTTATTTGCGCTGAAATAGCTATTTATAACAACCAAATATATGAGCTGTACAGAAAACCTTTCACAATTGAAGGCCGCCGACTTCAAGAAAACCATTGGCGGCAAGGAGACAAACTTGTTCATTCTCAAGAACAAACAAGGTAACGAAGTAGCAATAACCAACTATGGTGGCGCAATATGCAGCATAATGGTTCCCGACAAGGATGGCAACTATGCCAATGTAATCCAGGGACACGACAGCATCGACAACCTGCTCAACAGCCCCGAACCATTCCTCAGCACTTTGGTAGGCCGCTATGGCAACCGTATATGCAAGGGAAAGTTCACCATTGACGGCAAGGTATACAACCTGGCAATCAACAATGGCCCCAACCACCTGCACGGTGGCCCCACAGGCTTCCACGCCAGAGTTTGGGACGCCGAGCAGACCGACGCACAGACACTCAAGCTCCACTATCTCTCGGCCGATATGGAGGAAGGCTTCCCCGGCAACCTCGATATCACAGTCATCTACACATTCAACGATGATAACGAGCTGAAAATCGACTACACGGCAACTACCGACAAAAAGACAATCGTAAACCTCACAAGCCACGGTTTCTTCTCACTCTCGGGCATTGCCAACCCCACTGCAACAATCGACAATCTCATTTGCGAAATAAACGCCGATTTCTTTGTCCCCATTGATGACACATCAGTTCCCTATGGTTGCATAGCACCCGTCAAGGGCACAGCGTTCGACTTCACCACTCCCACAGCTGTTGGAGCACGCATCGACGCCGATGAGGAGCAGATTAAGCACGGTGCCGGCTACGACCACTGCTATGTACTCAACAAGAAGGAGGTTGGTGAGCTTAGCTTTGCTGCAAAGGTAACAGAACCCGTCAGCGGCCGCACAATGGAGGTCTACACCACCGAGCCCGGCGTTCAGGTATATACATCAAACTGGCACAGCGGCTTTGCCGGCGCACACGGCGCCACATTCCCCAAGCGCAGCGCCATCTGTTTCGAAGCACAACACTTCCCCGACTCGCCCAACCGTGCACACTTCCCAAGCACAGTTCTTTGCCCCGGCGAGACATACAAGCAGGTAACTGTCTATAAATTCGGAGTAGAAAAATAATCAACATTATAAAACTAAAACATTAATTTAATTATGAGTAATCAAAAGAAACAGTGGGGAGCTATCATTGTTATGATTGCACTCTTTGCGATGATTGCCTTTGTAACCAACCTGTGTACACCAATGGCAACCATCATCAAGAATCAGGGACCTATCTCAAACGTGCTTGCACAGATTGGTAACTACGGTAACTTCGTTGCATACCTCATTATGGGTATTCCCGCAGGTATGCTAATCTCAAAATTCGGTTACAAGAAGACTGCCCTCATCGGTCTCGCAGTTGGTGCCACAGGTATCATCATCCAGTGGTTCAGCGGCCAGCTCAATGCACAGGAGAACATCGGTCTTGTATTCACAGTTTATCTCATCGGTGCATTCATTGCAGGTCTTTGTATGTGTATCCTCAATTGCGTTGTAAACCCAATGCTTAACCTTCTTGGTGGTGGCGGTAACAGCGGTAACCAGCTCATCCAGATTGGTGGTGTGTTCAACTCATCAGCTGCCGTAGCTTGCTACATCCTTATGGGTGCGCTCATCTCTGACGCTACAAAGGCTAAGATTTCTGACGCAACTCCAGCCCTTATGATTGCACTTGCAATTTTTGTTATTGCATTCATCGTAATCCTCTTCACCAAGATTGAGGAGCCCGAGCAGGCACCTGTTCAGATCAGCCTCATCAAGGGCGCTCTTGGTTATCGCCACTTCGCACTCGGTGCATTGGCTATCTTCCTTTATATGGGTATTGAGGTTGGTGTTCCCAACGCTGTTCAGCAGATGCTTACATCGGAGCCCTACTCTATCCCTGCAGGTACTGTGGGTATGATTGTAGCCGTTTACTGGTTTATGATGCTCATCGGTCGTTTCGTTGGTGCAAGTATCGGTAGCAAGGTATCAAGCCGCGCAATGGTTACAACAGTTTCTGTTGCTACATTGGCACTCGTGCTCTTTGGTATGTATGCTCCCGCTGTTGAGGTTCCCTTCCCCGGCGTTGATTGGGGCAAGCTCGAGCTCATCTGGCAGGACATCCCCGTTGGTATCTTCTCATTCCTGCTTGTAGGTCTCTGCACATCAGTTATGTGGGGTGCTATCTTCAATATGGCTGTTGAGGGCCTTGGCAAGTACACTGCTGTTGCTTCTGGTATCTTTATGACAATGGTATTCGGTTGCGCAGTGATGATGGGTATCCAGGGCTACGTTGCCGACCTCACAAACTATATGACCAGCTTCTGGGTAGTTGTATTCTGTGCAGCATATCTGCTGTTCTATGCACTCGTTGGTTCAAAGCCCGTGAAAAAGTAAATAAAACAATATTCGTTTAACACATAAACTTATACTACTATGGATATAGAATTTGTAAGAAGCCGCTTCATCAAGCACTTCGATGGCACAACAGGAAGCATCTACGCTTCACCCGGTCGCATCAACCTCATTGGCGAGCACACCGACTATAACAATGGTTTTGTTTTCCCCGGCGCTGTAAACAAGGGCATTATGGCAGAAATCAAGCCTAATGGCACAGATAAGGTTTGCGCATACTCTATCGATGAGAAGGACTATGTTGAGTTTGGTTTGAAGGAAGAGGATGCTCCACACGCTTCTTGGGCAAAGTACATCTTTGGTGTTTGCCGTGAGATGATTAAGCGTGGCGTTGATGTAAAAGGCTTCAACACAGCATTTGCAGGTGATGTGCCCCTTGGCGCAGGTATGTCTTCATCAGCAGCTCTCGAGAGCACATACGCTTATGCTTTGAATGATTTGTTCGGCGACAACAAGGTTGATAAGTTTGAGCTTGCAAAGGTGGGCCAGGCAACAGAGCACAACTACGTTGGTGTGAACTGCGGTATTATGGACCAGTTCGCAAGCGTATTCGGCAAGGCCGGTAGCCTCATCCGTCTCGACTGCCGCTCACTCGAGTATCAGTACTTCCCCTTCAAGCCCCAGGGCTACAAGCTCGTTCTTTTGAACACTTGCGTTAAGCACGAGTTGGTTGGTTCACCCTACAACGAGCGTCGCTTGAGCTGCGAGCGCGTTGCTGAGGTTATCAAGGCAAAGCACCCCGAGGTTGAGTCTCTGCGTGATGCAAGCTTCGATATGCTTGAGGAGGTTAAGGCAGAACTCAAGCCCGAGGACTACAACCGTGCAAAGTATGTCATCGGCGAAGTAGTTCGCGTGCTCGACGTTTGCGCAGCTCTTGAGGCCGGCGACTACGAGACCGTAGGTAAGAAGATGTATGAGACACACTTTGGTCTCAGCAAGGACTACGAGGTAAGCTGCGAGGAGCTCGACTACTTGGTAGATGTTGCTATCGACTGCGGTGTAACAGGTTCTCGTATGATGGGTGGCGGCTTCGGCGGTTGCACTATCAACCTTGTTAAGGAGGAGTTGTACGAGGTATTCATCGAGGAGGCCAAGAAGCGCTACCAGGAGAAGTATGGCAAGCAGCCTAAGGTTTACGATGTAGTAATCGGCGACGGCTCTCGCAAGATCTGCTAATCAAAAGCATTATCATAAATAAAAATTGACGCAACCAATCGGTTGCGTCAATTTTTATTTATATCACTTTCACATCTTGTCGGCTTTCCAGACATCCCAGTGAGCACCAACCAGGCGGTCGAGCTTATCCTTTCAACTACCGAATAGATATTCACAACTGCAGAACAGCAACATTGCTGAAATAGCCAACAAAAATACTTTTTTCATTATTCTCAGTAGTTATATATGTTTGTAGCACATTTTATAGCACTGCACCTAATGTTTAGAATCTGTATTCCACTCGGACAAATCGCGTATGATATAAAAGCGACCGTCTTTCTCCAAATGGAGTTTTGCATTATTGCGGTCGCGCACCATAAAGTCATTTTTGGAATAGACACGTACACCCTTTTCATTATCACTATCAAGCCACAGTGAAATTCGATATACAAGCTTTCCGTTTTTCCAAAAGTGCAGACCTTCAGTACAACTTCCTCTTGCCTTTTCACGTTCCGGCCAATAACGGTTATTCATATAATCCTTTATAATTTCACTATCCCTAACACCATAATAATTCACAAACACCATAGTATCCCACTCAATTGGGACAACCTTGGCAAAGTCAATGAAACACATTGTTGTGTCCTTGCCTTCGGCTTTCCAGGCATCCCAGTGAGCACCAACCAAGCGGTCGAGCTTATCCTTTCGACT
>JAZONR010000012.1:0-2913 GCA_045654645.1 Bacteroidaceae bacterium
GAACCTGCTTTCGCTCGGCATAGCATCAAGTAAACTTGTGCTCTGCGCTCGCTTACTCGCAGCTTTGTCTAAAATTTATTTTTAGCGTACTACGCGCTTTACACCGTTGATGATGTAGATGCCGGGAGCGCTGATTGTCTCTACCTTGCGGCCGGTGAGGTCGTAGATAGTCTTAACAACGTTCTCTACCTCTACATTCTCAACACCTGTTGTGCCGTCCCAGTTGAAGCCATAGAAAGCGGCTGTCTTGTTGGGAACTACGCTTGCGGGCAAGTATGCCTTGTGGCTGTTGTTCAACCAAGAAGTACCATTCATCTCTGCCTTGTAGAGACCAACTACACCGTCTACTTTTCCAAGAACATAAGCCTCAACATTAACGTTTGTTGCAGCAGCGGTACCTGTAAGGTCGCTCTCAACAGTTGCTGTTGTGTTTGTAACCACGAAGTTATATGTATCTTCATCACCCTGGAGAATAACACCTGTGTTTGCAGGGATTACACCATCCTCAATTTTTGCCAAATCAGCCCAGTCGCCCTTAACTTTAACAGAGTATGCAGTAACACCATCGGCAACCTTAACTGCAACAGGTGCATAGAATGTAGCCCAACCGGCAGCAAAAATTGTTACGGGAAGCGACATCACATTCTCCAAAATCATATCGTGAGTTGCGTGGCCACCCTCGGAACCACAGTGGTCGCCAAAATAGTTGCCATTAGAAACATTGAAGTGCAAGTAGCTGCTGCATTTTACTGTATACTTGCCAGCATCGCGTGTCGAAGCTGCAATAGTTACATCGCCACCCTCAACGCCAACACCTTGAAGACCGCGTGTATTGCCATCCTCCTTGATATACTTTCCTGCTGAATATGAAAGCAATTTGCTGCTACCATAGTACCACACTGAAGCAGCATCTGTGTCCTGTGTAAACGCACAGCCTTTTACTGTTGACGCAACACCCTGCAGATAGTATTCTACATCTTCGTGGTCATAGGCAATGCGATAGTAACCATCGGGAACAATGCAACGTTCTACCATGAATGTAGAGCCGGCATCGGCACCACCGGTCCAATAAGCAAGTTTGTTATCACGGTTGTTCAAGCGGTTGTTTGCATAGCCCTTCTGTCCAAGATAGAAACCGTTTGTGCCGTGATTGCTTTCTGTTACAACCCAATAAGTGTTACCATTAGCCACAGGAGTTGCTGTCATCACAGGATATGTTCCACCACCATTGCTACCGGACATTGTTGTTGATGAAGAGAGTACCATATCGGCACCAGCTGCATAGTTATAGATTGCATAACCGTCAAAAGGATTACCAACAAAAGCCCAAGCATACTTTGCCGCAGCTGCAGGCTTTGTAGCCTGATTCAAAGGAATGTATGTCTGACCAGCCTCGTGATAAAGATACTTTGGCGATGTAGCGTGGATTGTCATATAGTACCAATGTGTGATGCTCTCATAGCTTTCTGCAGCCACAAAGGGGAGGTTATCCTCAAGTTCAATTGTAAAGATCTTACCAGCATCCTCCTTCTCCACCTCACCATCGGGCATTATTGCAGTGATACCATAGGGGAAAACAATAGGAGCTGTAGGGAACACCTCTCCCACCTCAGCAACTACGGTAGATGTATATTCCTCCTTAACATCTCCCTTGTAGCTAAACTTATAGGTAATTTCAATGGTTTCACCTACATTAACTTTCGCAATTCTAAAAATATTGGTATGACCGTCAGCCCAACCTTCACTGTCACCATAAGCATCAAATACTCCGTTTTTTAGGATAACAAGTGAGCCATCACTTGTACCATTACTTCTCTTGCTTACGATATAATATCCACCATTGTATTTTGTTGATTTCTTCAAAGTCCAATCGCAATAGATTGAGTTATATGTCTCCATTGTTCCATCGCCATCATCATAACCACCGGTGGAAGCATCTCTCCAAATCATATATACCCCTGCTTTCTCATTATAGAAAGTGTATTTACCATTGTCTCGAAGCGTACAAGTAAACTGTGCATACTCGCCCAAATTGGCAGCAGGGTCAAGAGAGATTGTCAAAGCACCTTGGTCGTTTACATAGAGCGAATACTCGGTGCCATCCTTTTGCACATTGGTGAATGTAACAAGTTCACCGTCAAATTCTGCCTGCGCCATTGCGCCTACTGTGAGGAACAAAGACATCAAAAATAGGGTAATTTTTTTCATTTGTTATAAATTAAAATTATTAAGTAATTTCTTATAAATTAAGCCCTTTTCCAAAAGTTTCGCAAAGATAGTATCAACAGACGGTTTCACTCCCCCATTTTTGTTAATAAATATTAAGAGTGATTTATTTCAACAGAACAGTTCTTTTTGTTTAGCAAAAAATGGCAAAGGGATTAAGCAAGAGAACACAACCTCCAACGTGGTTATGGCATTGGAGATTGTGTTGGGGGTTATTGAAGGGAAACTACCGCTTGCTGTGCTGCGTTGCAATTACATTCCGTTCCAAATGTCGCTCCAATCGCCACGCGAAGCACCGGTGGCCTCACCTTCAAATTCATCACTATCTTCGTTCCATTGTTTTCCATCCACAACCTGCAAAGGAGAGGTTGCAATAACGCCCGAAAGCGCAATCTCAACAATACTGCACAAAGGTGCCGAGTAACTCTTTTTCATATATCGCATAATTTCTTTATCTCTTTTTTTTGACAGAAGTACAGAAGGACAAAAAGGCGCGGTTTGCCATTATAAGCAAGAACCAACAACCCTGTTGTTGTAATGTGCTTCCCAGCACATTGGGATAAACAGATTACCAAAAGCCTGATTGCAAATTCATTTGCAAGCGGTTTTGTTTAATCTGTTTATCTGTTCCATTGCATACCTTTATTCTTAATCTTTTGTTCTTTTGTTCTTATGTCTAAAATTTAT
>JAZONR010000013.1:0-5094 GCA_045654645.1 Bacteroidaceae bacterium
ACAAACAACTGTTCGTTCAAACATAGGGGATGAAACAACTCGCTTCACGCAATAACAACAACGTATGGCGCACACGCTCAAACATATTTCATCCTTTTTCCTATGTTTGAACGGTTGTTTGCTGTGTTGCTTACGGTGCCGAGGTCTTTTGAAGTTACCTTTGTACGCGATATTTATTGCGAACTTTTTATTGCTTTGATTGGGTGTTGTTTTTGCCTATGCATTTCAGCTGTCCCCTTTCTCAAGGGGGACGAGACAGCTTGCTGTCGGGCGGGGGATATCATTTAGTACCGTGCACAGTTTATATCCCCCTCGCCTGCGGCAACCACCCTTGCTAAGCAAAGGTGAGAACTTTTATTGCTTTGATTGGGTATTTGTTATCACAAACAAGAGTGCCCCGGGGCACCCTTGTTGTCATTATAAGATAAAATTTCAAATCACTTCACAAGCACCTTCACGCCCTCAACAACATACACGCCGCGCGGCAGTGCAAAACAGTGAACATCATCAACCTGTGAGGCAGCAACCACACGACCAACCACATCATAAACAGCTACCTCGCAAGGCTCCTCAACAACCACATTCACGCCACCCTCAACAGGCTGCACATCAACACGCGCATCATCAACAACCTTCACCACGCCAACGGTGCCGTTGGTATTACTCATACCACTCTTCTGATACACACGCACCCAGTCGAAACGGGTCTCATAGGTGTGAGTTATATCGGCATTGGCAGCCCAGGCATTGTTACCCACACTCTGATTGAGGATAATGTGGAAATGCTTGTCAAAGGGCCACTGTCCCTTGTCGAGAGCATCCTTGTTGGTAGACTTATTGTAGCGGCCCACCTCCTTGCCATCGACATACCAAACGAGAGAGGTCTCGTCCCACTTAAGTCCATAGGTGTGATAACGGTCGTGCGAGGTTGCAACATTAAAGCTTGAAGGTGGGTTGTTGGTCTGCTTCAAATCATAGGTCCAGTTGCTGTGCACGGTGTGCCAAGAGCGCTCCTGCTCATCGATAGTCTCCCAAATATCTATCTCGCCACAATCGGGCCAGCCTGCACTCTGATTTTCGGGCATCATCCAAAAGGCGGGAAAATTGCCGGTCCAGGGGTTGGACTTTATGCGTGCCTCGATATATCCATAGGTGAAACCGAAACGGTTGTTGCTCTTTATGCCGCCGGTAATCATATCCACCGGGTCGCTTGCCTTGTCGGGGTTGGGAATAGCACGTGCCACAAGGTCGCCATTCTGAAGATATATAACCTCCTTGCTGTCGCTGAGCCAACGGTTCCAGGTAGCGCCCTGACGCTGGCAACGCATCCACTTGCTCTCTACAGGCTGTGAATAGTCATCGGCGTTAAACTCGTCGCTGAACACCAATTGCCACTCGCCACCCTCCTCGGGAGCAAACTGAGCATAGAGAGCAAGGTTGCCATCAACCCATTCGGCCTTCACGGTGGCATTGCCACCTGCAACGGGCACCTCCTCTTCGCTCCACTGACGGTTGCCGTTCACATATTGTGCCCCGGAAAGATTATGGCCGTGGCGCACCACAAAGCTCTTCACGGCAAAGCCGGGAGCAGGGCGCAGCACCACGTCGAAGCCCTGCGAGGGCGCTACAACAAGAGAAAGCGCTGTGTTACCCGCACCATCGATGCTGCCGTCCACAGTATTCTGCACAACAGCGCACTCACCGCCAACAATGCTCAAAAGGAAATCCACCACAAAGCCGCCATCGGCAACAATGGTTGCCGAGCCGTCGGAGAGGATATTGTTGGAATCCACCTTCAGACGAGCACGGTAAATGCCGTCGGCCAACAGTGGCGATACGCTGCACGACAGCACACCGGCTGCCGCACCTGCCTCAACGCTGTTGCCGTTGCTGTCTTTGCCATTGTAGTGAGAGAAGGCAACAAGCTCGCTTGATAGCGCAGGCACACCGTCGCCGTTGAGCGAGGCGGTGAAACGGCCGTCATTGTCGAGGTCGATATAAAGATAGCTATCCTTGCCTGTCTCATTGGCAAGAGCCACGTTAAGGTTTCTTGCCCCTGCGAGAAGAACAACTTTTTCTGTCAAATCATAATAGGCTGCATCCCCACCAAATTCAAAGGATTTTCCATTGACGGCAAGGGTGTTGTTTATTGCAGCCGGTGCAGTGGTGTTCTTGTCAAAAGAGAGTGCATAACCCTCGCCGCCACAGCCATTGCCGGCAGCCGCAAACACAGCTGTCAGTGCCACATCACCATCGACATATTCGGCAGGAATTTCAAGCACATCGCCATTGAGCAAAAAGGCAGGGAAGACCGTCTCTTCATACTGCTGCACGCCACACACGCTCTTCTCGCCATCGAGATTGTGTCCGTGAAGCACCTTCACATAATCGAGCACATAGCCCTCGGCAGGGGATATCTTCACTGCAAACGGCTTGCCAAAGGGCACCTTCCCGGGCAGTGCACCACCGTCGGCGGCAAGCAACGAGCCGTTGTCGGTAACCACTGCAAGAGAGCCCTCAGCAGCGTGCACATTGAGACGCACATCACACACAGCGCCACCGTTCTTTATAATGCCATTGCCATCCTCTCTGCGTCCGGCAGGGTCAATAGAGGCCCAGTCCACCTTGTAGCGCATCATATAAAAACCGGGAGCCATATCAGCCGGAACGGTGAATGGCGGCGGGTTAAGAACATTGGTGTTTGTTACCCTTGCGCCGGTGCTGTTGTATCCCACACCGCCCAACTGCGGCTCGGCATAGGAGAACGCCATAATATCGCTGCCGGCAGGTATTGAGCCGTCGCTGTTGAGCACAGCATCAAAAGCGCCGTCTTGTCCACGGTCCACATACACAAAGCCGTTCATCCAAGTGCCTGAGAAGCCAAACACAGCTGTTACAGTCTCGCCCGGCACTGCGTTGAAAGAGCCGTCGGCAATGTAGCTATACACCTTGAGCGGCGTTGGCAGATGCAGTGTCTGCCCGCCCAGTGAAACAGAGTTCAGGCGGCGGCTCGCGTGGGTGTAGCCCTGTTCCTTGTCAAAGACAACGGGATAGTATTCGGTCTCATCGGTTGAGGCAGCCCCCTTCTTGGTTATTACCATTTTGTCAAAGTCGGGCATATAAGCATCGTCGTTGTATATGCGAATCACATTCTCGCCTTTCTCAAGCTGCACGCTGAACTCGGCCTTGCCCACAACATTCCAGCCGCCCGAGTTACCGGTGAACACCTGCGGCTCGCCACCGTTCACGCTGAGTTTCATTGTACGGTCGTCTCCAATTATGAAGAAGATGTCTACATCATACTCGCCACCCTCCTCGCTATACACGTTGCGCCACTGAAGGTCGTTGCCGGCATTGCCAACCCAACCAACCTTTACACCGCCCGAGCAGATATCGGACTCTATGTAGGAAGCAGTGCCAGCAGTCTCATAGTTCTTCAGTTCCTGATATTTTGAGAGCCAGGCAGTCTCGGCTTCGTAGACAGTGCGCTCAAGACGCTCCTCGGCAGTGAGCTTGTAGATGCGTGTGCCGTGCGCAGGCACAGTAACGGAAAACGAGCCCTCATAGGTGCCAATATCCGCCCTTTCAAAGAGGTCGCGCATCATCACCTTTCCGGCAAGGTCGAGCTTGGAGAACTCAATGCTCATATCAACTGCAGCGTTGGTGGGATTATAGAAAGCCACAGCACGTTTCTTGCCATACTTCTCCTCAACATCCTTCACCAGCACATAGGCATCATTAATGCGCTTCACCACATAGGCCTGCAAGCCCAAAGAATCCTGGTCAAGAGCAATGAGCTCACTATTCTGCATCAGCTGCAGCGCATTGCCCTTTATATCGTTGAGGTCGCATCCGATGAGCAAAGGAGAGCTCATCATACACCACATTCCAAAGTGGGTCTTGTCCTCCTCATCGGTGAGACCGCGCCCCACCTCAAGCATATCCATATCGTTGTAGTGCCCCGGTCTTGTATAGGCCGAAAGGTAGAGACTTTGGTTAATTATGCTCTTTACCGACTCCCAACCAAGATATATATCCTCGGTTGTGCGCCAAGAATCGGCAATATCACACGCCCAAGTGCCCGGGAAAGCCCAACGGCAGATGTTCCAGGTGATATCATCGCGCCCCACAGCCTTTAAGGCAGCCGCAATATCCTTGTAGCGCTGCTCCACGTCAAGGTCGAGCCCCTCGGCATTGTTGCCCGCATCGGCACCGCAATAGTCAATCTTAATGAAATCGAAATTCAGTTTCTCGGGGTTAAAGAAGAGGTCAAAGTCGGCAGCATCGTGGCCATAGAGACCAACGCCAATGCCAATGGTATCCTTGGGGTTACCCCAATAAGATGCACAGGTGTTGCGACCCGCGTCGCTGTAGATACCCGCCTTCAACCCTTTGGCGTGAATGTAGTCCACCAACGGGCGCAAGCCATTGGGGAAGCGTGTGGGGTGAATGAGAAGGTTTCCCTCGGCATCGCGGCCGCCAAAGAAACCGTCGTCAATGTTTATGTGGTTATATCCACACTCCTTGAAACCCAAATTCACCATAGCATCGGCCTGAGCCTGAATTACAGAATCATTAATCTGGAAACCATAGGTATTCCAACTACTCCAACCCATAAGCGGAGGGTTCTCTGCCATAGAGGCAAGCGGCAGTGCCAAAGCAACCGCCAAGCCAAGCAAAATCCTTTTCATATTGTTTACATTCATTTGATTATCAACAGAAGGGCAACCACATATCCGGCACAAACATTACGCCCGCATCTTATTACAAATTTAGGGAAAAATTTTGATAAACAAGTAATTTCCAAGGCAAAAAATCTACATTAAACAAACATTGAGCCACCTCTTTAAACCGCAGAGCACCGAGAAGCAGAAAAAGGCCGCATTATCTTTAGAATAACCAATGTGATATATCCGCGCTAAAAGGTAATCCGTCGCCAAGGCGAAAGGCAATCATCCCCCGCCCGACAGCAAGCTGTCTCGTCCCCCTATTATTATGGTTTTTGCAAGCAAATTAAGATAAAATAGGTTTGTAAAAATCATTTTTTTTGATGACTGCAAACATTCTTGCCACGATTTTTGCTCTTAATGCGTT
>JAZONR010000014.1:0-17183 GCA_045654645.1 Bacteroidaceae bacterium
TTCAATTCCACGGAAAGAGTTGGTGCACTCTCTGCCTTCCTTTACATCTGTTAAACATCATAGGCAAATATAATCATTCTACTTTATCTTTTTTATCTTCCGCAAATCTAAGGTTGGGAAAGGGGACAGCTGAAATGCAAAGGCAAAAACAGCTGCTCAATCACAGCAACCAACAGTTCTCTGTTGTCTTTTATTCTTTTTCTTCTCATTCTGTCTCTCCTTTTTAAGGAGATAAAAAGAATTTAGATTAAAGAAAGAACAACTCACGGGTTATCGCGGGGCTGAAAGACGCATTGTGTTTATAGAATCCCCTGCTTGATATTCACCCCTGTGGTTTAAACTGCAAGCAGACGATGTGTCTCATCCGGACTTTGCCTGTGAGCTTCTTTTTGGGGGCTGTTCCTTTTGTGTGTATAAACGATATAAGGCGCACAAATTTGTGCGCCTTATATCGTTGAAAATGTATCTTTCTCTCTGTTTTTTAGAATGGAAGGTCGTCGGGGTCGTTTGCAGCCTTGCTGAAATCGGGCACCTCTACCTTGGGGGCATTGACAACGGGTGTGTCCACCGGCATTGCTGTGCCACGCTCTACCTTCCAAGCGCGGATGTCGTTGTACCAGCGGCCGTTATACTCGCGTGCGTTGATGTCGAACGACACGGTGAGCTCGTCGCCTGCCTGAATGTTGAACTGTGCTATCTTGTCTGCTCCGAATACGTTGAAGCAGAGTTTCTTTGGGTACTGCTCGTGTGTCTCAAGAACGTATTCCTGCATTTTCCACTCGTTGCCTGTCTTTGATGTGCCGCCTCTTTCGGGAAGCACTGCGATGATTTTTCCTGTAATCTCCATAGTTGTCTTCAAAATTCTGGGCGAAAATAGCTCTTTTATTCGCGAAAAGCAATTTTTTGCCCTCTTTTTTATCCTTTTGCCAATATTTAGTTTATCTTTGTGCTTAATACGCGCATTGCGCGCGTGAGGGATTGAATTGAATAAAAACAAAATAATTTTTATACTATGAACTTTACTGTATCAAGCTCAATGCTGTCGTCTCGCTTGCAGACTATCAGCCGTGTGATTAACTCAAAAAATACAATTCCTGTGCTGGATTGTATATTGTTTGAACTCGAGGGCAACAAGCTCACTCTTACAGCTTCGGACCCTGACAATACCTTGAACACGTCGCTTGAGGTTGTTGATTGTTCCGAGGATTTCAGCTTTGCTGTCTCTTCAAAGATTCTCATTGACTCGCTCAAGGAGATTTCGGAGCAGCCCATCCGCTTCGAGGTGAAGAAGGAGACGCTTGAGATTACTATATACTATCAGAATGGTAAGTATGGCCTTGTTGGACAGAATGCCGAGGAGTATCCGTCGGCGGCTGTGCTGGGCGAGGGGGCTGTGGCTATTGATGTGCCCACAAAGGTGCTTTCAAGCGGCATTTCTTGCTCGTTGTTTGCTGCTGCCGATGACGAGGTGCGCCCCGTGATGTGTGGCGTGTACTTTGACTTCACCCCCGAGAGCATCACATTGGTTGCTTCGGACGGCCACAAGCTGGTGCGTTGCCGCGACTACTCTGTTACAGGTGCCGAGAAGTCGGCGTTTATTCTGCCCAAGAAGCCTGCAACATTGCTGAAGAACTTGCTTGGCAAGGACGAGCAGGAGGTGGTGGCTATTGAGTTCGATGGCCGTTTTGCTATCTTTGATATGGGTGAGTATAAGTTGGTTTGCCGCCTGTTCGACGGCCGTTACCCCAACTATAACTCGGTTATTCCGCAGAACAACCCCCACAAGCTCACTGTGGACCGCGTGGCTCTCATAAGCACTCTGCGTCGTGTGGCTATCTTCTCTTCACAGGTGAGTCTCATTAAGCTGCACATTGAGGACAGCAAGGTGGTTATCTCGGCCCAGGATTCCGATTTCTCTACATCGGCCGAGGAGAGCATCGCTTGCAGCTACGAGGGTGCGGCAATGAACATTGGTTTCCGCGCTTCGTTCCTCATAGACATTCTTAACAACACTCCGGGCCAGGATGTGGTGATTGAGCTTGCCGACCCTTCACGTGCGGGTGTGATTGTTCCTGCCGAGCAGGTTGATAAGCAGGAGTTGCTGATGTTGTTGATGCCTATGATGCTTACCGAATAATTATGGCGCTGAATCTTGTAAAACCTATAATATTCTTTGACCTGGAGACTACGGGTGTGGACATCTCAAAGGACCGCATTGTGGAGATTTCCTTCATTAAGGTGTTTCCCGACGGCCGCGAAATGGAGTACTCGAAGCGCATTAACCCCGAGATGCATATTCCCGAGGGGGCATCGGCGGTGCACGGCATCTATGACGAGGATGTGAAGGAGTGCCCCACCTTCAAGGAGGTGGCACGTGTGATTGCCAATGAGTTCGAGGGGTGCGACGTGGCGGGTTTCAACTCGAATCGTTTCGACCTTCCTCTGCTTGCCGAGGAGTTTTTGCGTGCTCAGGTGGATATTGACCTGTCGCGCCTTAGGGCGGTGGATGTGCAGGTGCTCTATCACAGACGCGAGCCACGCACCTTGTCGGCTGCGCACAGGTTCTATTGTGGCGAGGAATTTGACAATGCGCATAGTGCCCTTGCCGACACACGTGCCACATATAATGTGCTGAAGGCTATGGTGGAGCACTATGATGATATGCCGGGCGACATTGAGGCGCTCTCCAAGGAGTCGTCGTTTACCAATAACGTGGATTTTGCAGGTCGCTTTGTGTATGACGCCGAGGGGCGCGAGCTCTTCAACTTTGGAAAGTATAAGGGTATGCCTGTTGATGCGGTGCTCGACCGCGACCCAAGCTACTATGGCTGGATGATGAACGGCGATTTTCCCTTGAACACCAAGCAGGTGCTCACACGCATTAAGCTGCGTGGCTTGAAGAAGTGATTGGCGTTGCGCGGCAGGGAGATGATGACAAGGGGTTGCCGGGGTGTTGTGCCGGCAGTTCCTTAAAGATGATAAACAGCTTCTAAATTGATGCTAAAGAAAGATGCTTAACGGAAAGAAAATTGTTTTGGGGGTAACGGGTAGCATTGCGGCCTACAAGGCTGCGCTGCTGGTGCGTCTGCTTGTGAAGGAGGGTGCCGAGGTGCAGGTGGTGATGACACCTGCTGCCAAGGAGTTCATCACTCCGCTAACGCTCTCCACTTTGTCGGGGCGTCCTGTGCTGTGTGATTTTTTCAGCAGCGAGAGTGGTGCCTGGAACAGCCACGTGGAGCTGGGCTTGTGGGCCGATGCAATGGTGATTGCTCCGGCAACGGCCTCTACACTGGGCAAGATGGCGGGCGGCGTTGCCGATAATCTGTTGGTAACAACCTATCTTTCAATGAAGGCTCCTGTGTTCATTGCTCCTGCAATGGACCTTGATATGTTTGCCCATCCATCGACACAGCACAATATTGAGGTGCTCAAGGGGTATGGCAACTGCATTATCGAGCCTGCTGCGGGTGAGCTTGCAAGCCACCTGAACGGCAAGGGAAGAATGGAGGAGCCGCAGAACATTGTGCAGTGTCTCAAAGATTTTTTTTTAGGCTGCGGGGAACTGGCGGGCAAGCGTGTGCTTGTAACGGCGGGTCCCACGTATGAGAAGATTGACCCTGTGCGTTTCATTGGCAACTACTCAACAGGGAAAATGGGCTTTGCCGTTGCCAAGGAGTGTGCCGCGCGTGGCGCCGAGGTGGTGCTTGTGGCCGGGCCTGTGTCGTTGGAGTGTAACTGCAAGGGGGTAACAAGGATTGATGTGGAGTCGGCCGAGGAGATGTACAGTGCTGCAATGGAGGCTTTCCCTTCGTGCGACGCTGCCGTGCTGTCGGCTGCCGTGGCCGACTACAGGCCGCTGCAGTGTGCGCCGGTGAAGATGAAGCGCACTGCCGATGATATGTGCATAGAGCTCACTCCCAATCGCGACATTGCGGCATCGCTGGGCAAGGTGAAAAGACCGGGGCAGCGCCTTGTGGGCTTTGCTTTGGAGACCGATAACGCGGTGGAGCACGCCTATGATAAACTAAAGAAGAAAAATCTCGATTTCATTGTCCTGAATTCGTTGCAGGACAAGGGTGCGGGCTTTGCCTGTGATACAAACAAGGTTACCATAATAGATGCCAAGGGCGAGAATGAGTATCCGCTCAAGAGCAAGAGCGATGTGGCCAAGGATATTGTGTCGCATTTGGCAAAGTTGCTTGTGCTGTTCCTTATGGTGCTTTTCCCCTTTGCTGCAAGTGCCGAGGGTGAGGAGCTTGAGGCTCGTGTAACGCTTAATGCTTCAAAGGTGCAGGGCTCCAACACCGAGGTGTTTACGCAGCTTGAGGAGGCTCTGCAAGCTTTTATCAATGACCGTAAATGGACTTCCAACACTTATGAGGCGCAGGAGCGCATAAATTGTAATTTCACTTTCATTGTGAACTCTTATGCCAACGACGGCAGCTTCGACTGCTCGCTGATGGTGCAGGCTTCGCGTCCTGTTTTTGGTGCGTCATACTCATCAACGCTGTTTATGTATGAGGATAAGAGCATCAAGTTCAAGTATCTGCCTTTTGACCGCCTGGAGTTTATTGAGGATAATCTCGACAATAATCTGACGGCGGTGGTTGCCTTCTATGTCTACACTATAATTGGTATGGATATGGACTCTATGGGCGAGCTGGGTGGCAGTGAGTTCCTGAACAAGGCGCTTACCATTGCCAACAATGCGCAGAACTTGGGCGATGCGGGTTGGCGTGCGGGAGGCAGCAGCAACAATCGCTACTCTATCATTGATGACTATATGAACGGTGCTATGGAGCCTGTGCGCAAGCTTATGTACAGGTATCACCGCCTGGGGCTTGACGTGATGTTCAAGAATGTGGATGCGGGGCGCAAGGCTGTTACCGAGAGTGTAGAGCTGCTGAAAAAGGCCTATGAGGATAGGCCTATGGCCTATTTTACAAAGCTGCTCACCGAGTATAAGGCCGATGAGTTGGTGAACATCTACTCGAAATGTACTCCCGAGGAGAGGAAGACGGTTGTGGATATATTGTCCGAGATTAACCCGTCGCTCTCATCGGAGTGGGAGAAGATAGAAAAGAGCAATAATTGAATGGATTGGCAAAATGCTTAAACATATATCTATAAGAAATTTTGCGCTGATAGAGCACGTGGAGATTGACTTTGCCGATGGTTTCTCTGTGATTACAGGTGAGACGGGACACGGAAAGTCGGTGTTTCTGGGTGCAATATCGGTGTTGCTGGGGCAGCGTTCCGACGCGAAGGCTGTGCGCGAGGGTGCCGACCGTTGTGTGATAGAGGGGTGTTTCGATATCTCGGGCTTGGCGTTGCAGCCATTCTTCGAGGCTAATGACCTTGACTATGACAGCGAGTGCATTGTGCGCCGCGAGGTGTCGGCAACAGGGCGCAGCAGGGCGTTCATCAATGACACGCCGGTGCAGGTGGCGCAGCTAAAGGAGCTTGGCGCGCGCCTTGTGGATATTCACTCTCAGCACCAAAATCTGTTGCTTGGCGACAGGGGCTATCAGTTGCGTGTGCTGGATACATTGACCGGCGACACTGCTATGTTGGCGGGCTACAAAGAGAGGTATGCTGCCTATCAGGCTGCGGCGGGTGAGCTTGCGCATTTGCGCGAGGAACTTGAGAAGAGCCGCCGCGATGAGGAGTGGCTGCGCTTTCAGCTTGAGGAACTTGAGGGGGCGGCGCTGAAGGAGGGCGAGGATGAACTGCTGGAGCAGGAGATGCAGGAGCTGTCGCACGCCGAGGAGATTCAGGCTGCGCTCTACGGGGCTCAGGCGGCAATGAACGGTGGTGATGAGGGTGGTTTGTTGCAGGCGTTGCGCGAGTCGGCAAATGCGTTGTCGAGGGTGTCGGCCCACTATGCTGCTGCCACAGAGCTGGCCGAGCGCATAGAGAGCTGTTATATTGAACTGAAGGATTGCTGCAGCGAGATTGAGGCGCGTGCAGGGCGTGTGCAGTATGCGCCCGACCGTCTTGAGTTTGTTGAACGGCGTCTTGCCCTTATATATGACTTGCAGAAGAAGCACCGTGTGGAGTCGCTTGCAGGGTTGATTGCTTTGAGGGCCGACTTTGCTTTGCGTCTCGAGAGGATTACCTGTGGCGATGATGATGTGAGGGAAATGGAGAAGCGTCTTGCTGCAATGGGCAAGGAGCTTGCTGCATTGGCGGGCAAGCTCACCGAGGCGCGCAAGGGGGCTGCTGAGAGGTTGCAGAGTGAGATTACAGCCATTCTGGTGAATCTTGGAATGCCTATGATTCGTTTCGAGGTGCAGTTTGCAGCTGCCGACGGTTTTACCCCGATGGGCTGTGATGTGGTTACCTTTCTCTTCTCGGCAAACAGCAGCAGTGTACCACAGCCGTTGAGCGACGTTGCGTCGGGCGGTGAGATGGCGCGTGTGATGCTTGCGCTGAAGTCGCTTGTGGCGTCGGGAGAAAATCAGCCTACCTTGATATTTGATGAGGTGGACACCGGCGTGTCGGGCGTGCTGGCCGAGAGAATGGGCCGTATGATGCAGCAGATGGGCGGTGCCAATCATCAGGTGTTGAGCATCACTCACTTGCCCCAGGTGGCAGCGCTTGGCAAGTGCCACTATAAGGTTTATAAAGAGGAGACAACAAAGGGTACAGTTACACATATAATGAAACTTGAACAGCAGGAGAGGGTGCGGGAGATTGCGCAGATGATGAGCGGCGAGGTGCTCACCGATGCTGCAATGGATGCCGCAAACCAACTGCTGTCGCAAAAACAATAAAAGGATTATGGTTAATACAAATGAGATGATATTCGGCGTGCGCGCCGTGCTTGAGGCTATTGAGGCCGGCAAGGAGGTAGATAAGATTCTGGTGAAGCGTGATTTGCAGAGCGAGCTTTCGCGTGAGTTGTTCGCTGCTCTAAAGGGCAGAACAATTCCTGTGTTGCGTGTGCCGGTGGAGAAACTGAACCGCATCACACGCAAGAATCATCAGGGTGTGATTGCGTATATCTCGGCTGTGGAGTATGCCCGCGTGGATAATCTTGTGCCCACTCTCTATGAGGAGGGCAAAAATCCCTTCCTGGTGCTTCTCGACGGAATTACCGATGTGCGCAACTTTGGCTCTATTGCCCGCACTTGCGATTGTGCCGGTGTTGATGCAATAGTTATCCCTGCTCATAACAGTGTTACTGTGAATGCCGATGCGGTGAAGACATCGGCGGGTGCGCTGCACACACTGCCTGTGTGCCGCGAGAAGAATATTACCGAGACTCTGAAGTATTTGAAGGAGTCGGGAATACGCATTGTGTGTGCAACGGAGAAGGGGCGTATGAACTATACTCAGGCCGACTACACCGGTCCTGTGTGCGTGGTGATGGGTGCCGAGGATAAGGGTATTCCCCACGAGCATCTTGCTCTTTGTGATGATTGGGTGGCTATTCCGCAGTTCGGAACAATTGAGTCGCTCAATGTGTCTGTGGCTACGGGTGTGATTCTTTATGAGGCTGTTCGTCAGCGTCATTGATGAGGCTGTGGCTATGAGACGTGCTCTGCTTTTGCTTGTTGCGGCGCTGATGGCTGCCGCCTCATTTGCCGAGAAGCTGCCCAAAGGGGTGGTAAAGGCTAACCGTGCGGTGGCGAGCGTTGTTGCCTACAAGGGTGGTGTGCTGAAGAGCACAGGAACGGGTGTGTTCATTGGTGGCGGCGACCTTTTGTCGGCCCGCTCGCTTTTTGCGGGTGCCGACAGTGCTGTGGTGATAGACTATAAGGGGGTGGCGCGCTCTGTTCACGGCATTGTGGGCGTGAATGATATATTTGACTGTGCAAGGGTGCGCCTGAAGGCCGACAAGAAGATTGTGCCGCTGGCACTGTCGGCGTCGCCGGTGGTGGCGGGTGAGACGCTCTACATTGTGTCGTATGGCAGTGGAAAGGGTGGCTTTGTGCAGCCGGCGGTGGTGGAGCGTGTGGATTCGGCTTTCTCCAATGCCTATTACACGCTTGGCATTGAGATGGAGGAGCGTTTTCTGGCGCTTCCCGTTGTGAATGTTGCCGGTGAGTTGGTGGCTGTGATGCAGCCTGCTGCCGGCGGCGAGGAGAAGAGTTATGCGGTGGGTGCTTCGCTTGTGTCTGTGCTTGACGTTACTGTTGCCACATACGGCAGGGGGTGTTTCCCTTCAATGGGAATACGCACCGTGTTGCCGGCCGGGAAAGAGGATGCGCTGAGTTGTCTCTATATGCTCACAATGTTGGGCGACAGTGCTTCGTGTGGCAATGTGGTGAATGATTTTGTGGAGGCTTTCCCAAAGAGCTACGAGGGGTGGCTTGCCAAGGCTGAATTTGAGGCGTTGGTGTGCCGCAACATTCAGGGTGCCAATGAGTGCTGGAAGAGGGCTTTCAAGCTTGTGGATAATCCTGCCGAGGTGCATTTTGGCAAGGCCAAGGCTATGAATGTGTTGGTGCTTGCCGGTGATAGTGCGCTGCATCCTATGCTTTCGGCTGCTGCTGCCGTGGCCGAGGTGGACAGGGCTATAGCTGCCGATAATCAGCCGTTGTACAGAAGCGGAAAGGCCGATATGCTCTTTGCGCAAGGGAATTTTGCTGCTGCTGCCGAATGTTATATGTCGCTTGTGGCAACGAATATGCGTGGCGCCGACCTCTTTGCCAAGGTGTCGCAGTGCTATGGCGGTCTCGGGGATTATGCCCGCTCGGTGGAGATGCTCGACAGTGCCGTGAACTGTTTTGGCGTGGATGATGCCAAGGATGTTGCGCCTTATGTTCTCACCCGTGCGCTGATGAAGGAGAAACAGGGCAGCTATCGTGCTGCGGTGCTCGATTATAACCGTTACGAGGAGCTTGCGGGCGGCGGCCTTGGCGATAATTTCTACTATCTGCGTTCGCAGGCCGAGTATAATGCCAAGATGTTCCAACAGGCGTTGAGCGACCTTGACACTGCAATCTCGCTATCTCCGCTCACAATAACCTATTATATTGAAAAGGCGCTGCTTTGCTATCGTGTGAAACTCTCCGATGAGGGTATAAGGACTATGCTCGATGCTTTGTCGTTTGCTCCGGATGCCCCGGATGTGTTCTATCTGCTGGGGCGTCTCAATGTGCAGAAGGGCGATAATGCGGCGGCAAGGGGCTATCTTGAGAGGGCTGTGGAGCTGGGGCATCCCGATGCTGCTTCGGCATTATCACAAATAAAAGAGTGATGGTATGAGATATTTTACACTGCTTATTAGAGTTGCTTGTGTTGTGTGCCTGTTTGCGGCGCAGTCGCTCTCTGCGGCTGTTGCGTGCAAGGAGGTGAAGGATTCTGTTGATATCTATAGCTTGGGACTCGAGGCCTATAAAGGTGGTAATCTTAAAGAGGCTGTGGCTTTGTGGAAAAAGGCTGCAAGGAAGGGTGATGCGCTGGCGCAGTGCAACCTTGGTGCTTGTTATGCATCGGGGAAGGGTGTGCGCCTTAATCACACAAAGGCTGTAAAGTGGTTCCGCCGTGCGGCGGCCCAGGGAAACGATGTGGCGCAGTGTAATATTGGTAACTGTTACCTTAGGGGTACAGGTGTGTCGCAGGATGTTGGCGAGGCTGTGAAATGGTATATGTTGGCTGCCGACCAGGGCAATGTTGTGGCAATGACAAACCTTGGTGTCTGCTATCAGCTTGGCGAGGGTGTGGATGTGAACGCCGAGAAGGCTTTTTCGCTTTTCTATGCTGCGGCCGAGAAGGGGTATGCCGAGGCGCAGAACGAGGTGGGTGGCTGTTTCTTTTTTGGCAGCGGTGTTATGCAGAGTTATGCCGAGGCGTTCTATTGGTATGGCAGTGCGGCGGCCAAGGGACACGTAACGGCAATGTGTAACCTTGCACGCTGTTATGCCGATGGTTGCGGGGTGGCTGTGGACAGTGCAATGGCTGTGAAGTATTACTCTTTGGCTGCCGAGAAGGGGAGTGCCGATGCTTGTGTGGCGCTTGCCGGTTGTTACCATTCGGGCCGTGGTGTGGCACGTGATGCTTCAAAGGCTGTGAGGCTCTATCGCAGGGCTGCCGAGATGGGTAATGTGGATGCGCAGTATCTGCTTGCGGGATGCTACTATGCCGGCGACGGTGTGGATGCCGACAAGCGCAAGGCGGTGATGTGGTATACCAAGGCTGCCGAGCAGAATGACCCTGATGCCTTGTGTCAGCTTGCGGGCTGTTATTACTGGGGCGATGGTGTGAAGGCCGACTATGATATTGCTATGATGCTCTATGTGAGATCGGCCAAGCTTGGATGTGCCGAGGCTATGGTGTGCATATCGGACTACTATGAGTATGACTATGATGTGGATGTAGATATGTTCTTTGCCTATGACTGGTGCAGGAAGGCTGCCGAAATGGAGTATGTGCCGGCATATAACAGGATGGGAAATTATAACTATACAGGCGCCTTGGGCAAGATTGACTATGGTAAGGCTGTTGAGTGGTATGAAAAGGGTGCCGAGGCGGGCGATGAGCACGCGCTGTTCAACCTGGCGCAGTGTTACTATTTGGGCCACGGTGTGGAGAAGGACTATTTGACGGCGGCGCGTTGGTATATAAGGGCTGCCGAGAAGGGTAATTCCGATGCCCAGTATTTGCTGGGTGATATGTACTATAAGGGCTTGGGTGTGCAGCAGAGTTATAGCGAAGCGGTCTATTGGTACAAGAAGGCGGCTGCGCAGGCTCATTCCGATGCTATGTATGACCTTGGGCTGTGCTGCTATTATGGGCGAGGCACTATGATGAACAAGACGCGTGCTTTTGAGTTTTGGGAGCTGTCGGCCGAATTGGGTAACGAGAAGTCGGCCAAGGCTTTAAAGGAGTTCAAGAGGTAGTGCCTGTCGCCGGCTTCTTTTGGGGTAGGGCGCTCACGCGGACAGATATCAATGGGCTATCCACTTCAGGTGGATGGCCTTTTTTGTTTTGCCGTCAATGGCGAAGGGGGCTGCGGGGCGCTCGCCAACAACCCAGGCTATTGTCCCCTTGGCATCAACCACAACAAGTTGCTTCTGTTTTTCAATGATGCTTCTCTTTCTGTCGGTGAGGTAGTCGCTCACAAGCTTGGTGCCGCGCATCCCAAGTGGGGCAAAGCGGTCGCCCTGTTGTGTGTGGCGCAGCGTGAGGGGGTGGCACAGCTTGTCGCAGTCGAGCAGTGCGATGTTGCGCTCACGTGGTATATTGCCGTCGAAATGGGTTGTGGTGATGTGCAGCTCGCCCAATGCGGTGGAGATGGTGCCTTGGGTGGGTAGCTGTGTGGACGGCACTGTGGGGGTGTGTGCCGCTGTGATGATGAGCCTGCCTCGGTCTTCAACAACTGTGTGGCTGTTGCTGTGGAATGTTCGGCCGCTGCAGCAGCCCAATGTGGTGGCGATGTCGCCGGTTTGGCTGCTGTTGAACCCGTATGGTGAGAGGATTTCGTGCAGCAGTGTCTGTGGTGATGCCTCGGCCTTGAGTTTTTTAATGTCTATGGTGTTGCCGTGCATTACTCTTGATGTGCCCTCTTCAATGGCGCGGCGGTAGATTTTCTCGGCCTCGGTGAGTCGCTCGGCGGTGGCGGCAAGGCTATCGAGGATTGAGGGGTTTATCTCGGCAAGCTTGGGGATGAGCTCAAGCCTTATCTTGTTGCGTGTGTAGTCGGTTGTGAGGTTGGTGCTGTCTGTGATATACTCTTCTCCACGCCATTTGAGGTATTCGAGAATGTCGGCGCGTCCAACGCACAGCAGTGGGCGTATGATGTGTCCATTGCGGGGTTGTATGCCTCGGAGTCCCTTGATGCCGGTGCCGCGTGTGAGGTTGAGGAGCAGTGTCTCGGCCGAATCGTCGCGGTGGTGGGCAACGGCAATTGCCTGTGCGCCAATGGCTGTTCTGTGCTGCTCGAATGTCTTGTAGCGCTGTTCTCTTGCGGCCATCTCAATGGATATGCCGTTTTGTGTGGCATATTCGGCGGTGTTGAAGTGTGTGATGTGAAGTGTTACTCCAAGGCGGTTGCACAGGTTGTGTGTGAATTGTTCATCGCGGTTGCTCTCCTCGCCGCGCAGGTGAAAATTGCAGTGGATGGCTTCGCAGCAGTAGCCAAGTTTAAGCAGTGCAATGAGAAGGGCCACCGAGTCGGCTCCGCCGCTCAGTGCAACAAGCACTTTGTCGCCCTGCTTCAGCAGGCTGTGCTTGGCAATGAACTTTTCTACTTTGTATATCATTTTGTCAATTTGTTGCGAAGATAGGACTTTAATGCATAAAAAACGGTTAATTTGCTTAAATAATTGCCTAAAATGGGGCTGTTGCGACAAAAAAGCTGCTTCATTGTTTGTTCTTCACAAAAAATGTCTTACCTTTGTCATCGCTAAAGCAACCGGTACCTTGGATGAGTGGCTTAGTCAGCGGTCTGCAAAACCGTGTACGGCGGTTCGAATCCGCCAGGTACCTCAAGAAGAGTCCATTGTTGGGCTCTTTTTTTGTTTCTACTACGTAAAGCATAATTATATGGCAGACAATTTTCTTGAAAAGAGAATGGAGGAGTACAGGGCACGCTCGGGCGGGGCTGTGGCAAAAGGCAAGGAGGGGCTTGCTGCGTTGCTGCTGAAGAACCGCAGTGTGCGTGGGTATCAATCTTCCTACATTGTGCGCGAGGACCAGCTGCGCCGCATTGTGGCTGTGAACAGCCGGGTGCCGTCGGCGCGCAACAGGCAGCCGTTGCGTTTCAGGCTTGTGTTGAGAGATGAGGCTGCAAAGGTGTTGCCTCTTGTGCGTATGGGCACGGGGCTTGCCGATGTTGAACTGCCGCTGAAGGGTACCGAGCCCAATGCTTTCATTGTGGTGTGTTCTGCAATTGAGCCGCGCAACAGCACTTATGTGGACCTTGGCATCTCGGTGCAGAGTATGTTGCTGCAGGCTGTTGAGATGGGGTTGAATGGTCTTTGTATGATGGCCTTTGATAAGGAGGCTTTGACCGGGCTGCTGGGCTTGCCTTGTGAGCCGCTTGCGGTGCTTGCGATTGGCAAGGGGAGTGAGACGGTGAAGATTGTGGATATTGCGGCCGATGGCGACAGGGGGTATTACCGCAAGGATGGGGTGCACTATGTTCCAAAGGTTGTTGCCGAGGATTTGATAATAAAATAATTTGCTATGAAGGAGACAAACTCGCGTCTGCTGTCGCTTGATGTGTTGCGTGGCTTTGATATGTCTTTTATAATGGGTGGCGAGGTTGTGCTCATTTGCCTTGCATCGCTTTTCCCGGGTTTGAATTTTCTTGCCGGGCAGATGGGACATTCGCAGTGGGATGGTTTTACATTCTATGACTTGATTTTTCCACTGTTTCTCTTTCTTGCCGGCATCTCCTTCCCATTCTCTATGGCAAAGCAGCTGTCGCTTGGCAGGTCTAAGAGAGAGATAACCGTGAAGGTGCTCAAACGTGGTTTCATCCTTGTTTTCTTGGGAGTTGTCTACAATGGCTTGCTGCAGTTCGATTTTGAGACTTTGCGCTGTGCAAGTGTTCTTGGGCGCATAGGTCTTGCGTGGATGTTTGCCTCGTTGTTATATATATGGCTTAAACGCAAGTGGTTGGTGCTGCTCTCGGCCCTGATTTTACTTGGATATTGGGCGCTGCTTGCATTGGTGGTGGCACCCGATGCTCCTCAGGGTGCTTCTTCTTTCTCCATTGAGGGCTGCATTGTGGGTTTTGTGGACCGTTGTTTGTTGCCCGGTGCTCTGCACAATGGAATACACGACCCCGAGGGGTTGCTCTCCACATTGCCGGCTGTTGTAACTGCGCTGTTGGGCATTTTCACCGGTGAGTTTGTGCGCTCGAAGGCTGTTTTAAGCGACTATAAGAGGGTGGCGGTGATGCTTGGCGCGTCGGTTGTGCTGCTTGCTGTTGGGTATGCGTGGGATATGGTGTTCCCTATAAACAAAAATCTTTGGAGCAGCTCTTTTGTGTGTTGTGCCGGCGGTTGGTCGCTGTTGCTTTTTGCGCTTTTCTATCTTGTTGTGGATGTGTTGGGGTGGAATAGATGGGCTTTCCCTTTGCGCGTAATTGGAATGAACTCAATAACGATATATCTTGCACAGCAGTTTGTGGATTTTTCCAAGCCTGTAAATGCTCTGTTTGGCGGTGTTCTTGAATTGTTGCCCGAGGGGTATTACACGTTGGGCTGGTGGTGCTGTTATATGCTTGTGTGCTGGTGCCTGTTGTATTTCCTTTATAGAAAGAAGGTTTTTCTGAAGGTTTAATGAAACAAAAAAACGAGCCGAATTCGGCTCGTTTTTTTGTTGTGTTGTTATGCATCGATGTTTGCGTATGTTGCGTTTCTTTCGATGAACTCGCGGCGGGGACCTACATCATCGCCCATAAGCATTGAGAAGATGTAGTCGGCCTCCTGGGCATCGCGTATGGTTACTTGCTTGAGACTGCGTGTCTCGGGGTTCATTGTGGTGTCCCAAAGCTGCTCGGGGTTCATCTCACCAAGACCTTTATAGCGCTGGATGTTGATCTCTTTTTCGTTGCCGCCTGCGTACTCCTGAATGAAGGCGTCTTTTTCCTTGTCATCGTAGCAGTATTTCTTTACCTTGCCCTTTGAACAGAGGTAGAGGGGGGGCATTGCCTTGTAGAGGTAGCCGGCCTCTATAATCTCGGGCATATAGCGATAGAAGAGTGTCATAATGAGTGTTCCAATGTGTGCACCGTCTACATCGGCATCGGCCATCATAATGATTTTGTAATAGCGTAGCTTTTCGATGTTGGCTTTCTTGCTGTCCTCGGGGTCGAGGCCGAAACGCACACCGATGGCCTGGATGATGTTGTTCACCTCGTCGCTCTCGAATGCTTTGTGCCACATTACCTTTTCCACGTTGAGGATTTTACCGCGCAAGGGGAGGATTGCCTGGAACTTGTTCTTGCGGCCCTGCTTTGCCGAGCCACCGGCCGAGTCGCCCTCCACCAGGAAGAGCTCGCAGTTTGCGGGGTCCTTGTCGGAGCAGTCGGCGAGTTTGCCGGGCATTCCGCAACCGCTCATAGGGCTCTTGCGCTGAACGCTCTCGCGTGCCTTGCGAGCTGCAATACGTGCTGTGGCTGCAAGAATAACCTTGTCTACAACCATCTTTGCCTCTTTGGGGTGCTCCTCAAGATAGTAGGCCAAAGCTTCGCCCACTGCCTGGTCTACAGCACCTGTTACCTCGCTGTTGCCAAGTTTGGTCTTGGTTTGTCCCTCGAACTGGGGCTCGGCAACCTTAACCGATACAATGGCTGTGAGTCCCTCGCGGAAGTCCTCGCCCGAGATCTCTACCTTTGCCTTTTCAAGGGCCTTTGTGTCGTCGGCATACTTCTTGAGGGTGCGGGTGAGGGCGCGACGGAAACCTGCAAGGTGGGTACCGCCCTCTATGGTGTTGATGTTGTTCACGTATGTGTGTACATTCTCGCTGTAACCGGTGTTGTAGATGATTGATACCTCAATGGGTATACCGTTTTTCTCGGTGTTTAGGTAGATTACATCGCCAATGAGGGGTGTGCGTGAAGAGTCGATGTAGCGCACAAACTCTTTCAAGCCTTCGGTTGAGTAGAATGTCTCGCTGGGGTGGTTGCCCTCGGCGTCGGTCTCACGCATATCGGTGAGTGTGATGGTGATACCTGCATTCAGGTAGGCAAGCTCGCGAAGGCGTGTTGCCAAAATCTGATACTGGTATTCCGATACTGTGAATATTGAGTCGTCGGGCTGGAATGTTTGGCGTGTGCCGCGCAGTGTTGTCTCGCCAACGCAGTGAACGGCCTCAAGGGGCTTGCCGCAAGAGTAGTTCTGCTCATAGTGCTTGCCGTCGCGGAACACCTCGGTTTTCATATGTTTTGACAGGGCGTTCACACACGATACACCCACACCGTGCAAACCGCCTGACACTTTGTATGAGTCTTTGTTGAACTTACCGCCGGCGTGGAGCACGGTCATTACCACCTCAAGGGCTGAACGGCCCTCTTTTTCGTGCATATCTACGGGAATACCACGGCCGTTATCCTGAACGGTGATTGAGTTGCCGGGGTTGATTGTTACGTTTATGTGGGTACAGAAGCCGGCCATTGCCTCATCGATTGAGTTATCGACCACCTCGTAGACAAGGTGGTGAAGGCCCTTTTCGCTGATGTCGCCAATGTACATCGCGGGGCGTTTGCGTACGGCCTCAAGACCTTCGAGTACCTGAATACTGTCGGCCGAATAGCTGGCTGCTGCGTTTTTGTTGATTTCTTCGCTCATAATATTTCTTTACCAATATAACTGAACAAAGTTAGTGAAATTTGTGCTAAAAACCAACGCTTTTTTGATAAAATATTCACGTAGTGAATAACGCTTGCAGCAGGGCTACGCGAATTTGTTTTTGTATTTGTGGTGTAGGGTTGTTTTTTAGGCAACCCGAACGGCATTTGCAATGGTTTTTTAGGTGAGCTGATAAAACGGGTAGTACGTAAAGCAAAGAACGTAATAAAATTATTAGATTAATTACTAATGTTGAGAACTGCGGTTGAATTTAAACTTTCTCTTTGGTCTGTTGTCTTTTATTCTTTTTGTTGTCGTTTATATCTGTTCTTTTGGCGGCCAAAAGAACCAAAAGCCCCGGCACACGGGCCCTCGAGTCGCTCACTCCTCGGCTCACGCTGTTGCATACTGCAACATCCCTCGTTTGTCCTTCGCTTGCCGCTGCAAGCCTTTCTGCCGTGTGCAGGGTGCTGCGGAACGCACTGCGTGCGGCAATTTTGAAAAATATAATTGCCGCCCTACGTTTGAACGGTCCTCACACAATGGCCTGCACACGTCAGGGCTCTCCGCTGTCTCAGTTACGGTGCCGGTATTTCTTTGAAATTACCATTGTGCGCTGGAGAAGTCGTGTGGCGCAGCTGTGGTCTTGCTAAGCGCTATCCGCGCTAAAAGGTAATCCGTCGCTGAAAGCGAAACGGCACCGTTGAAAAATCCAACGCAAGGCCGACTGTTTTCAGGCCATTGTGTGGCAGTGCGATACCGTAGCACTGCTTGCGACGACGGGAACTTTAGTTCCCCAAAGGAGTATGTTAGCCTTTAATATTAAATTTACATTTGCTAATTAGTGCACAGTGGACTAACCAAGTTAATAATGCTTGCTTTTCGCAACCCGCGCGGCATAACTCTTGAGCTATGCTGCGCGCGACCTCTTGC
>JAZONR010000015.1:0-6648 GCA_045654645.1 Bacteroidaceae bacterium
CCCTTTTTATTTCGTGATTCGCCTGGACTCACTCTGTGACTCGCTTGGGGCTCGAACCCAAGACCCCATCCTTAAAAGGGATGTGCTCTACCTGCTGAGCTAGCGAGTCTACCTAGTTGCCGTTAAGCGAGTGCAAAGATACCACTATTTTTTGAATTCACAAATAATATGGCATCATTTTTGCCAATAAACAGAAAAAAACATTCAAATATATGAACACACAAGGGTTATGCTCCGCTATAAGTTAAGATGCCAAGTGCCGACTTTAATTAAAAGATTTCTGCGCCGCGCACGCTCGCACTCACTCTTCAGGAGTTTCTGAGGGCTGTTCTTTCTCCACCCCTTCATCACTTTTTTTAGAGATGCGGGTGCTGTCGATAGCTTCCCTCAGGATATACTCCTCGGAGCTGTCCGAGGTTTCGGCTATCTCATTATATCGCTTCAAATAGGCAAGCAGCAAGGTTGTAAGCGGCAGAGCCACAATCATACCAAGCACACCCAGCAAATGGCCCCAGATAGAGAGGGATAACAAGATTATCGCAGGGTGCAGGTTCATACGCTTGCCCATAATCTTAGGAACAAGAAACATATCCTGTATGAGCTGCACCACAAGCATCACTGCCCCACCCGAGAGCATCACAGGCCAAAAGCTACTGTCGCAGTTGGCAGCCTTAAGCATCGCAAGCAATGCCATTGGCAGTAGCGACACCACCTGAAGATAGGGGACAAGATTTAGCAGTCCCACAAACAATCCAAAAGCTATTGCTGCGGGAAAGTCCACAATGAGAAAACCTATAGAAAACAACACTCCCACACAAAGCGCAACAAGTGCCTGACCGCGGAAATATTGATTCATACCATATACAAGGTCGCTCCACAGTTTGAGCACCACTCTACGCCACTTCTTGGGTACATAGGGTTTCCACGCCCTTGAAACACGTTCAAAGTCGAGAAGAATAAAGAACATATAGAGCATTATAAGCGACACGGTGAGCACCTGCCCAAAGACATCGAGTGTACCAAGCAGCATCATCTTCAAACGGTCGGTAATTACCGACATCAAGCCCATATTGGCCGACCCTTCAAGCATTTCGGCAAAGCCATATTGCGCCGACAGTTCCTTGAAGAGATTTAGAATTGGCTCTGGTATTGAGCCGTCATTTATATTACGCCCCAAGAAAGAGATGGTAATATCCTTCAGTGCATAAAGTTCACTGAACATAGACGGCAACACAAGCATAACTATGCCATAGAGAACAAGCCCCAGGAAGAGCAATGCTCCAATGATTGACAGTGCACGATACTTAAAGCGCAACCTATTCTGCAAGAAGTTCACCAATGGGTTCAGCAAATAGGCAAACAGCCAGGCAATGGCAAAAGGCAGCAGCACCCCACTAAGACTCTTGAGCACAAAATAAGCCACAACCATACCCACCACCAGGAGCACAATGCGCAGAAAGCGCCCAAGTGAAATTTCGTTCTGTTTCATAACATCACATTTTATATTTCCACAGCAAAGGCATCACTCTTCATCGCCACTGCGACGCACATCCTCTACACCGCCCACCAGCAACACAAACTCACCTCTGGGTTCGTGCGCAGTGAAATGCTGCACCAACTCGGCAAGCGTGCCGCGCACACACTCCTCGTGTAATTTAGAAATCTCGCGCACAGCTGCCGCCTGACGCTCGGGCCCAAACACCTCGGCAAGCTGCGTAAACGTCTTCACCACACGATAGGGCGACTCGTAGAAAATCATCGTACGTTTCTCATCCTTCAAAAAATTGAGCCTTGTCTGCCTGCCCTTCTTCTGCGGCAAAAAGCCCTCAAAGACAAACTTATCCGACGGTAATGCCGAGCTCACCAATGCCGGCACAAACGCCGTTGCACCGGGCAAGCACTGCACCTCAATGCCATTTTTCACAGCCTCGCGCACAAGCAGGAAGCCGGGATCCGAAATACAAGGTGTTCCCGCGTCAGAGATAAGAGCTACGTGGCGTTCACTGTTGGCAATGCGCTCCACAAGCCCGCCAACAGTCTTATGCTCATTAAACTTGTGGTGCGAAAACATCGGCACCTGAATTTCAAGATGCTTAAGCAACTTTGAAGAGGTGCGTGTATCCTCGGCCAACACAAAATCAGCCTCACGCAGAATTCTTATCGCACGCAAGGTTATATCCTCGAGGTTACCCACAGGAGTGGGCACAATATACAACATTCCCATAATTAAAAACGCATTCTCAAATTACACTACTGCAAAAATAGTGCAAGCGAGTGAAACTTGAAACAAAGTTTCACTGTTTTCCAACGAGCAAAGCCTATTTTCGCGATGCAAAGCAGCGCAAGGATAGTGCAAGCGAGTGAAACTTGAAACAAAGTTTCACTGTTTTCCAACGAGCAAAGCCTATTTTGTTTATCATTTAAAATATCCACAATCAGCAAAGAAAACAAAAGTTTCTACATTATTATACCAATGTTAATAACTTATATCAATTAAAAATTGTATTGCACCCCAAATTGTTTATCTTTGCAATGAGCCACGGAAACAGCCACAGCTCACGGCAACAAGCCACTCCCCTTCAAAAGAGACACAAATAAAAACACTATACACCAATGAACCGTTTTTCAGAATTCAACCAAATGGAGATGACACGCCGCGGACGCATCGAGGTCATCTGTGGCTCAATGTTCTCGGGAAAGACCGAGGAACTCATACGCAGGCTCAAGCGAGCAAAATTCGCACGCCAGAAAGTAGAAATCTTTAAGCCTGCACTCGACACACGCTACTCCGAGGTGGAGGTTGTCTCACACGACAGCAACCACATAATCTCAACCCCCATAGAGTCATCGGCAAGTATGCTTCTGCTGGCAAGCGACTGCGACGTTGTGGGCATCGATGAAGCACAGTTCTTTGACAGCGAGCTTGTTGAGGTGTGCAACGAACTGGCACGCCGCGGCACACGCGTTATAATTGCAGGCCTTGATATGGACTTCAAGTGCCAACCATTTGGTCCAATGCCCGCCCTGATGGCTGTGGCCGACGAGGTAACAAAGGTACACGCCATCTGTGTGAAATGCGGAAACCTTGCCTATGTGTCGCACCGCCTTGTAGACGGAGACAAGCAAGTGTTGCTGGGCGAGAAGATGGAATATGAGCCACTATGCCGCGAATGTTATTTCGAGGCTATGAGCCAGGCCTGCGAAAAGGAGTAAAAACAAACGCCCCATTGCAGCAATGAAAAAATACACAACCCTTTTCATAGACCTCGACGACACACTATACGATTTCTCGGCAGCATCGCGCGAATCGTTCCACGAGACCTATGACCTGCTGCACTATGAGCGCTACTTCAACTCCTTTGAGCACTACCTCTCGCTCTATGAGCCCTATAACCTGGAGTTGTGGCATCTCTATGGTGAGGGAAAAATCACAAAGGAGAAGCTTAACAAGCGCCGCTACAGCCATCCTCTGGAGACGGTAGGTGTCCACAACCAGGAGCTTGCCGACACATTCTGCCGCGAGGCGCTTGGCCGCATACCCACCAAAGGCAATCTTATACCGGGAGCCATAGAGTTGCTCGAGTACCTGCGCCCCAAGTATGCGATGTACATTCTATCCAACGGCTTCAAAGAGTTGCAGTCGCGCAAGATGCGCACTGCAGGCATTGATAGCTATTTCGATGGACTCATACTTTCAGAAGATATTGGAGTCAATAAGCCCGGGCGCGCACTCTATGAACACGCAATGCAAATAAGCGGCGCACAGCTCGATGCAAGCCTTATGATTGGTGATATGTTCGACACCGACATTCTTGGCGCTGCCAACATTGGAATGGACAGTCTCTATTTCAATCCCCGGAGGAAAAGCGGGCACCCCTTTACTCCAACCTATGAGGTAGAAACATTGTTACAGATAAAAGAGATACTTTAAATAACAAAATATGGGCAACTCATCAATACTCATCATCTATACCGGAGGCACCATTGGTATGATACAAAATACCGAAACCGGAGCACTTGAGAGTTTTAATTTCGACCACCTGCTCAAGCACGTCCCCGAGCTCAAGCGCCTGAAAATTGACATTGATGCCATAACCTTTGACCCTCCCATCGATTCATCCGATATGGAGCCAAAGTTGTGGAGCCGCATTGTTACTATCATCGAGGAGAACTATGACCGCTATGACGGATTTGTAATACTCCACGGCACCGACACAATGTCCTTCACAGCATCTGCACTCAGCTTTATGCTCGAAGATTTGATGAAGCCCGTTATCCTCACCGGCAGCCAGCTGCCAATTGGAGCCCTGCGCACCGATGGTAAAGAGAATATCATCACAGCCATTGAGATTGCTGCCGCCAAAAAACCCGACGGCACACCCGTTGTCCCCGAAGTATGTGTCTTCTTCCACGAAAAACTTATGCGTGGCAACAGAACCACCAAGGTCAATAGCGAGAGCTTTGGCGCCTTTGGTTCTAACAACTACCCACTGCTTGCAATGGCAGGAACCGACATACAGTTCTACACACGCAACATCAGAAAATATATTCCCGGCCTCAAACTAAAGGCACACCACGAATATGACAGCAACATTGTCATCTTCTCACTCTTCCCGGGAATGCAGAAAGAGGTGGTGGAAAACCTGCTAAAGGCAAAAGAGCTCAAGGGAATAATCTTACGCACATACGGCGCCGGCAATGCACCACAAAAAAAATGGCTCATCGATGCACTAAAGAGAGCCACTGCCGAAGGAAAAATCATCATAAACATAACCCAATGCGCCGGTGGAAGAGTATATATGGAACGCTATGAAACAGGACTGCAACTACTTGAGGCAGGCGTAATAAGCGGACACGACTCCACTGTGGAGGCTGCGCTCACCAAGCTGATGTATCTGCTTGGCAAGAATCTCCCGGTTGAAGAGGTGCGCCGCCGTATGGGTGAGAGCTTTGCGGGAGAGATATCAATATAAAAGCACATAACCATTTGTATTCCACACTGCCCGAGCATCCATTCTGGGCACTTTGGGCGCTTTTTATCTCCTCTACAAGCACCAAGCAGAACAACGCCAAAAGCGACAAACGAATTGTCTTAACTTCCAAATTAATATTAAATCATTAAGGGGAAACGTTGTCTCACGCTCTCCCATTATTTACATATATATACAATAAATCAAGAAACACAATGAAAAAAGAGATATCCCCCAATGACTCCACCCGCGCCGAAGCATACCAATTATGGATGACATCACCAATGCCAATGGTAACACTCACCAAGACATTCAACATAACCAACATACACCGCATAAGCAAAAGCAATAATCTAAAGCTAAATATGTTACTATGCTGGTGCATTGGCAAGGCAGCAACCCAGACAAAGGAATTCTATACCCTACCCGAAGAGGGTAAACTCTTTCAATATGACACATTAGCCATAAATGTCATAGTAAATAATAGCAAAGGCGGTATAAACTCTTGCGACATCCCATATACCGATAATATAGAAGAGTTTAACAAGAACTATCTTGCCCTAACGCAACAAGCACAAGAAAACTGCATAAGCATTTTCAAAGAAGAAGATATGATTATTGGAACATCCGCAATGACAGCCACCGAACTCGACAGCATCATCAATCAATACACCGACAAATTCTGCAACCCAATGCTAATGTGGGGAAAATACCGCAAAAAAATATTCAAGACAACATTACCAATTTCATTTCAATTTCACCACGTGCAAATGGACGGCGGACACGCAGCACACTTCCTTGAAACACTACAAAAAACAATAAACACAATAACAGCATAAATTTATGCAGTTATTACCATTAATCACCCCCGCACTATAAAACTCAACGAGATTGCAAGATTCTTATAGCAAATAGGAAACTGTTTCAAATATTCAATTCTCACAGCGTTAATTTTCACACCAGCCTGCATTAAAAAACCAGTTCATCAACACAACTGCACCGGCAAAGCTTAACTTTGGGGTTCACTTCATAACTGAAGTGCTTTTTAAAAAGTGGCGATGACCTACTCTCCCACAAATGTTTACAGCACCATCGGCCCAAGCTGAACGAGGGGGATTAACAGCAACACACAACAAAAAAGAGAGTCTCAATTGCTTGAAACTCTCTTGAAAAAAAGTGGCGATGACCTACTCTCCCACAAATGTTTGCAGTACCATCGGCCCAGACTGAACGAGGGGGATTAACAGCAACACACAACAAAAAAAGGGCTCACCTGCAAAAGTTGGGGGGGGGCTATGCAAAAAGTTTTAGTCAATCTATAAAAGAAGAACTTTAAGTCGGTAACACCTCTAAGCTGTGCTCTGAATGCTTTGATTTTGGCATTAAAACTTTCTGCAAAAGCATTTGTGGAACGATTGACGAAATAGTTGAGTATTTCATCATAATGTTCGTATATTGTTCCGGCAATTGTATTGAATGATACAAAGCCACTGTTATCTACCTTGTCGTACCAACGTGCCAGTTGAAGCCTTGCCTGATCCTTTGTAAATCTGCGTGAGAATATCATTCTTAAGGAATGTGTGAGCGAGTAAGCCTCTTTCAAGTCCGGATATTGTGCAAAAAGAATTGCAGCCCTCTCTTTTTGTGATTTGCTCCATTTTTCCGGTGATTTAAACAG
>JAZONR010000016.1:0-35742 GCA_045654645.1 Bacteroidaceae bacterium
GCAAGGTGTTGAGCTTGTTTATAAAGGCTTTGCAATCATCGTAACTGACCATTTCTACCGGTTTGTTTTTGCCTTTGAAATGTGATGGGTTGCTGCCCATTACTGCCTGCCACAGGGCTTGGGTAACCTCGGTCTCGCCAATGTAGTAGTCGCTGAGAGTTACGCTGTGAACAGGTTTTTCATCGGAGTCGCTATCTTGTTGCTCGCTTGTGGCGCCCATTTTGAAAGTGCCGCCTTTGACGGGTATCATTGTAAAGGTTACACCATTGACAGTGAAGGTGTTGCCACTAATTGCTGTGTTACCATTACCGCCGTTTTTTGCATTATTCTTTGAAACAACAGGCGCTGCGTTTTCTTTCTTTGTCAGCTCCACATTGTGCTCTGTGGTTTCGTTCTCCTTTATTGCAACATCGGCAGTAGCTGTTTCGTAGCCCTCTTTTGAAATGGTTATTTTGTGGTTGCCAATGGTGAGCCCGTCAATCATTTCGGGTGTCTCGCCAACCGGCTTTCCGTCTATGGCTATTTGTGCGCGCAGTGGCGTTGAGGAGATTGAGAGGCTGCCAACAATGGGAGTTGGTGCCTTTAGTGTGTATATTGTGTTTTTGCCATCTTCAACGGTTATTGTCTCTAATGTGCTCTTGTGGTTGGCCTTGCGGCACTCAACGCTGTAGGTGCCGTGCGGGAGGTTGCCGCTCCACTGGCCTGTGCCTTGCTTTTCATCATTGATATAAATTTCGGCACCACCTTCAACAGTTAATGTAATGTTTGAAAAGTTGGGGCGCAGGGTTACTGTCTCGGTGTGCTTGCCACTGGGGGTTGAGAGGGTTACAACGCCTTCGCTTGTGTGGTAGTTCTCGGAGATGATTTTATAGAAATATTTGCCAAGAACAAGTTTTTTGTAGGCGCATCCCTCTTCATCGACCTGGCCGAAGAGTTTCTCTTCGCCGCTCTCATCGGTGTACATAATCATTGCCTTGCTGTTGGCAGGCTCAACCACAAACAGCAGGTTTTGCATTGAGATAACCTTTGGCTCGGGCTTCAGCACCAGGTCATATACCTTGCCCGGCTGCAGGGTGGTTTCCAGATTATAGCGTCTGATGGTGTGAAAGCCGTCGCGCATTATATCTACTGTCTTTGCACCGTTCTGCACAAAGACCCACAGCACACCGTCGTGCATCTCTCGCACATCTTTCAAGTAGCCGAAGTTGAACCTATAGGCTTTGAGGTTGTCATCGGGGTCGGTGGAGGTTACTTTTATTATTGCATAGAGCACTCCAGTGCCATCATCGCGCGAGGTGGGTTTCTCGCGGCCACTCATATCGAATGGATTTTCCCCAAAGCTCTCAACGTGGAATTTTCTTATCTCCTGTGCTGCTGCAGGAGTGGCTGCAAACAGTGTGAACAGTATTGCAAGTAGCAAGAATAAGCCTTTATGTTTCATTTTATTATGCTGTATTTTATATAATTGTGCGAATTTATAAAAAAAGATTAAGAGGTTGCTGTATTTTTTAAAAAAAATCGCTTGTCAATATAAGAAAGAGTTTTCACCCAAACAGAATAGAAATAGGATGTTATTTTTTAAGGAATATGAACAAAAAGCCCCGGCACGAGGAGATGGAAATCTTTTCAGTGTCGGGGATTTTATATTTATAGAAACAGCAACAATTTAATTAGAACGGTGCTTCGTTGCCGGCGCCTTGCAGCTCGGGCGGCATAGATGATATGCTACCCGCCTGAACAGCAGGGTTCTGCATATAATCGGGCAGTTCGGGAACATAGTCGGGCTCGGGAGGAGCAACACTCACATTCATCTTTGAGCCGCGCATCACCGGCACATCGCCGGGGGGCGGTGCAAGAGTCTCATCATCGAGATTCATAAAGCGCGCATACTCCTTGCGGAAGACAAGTGGCACATTGTCCAGTCCACCGTTACGGTGCTTGGCAATGATAATTTCGGCCTTGCCGCGCCAGTCGAAGTCTCCGTCCTTGTAGATGTGGAAATACTCGGGGCGGTTCACGAACATCACAATATCGGCATCCTGCTCAATGGCTCCCGACTCGCGAAGGTCGCTCAACTGTGGGCGCTTACCCTCGAGACCTTCACGACCCTCAACGTTACGGTTGAGCTGACTGAGTGCCATAACAGGGATGTTGAGTTCCTTGGCCAATCCCTTGAGTGCACGCGAGATGGTGCTTATCTCCTCTTGACGGCTTCCCTTGCCTGTGTTGGCTGTCATCAGCTGCAAGTAGTCAATGAATATCATCTTAACACCGTGTTCGCGCACCATTCGGCGAGCTTTGGAACGAAGTTCAAAGACCGACAGCTGTGGAGTGTCGTCGATGTAGAGAGGAGCATTCTGAAGCTGGACAATCTTTTGGTCCAATTGCCCCCACTCATAGCGCTCGAGCTGTCCGCTGCGCACCTTATCACCTGAAATTTGGCACACGTTACTGATGAGACGTTGCACAAGCTGCACATTACCCATCTCAAGAGAGAACATTCCGCAGGGGATACCCTGGTCAATGGCCATATTCCTGATGAGGGAGAGGGCGAAGGCTGTCTTACCCATCGCAGGACGCGCGGCAAGGATGATGAGGTCGGTGGGCTGCCAACCCGACAGCACCTTGTCGAGGCGGTGATAGCCGGTGCTGAGACCGCTGATACCGCTGGTGTTCTTGGAGGCGGTCATAATCTGGTCATAGGCCTGCTTTATGACGGGGTTTATTTGGGTATAGTCCTTCTGCATATTGTTGCTCGATATGCTGAAGAGCTCCGACTCGGCCTGCTGCATCAACTCCTGAATGTCCTGTGTCTCATCAAAAGCCTGCACCTGGGTTTTGCTGGTGAAGCGTATGAGGTCGCGCGCAAGTTTCTTTTGCGCAATGATATTGGCGTGATACTCAATATTTACCGATGACACCACCTTGCTTGTGAGCTGCGCAATGTAGACAGGGCCGCCAACCTCGTCGAGCGTGCCCTTGCTGCGAAGAAACTCGGTAACGGTGAGGATGTCTATGGGACGGTCGCTGAGGTCCATTTGCAAAATGGCCTCAAAAAGCAACTGGTTGCGCTTGTCATAGAACGAGTCGGGCTTCAGGATGCCGCCAAGGCGCCCCACAGCATCGCTGTCAATCATCAACGCACCCAGCACAGCCTCCTCAAATTCAAGAGCCTGTGGCTGCACGTGTCCATAATCACTTAATTTGGGTGTTGCATCGGCAGCCGCCTGACGTCGCGGCGCCCTTTTCTTTGGTGTAGCACTATCTTCCATCGCGTTTCATTTATCAGTGCAAAGATACGCACATTCTTTTATACAACCATAGTCGTGCAGTGCGCGTTTTCAACAATTGGGACAAACTTATCAACGAAATGTTCAAAAAGTGGGAATATGGTATTATCTTTGCATTAACAAATGCAATAGAATAAAAGAGAGAATATGATAACTTTCCCCAATGCAAAGATTAATCTTGGACTCGATGTTGTGGAGAAACGCCCCGATGGCTACCACAACCTTGAGACGGTGTTCTACCCCATCCCCCTGTGCGATATCCTTGAGATAACACCCGCCAAGGAGAAGGATGCCCCCGACTACACATTCACAATGTACAATGCAGTGTTCGAGGGCGATGACAACGACAACCTTGTGGTGAAGGCCTACAAGGCGCTTGCCGCCGACCACAAGCTGCCCAAGGTTGATATATCACTCTATAAACACATCCCCACCGGTGCGGGGCTTGGTGGCGGCAGCGCCGACGCTGCATTTGCGCTAAAGATGCTCAATGAGATTGCCGGGTTGCAGCTCAGCAATGAGAAGCTCCAGGAGTATGCGGCAACCATTGGCGCCGACTGTGCTTTCTTCATAGGCAACACACCTGCACACGCAACAGGCATTGGCAACATTCTCTCGCCCACCCCTTGCAACCTCAATGGCTACCACATCGTGCTTGTGAAGCCCGATATCCACATCTCCACAAAGGATGCCTATTCTCTTGTAACACCCGCAGCTCCCCAAACAGCGCTCACCGAAATTGCCAAGCGCCCTGTTGCCGAGTGGAGAGACACAATGAAGAACGATTTTGAGAAGAGTGTCTTTGCCAAGCACCCCTCAATGGAAAAGATTAAGGAGGAACTCTATGCAATGGGAGCTATTTATGCTTCAATGTCGGGCAGCGGCTCATCATTCTTTGGCATTTTTGAGAAGGAACAGAATATTGAGGATGTGAAGCAGCGCTTCCCCGGGATGTTCTGCTGGTGCAAGGGATTGTGATTTTTATTGATGAACATTCGGTGGCTCGTGAGCGGTTCTTTGTTTAATCTAAATTCTCTTATCTCCTTTTTGAGGTCCCAAAAAGTTAGCACAGAAAGACAAGAAAAAGAATAAAAGACAACAGAGAACTGTTGTTGCTTTGATTTGGGTGTTGTTTTTGCCTATGCTTTTTCAGCTATCCCCTTTTCCAAGGGGGACGAGACAGCTTGCTGTCGGGCGGGGGATGATTACCATTTCGCTTTCAGCGACGGATTACCTTTTAACGCGAATATATCAGCAATGGTAATTCCCAAAAACAACGACAAGAATAAAAGACAACTGCACAAAATAGAAAGAAAGGCCGTTCCTTCTCGCAAGGTACATTGCCACCAAAAGAGAAAACAACAAACTCTGCACCGTGCAAAACCCGTCGGAAGAGAAATTTGTTGCAACAAAAAAGGGAAGCAGTTTTTCAAAACCGTTTCCCTTTTTCTATTATTTACTCCTCAATAGAGGTGATACATAAATCTTTTTCATATATCGCATAGTTTCTTTATCTATTTTTGACAGAAGTACAAAAGGACAAAAGGCTAATGTGTGTATTATGTGTGAGACCAGGCAACATTTTGTTGCAAAGCACCTTATAAGGTGCTTTTTGATTGAACAAGTTGATGAGAACTGCACGCAACTTCTTGTATACAGTTCTCATCAACTTGTTTAATCTATGGTTTCTAAACACAAAACTTCTGTTCTTATGTTCTTTTGTCTAAAAAAGGGAATTGTTTTTGCCTATGCTTTTTCAGCTGTCCCCTTTTCCAAGGGGGACGAGACAGCTTTGCTGTCGGAGGGGGATGATTACCGTTTCGCCTAATTAGCGACGGATTACCTTTGTACACAGCATAAAGGCTTACACCTCCTCGGTGGCCCGTGAGCAGTTCTTTGTTTAACCTCTTTTCAAAGTTACCTTTACAAACGGAACATCAATAAAAAACCAGGCTGCTTCACATATTGAGCAGCCCGGCAAATATTTTAAAGAATTAAGCCTAAATCAAAAAGCGGACACGGCGCGCACATAGTAGCTGTAGAACTTATTGTTGCGGTAGGCGTTCCCGGTATCCATATAGACAAACCACGCAGAAACCCTATCATCTTGTGTTGAGGACCAATAGTAAAAACTAAGTTCTGGTTTTCCTTTAGCTTTTAATGTATTATTAATAGCAGCACGTTTAGCATATATTGCTGTTAGTTCTTTGAGCGCCGGCAAGTACCACTCTTCTCCCAATGAGGCACACCAAGCAAAGGCCGGGTAATTTCTTAAAGAGCGTATTTTCCGCATATTATACATTCCATCTGTTTGAGAGGTTGCACCGGTTTTCACTTCCTTTTTAGACCATTGGAATTCATTCTCTTCAAGGCTTACAATCTTTCCATTGTAACCGCCATTGCTAACTTCAAAAACAATGCCCTCTTTTGTGCCGTCGTTGTAATAGTCGCCAACCTTGTAGGGCGCAGATGTCTTTGAGAGACTTTGAGCGGATGAAGCACTGTCCTCGGTACCAAAAGCGGACACGGCACGCACATAGTAGTAGTCGTCCTTACTGCTGAGGCCGGTGCTCCCGCCATACATATAGACAAGCCGCTCACGAAGCTCATTATACTGTGTTGAGGACCAATGCCAAAATTTTTTAAGTTCTGGTTTTCCTTTAGCTTTTAATGTATTATTAATAGCTGCACATTGAGCAGATATTGCTTTTAGCTCATCACACACCGGCAAGTACCACCCATCACCCAATGAGGCACACCAAGCAAAGGCTGGGTAATCATTTTGCCAATTGCTTAAAGAACGTATTTTTTGCATATTGTACATTCCATCGGTTTCAGAGGTTGCGCCGGTTTTCACTACCTTTTCAGACCACTTACATTTATTATGTTCAAGGCTCACAATCTTTCCGCTGTAACCGCTATTGCTAACTGCAAAAACAATGCCCTCTTTTGTACCGTCGTTGTAATAGTCGCCAACCTTATAGGGCGCAGATGTCTTTGAGCCAAGGTTTGCGCTGTTACCATTGCCGCCGTTTTTTGCATTGCCCTGTGAAGCAACGGGGCTTTCTATCTTCTTCAGTTCAATACTCTTTTCAATATTCTCATTCTCGCTAATCAGAATATCGAATGTGGCACTTTCGTAACCCTCTTTTGAGAGTGTTATTTTATGATTGCCAATGAGAAGGCCTTTCTTTATGAGCGGTGTTTCGCCGGCTACCTCGCCGTCGATGAGAACTTTTGCACGCATCGGGGTGGAGTTCACAACAAGGCCGCCAACAATGGGTGTTGGTGCCTTTAATGTATAGGTGGTGTTCTTGCCGTCGATAACGGTAATTGTCTCCGTAGTGCTCTTGTGGTTGGCTTTGCGGCACTCGACGTTGTAGGTGCCGGGGGTAAGATTGCCGCTCCAGTTGCCAACGCCTTTTTTCTCTTTGTTGATATAAATCTCGGCGCCGTTGTCTACTGTCAATGTAATGTGGGCAAAATTGGGGCGCAGGGTAACGGGCTCAATGTGTTTCCCGTCGGGCTCGGCCAGTGTAACAACGCCTTCACTGGGATGATAGTTCTCCGAGATTATGCGGTAATAGTATTTGCCAAGAACAAGCATCTTGGCCGCTATGCCGTCGGCATCGAGTTGTCCAAAGAACTTTTCGGTGCCACCCTCCTCGGTAAACATCACTGTTCCTTTGCAATCGGCAGGGGTAACCTCGAACATAAGGAACTGCATTGAGACAACTTTTGGCTCGGGCTTCAGCACCATATCATAGACCTTGCCCGGTTGCAGGGTGGTTTCCAAGTTATAGCGTTTGATGGTGTGGAAGCCGTCGCGCGTTATATCTACTGTCTTTGCACCGTTCTGCACATATACCCACAAAATGCCGTCGTGCATCTCTCGCACATCTTTCAAGTAGTTAAAGTTGAATTTATAGGCTTTGAGGTCGTCATCGGGGTCGGTAGATGTTACTTTTATTATGGAATAGAGCACTCCCGTGCCGTCGTCGCGCGCGGTGGGTTTCTCTCGGGCGCTCATATCGAAGGGATTTTCTCCAAAGCTCTCAACGTGGAATTTCTGCAACTGCTGTGCTGCTGCAGGAGAAACGGCAAACAGGGTGAGCAGAATTGTGAATAGCAAGAATAAACCTTTATGTTTCATTTTATTGTGCTGTATTTTATATAATTGTGCGAATTTATAAAAAAGATTAAGACGTTGTTTAATTTTTTTAAAAAAGTTGCTTGACGAGGTAGAATTGAGGCAACGGTTGTTGTTCTTCAGGCTGTGCTCTTGTGTTTCTTATGTTGTTTCTGTTGGCGTTATTTAGCGGCCAATAGCTCCTGCACACTGAAAGAACAGAAGGCAACAGTAAAGTTACTACTACTTTCTTTCCACTCCTCGGTGGCCCGTGAGCAGTTCTTTGTTTAATCTAAAATCTCTTATCTCCTTTTTGAGGCCCAAAAAGGAGCAAAAACGCCCGGCACACGGAAAGTCCAGTCCACCTTTTCTTTGCTCAGGAGTTGCCTATTTGCAACATCCCTCGGTCAAAAAGGTGTTGCCACTTGAACTTGCCTTTTGCTTTACGGCGCTCCGGAACTTGTGCGGTATGGTGTTATAAAAAAATATAACACCACGCACTGCAAACAGTCCTCGCTTATTCCCGTAAAGCAAAAGAGTTCAAGTTGTGTCCTTTAACGGTGCCGGTTTTGTTTTTAGAATTACCATTGCTGATATATCCGCGTTAAAAGGTAATCCGTCGCCGAAGGCGAAACGGCACCGTTGAAAAATCCAACGGAGGGCCGACTGTTTTCAGGCCATTGTGTGAGGACTGTCCGAAGTTTTGTGCGGGTATAAATTTTCTTATATAGCCGCACAAAAGAAGTTCCGCAACACCCTCAAAACAGTCGGAAGCCTGGAGTGGCGAGCAAGTGCCCGACCGAGGGCTCGCCTTTTGGCGGCGCGAGCAAAGGGTGCTTGCAAAGATTTTTCCCGAGTGCCGAGTTCTTTGGTACTTTCTGTCGCACAGAAAGTACGTAAAGCAAAAAACAAGAGAATAATATAAGAATGAATATTAAGGTTAAATACAGCGGTTAAATTAAGCAGTTTCCTTGTATTCTTTCCGTGTGCCGGGCACTTTGGTTCTTTCAAGCGATGAAAGAACAGAAAAGAAAGACTTGACTAAAAATACAAGTGAACAATTGAGGTTGAGGTGTACAGTAGGATATAACAGTGAGCCGAAGTGAAAACTTTTAACACCTCTCCTATAGTTTGCAATTGAGCCGAAAACGGGTGATGAAAATCTGTCAGGAAGTCTTTATTGGAAATTTCGAGAGATGAAAAGAGACTTCTTTTCGCAAACATTGATGATGGGTGTTAATACTTTGCAGCGCACTGTGATTTACAGTGCGCTGCAAAGTAACACGAAAAGGCTGGATTGATTAATCCAGCCCCTTTGCAGGTAAATATATTTGTTAAATATTAAGCCAGCTTTGCAATTCTGGCGCACAGACCTGACTTGAGGTTTGCAGCCTTGTTCTTGTGGATGAGACCACGCTTAGCCATTCTGTCGAGCATCTTCTGAACCTCGGGGAACTTGGCCAAAGCCTCGTTCTTGTCAGTGATAGCGCGCAAGCTGCGTACTGCAGAGCGCATATTCTTGCCATAGTAACGGTTCTGGAGATTTCTCTTCTCTGTCTGTCTGATTCTCTTAAGTGATGATTTGTGGTTTGCCATCTCTTTATTATTATTTTTTAGTTATTAGTAGCCCATAGGGGAATCGAACCCCTCTTTCAAGAATGAAAATCTTGCGTCCTAGCCGATAGACGAATGGGCCAAACCTTCTTGTAAACCCCTTTTGAGGGTTGTATTTGCTGCTTTGTTACCAAAAGCGAGTGCAAAGGTAAAACCTTTTTTTGAATTGGCAAAGATTTTTGATGAATTTTTTATAGCTTTGCCCTTAATAAATAGTATAACTCGAGTATGACAGAGAAATTCAGTGGCATAGTGCTGCGCACCCGCAAATATAACGACACTCTTATGATTGCCGATATTTACACCGCCGAGCGAGGGCGTATGTCGTTTCTGGTGCCTGTTACGCACAGCAAGCGCTCCAAGGTGCGCAATGTGCTTTTTCAGCCTTTGTCAATGCTCTCGTTTACCTCGTCGGTGAAGAGCGGGCGGGCGCTCTCGCGCATTGGTGAGGCTGTTCCGCAGACTCTCTATTGCTCAATAACCGGCGATGTGGTGAAGTCGTCCATTGCACTCTACATTGCCGAGTTGCTCTCCTATGCCTTGCGCGAGGACGTGAAGGATGAAGCGCTCTACACCTTCCTCGACAGGTCTCTGACGCTGCTCGATAATCTTGCCGACGGTTATGCCGATTTTCACCTTGTCTTTATGGTGCAGCTACTGCGTTTCCTTGGTATTTATCCCAATCTCGAGAACTATTGTGAGCGTTCCTATCTTGACCTGGAGCAGGGGTGTGCCGTCAGCGAGCATCCGCTGCACGCCAATTTTCTGATGCCGGAAGATGCTGCCCGCTTTGTTGAGCTGCTGCGCACCGGCTACGAGTCGATGCATCTTCTCTCTCTCAACCGCAGGATGCGTGGCGCCTATCTTGCCACGCTATCAACCTATTACAGATTGCATATTCCCGATTTCCCGGAACTAAAGTCGGCCGAGGTGTTGCGCGAGATATTTGATTAGTTGGCAAGCAGCTGCTTCACTATGGTGGAGATTGTCTTGCCCTCGGCCTTGCCTGCAAGTTGCTTTGTTGCTATGCCCATAACTTTGCCCATATCCTGGGGGCCGTTTGCGCCGGTTTGTGCAATAATCTCCTTTAATATTGTTGTTACCTCCTCCTCGCTCATCTGTTTGGGAAGGTAGCGGCTCATCACCTCAACCTGTGCAAGTTCTTCTTGTGCAAGCTCGGGGCGGTTTTGGCTGCTGTAGAGTTCGGCCGACTCCTTGCCCTGTTTCACAAGCTTTTGTATAATCTTTATTGCTGTTTCATCGCTGACTGTGTCGCCGGCTCCGGGGGCGGTCTTTGCCTCGAGAAGAACCTTCTTTATGTTGCGCAGGGTGTCAAGTGCCACCTTGTCCTTGGCCTTCATAGCCTCCTTGATATCGTTGCTTATGATGTCAAATAGTTCCATAGTTCAATTGTGTTTTGATTGTTTCTTATTCTTGGTCATTGTCATTTGTCTCCTCAACCTCTGTCTCAGGAATGTTCTCTTCGCTTGCCGCCGGGCAGGCTATGATTGCCTGCATCCTTTCAAGCTCCTGTGCTGTGCGGCAGAATGTGGGAGAGTTGTCGAGTGCAGCAAGGAACTCCTCGTTGTACATCTCATCGCCCTTGAAGATGTGTACTTTGTATTCGGGCTTGTAGAATATGCCAACCATCTTGTCGAGTTTGCTGTCCTCCTTCTCCCTCTCCTTCTTTTCCTGCAGAGTGATTGCGTCTTCAGCATCTTTGATTTTTTCAATCTCGGGCTCCATACCCGGTATGTCCTTCATACCAAAGCCTGTTGCAAGAACGGTAACTTTAACTTCGCCTTCGTTCAGGCCGTGGTCTATGCTATAGCCCCAGATGAGTTCAATGTTCTCATCCCTGAACTGCGACATAAAGTGCTCAACCTCGGCCATCTCCTCGATGCGGATTGGGGTGTTGGGGTTTTCGTATATGTTGAAGAGTATCTTCTTGGATTTGTAGATGTCGTTATCATTGAGCAAGGGTGAGTGCAGTGCACTGCGGAATGCGCGTGTTACACGCATATCGCCGCTCTCTATACCATAGCTCATTATTGCCACGCCGCCATTCTTCAGTATCTTTTCAACGTCGCAGAAGTCGGTGTTGATGACTCCTCGGGTGGTTATAATCTCGGCTATGCTCTTGGTGGCAGTGGTAAGCACTTCATCCACCTTCTTGAAACCGTCGGAAACGCACAGCTTGGGGTAGATGTCGATGAGGCGCTGGTTGTTGATAACAAGCAGCGCATCGACGTGCTTGGAGATTTCAATAACACCGCGCAATGCCTGCTTAATCTTTCCTGTCATCTCAAACTTGAATGGGATTGTTACTATTCCCACTGTCAATACGCCTCTGCTCTTGGCTATCTCTGCCACAACAGGGGCTGCACCGGTGCCTGTTCCACCACCCATAGTGGCTGTGATGAAAACCATCTTTGTGCCGTCGTCGAACAGTCTTTCAATTTCGGCACGGCTCTCCTCGGCAGCCTTGCGTGCAACCTCGGGCTGGTTTCCCGCACCAAGCCCATCGGTGCCTAGCTGCACTTTTTTGGGGATGGGTGAGTTGAGCATTGCCTGCATATCGGTGTTACATACCGCAAATGATACATTGTGTATGCCTTTGCGGTACATATTGTGTACTGCGTTGCTGCCACCGCCGCCAACACCAATGACCTTGATTATTCTTGGTGCGTCAGTGGGTATCGCAAACGGCAAGTTTCTTCTTACTGGTTCGTTGTTCTCCATACCTTATTGTATCATTTATTGTATGTTATTATTCTCTGTCTCTTTGTTCTCTGCAGTGGTTTCAAATTCATCTTCATCCACATTATGGCTTCCTTCATCGCTTGTAGCGTTGTCGAACCACAGCATTGCAGCATCCCAAATAGAGGTAAGTTTGTTTCTCTTGTTTGTTTTCTTTGTGGTCTTCTTCTCCTTCCCCGCCTTTGTCTCTTCATCCCGGGGTTGCACCTTTTCCTTTTCATCAGCCACGGGAGTGGTTTTAACTTCGGGCTCTGTTGTCTTCTCTATTACCTCCGGGGTGGTGGGATGCTCTCCTTTCATCTCGGTATTGGTGAATAGATTGCCACTCTGTGGCAACTCAAGATTTTCCTCCTCACAGCAGTTTTCTCTTCCCTGTTTCAACAGTCCGCAAAGGGCAGTGGTCATAACACCGTTTATGTTTACCCCTCTCTCGCTGATGATATTGAAGCGTGGTTCGGGTTTAATCTCGGTGGTGAAGCCTGGGAGATACTCCTCTAACAACAGCCCCAGGTTCTTTAGTTTGGAGCCGCCGCCGGTGAACACAATGTGGCCTATGGGCTCGCCCGACTGCTCTATCTGGTATCTCACATTTTTCAGTATCTCGCTCATACGGCCGTTTATGATGCTGTTGAGCGTTTCGTTGTCTATGGTTTCGTTGTCGGTGCGCGATGATTTGTAACCAAGAATTACCTTTATCTCTTCGGCCTTTTCATAGGATATCTGCTGCCTTGTGAGGTCGAGGGTTATATTGTTGCTTCCAAGTGGGAGCACGGTCAGTTTGCGGGGTTTGCTTCCGTTGTAGATGGTTATGGTGGTTGTCTCTGCTCCAATGTTCACCAATGCACAACCGTTGCGGCACTGGTCGCTGCTCAGCAGTATATCGGCATCTATGCGTGCGGCGCTGAACTCGCCTGCAATATCTATTTTTGCCTGTTCAAAACTGTCGAGGAATTGCTTGTGGAACTGCTCTTTCATAAGGATGTTAAGATAGTTACACTCGATGAGCAGTGTGGGCGCTCCAATGGGATTGTTGTCAATTTTTCCATCGAGACGGCACTCCTGTGGTAACACCTGCAGCCTTTCATACCCTTCCGGAGCGCGGAAGGTGTCAATGTTCTCGTCCCCCATTTCATCAATTATTCCCTGGCTTATCTTGGTGTACCCATCGAAACTGCGACTCACTCTTGAGGTGATGCTGTGCACGCTTAGTCCGGCGAACGATACATAGGCACGCTTTATTGCAATGTTGTCGAGGTCGCTTTCAAGCATATTGATGACACAACTGATAGCTTCACTTGTTTTATCAACATTGCGCACAATTCCCCTTGAGATAAAACCATTGACGGGTGTGCTTGCAGCTGCTATTATGCTCATTCCCTCATTGGTCTCAACTCCCACAACTCCCGAAACTTTGGAGGAACTGAGTTCTATTGCTACGATGTAAGTATTATTCCTCATAACTATTTTTCCCTTATAGTGCAGATTACCTTGTTGCTTATTTTTACGTTCAGTTTGCTGTATTTGTTCCAGCCGGCTACACTCAGTCCGGCAATGTAGAATTTCTTTATGCTCCTTAGCTTTTCATCAAGTTCCTTTGTTGTCCCAATTTCAATGGTGTGGTCTCCTATGCGAGGGATGATGACAGCCTCCCTCTTGTCATTGAAGTGTATCTGCTCAATCTGTGCAAGCCAAAATGGGTCTCTCTTGATGGCTGTTACCACATCCTTGAGCTCTCTCTTTAGCATACCGTTGTTTATGTGTCCCGATACCACAGGCAGCAGCAGTGGCTTTTTGAGGTCGTCTATTCTGTTACCCTCGGTGTCCACGTGGTAGAACTCGCCATCTATTCCGCATACCTTCAGCACCGGCTCTCTACACACAATTTTTAATTTAATATCGTTATTGTTGGTCTTATAGGCCTGACACTCCTTAATAAGAGACATCTGCTTGATAAACTGCTCAATCTCCAGGCAACTCACCTCTTCAATATCCTTGCCTTTGGGATAGAGGTTGCCATCCTTGAGTATGTCTGTAATCTCGGCATTGTTTATCGTGCCCAATTTATTGCCCTCAATGCTCACAATGAGGTTTCCGCACTTGTTGTTATTCCTTTGGGCGGGAATTATTACAAGTGCAAACAGCAGGTAACAGCCTATTGCTGCAATGATTGTGTATTTGAGTATCTTTCTTAGCATCTTCTGCCTTTCAAAATTGTTTTTATCTGCGGTATCTCGTTCTCTACATCACCGGCACCAAGCACCACAAGCACTTCAATGCTCTCCTTGCACTGCTCCACGGCTTCGAGCACGGCAGAGCGGCTGCACAGGCTCTTCTCAACATCTGGTCCCAGGTTCTTGTAAATAAGCTCGCTTGTTACACCGGGTATGGGTTTCTCCCTTGCTGGGTAGATGTCGGTGAGTATCACCTTGTCAAACAGCGACAGGCTCCGGGCAAACTCTTTGTAAAAGTCGGAGGTGCGGCTGAAGAGGTGTGGCTGGAAAAGTGCTGTAACCTTGCGCCCTGCATAGAGCTCCTTCAGCGACTTTGCGCAGGCACGTATCTCATCGGGGTGGTGGGCATAGTCGCTCAGCAACACAAGCTCCTGTTCCCTGATGTGGAAATCGAAACGGCGCTCGGCACCGCTGAAACTTTTCATAGCCTCTTTCATCTCATCGGCTGTGGCACCACAAATCTCGGCCATAGCCATAGATGCTATACCATTGTCGATGTTTATGCTCACCGGCACTCCAAGCTCAATGTTCTCAATCCTCTGCCAGGGCGATACATAGTCAAACAATATTGTTCCGCCACCAATGCGTATATTCTCGGCGTGGAAATCACCCTTTTCGCGGTCATAGGTGTATATCTTTACACCATCTTTTGTGCGAGGCTTCACCTCAAGCCCCTCGTGTATTATGAGATAGCCGTCGGGGCGTATTCTCTCTGTGAACTGCGCAAAGGCCTCCAAATAGTTCTCCTTGTTGCCGTAGATGTCGAGGTGGTCGGGGTCGGCCGATGTGATAGTTGCAATGTAGGGCTCAAGCTGAAGGAATGAGCGGTCATACTCGTCGGCCTCTATGACAACAAAGTCGCTGCTTGTTGTTGTTATGAGGTTGCTGCCATAGTTCTTTGATATGCCGCCAAGAAATGCTGCGCAGTCTACCTGTGAGCTGTGCAGCAGGTGGGCTGTCATTGTCGATGTGGTGGTTTTGCCGTGTGTGCCGGCCGCACACACACCTCGTTTCCCCTTTGTTATTATGCCAAGGACCTCGGCACGCTTCTTTATTGCGAAGCCGCCATTGCGGAACAGCTCCCACTCCTTGTGGTCGGCAGGAATGGCAGGGGTGTAGACAGCCAGTGTGGTTGCAGGGTCCTTGCACTCGTCGGGTACAAGGTCGGGGTTCTCCTCAAAGTGCAGCACCGCCCCCTCCTCAATAAGCTTGGTGGTTAGCGGGCTTGGTGTGCGGTCATATCCGCCAACAAACTTGCCTTCATTGAGGAAATACCTCACCAGGGCACTCATTCCAATGCCGCCGGCTCCCAAAAAATAGACCGATTTTATATCCTTGAGCTCCATTATCTGATATTCTCCTTTTTACGTCTTGTCTCCTTTTCAATAAATGCGTCGGCAAGCATCAGCACCTCATCGGCAATCTCGCCGGCAGCGTTGGGCTTGCCCATCTTCTCAATATTCTTCTCCAGGCTTGCAATAGCGGCATTGTCGTTTACTGTTTGCACAGCCTTTGCAATGAGCTCCTCTTTGACATTGGCGTCGGCCACGTATATTGCCGCTCCCTTCTCAACAAGCGCCATTGCGTTTTTGGTCTGGTGGTCTTCGGACACGTTGGGCGAGGGCACCAGAATTACAGCCTTTCCAAGGAGTGCAAACTCCGATATTGAACCGGCGCCTGCACGCGAAACAACGAGGTTGGCTGCGCTCAATGCGTCGGCCATATTCGATACAAAGTCTGTTATTGTAAGGTTTTCGGGCTTGCCTCTTTGTGCAACCCTCTGTTTCATCTCCTCAAAGTATAGCTTGCCTGTTTGCCAAACGAAATGTATATCCTTGTTGGCCTCTATCCGGTCAAGGCTTGCCAACACTCCCTCGTTTATGCTTCTTGCTCCAAGGCTTCCTCCAACAATCAGCACACACCTCTTGTCTTCATCTATGCCCATAGCCGCCATTGCTTCCTTGCGGTTGGAGCGCATATCCAGCAAGCTCTTGCGCACGGGGTTTCCTGTAAGCTTAATCTTCTCGTGTGGGAAGAAGCGCTCCATCCCGTCATAGGCAACACAAATCATCTTGGCTCTTTTTGCCAGCAACTTATTTGTTACGCCTGCATAGGAGTTCTGCTCCTGTATCAGTGTGGGGATATTCATCTTTGCAGCCATTTTCAGTGTGGGGCCGCTGGCATATCCGCCCACGCCCACAACAGCTTGAGGTGCAAACTCCTTTATCACCTTTTTAGCCATTCGTTGGCTCTTTAGTATGAGCCACAGCACCCTTAGATTTTTTAGCAAGTTCTTTCTATCAAAGCCGGCTATGGGCAGGCCCACAATGTTATACCCGGCGTCGGGAACACGCTGCATCTCCATTCTGTTGTTGGCGCCCACAAAGAGTATCTTTGCATCGGGGTGCTTGGCGCGTATTGCATCGGCAATAGACAGGGCGGGGAAAATGTGTCCTCCGGTTCCTCCACCGCTTATGATAATTCTGTAATCCTTTTTCATATCCCGTGTTCTTTGATGTTTTGTTTAGTTTTCTGTAACCTCAACGGCGGGTGTAATGCTCTTTTTTTCCACCATTTTCTCTTTCTTCGGCATTGCATAGCGGCTTATGCTAAGAATGAAGCCAATGTACATACTGTTTATGACAAATGATGTGCCACCTTGGCTCATCAGCGGCAGGGGTTGTCCGGTAACAAAGTTGCTCACTGAAATATACATATGCATAAGTGCCTGAGTGATAATGATTAGTCCTATTCCCATTACCAAATAGGCCAAATAGGGGTCATCGCATTTGTCGGCAATCTTGCCGCAGCGGTAGAGCAGTGTGAGGTATAGCATCATCACCGCAATGGCACCAATGAGGCCAAGCTCCTCTATTATCACTGCAAAGATATAGTCCGAATAGGCGTGAGGAATAAAGTCTCGCTGTATTGAATTGCCGGGCCCGCGTCCAATGAGGTGGCTCGATGCTATTGCAATGTGCGAGTATGTGCGCTGTTCGTTCTGCGAGTCTATGCGATACTCTTCGGCTGTTATCGGGCCGCTGTCGGCCGCGCCCAATATTCGGTGTTTCCACGTTACCACCTTGTTGCCAAAGCTGCCACTTTTTGCAGCGCTGTCCGGTGTTGCAATTATAGCTCCAACTCCCAGCGCCACAATTGCAACTCCTATGCCGAAGGTGGCCAGCAATTGGCGTTTGGGCAGGCCGCCGATTATCATAAGCAGATATATTGTGAATGTGAGCAGCACTGCCGATGAGAGGTTCTCTTTAAGTATGATGAGAATGGGCAGAATACTATACTTGACAATCTCCTTGAGGGCGAATTTGTCGGTGCCTTCATCGCCCAAATGGTTGGAAATTATGCGTGAGGTCATCATCACCAATCCCATTTTGGCAAATTCCATTGGTTGAAAAGTAAATCCCATAATGCTTATCCAACGGGCACTGTCATTAACCCTGCTTCCCTGGAACTGTGCATAGATGAGGCCTGCCACTCCAAACCAATAGATAGCCTTTGTGAACTTGTCAATCCACTTGGCGTTGAGGTTGTGCATAAACCACACCACAACAATTCCTCCTATGATGAAGGCAGTGTGCTTTATAATGGGGTTCCAGTAGTTGCCTGTAGCAAATGTCTGTCGGCTGGTTGCACTGAATACCTCTACCCACGAAATAGCACACAGGGTGATGAATACAATCCATACAACCCTATCTCCTTTGAAGAGTATGCGTGTTATCTTGTTACTTTCCATATTCCGTTAAAGTTTACATACAAGGTTCTTAAACTGTTTTCCCCTGTCCTCGTAGCTTTTGAAGAGGTCGAAACTTGCGCAGCAAGGGCTCAATAGCACAGCCTCACCGCTTTTGGCCATCCTGTGGGCGCTCTCCACGCACTCCTCTATGCTGTGAGTGTCGGCAATCGGCAGCTCATAACCACCGAAGAATTCAAGCAGCTTGCTGTTGTCGGCACCCAGGAAAATGAGTCCCGAACACTTCTCCCTCACAAGGTCGGCAATCTCGCTATAGTCGTTGCCTTTGTCCTTGCCGCCAAGGATTAGTACAGTTCTCTTTTTCATACTCTGTAGCGCATACCAACAGCTGTTCACGTTTGTTGCCTTGGAGTCGTTGATATACTCTACACCATTCACAACGGCAACCTTCTCAAGCCTGTGCTCAACACCGGCGAATGAGCTTAGTGCCTCGCGTATTGTCTCTTTGTGTATTCCGGCCACGTTTGCCGAAATGCCGGCAGCCATTGAGTTGTAGAGGTTGTGCTTGCCCGTGAGCGAGAGCTCCTCAAGTTCCATATTGAATGGTGTTGGTTCTGTGAATATGAGCTTCTCCTGGTGGGTGTATGCTGCGGCACCGTTGTGCAGCTCCTCGGCAAAGGGGTAGAGCTTGCCGTGCTTGTACTTTGGCAACTCTCTCTTTATTATAGGGTCATCGTTCCAGTAGACAAAAGCATCGTCGGGCTGTTGGTTCTGCAAAATACGCAGTTTGGCGTCAATGTAGTTCTGCATATTGTAGCCATAGCGGTCCAGATGGTCGGGGGTTATATTCAGCAGCACCGCCACGTTGGCTCTGAACTCATACATATTGTCGAGCTGAAAGCTGCTTAGCTCAACAATGTAATAGTCCTTGTCGCCCTGGGCAACCTGCAGCGCAAGGCTGTTGCCTATGTTTCCCGCAAGACCAACATCAAGCCCTGCTTCGCGGAATATATGGTATATGAGCGAGGTGGTTGTTGTTTTTCCATTGCTTCCGGTGATACATATCATCTTTGCTCTTGTATAGCGGCCGGCAAACTCAATCTCAGATATTATTGGTATACCGGCATTCTTTATCTTCACCACAATGGGTGCCTCATTGGGTATGCCGGGGCTCTTTATCACCTCGCCGGCGCTCAGGATAAGCTCCTCGGTGTGCTGTTTCTCCTCCCACTCTATATTGTGGCAGTCGAGCATCTCCTTGTATTTGTCGGCAATAGAGCCAAAGTCCGACAAAAAGACGTCAAACCCCAGTTTCTTGGCCAGTATAGCTGCTCCGCAGCCACTCTCGCCACCTCCAAGAACAACAATTCTCTTTTCCATCAAAAAACCTTCTATAGGTTAAAAACAAACGTTATCTTATCTTCAGAGTCATCAATGTGAGTGCTGCCATTACAATGGTAACAATCCAAAACCTCACAGTAACCTTCGCTTCGTGCAATGGTCTTTCAGGTCCCTTGAAGATATATGTACACTCTTTGTCGAGCTTCTCATCCTCCACGTTGTAGTGGTGGTGCAAAGGAGTGCGTCGGAAGATTCTCTGCTTCACACCTTTTCTCTTTCCTCGCTTAAAGTATGCAACCTGCGCCATCACCGAGAGATTTTCGGCAACGAACACACCGCATAAAATCACCAACAAAATCTCCTTGTGTATGAGAATGGCAATAACGGCAATTATACCTCCAATGGTGAGACTGCCGGTGTCTCCCATAAACACCTGCGCCGGAAAGGCGTTGTACCACAAGAAACCAATGAGCGCACCAATGAAGGCAAAAGTGAATATCACCACCTCCTCTGCTCCGGGCAAGAACATAATGTTCAGGTATTCGGCCCAGTTGGTGTGGCTCGACACATAGGCAAGCACAGCCAGCGTAACACCCATTATTGCTCCGTTTCCGGCAAGCATACCATCCATTCCGTCATTAAGGTTGGCGCCGTTGGAGACAGCCGTTACCGCAAGCACGGTAATTACTACAAAAAGCACCCAACCGGCCTCCTCCTTATAGTCGCCACAGAACGACATCACCTCGCTGTAGTCGAGGTTGTGCTCCTTGACGAAAGGAATGGTGGTTTTGTTTATCTTTTCCGATTTTGCGCGGTGCTGCACCTCCTCGGTATGATTGGCCTTTTCAATGACAATGTTCTCGCGCATCACCGCCTGGGGGCTCAGATATAGTGTGAGGCCTATTACAAGGCCCAGTCCCACCTGTGCGGCAATCTTCACCTTGCCGGGAATACCATCCTTGTTCTTTTTGAAAGTCTTTATATAGTCATCGGCAAAGCCCAGCAAGCCCAGCCACACAGTTGTTATGATGAGCAGCAACATATACACATTGTCGAGCCTTCCTATCAGCAGACAGGGAACGAGAATGGCAATTATTATTATGAGTCCGCCCATTGTAGGCACACCGGCTTTGAGGTTGTTCTTGTCAAATTCGCGCAATGTCTCTGTAATCTGTTTGCGCTTGAAATATTTTATAAGGTAGCTGCCGAACCAGGCCGATACCAAAAGCGATGTTACAATGGCAAGCAAGGCGCGGAAAGATGTGTAGTGCATCAGTCTGGCACCGGGAAGGCCCGATTTTGCAAAAATGTCGAAAAGGTAGTACAGCATAGTCTGTTGTGTCGTTTATTGGTTGAAAATTTCGTTGATAACCTCCTTGTCATCAAAATGGTGCTTCACGCCCTGAATCTCCTGGTAGTTCTCGTGTCCCTTTCCTGCCACAAGAATAACATCGCCCTTCTGTGCCAGTGCACAAGCTGTTCTTATGGCCTCCTTGCGGTCGGCTATTGAAATGGTTTTCTTGCGTTGTTCTTCGTTGAGGCCGGCAAGCATATCGTTTATAATCTCCTGAGGCTCCTCAAATCTGGGGTTATCCGATGTGAGTATAACCCTTGCGCTGCCCTTTGCTGCTTCAACAGCCATAAGCGGGCGCTTTCCCTTGTCGCGGTTACCGCCCGCACCAATCACTGTTATCACGTTGCCACAGCCGCGCAGCACCTCGTTCACCGTGCCAAGCACGTTCTTCACGGCATCGGGCGTGTGGGCATAGTCTACAATGGCCGAGAAGCCTTGGGGTGAGTGCAGTGTCTCGAAACGTCCCGATACGGGCTTCATTGTGCTAAGCACGCGCAACACCTCATCGGGCTCCTTGCCCAGCTCCACGGCAGTGCCGAAGATGGCAAGCAGGTTGCTCACATTGAAGCGGCCGGTCAGCATCGTCGCAAATTCGCGGTTGTTGAACTCGAGCAACATACCGTCGAGATGTGTCTCTATCAGGCGGGCTCTGTAGTCGCAGATGGTGCGCACAGAGTAGCCCTTTATATCGCTGCGACAGTTCTGCACCATCACAGGGCCGTTCTTGTCATCGAGGTTTGTTATGGCAAAGGCGTGGCGTGGCAGTTTGTCAAAGAAACTCTTCTTTGCCTTCAGGTAGTTATCCATATTCTCGTGAAAGTCCATATGGTCGCGTGTGAGGTTTGTGAATATACCTCCCGCAAACTCAAGGCCGCCGGTGCGCTGCTGTGCAAGCGCGTGTGAGCTCACCTCCATAAATGCATATTCGCATCCCCTTTCAACCATCTTTGCCAATAGCTTGTTGAGCGATATTGCATCGGGGGTGGTGTGTGTCGATGGGAACTCTTCGCCATCGATGTAGTTGCACACTGTTGAGAGTAGCCCGCAACGGTGTCCCATTTCGCGGAATAGCTTGTAGAGCAGTGTGGCAATGGTTGTCTTGCCATTAGTGCCGGTAACGCCCACCAACTTAAGTCTCTGTGAAGGGTGTCCATAGAAGGCTGTGGCAAGCTTGCCCATAACATCCTGAACGTTAGGGAACTTTATGTATGCCACGTTTGGCGACTGCTTTTCGGGTATTGTCTCGCACACAATGGCAACGGCACCTTTCTCCTCTGCCGCAGCAATATATTGGTGTCCGTCGGTCTGTGTGCCTTTCACTGCAAGGAACACATCGCCTTTTTGCACCAGGCGCGAGTCTATGTTTATGCCCAAGATATCAACCTCCTCTTTGGGGAGTATCATAGTGGTGCACTGTGTCTCTCTTAAAAGTTCGCTCAGTCTCATATATTCTCTTCTTTTTATTCTCTTATGGTTTCAGTTGCAGTATGGCTGTTGTGCCTTGGGGAACATTGCGCCCCGGGGTTATACTCTGATGCCTTACGGTTCCATAGCCTTCGAGCACCACATTCAGTCCGCACTGCTGAAGGAGATATGTAGCATCCTTGGCTCCCATACCTCTTACATCGGGAACCTTCTTGCCATCGCACTCCATTGTGTTGCTCTTCATACCTCCGGCTTTGTCATAAACGACATCGCCCCACGCAAGCCCCTCTTTTGTGGCGGGCAACTCATTTGGCAGTCCAATGGCCGAAAGCAGATAATCAGCCTCGTTAAGGTTACCTCTTTTAATTTTTGGGTATATCGCCTTTCCGCCTTCGGCTGCGTTCTCAATGGGGTTGGCAAGCTTTTCGGCCATCACCTTCTCGGCAATCTCTTTGAACGCGAGTGCCGATGTGCTTCCACCGCCATATCTTCCGTCATCATCGGCAGGACGCGGAATGTTCTTGTCATAGAGCATCTGCACAATTAGTGTATATTCAGGTGCCTCTGCCGGGAAGAATCCGCAGAAACTCATCAGCTTCCTGTTGCCGTCATAGGCATTTGCCGTACCGGTCTTTCCCGCAATAGTCATCATTTCTGAACGTGCCGCCAGGCCTGTGCCGTCGCGTTTGCCTTCTCTCCAGGGGTTTACCTTGTCTATGCTGTAGCCGTTTACCACGTTCACAAGAAAACTTGTTACAGTATCGGCAACCGCCTTGGGAAAGAGCTGGCGGTTGATAACCTTGGTGGGGAACTCCTCTACAATTTCGCCGTTGTCAAGCACAGCCTTCACCAGGCGGGGATGCATCTGGCGGCCACCGTTTGCAATGGTGTTGTAGAATGATACCATATTTATCGCTGTCATTGACACAGCATAGCCATAGGACATAGAACTCAAACTGAAACCGTTCCACTTCTTTGTGCCGGGCAGTGTTATATAAGGTGTAGCCTCGTTGTCGGTGAGGTTATAGTTCTGTGTGAGTCCAAAGCGCTGCAAGGTATTTGTATACTCCTCGGGGCAACTGCCATAGGCCTTGCGTATGAACTGGATGAGGCTTATGTTCGATGAATACATCATCGCATCGCTCATACTATATTTTCCGGTGCCGTTGTCGCGGAACATCTCGTCCTTGATAGGTTTTTTGGCGCCGCTGAACTTGCACTGCATACTCTTGTATGCGATTACCGAGTCCTTGGTGGTCAGTTTCTTGTCGGCCAGTGCCGCTGTAAGTGCCACAGTCTTGAATATCGAGCCTGGTTCGTTGAGGTCGCACAAGGCGTGGTTTGCTGTTTGGTTATACTTTATGTTGCCAATGGTGTCTATGTACACCACTTTCCCGTTGCGGTTTATGTGGCGCGACAGGTTCACAATAGCCTTTATGTCGCCGGTCTTTGTTTCCATAAGTATTGCCCAGCCGGCAGCAAGCTGCTTCTTTATGAGCACGCGTTCAATAGCGTTGTGGCAGATGTCGAGCATCTTTGTGTTCAGCGTGGTTTGCAGGTCGTAGCCATTTTCGGGCAGCACATCCTCGCGCAAAATATACTTTCCCCTTGTCTTTATTCTTGTTCCCGAGCCTGCTTTTCCCTTGAGGTATTTGTTGTATTTCTTCTCAAGGCCATTGACTTCATCTACCTTCTTTCCGTCAATCTCAACCTCCCTCACAATACCAAAGGTGCTGTTTCCTGTGTCGCCAAAGATGTTCTTGCGCTCAATGTCCTCAACGGTGTAGAAGCCGCTTAACGCCTTTCCTGCATTTATGATGGGCAGTTCCAGAATCTTCTTGTATTGCGAGTAGGATATCTTGCCTCGGTAGGGCTCATAGCCGCCCCTTCGTTTTCCCTTTTTGGGATAGAGTCCGTCCATAAAGCGTTTCTCCAACTCTGCAACGCTGGTGCCCGGAAGGATGTCGTTAAGCCCCACGCACAGGTCGTTGAGGTGTCTCTCCCAAATGCTGTCCCTTTGTGCATTTACCTTTTTCTCCTTCTCCTTGTTGTGTCGGTCAATGTAAACAAGGTCAAATCTCATTCTGTACTGTGGCAGAGTGCTCACAATGAGCTCGCCGTTGTCGCCAAGAATATTTCCTCTGTGGGCCTTTATGGGCTCGTTGTACTTTATGTTCTTTTCCTTTATCTTGTTCCAGTCCTCGCGCTCGATGAACATAATTATGGCTGCCTTAACAATAATGAACAGGCCTATCAGCGTGAAAAGGAACACGGCTAACAGCTTGAAGCGCAATACTGAGTTGGAACGGAATTTAAACATATTCTACAATAATTATTTGTCAATTATAAAGGGTGGTGTTGAGGATGGCGCAAATTCGCTGCCCTTTTCTATCAACACCTTTTCAATTTCTGAGAGGCGGCAGCGATAGGCAAAGTCGCTTTTGAGGATGAGCACATTGTTCCTTATCTCGTTGCGTCGCTTGTTGAGCCTGTTTATCTTCAGCAGCTCCTGCTCGTGCTCATAGCGGTTGCTCACATATATGAAACTGTAAAGAACAATGAGTCCAAGCAGCAGAGCATTCTTTGTAAAGATATCGCTCACAAGGAAGCGTCCTCCCATAAGGTAGTTCAAAAAACCACCTCTCTTCTTCTTGTTTCTTCTTTTCTCCGTTGTTTCCATCATTTCATCTATTTCTTTATTGCAATGCGCAACTTCGCACTGCGTGAACGTGGGTTGCGCTCCATCTCCTCATCGGTGGGCGCTATAACTTTCTTCATATCAAATGGCGATGTGGTGTTGCCAAAGAAATCCTTTTCCACCTTACCTTCAAAATTGCCACTCTTCATAAAGTTCTTCACAATGCGGTCCTCAATAGAGTGATAGGTGATTACCACAAGTCGTCCGCCGGGTTTCAGCAGGTCCTTGGCTGCCACCAGCATCTCCTGCAGCGCTTCAACCTCTTTGTTTATCTCAATGCGCAGCGCCTGGAAAACCTTGGCCATCTCCTTCTTCTCGCGCTGTGGCGGGCAGAAAGGCTTTGCTATCTCAATGAGCTCGTTTACTCGCCTGATAGGCTTTTCACCCCTTGTCTTCACAATCTTGGCAGCCAGCTTGCGCGCGCAGTTCAGCTCTCCATAGAACTTGAATATCCTTGTCAGCTCCTCCTCGCTTGCGTTGTTTAGCAGGTCGGCAGCTGTCTCTCCGCCGCGTTTGTTCATACGCATATCAAGGTCGGCGTCAAAGCGGAACGAAAATCCACGTGTCTCATCGTCGAAATGGTGTCCCGAAACCCCAAGGTCGGCCAGTATGGCATCAACTTCTGTTGCATTGTGATAGTGCATAAAGTTGTATATGAACCTGAAATTGCCTCGCACAAAGGTGAAACGCTTGTCGGCGGGTGCATTCTTCTCGGCATCCTCATCCTGGTCGAAGCTGTAGAGGTGTCCTTTGGCGCCAAGGCGCGACAAAATCTCGCGCGAGTGCCCGCCACCGCCGAATGTAACATCTATGCAAGTGTCGGCAGCCGCTATCTCCATTCCGTCTACGCTCTCCTTGAGCAGCACGGGGGTGTGGTAAACATCGGGGTTATTCATTGCTTGCTCCTTTCAAAGTCATTATCTTTTCGAGTTCGCGGCCAAAGTCTGCCGGCTCCATAAACGGCTTGCCAAGCTTCTCCTTTGCCCAAATCTCAATTGTGTCATCCATTCCAATGAAGCGCACCTCCTGGTTTATGCCGGCCATTGCCGCATACCTCTTCGGCAGCAAAATACGGCCATTGCTGTCGATATTCAGCACCTCCACGTCGGCTACGAACTGACGGAACAGCATCTGGTGTGCGGCGTTCCATCGGTCGAGGCGGCTTCTCAGCAGGTCCAGTTGCTCGTTCCAGCTCCTCTCGGGGTAGAGGACAAGGCAATCCTGATACACATCCTTGCGCAGCATAACCTTGTCGCACCCTGCCTCTTGCAGCGTGTGGCGGAAACAAGCCGGCAAGAACACTCTGCCCTTGCTGTCGCTTTTTGCCTCTATGTTGCCAATGAAACGCATACTCTACGCGGAATTTAGATTATTCGTTCCAAAAATACACAATTCCCCACAATTCCCCACCACATTCCCCAATAAAAATAAAATAAAGTTTTCAACAGGTTGTTGAAATTGTTTGGAGTCTCTTATCGCATTGAGCCAGAGAGTCTTGTTGCCCGGTGGCAAAAAGTGGGGCGGGCAACAAAAAAAGCGACGCTTCGGCGTCGCTTTTTGAGGTTATTCGTAAAGATTTTCTATGCAGTTTCAATCTCTTTTGGCAGGTAGCGGTTCAGTAGCACCACGCCAATTATTGCCGATATTGCCGAGCCGCAAAGAATACCCAGCTTTGCCTGATTAAGGAGCATTGCGCCCTCAATTCCCTGCGAAGCATAAGACAGGTCGGCAATGAAAATTGAAACCGTGAGTCCAATGCCGCACAGCATACACACCGATGCGAATGATTGCCAGTTGCTGCCCTTGGGAAGGCTCACTATGCCATACTTGACGGCTATCCACGAGAATGAGAACACTCCCGCAAACTTGCCCACCACAAGGCCGGCCATCACAGGGAGTCCCACCCCGGCAAATAGGTCGCCAACCGACATCACAGAGAGGTCTATACCCACGTTGGCGAAAGCAAACAGCGGAATAATTATATAGCCAATTATTGTGTGAAGGTCATCCTCCAAATCCTGTAACGGGCTAATCAGCTTATCGGCAGCCGATTCAATGCTCTTGAGCTTGTGTATCTCGTCGTTACTCAATATAACCGTGTGGTGCTTGCCATCTACGTTGGTAACAGGGAATGTGTTTATGTTGTTTCTTATGCGCTCAATGTAGTGTGGCGAGCCCTTGCGCAACGATGCAGGCACGCAGAAAGCCACTATCACACCTGCAATGGTGGCGTGAATTCCCGAGTTCAGCATTGCATACCACAGTGCGATACCCAGTATCAGATAGAACGACTTTTTCATCACCTTGCAATAGTTGCCTACTATAAGCAATGCTGCAAATATTGCCGCAACAATGAGATAGGTAACACTAATCTCCGATGAGTAGAAAAGCGCAATCACAATGATGCCGCCAAGGTCATCGGCAACCGCCAGTGCAGCAAGGAAAATCTTGAGGCCTGCCGGCACCCTCTTGCTGAATATCGACAGCACGCCCAGTGAGAAGGCAATGTCGGTAGCCATTGGAATTGCCACTCCGCGCAACATACCGGGGTCATTGGGGCACACGAGCCAGAACACCAACACCGGCACAATCATACCGCCGCAGGCACCAATGATGGGCAACATAGCCTTTTGGCGCGACGACAGCTCTCCCACAAGAATCTCACGCTTAATCTCCAGGCCCACAGCCAGGAAGAAAATCGCCATAAGAAAGTCGTTGATAACCTGCATCAGCGTCATTGGGTGGCCGTTGTGGCTGAACAGGCTGTATTTTCCAACAGACATATTCACCTCCATCTGCCACAGTGAGAAATAGTCCTCCTTCAGCGGCGAGTTTGCGCATATCAGTGCAAGTATAGTGCACACAATGAGCACAGCGCTGGTGGTAACATATTTCTTGAACATACTTTTAAAACTGTAATTCAATGTCATAGTCGTAAATCTCTAAAACCGTGCAAAAGTACAACATTTTCACACTGTGCAATCATTCAATTGATTATTCGTTTAGATAGCAACTATCGGTTTTTTCTATCGAATGACTTGTAATTGAAACAACCCACAACTGCAACTGTCGGTTGCAATGTATAGTGGAATTTACTCCTCGGGTGTGAACATCGGGTCCCAAGCGGGGAGCATTGTAGGCTTCTGCTTCAGCACCTCGAGCACCTTTGCGGGAACATACTTCTTGTCCACCACAAGACGGAACATATACTCATCGAACCACTCATCGGTCATTATCAGGGTGCCGTGGAATCCAGAGTTTGCACCCCAGCTGTTCTCCACCTGCCACTTTGTGGGTTTTCCCTCCTTGTCAAGGTCCACAGCCATAAGCGTCATAGCGTGTGAAGAGCCGCTGTCGAAAGTCATTATACGCTCCTTCTTGTCCATAGAGAACTCCACGCCAAGCAGTTCATCATATATGTAGTTATCTATGTCGAGGGTTCCGCGCTTTGAGTTCAGGAACTTGCCAACGTCGCACGAAAAGTACATCATTGTGCTGTCTTTGATAGAGGCAATGGCCATCGCCTTTATCTCATCGAGCGGCAGGTTCACATAGAGCCAGTTGTGTCCGTCATAGAGGTGGCGGTCATACTCAATCTCATAGCTCTTCCAATAGGGGCGTGTGGGGTCATTCATCAGCATCACAAAGCTGTTCTCGAGGTCTGCGCCCACATACTTCTTGTAGAAGCTCTGCGGTGTATATGTCTGCGGCTCCTCGCGATATTTGCCGTTGGCATCCTTGGGGGCCCAGGTGAACTCAGTGGGTGGCACACCATATACCAATGCAAGCATTCTGTACACATCCTTCAACTGCTCCTTCTTCAAAGCCAGCAACTCCTTCTCCTTGCTGCCCTTTTCGCTTGCCTTGCGCAGTGCAAGACCAAACTCGCGCAGCTTGCTTGTGAGCAGTGCCGAAAAAGCAGCGGTGTTCTCGCTTGTGTAGCTCTCCTTCATCACCCCCTTGGGAACAAGGCCATATTTTGAAATGTTGTCGGCCACGCCGGTGAATGTGCCGCCGTCGCTAAGAGGGTGCTTGAAGAGCCACTCCACTGTGCGGTCGTCAAAAGGCTTCTTGCGAGTGTCTATCACTCCCTGCAAAAAGAGGTTCGACTTCTCAAGTTGGTCAAAGAAGAAGTTATACACGTGTGAAAACTCAAAAGCCCCTAAGTTCTCGTTTGCTATCACTCTTGCGCGCATCACATTCATTCCTGTGAACAACCAGCAGCGGCCCGACGATTTCTGGTCGGTAATGCCCTTGGTCTTTACACTGTGGCTGAAATATGTATCCAGCTCGTTAAGATTTTCCTGGTTCAGTGCAAGCTCCTTTATGGGCTTTGCAAGCATCACATTCTGCAATGCCTTTTCGGTTGTCGAGGGGTTGTAGCTCGCGCTCAGTTCCTTCAACATCTCTGCGTCAATGCCGCCATTGCCGTTCTGTGCCATAGTTCCGCTCGAGAGCAACGCTGCTGCAATGCAGCTCAATAATGTTCTCTTTTTCATAGTAAAATATTCTGTTTATGTTTTTTATTTTTCCTCCTGTTCAAGCAGTGCGCAGTGGCGCTTCAGCTCCTCGATAAATGAGAGTGCCGTTTCCACATTTTTCACGTTTTCAACGGTGATTATGCACCTTCCGTCGCCCTCTCTCACACGGCATCCGAAGCGGCTTGTAGGTATGTAGCCCATTATGGCCCCAAACAGGTCGCTGCCATAGAACCGTTCGTTGCGTGTCTCCACAAGAAAGAGGTTCATCCTTCCACCTTTCAGGTAAATCTTCTCCACGCCCAGCTCCTGTGCCTTGCGGCGCATTGCCACCATTCTTATGAGCTCCTCGCCCTCTTTTGGTATGGTGCCGAATCGGTCCTTCATTCTCGCCCTGTAGGCATCCAGTTCCTTATGGTCGGTTATCGCATCAAGCTCGCGATACAGCAATATGCGTTCATTGCTGTCGGGAACATAGGTGGCCGGGAACAGCAGTTCAAGGTCGCTCTCCACAAAGCACTCTTTCACAAACCTCTCGGCGCAGTTCTCATTCTCCTCCTCTTGGGTCAGAATATCGGCAAACTCCTCATCCTTCAGCTCGCGCACAGCCTCGGCAAGCACCTTCTGATAGGTCTCATATCCCAGGTCGGCAATGAAACCGCTCTGTTCGGCTCCAAGCAGGTTGCCGGCGCCGCGTATGTCAAGGTCCTGCATTGCAATGTGCATTCCGCTACCCAGGTCGCTGAAACTCTCTATGGCCTCCAGGCGTCTGCGCGCGTCGGTGCTCAAGCTCTCTCTTGGTGGGGTGAGCATATAGCAGAAACCTTTTCGCTTGCCACGTCCCACACGGCCTCGCATCTGGTGCAAGTCGCTCAGTCCAAAGTTCTGCGCCTGGTTTATTATTATGGTGTTCACATTGGGAATGTCAATGCCGTTTTCCACAATTGAAGTGGCAATGAGCACATCGTGGTCGTGGTTTATAAACTCGAACAGAGTCTTCTCCAGTGCGGCAGGCTCCATCTGCCCGTGTCCTATGCACACCCTTGCATCGGGGATGTGGCGTTTTATCATCGATGCCAGGTCTTCCATTCCCGCAATGCGGTTGGTTATGAAAAACACCTGGCCGTTGCGGCTCAGCTCAAAGCTGACAGCCTCCTTAATCACCTCTGCATCAAAGTTGTGTATCTCGGTGTGTATGGGGTAGCGGTTTGGCGGCGGTGTCTGTATCATCGACAGGTCGCGTGCGCCCATTATCGAGAATTGCAGCGTGCGTGGAATGGGTGTTGCGGTCATTGTCAAGGTGTCCACGTTCACCTTGAACTGGCGCAGTCTCTCCTTCACGGCAACGCCGAATTTCTGCTCCTCATCAATTATAAGCAAGCCCAGGTCCTTGAATTTCACCTCTTTGCCGGTGAGCTTGTGTGTGCCTATCACAATATCCACCTTGCCCTCTTTTATCTCCTCGAGCACCTTCTTGGTTGTTGCGGCGCTGCGTGCGCGGCTCAGGTACTGGACATTGCAGGGAAACTCCTTCAGGCGCTCCTTGAATGTGAGGTAGTGCTGATAGGCAAGCACTGTGGTGGGCACAAGCACCGCCACCTGTTTGCCGTCTGTTGCGGCCTTGAAGGCTGCGCGTATGGCAACCTCGGTCTTGCCAAATCCCACGTCTCCACATATCAGACGGTCCATCGGGCGCTTTCTCTCCATATCCCTCTTCACCTCGTTGGTGGCCTTCAACTGGTCGGGTGTGTCCTCATATATGAAGCTCGCCTCAAGCTCGTTTTGCAGGTAGCTGTCGGGCGAGAAGGCAAATCCCTCCTCCTTGTAGCGTTGCGAGTAGAGTTTTATAAGGTCGCGTGCAATGTCCTTTATCTTCTTTTTTGTGCGCTCCTTCATCCTCTCCCACGCACCGGTGCCCAGCTTGCTCACCGTTGGAGCATCACCCTCCTTGCCTCGGTATTTCGATATCTTGTGCAGGTTGTGTATTGACACAAACACCACATCGTCGTTCCTGTATATGAGCTTTATTGCCTCCTGTGTGGCGTTGCCGTTGGGGATACGCACCAGGCCGCCGAATTTTCCTATGCCGTGGTCAATGTGCACAATGTAGTCGCCAATGCCAAACTCCTTAAGCTCCTTCAGTGTCAGTGCCACTTTGCCGTTGCGTGCACGCTCGCTGCGCAAGCGGAAATTGTGGAAGCGGCCAAAGAGCTGATGGTCGGTGAAAAGGGCAATTTTTAATGTATTGTCGCAATATCCGCTGTGTATGGTGTGCCCTATCGAGGTGAACGTAATATCATCACCCCTCTCCTCGAATATAGCTTGCAGGCGCTCGGCCTGATGCAGGTCATCGGCCAATAACATAATCTTGTAACCGCCTTCGAGCAGTCTCCCGAAATTTTGGCTCACAAGGTCAAAATCCTTGTGAAAGAGAGGCTGCGGCGATGTGTCGAACTTCACTCTTGTGCCGTTGTAGCTTGCCTGTAAACGCATCTCCCAGTGCTTTACGCTCTTGGCAAAGGTGTCAAGCTCATCCGCGCTCATCAGTTCAGGCATTTCGGGCAGCTTCTCATCAGAGAGCCTTGCCTGCAGGGTAAAGCCCTCGGTGTTCAGCTTCCCAATGCAGCCCTTTACGAATTCCAGGTCTTTGGTAAGCAGAATAGCGCTCTTTGGGAGGAAACCGGTTATTGGCACGGCGGTGCTTCCTTTTAACTTGGGAACAATGGTGGCTTCCTGGGTGCGCTCCTTCGAGAGCTGGCTCTCCACCTCAAATGTCCTTATGCTCTCCACCTCATCGCCAAAGAAGTCTATGCGGTAGGGAAACTCCGATGAAAAGGAGAAAATATCGATAATGCTGCCTCGCACGGCAAACTCTCCCGGCTCATAGACATAACTCACCTCCTTGAAGCCCAGCCCGGCCAGTCTCTTCTCTATTGCGTTGCGCCCCATTGTGTCGCCAATCGAAATGGTGAGCGTTTTCTCCTCGAGGTCGCTCTGCGATGCCACCTTCTCGGCAATGGCATCGGGGTGGGTTACTATCACCAGTCCCTCCTTGCGGCGGCGGTTTATCAGGCGGCTCATCACCTCGGTGCGCAATATGCGGTTGGCATCATCTTCCTGGCCATACTTCATAGCACGGCGAAACGATGACGGGAAGAAGAGTGTGTTTCCTTCTCCGCACACCTGTGTAATATCGTGGTAGAAATACCCGGCCTCCTCGGCATCGTTCATCACAACAAGCACCGTTTGTTCGGGGGCACGCATCTTCAGCCCGCACAGCACCATTGCCGCCGCGCTGCCCGATAGCCCCTCAAGGAGGGCTTGCTTTCTGCCACCCTCCTGCCGCAGCTGCATCAGGGCCTCAACGCCCGGGTGTGCTGCATAAATCTCCTGTATATCCTTCGGTTTCATCTTTCTAACCGCAAAAATAACCAAAATATCCGGCTGTGGTCCATTTTCTTCCCAAAAACTGCAATAATTATTTTTTTGTTATATATATTTGCATTACACGTGTTTTTAAAAGAGCAAAATGGAAAACTACAGCTACAGTTTGGAGATGAAGGTGCGCGATTACGAGTGCGATATCCAGGGCGTTGTGAACAATGCCAACTACCAGCACTATCTCGAGCACGCGCGCCACGAATATCTCGAGAGCATCGGCGGCAGCTTCTCGCTGTTCCACAACAAGGGCATAGACCTTATGGTGTCGAAAATAACAATGGAATACAAGCGCCCTCTGCGTGGCGGCGACAGCTTTGTCGTGTGCATAAATATGGTGCGCAAGGGTGCCAAGCTCATCTTCCTGCAGGATATCTACAACCTCTCCGACAACTCTTTGGCGCTGAAAGGCGAGGTCGATATCATAAGCCTCAAAGACGGGCGTCTCACGCGCGGTGAGGTTTTTGATGAACTGCTCAACAGTTCTCTTTCCGTTCAAAACAAGTAAAGCTATGAAAGAAATAATCCCCATTTTAGTTTTTGCGGTCATATATTTCGCGATGTATGTTCTGCGCAATCTCTCTCCATCAAATAAAGAATCCGCCGGCGAGACACAAACGTTTGGCGACTCTTTCCCCGATGTGGAGATTCTTGAGCCTGACCGTGGTGTTCCCGTCCACGTTGCTGCTCCCCCAAAGAGCCGCCGCAAGGTGTCGCCCGATGTGGCCTCCAATGCAACAACCACTGCCGCTCCTAAGGATAAAGCCGCCGCTGCGGTTGCAAAAGAGCCTGTTGCCCCCAAGGAGTCTCACACCAGGGCAGTGCCGCTCTCCACAAAATCCGAGGCTAAGCGCGCCTTCCTCTATTCCGAAATTTTCAACAGGAAATACTGAACACAAAAATAAAACCTATTGCTATGAACTATCCAATCATCACAGCCGCCGAGGCCGCTTGTTACATCAACAACGGCGATGGCGTGGGTATCAGTGGCTTTACCCTTTCAGGTACTCCCAAGACAGTGCTTCCCGAAGTTGCCAAACGTGCCGAGGAGGCACACGCAGCCGGCAAGCCCTTCAAAATAAACCTCTATAGTGGAGCCTCCACAGGAGACTCCATCGATGGCGTGCTCGCCCGTGCCAAAGCATTGAATTACCGTGCGCCGTTCATCTCCAATCCCACAGTGCGCGATGCCATCAACAATAAAGAGATAGTCTATTCCGACCTTCACCTCTCGCTTATGGCGCAGGACCTGCGCTACGGCTATCTGGGCAAGGTGGATGTAGCCATTCTCGAGGCAATGGACATCACACCCGATGGAAAGGTCTATCTCACAACCGCCGGCGGCATTGGCCAAACAGTGGCCAACCTTGTCGATAGGATAATAATAGAGCGCAACACCTTCCACCGCACAATGGGAATGCACGATGTGTATGAGCCCAAGGACCCGCCCTGTCGCAGCGAGATACCAATCTACAAAGCCTCGGACAGGATAGGAAAGCCCTATGTTCAGGTCGATCCCAAGAAGGTTGTTGGCATTGTCGATGTGTGTCTGCCCAACGAACAGGTGGTGTTCAAGGAGCTCGACCCCGTTACACGCAAGATTGGCGAGAATGTGGTCTCCTTCATTCTCAGCGACATAAAACGCGGCGTCATTCCCGCTACAGGCCTGCCCATCCAAAGTGGCATAGGCAATGTAGCCAATGCAGTGCTCAAGGCGCTTGGCGATTGCAGTGAGCTGCCGCCGCTCGACCTCTATTCCGAGGTGCTTCAGGATTCCGTCATTAACCTTATGGAGCTGGGCCGTGTGAACGCCGGCAGCACCTGTTCACTCTCATTGAGCCAGGAGTGCCTGCAGCACGTCTATGATAATCTCGACTTCTTCCGCGACAGGCTCATACTGCGCCCCTCGGAAATATCCAATCATCCCGAGGTTATTCGCCGTTTGGGCCTCATAGCAATGAACACAGCCATTGCGGTAGACCTCTATGGCTGCGTCAATTCATCACATATTGGCGGCACACGCCTTATGAACGGCATTGGTGGCTCGGGCGACTTTGCGCGCAACGCCTATGTATCAATCTTTATGTGTCCCTCAACCCAAAAGGGTGGTGCCATAAGCTCCATTGTGCCAATGGTTACACACGCCGACCACACCGAGCACGATGTGCGCGTGGTGGTTACCGAGTGGGGTGTTGCCGACCTTCGCGGCAAGGGGCCCGATGAGCGTGCAAGGCTTCTTATAGAGAACTGCGCCCACCCCGACTATCGCAACCTTTTGTGGGACTATCTCAAGATAACAAAAACAGGACACATATCGCACAACATTGCAGCGTCTCTTGCAATGCACGCCACATTCGACAAGCTTGGTGATATGAGAAAGGTAGAGTGGAGCAAATTCGTATGACAAACAAAAAGAAACTTGTAACAGAGATGGGGCGCATTGGCGCCGATGAGTTCCGCGCAGCGGGCAAGTTGCCTTTGGTGGTTGTTCTCGACAATGTGCGCAGCCTTCACAATGTGGGCTCGGTGTTCCGCACAAGCGACGCCTTTCGTGTAGAGTGCATAATGCTGTGCGGCATAACAGCCACCCCTCCCGCAGCCGAAATTCACAAAACAGCCTTGGGCGCCGAGGATGTGGTAGAGTGGAAGTATTTTCAATCAACAATGGATGCAGTTGCCGAGTTGCGCACAGCCGGGTATAGAATCTACTCCATAGAACAGTGCTGCGGCAGCATTGCCCTGCACCATTTCGAGGCACTCCCCGGCGAGCGCTATGCTGTAATCCTTGGCAACGAGGTCAAGGGAGTGCAGCAGGCCGTTGTAGACGCCTCGGACGGCGCCATTGAAATTCCGCAGTTCGGCACCAAGCACTCCCTTAACGTCTCGGTTACAGCCGGAATGGTAATATGGGAATTTGCCAAGAAACAAGGACTTGTAGAATAGTAGTGTGTAGATTAGAAATAACTATAATGAGAAATAAAGTAACCGTTGCAGCACTTCTTCTTGTGCTGCTGCTCTTTGCTGCAATGCCTGCAGCAGCGCAGCAGATGCATAAATTCCACGTTGAGAGCTTTGAGGAGAACCCCTTTGATATGAGCGGTAAAGAGAAACCCACCTCGCGCGACGACGGCACAGGCAAGCTCTATGCAATCATCAAGGTGCGCTCAACCGACCCCGATGACGACCTCAAGGCCTATAACCTCGACTTTGACTATCTGAAAGACGTGCAGGAGGTGCACGACGATGTGCTGTGGGTCTATGTGCAGTATGGTGCA
>JAZONR010000017.1:0-31745 GCA_045654645.1 Bacteroidaceae bacterium
AGAGTCCAAATAGAGGGACGGTTCAATTCCACGGAAAGAGTTGGTGCACTCTCTGCCTTCCTTTACATCTGTTAAACATCATAGGCAAATATAATCATTCTACTTTATCTTTTTTATCTTCCGCAAATCTAAGGTTGGGAAAGGGGACAGCTGAAATGCATAGGCAAAAACAACTGCTCAATCACAGCAACCAACAGTTCTCCCCTGTGCTTGCAAGGGGGAGTGCCGCAGGCGAGGGGGATGTAAACAAGCGACTAAATCATCCCCCGCCCGACAGCAAGCTGTCTCGTCCCCCTTGGAAAAGGGGACAGCTGAAATGCAAAAACAAATACCCAATTTCAAAGCATAAACAGTTCTCCCCTTTGCTTGCAGGTGAGCCCGCCCATTGCGCAAAGGGTGTTGTGGGTAAAAAAAACAAAACCGCCAATTATTTGATAATCAGCAGTTTAATTCCAAAAAAAGTTTTCTTTGTGGAGCTAGAGGGAGTCGAACCCTCGTCCAAACAGGGAAACCATATGCTTTCTACACGCTTAGTCATCGGTGGGATTTTCGTGCATTGGCAAGACCGCGACCGCCAACCAGTGCCTTATCCTCTAAAATGTCGCCGTTGCATCGAGGCCTGCAACGGTTAGTCCCGATTTGCCTGCACCACCTTGTCGGATTGCTTCGGAACAACAGCGTCCGGGTGATGTCTCGTCCCCGCACCTGGTGCAGGGATAAAGCTAATCTACTGTACTTCGATTAAGCAGCAAGAGCATAAGTATTGTTGCCAGATAAATTTTTGCCCACTCATATTATAGTGCGAACAGGCAATGCACTGCGTGCTTACATACCTTTTCTACCCGCTGTCAAATCCAGATAGCCCCAGTATTTTGCGCTTGCGAAGTTAATTGCTTTTTTTCGTTCCTGCAACATCTGCGCGGTTTTTTATCTTTGCGTTACCGCGAAGATATACTGCTCTTGCTGTGAAAAATACTGAAGCAAGCTTCGTATTTCTCGCTCGTTTGTTACTATATTTTGGTTTTTGTTGCGGGTAATTATGCCTTGGCACATTGTTGCACCAACTAATTTTACTAATTTTGTGCCATATTCAATATTTTTATGACACACGTTGAGGTATGGCTTATGGCTCTTGCGTTGGCGATGGACTGCTTTGCAGTGTCGGTGGCAAGTGGCATAATTTTGAAGAAAATGGTGGTGAAGCCAATGGTGGCAATGGTGTTGCTCTTCGGCTTTTTTCAGGCATTGAACCCCTTTATTGGCTGGCTGGGAACAGAGATGTTCCGTTCATTGATTGAGAGTGTAGACCACTGGTTGGCATTTGGTATTCTCTCGTTCTTGGGCGGGCGTATGATTGTGGAGTCGTTCAAGGATGAGGAGGATAAACGTTTCAACCCAAGAAGGCTGAAGGTGGTGTTCACCCTTGCCATAGCTACCAGCATCGATGCGCTTGCCGTGGGTGTCTCATTCTCGTGTATGGGTTATGCCTCTCTCCTTTCGCTTCTCTATCCGTTGGTGGTCATTGGTGTTGTGTCGTCGTTGATGTCGGCTATCGGCCTTTGGATAGGCGTTAAGTGTGGCAGGGGTGTTGCCAAAAAAATGCGTGCCGAGCTTTGGGGCGGCATAATTCTCATTGCTATTGGCGTGAAGGTGCTCATTGAGCACACAATGGGTTAAACGATGGGAAAGTGTGTGCAGCGCTCTCTTTTGCGCAATATCTCTTTTGGCTCATTATCACTCATTGTGGTGGTGCTTGTTTGTGCAACCTTTGTTGAAAAATATAGAGGTGCAGGCTTTGTGCTCGCCACAGTCTACCACTCTCGTTGGTTTGTGGCTCTGTGGGCGCTCTCTGCGCTTTCGGGGCTTTGTTATATTCTGCAACAACGTGTTAAACGTCTTGGGGCGGCCTTTCTGCTGCATATCTCTTTTCTTGTTGTTCTTGCGGGTGGGTTGCTCACCTGGCTGACAGCCACGCGCGGGGCAATGTATGTGGCTGTTGATGCTCCGCCTGCATCGATGTATGAAACAGCCGAGGGGGCTCTTCTCAAGCTCCCTTTTAAGGTCTCTTTGGAGAGCTTCTCTGTTGAGCGCAGTGGTGGCGTGCCTGTTGATTATGTTGCCTCTCTTGTGCTGCAGCGCGCCGATGGTGGCAACCACAATGTGGGGCTTTCAATGAATAATCCTTCGGGGATAGATGGTTACCGGCTCTATATAGGCAGCTACGATGGTGATGCAGTGAAGCTGCTGGTGAATTACGACCCTTGGGGAACGCCTTTGACCTATGTGGGCTATGCAATGCTGTTGTTGAGCCTAGTGTGGCTGCTGTGTGCCCGTGATGCGGGATTCCGTGTAGCATTGGCGCAGTTGCGTGGTGTGCGTGTGGATGATGCTCCCTGTGAACGCACTGTTGCTGCCGGCCTTGGCAGGGCGCAGTTGCCGCTGGCTCTACTGCTCTTCCTTGCCATTGGTTATGCAGGCCTCAGGCGTTGGTTGCAGACGGGTTGTTTTCCCGCTTCCAACGGTTACGAGGCTCTGCTGCTGCTTGCCTGGTGTGCGTTGCTTGCCGGCTTGCTGCTACATCGCCGACACAGCGCTGCATTGCCCTATTCATTGGTGCTTGCCTTGCTTGCCTCGGTGGTTTTTGCTGTGGGTGGTGCCTCTTCATCGGCAGCCCCAAGCCCTGTGTTGCGCACCCCGTTGCTTGCTGTGCACGTGGTGCAGGTGATAATAGCCTATGTGCTGCTTGCGGCAATGGCTGTGAATGCTGTGGTGGCGCTGTGGCATTGGTATTTCCGCTGCGATGAGGAGAAGGTTGCTCATCTTGCCACTGTGGGGCACGTGCTTCTCTATCCTGCCGTAGCGTTGCTCATCACCGGCATATTTACCGGCGCAGTGTGGGCCAATCTCTCCTGGGGACGCTATTGGGGGTGGGACCCAAAGGAGGTGTGGGCGCTTGTAACCTTGCTTGTGTGTGCAGCAGCATTTCACACCCGCTCGCTGCCGTTTCTCTCAAGGCCGTTGTCATTCCACATCTTCTCGCTTGTGGCTTTTGTGGCAGTGCTGTTCACCTATTTTGGTGTGAATTTTCTGCTTGGAGGTTTGCACAGTTATGCCTAAAGTGTTGTCTATGCCTCTTCTCTGTATATACATTCAAGCCTTCTGCGCAGTTCCGTTTCATCTTCAATAAGCTTGCGAAACTCCTCAAGGTTGGCCGCGTTTGGCGATTGCGGAATCCACAGCTTCAGGTAGCCGTCTTTTCCATACTTTTCAGTTATGTGTTGCACTGCGCGCTCAATGTGCTGCTCCCCGGAGAGTGTGGCGTGGTGCGAGAGTCCATATTGCACTGTGCGCCTCATAATTGTGGTGCCGTCTATAATGCGGTCGGCCTCGGCAACAATCTTTCCGTATATGGTGCGTGGCGGGCGGCTGTTCGAGGCGCGGTGGTCCTCCACTGCATCTGCCATTATCTCTATCTGCTGCGGGGTGAAGAATGGTTTAAGCCTCTCGTCGCTCCTGAGAATGCGTGCCGATGCTGTGTGGTGGGTTTCGCGCCCCTCGCTCAGCCCCAGGTCGTGATAGGCTGCAATAGTGTACACCATTCTCCTTTCCACGTCAAAGTGCTGTGCAAGCTGCAGGCTCTGCGATATGACAGTCATTGCGTGCACGCGGTCGTGCGCCTTGTCAAAGGTGTCGTAGAGGGGCAGGATATTCTCTTCAATGTGCTCTATGAGTTTGGCCGATAGGTTGTTCTTTTCCATATTTTGAGGAATAAAAAAAGGGGCCGGCTAAAAGTGCTCTTTTCTCGTTACACTCGCCCTGAAAATGCTCATCTGTGCTTGGTAAACAGTGCTTTTTGGGGCAAGCCTTAAAACAGCTCTTTTATAAAACCTCTAAAAAAAGGTAACGGCCCAAAAAAAATGGGCCGTTACCATAATGTCTTGTAATAGTTATCGTGCGTAGTTCACGGCGCGTGTCTCGCGGATAACAGTAATCTTAACCTGTCCGGGATATGTCATCTCATCCTGAATCTTCTTTGCAATCTCGCCCGAGAGCTGTTCGGTCTGCTTGTCGTCAATCTTGTCGGCGCCAACAATAACGCGCAGCTCACGGCCGGCCTGGATGGCATAGGTCTTTGTTACGCCGGGGTAGGACATTGCAAGCTGCTCAAGGTCGTGCAAGCGCTTGATGTAGGCCTCTACAATCTCGCGGCGTGCACCGGGGCGTGCGCCGGAGATGGCATCACACACCTGAACAATGGGAGCAATGAGGCTGGTCATCTCCACCTCGTCGTGGTGGGCACCAATGGCGTTGCATATATCGGGCTTCTCCTTGTACTTCTCGGCAATCTTCATACCATACTCTGCGTGTGGCAACTCGGTCTCCTCATCGGGTACCTTACCAATATCGTGCAGCAAGCCGGCGCGTTTGGCCTTCTTGGGGTTGAGGCCAAGCTCGGCAGCCATCACAGCACACAGGTTGGCTGTTTCGCGTGCGTGCTGCAGCAGGTTCTGGCCGTATGATGAACGGTATTTCATCTTACCTATGATGCGTATGAGCTCGGGGTGCATACCGTGAATACCAAGGTCTATTGTGGTGCGCTTACCGGTTTCGATAATCTCCTCCTCAATCTGTTTCTTCACCTTTGCCACAACCTCTTCAATGCGTGCGGGGTGTATGCGGCCATCGGCAACAAGCTGGTGCAGTGCCAGACGGGCAATCTCGCGGCGAACAGGGTCAAAGGCGCTTAGTACAATTGCCTCGGGGGTGTCATCGACAACAATCTCCACACCGGTGGCAGCCTCCAAAGCGCGTATGTTGCGGCCCTCGCGGCCAATGATGCGGCCCTTCATCTCGTCGTTCTCAATGTGGAACACTGTTACAGAGTTTTCTATTGCTGTTTCTGTGGCAACGCGCTGTATTGTCTGAATCACAATCTTCTTGGCCTCTTTGTTGGCTGTCATCTTGGCATCGTCGATGATGTCGTTGATGTATGAGGCGGCTTCGCTCTTTGCCTCTTCCTTGAGCGACTCCACAAGGCGCTCCTTTGCCTCCTCGGCCGACAGGCCGCTTATGCTCTCAAGCTTCTCGCGCTCCTGGGCGTGCAGCTTGTCAAGCTCCTCCTGCTTGCGCTCCAATGTGCCTTTCTGTGCTTCAAGGCTCTCCTTCTGTGCCTCAAGCTCGTTCTTGCGGCGCTGCAAATCCTCGTTGCGCTGGTTGAATTGCACCTCGCGCTGCTTCAGGTTGTGCTCGGCCTGCTGAATCTTGTTGTTGCGCTGTGAAATCTCTTTCTCCAGCTCGGCCTTCTTGTTGAGGAACTTCTCTTTCACTTCAAGCAGCTTGTTCTTTTTGATAACTTCTGCTTCCTTGTGCGCGTCGTCGATGATGCGCTGATGCTTCGCCTTAAGGGCGGTCTTGTTTATCAGATATTGTGCGATAAATCCCACAAGGAGACCGGCCGCCAATCCAATGATTAATGTTATAACATCCATAAAATTTAAAATTAATATATAAAAAACGCACCGCCTTATCCATTGGCGCTTATGCCAGTGAATAGTGCAATGCGTGAAATTACTAATAAAAAGCGGGAGTGTTACTCGTTCTTCAAGGCATCATCCACAAGGCGCGATAGCTCTTTCACCTTGCGCATAACCTTGGCCGAACCCACCTCATCGGTCCCTTTTACGGCATTGAAGGCAATGTCAAGGGCAACCATTGTCATCACCCTTATGCCACCTTCCTCCGAAAAGAGGCTCTTATATGTTGCCAACGTGTCATTGACCAAACGGGCTGCTTGCCTGTAATAGGGCTCCTCGCTTGCCGGTATTGTCAATGGGTACGATGTTCCGTCTATAATAAGGTTAATTCCCAGTTCTTTATCTTCCATATGCAAATTTATTCGGGTTGTTTCTTCAACGACTCGATGCAACGGTCGATTTCACGCACCAGCCTTGTTATCCTCTCCTTTGCGGCGTCAATGCCGGCTTCGCTCAGGCTTAACATTTTGGCTTGTTTCAGATTGTTGTAACTGTTTTCGAGTGCGGCGCAGCGCATCTCCAAGTCCTTTAGGGTATTCTCCTTCTCCTCAATCTTGCGGGTGAGCTCCTTGTTGCGCTCTATCTGCTGTGTGTACAGGTGTACCAAGCGATGCAGCTTGCCTTCAAAATCGCTGATAAGTATTCTATCCTTCTCGGTCATATAACGACAATCATTTCACAAATATATGTGATTTTTGTGAAACAAGAAATAAATGCAAAGTTTTTTTCTTCTTTTTGTGCATTGCAGCCGTTTATTGGCGCATTTCTTGCTGTGGTGAAGGATATTCTACACTTCGGTACACATTGTGTGGTGCCGGTATATCAATGGAGGAGTCCACGAAATTTCGTGAACTCCTCCATTGATATAATAGGATTATTTATAAACTTTCCCAAATGTCATCCCAGGAACCACGGGATTCGTTTGTGAGCGCTTGATTACCCGCCTTCTCCTCTTGGGTTGTGGAGAGAATCAAAAGGAAATTGCCCGCAGCTCCAATCTCAATGGCTTCACTTGTAGGTTTTATATATAGTCTTTTCATAGTCATTATTTTTTATAAACCTTCTTTCCGTTAATAATATACATACCCGGCTCGGTAATTTCGCTCAGCTTGCGACCCTGGAGGTCATAGATAGCTTCCACCTCTCCGTTTTCACCTTCCATATCTTCAATGTCGGTTGTACCACCAAACACAAACTGCAGTGCCGAGGCCTTGCCGGTGGGCTCAATGTAATAAGCCTTGTTTGCATTGATGCGTCTGCTGGTGCTGCTCAGTTTGTATAGCATAATGTGAGCGCCGGCTTTCTCGTATGAAAGGATATAGGCGTTTGTAGTACCTGGGATGTCCTCTGCTTCAAGAGTTCCTGCAAAGCCGGTCTCATATATCTCGCTGCTTGCAGGTGCAGGCACAAAGCCATATTTGCGGCTCTCGCTTGCCTCTATGAGCACGGGGGTGTTTGCCGGCAGTACATTGTCAGTCAGCTCAAGTGGTGTCATATAAACCTTGTCATCCTCGCTGTGGTCAACTCCATAGGCTGTAACCCCGTCGGGGACAGTTGTTGCGAATGGCAGGTTTACAGTACCCAACTTGGCGTTGGAACCGTTGGCGATGCTTGCCTGGAAAGCATAGGTGTCAACCTCCACGAACAAGAAATCGGTAGTTATCTCGTCTGTTGCAACCATAGAGAGGCCACCACCTCTTGAATTCTGGAAACTGAAAGCACCGTCTGTGTTGGTCTGGAAAAGACCGCTGCTTGTTCCCGATTCGATATAGAGAGTACGCAACTCATCTCTTGTACCATAGGTTACCTTGATTGCAGCATAGGGGTTATACTGTTCGTCGTTGCCCAACATATAACTTGCCTTCCAACCGTGATAACCGACTGCACTTATGAGGTTCATTGCATTGCCGTTCTTCTGTGCAACAAAGATTGTGTTTACATCATTATTGTCATAATCATATTTCCACTTCAATGTGTTGCCATCGCGGTAGATGCAACGTGCTTTGTCATTACCCTCTACTCCACATATTCTGTATGCCTTGCCATCCTCAAGTCCTGTGGTTTCGGTAATCTTTGAGAATACTGCGACATATTCGGCCGAAGCTTTAACTTCGTACAATGTGTAATCGGGACCTTGAACCTCGAACTCGAGACCACCGCCGATAGCGTTCTTCACAATAACGCCATCCTTCAGCCAGCCCATAAATTCATAGCCATTGGCTACCGTAGCCAACATTCTCACAGATTCACCCTCGGCTACATTTACCGAGGTTGCATCCTCTTCACCAACCTTTACGGTACCACCGTTATTGTCGTAATAAGTGCTTACAGTAATGGTGTGGTAAACAACGTCGGCCTCAAAGTTCGCAACAAGGCTTGTGCTTTCGCTTGCTGTGAATGTGTAGCTTGCATCGGTGCTTGCAGCATTGCCGCCGGCATCGGTCCAGTTGACGAAGTGGTAACCGCTTGCCGGTGTTGCAACAACTGTTACATTGCTGCTCTTTACAACCTGCAGTGTCGATTCTGTTTCGCCGTTGATGGTTACTGTACCGCCCTCGGCAGGTGTGGCGCTCACTGCAATATCAACATATTCAGTATCGACAACCCTGATTGTGTTGCCTTCAACAAGAACCGTTACACCTTGAGCTTCATCGTTACCCTTCTTGGCTTTCACCTGCCCTGCTGTTATGGTTGCATCTGTGATGAAGAAACCGCCATTAAAAGCATACTCTTCGTTAGTGCCGCTACCATATACCACATACACATCCTGCTCTGTGCACTCAACAACAACATTGTAGATGTTCTTGCCATCGGTATCGACAAGCTCTAAGCGCCACTGGTTAGCTTGGTCATCGGGGTGTCCGGTCCAAGTAGTAACATAATTGTTGTCTGTGTCCTTAACACTATTGCCTCCCTCAAGTGTAAAATTGTACTGGCTTCTATTGGTGCAATTGATGCCCTCTGTGAATGAGTAATAAATTACACCGCCAACGTCTGTGGTTTTTTCTATATTAAGCGTATTGCGAGGAGTTGCCGCACCACGATATTCAGCGCCTGTCACAAGCGCATTACCGTCACCGTTCTTTACACCCAGTTTGGTGTCGATAACGGTTATATGCCATATACCATTGTTGGTTGTAACTTTTGAGTCAGACTGCAATGTGTATTTTTTGCTGTTGTTTGTTCTCAAAGCATTGTTGTAAAGATACTCGTGAGATGTTGTCACCCTGCTTACAATATGGTAGTAACCGGTAGTCAATCCATCCTGGCTCTCTTCAATCTCAAAGTTCGCAGTAAGGCTTAGGGCGTCGCTGACTGTAACACGGTATGGGTTATCTGTGCTGACAACCTCTGTCTCTCTTGCTACACCGGTTCTTGTCGCAACTGTTGCTTGTGGAACTGTTCGTGTCCAGTTCTTGAATACATAACCTGCTTTAGCTGTTGCAAAAAGTTCAATCTCGGTGTTGCTTGGAACAAATTTATTATTTACAGGCTCACCGGCAATTGAAACTGTGCCTGGAACAGCATCGTTGACTTCTGGAACGGTCAATGTAATCTCACGATAGCTGTCCTTGACGGTCTGCACGGCTGTTGCCTGTGCGGTCAGGTCGCTGAAAATCATTGAAGCAAGAGCATCTACATCGATACTACTGATTGTATTGTTGGCAGTGTATTTGCCATCACCGTCACCGAAATTGTTGATGTCAGTAATCAACTGTTCATATATTGTCCAGTAATCGGGCGACTCAACAATCTTTGCCCAAGCACCGTGGTGACCGTTACCTGTGTAGTTTGTTGCATCGGCATAGCCGGCCGATGTATTACATACATAACCTGTTGTACCATTATACACGGATGTTATCGCAAAGTCACCTTTGTAGGTTGTACCTGTGTTTTTTGTTAAGGTGAATGCAGTTGCATTAGCCTCGTCGGTGTAGATGACATTGCTTGCATTGCCACTGCTTACAACGCCATTAACAGCCATAAACTTACCGGTCAACTTGTTCTTGAACTTGAATGTAAAGCTGTTGTTGACATTATATACAGCCCAACCGAGTTTGTCGGCATAGTTATATGTGTTGTACTGGCTGTTACCGTAATGAACCTTCTCGGTAATTTTGGCAACATTTGTTGCATTGTCGGCATTTGCCATCAGATAAATGGGGTAGAACTCACCTGGACTCGTACCGTTTGCAGGCCAGTAGATGTTGTGCCATACAGTTGTGTTGGCGTTACTTACCTTGAATGGCAATGTAACGGTGTTGGTGTATTTGTTGTCGGCTATAGCTCCTGTAGTACCCAATGTGATGAAAGGGTATGTTGTTGTCAGGTAGCTTTCTACTGCAGCTACATCGCCCGGGATGTAGTCGAGTGTCTCGCGGTATTCATTATCCTGTGCATCGGTCAACACAATGTTGAATTCAGTTGGTACATATTCAACATCGGCATTTGGGTTGAGGAAATTGTTCTCTGTGATTTCCTCAATTGTCAATGGAACATATACCATTGAGTAACCATAGGTGTTGTCGTCGTTATGACAAGGAGCCTCCTCAAAGAAGAATGCTATCTCGCCATTCTCCTGCAGTGCCATTGCGCTGTATGCACTCTGCACTGTGCTCACCTGCTTGCCCTTTGTCCATCCGCTTGCAATTGAAGACGGAGTCTGTGTCTCGTTGCCAATCTCCTTGTACCAGATGGTTACATCCTTGCGGTCCCAAGTGCTTGAACCGCCCTGTGGCTGTGACTGCAACAGAATCTTTGTAGGCTTGCCGTTGGTTTGCTTTGCGTCAAGGCAGATTATTTCGCCGTTTGTGCCGTTGCTGCCACCATTGCTGCAACCGCTGACTGCAGTGCCCCAAGTACCTTCGCCGGCAGCCTTGTCGTTGCCGTATGTGAAGACATTGAACACACGGCTACCGCCGCTTGCGTGGCGTGAACTGAGCAGAATCTGTCCGTTTGGCAGAATCTCAACCTTTGGCTCGTCAGCTTCGGCTATATGTGTTTTGCTGCCACCGAGGATATTCCAGGTAGCACCCCAGTCATCCGAGAACAGAACATAGTTGTTTGTGCTGCGTGCGCTGTTCTTTAAAAGGATTGCACCATAGACACGTGCTTTGCCTGTGCCGTTGAAGTCGGGGTCAACAGCCAATTTACCGCTACCGAAGAATGTTGCGTATGCCTCGTCGAAGAGACCAAAGATATTGCTTGTAACCTCCTCTTTTGTCCACGATTGACCATTGTTGTTGCTGTAGATACGGTAGGTCTTATTTTTGTTTGTTGCATTGGCATTGGGGTAGAATACATTGCCCGCAACAGCCATAACAAGGATGTCCTGTCCGTTGGCTACAATAGCTGCATCGCCGTAACCGAATGTCGATGTACCCTCAGCAATTGGCTGCTTTGCACTCCAAGTCGCACCGTTGTCGTCGCTTGTACGCATAACAAGGTCAACTCTGTTTGTTCCTGTGCCGTGGTTGTCGCGGCCGATATCATCGTGGCTGTGACGGTAGTCGCTCACTGCAACAAGGCGGTTTGTGCCGGTCTTTGCAATTGCAGGGATGCGGTAAGAATATGTATCATCGTCGTAGAAGAGTGTTACATCGTCGGTTGCAGTGAACTTGGCAATGAGCGGATTGTTCTCGTCAATTGCAGCAACATTGTCGGCTGTGAGTGTCGGGTTCTCACCAAGTGAAGTTGAACCAATGTAGAAACCGTTGAACTCAAAGCCGCGATACTTGCGTGTGAATTCAAGTGTTGTACCCTCAACAACAGGCATTGTAAGCTCGCTTGCATTGAGGTGCTCAGGAGTGAGCTTCATTGTTGTTCCACCAACCGTTATTGTACCAAGGTGAGTGTTTGGGTTATTGTCTCTCCAATTCTCAATCTCGGCCTTGAACATTGCCGGCTCAAATTCATTCTCAACGTATGTGATTTCAAGTGATTTGATAATAAAACCGGCCTGTGTTGTTTGGTCCTCTACGCTAAAGGAAATCTCATTATTGTCAAGTCCTGTAACAGTAAGGGTGTTTTGTTCATTACTCTGGGTTATGGTTACTGTTCCTGTGCTCTCTTTGCCATTGGTGTAGGTGACACTCTTTGAAACCAAATTGTGGGCCTGATACCCCAGTCTGTAACCGGTAATCTTGCAATTTGCAGGAACTGAGATTGTGAAACTGTTGCCATCGAGCAAGTATGGGTGTCTTACTTCGTTGAAGGTGCTGAAGCCAATCTTTGGTGTGCCATCAGTGGTTCTTACTGTAACGGCCGGAGTGGTGTTTGTTACAACAGATACCCACCAACTGCTTGCCTCATTGTTCCAAGTAGCACCTGAGTATGTAACAGTCAAAGTTTTTTCGTTAGAAACTTCCTCGAGAACCCAAGTTGCAGCGGCATTTGAGGCCGCGTCGCAGTAAACATAACCGTTCTCTGCTTTGAAGTAGTCATCGCGCTCAACGCCTTGATTCATATTCGTGTTGTCCCACTTAATGAAGTATTCGAGTTCGTTGCCTGTTGACTCAAATGTAAGTTCGGTTGCATCGCCGGCAGTGGTTGCGTTAGCATTTGCATTCCAAGCGTGGCACTTGATGTAGTTACCGCTGTTGGCCTTTAACTTATAGCCATTGCCACTCTGCTCAAATAGGAATATCTGGCTGTCGCTGCTTTCGTTCTTTGCAATAACTGTCACACCACTTGTTGATTCTGTATTGTTGCTTGTATTTGCAATGTTCATATAGTTGCCGGTGCTCTTCTCCTTCAAGCGGAAATACTTGCCGGCAAGCGGGTCGGTTGGCTGTTCGGGCTCATTTGCCTCTGCCTCAAAGTTTGCAACATAGTTTGCAGCCTGGCTTGCTGTTACATTGCAGGTTGCATCTGTGCTCACCTCTGTGCGGTTCAATGTCCAGTTTACAAAATTGTAACCGGTGTTGGCTACGGCATAAAGTGTTATCAGTTCACCGCTATTTACATCGCCCTCTGTCTTTTGGCTGCCTGTACCGACTGAGAACTTTGCCGTGCCACCCTCGGCAGGGTTCGCTGCTGTGGTGATGGTGTAGGTTGTTGGTGTTGGGGTAGAACCACCGTCTGTAATGTTGAATCCGCCGCCATATTCGGGGGAGAGTGTTGTCAAAGTATATGCAGCACCGTCAATAACCTCTACGCGGATTATGCCGGCACGCATTGAGCGTACTGCATTCACATATTGGGTAGAGAAATCGACATCTACATTGCCTACATTCACATTGGGCAGTGTTACCGCCTTGCTGCCGTCGAGTGCACGGACATCATCGGCAAGTACGTGGCTGAATGTCTTGCCATAGTCGGTTGACATTGTTATGCGCACGCGGCTATCTTCGGTGAAGACGCTGTTGTTCACACCCCAAGTTACAGTAACATCAGAGCCTGCTGTGTAGCTGTTCTGTGCCGGTGAAATCGATGCTGTAAATGGAGTACCATCCACAATCTCAACAGTTGCATCCCAAACATCGTAGTTGCTGTAGAATGGGTTGCTGTTCAGGTAGTCGTAGCTGTTTCCTTCCGGCATATCATTCACAAGAATGGCAATGCTGTATGAGCCTGCGCTCATTGATGGAATGTTGGTTCCATCAACGGACAAATAGTAAGAATCGCCATCTGCCACGAACTTAGGGCTGTAATCTATGATATTGCTTGTCTGCGGTTTGAGAGAAGCAAAGTGAGGCATTGTACCGCCCCCTGTAATATTTCCTACAGTTGAGCTGCTGCAGCCTATTGCGGCGTAACGCAATGAGTGTCCGTCGGCATCGTTGGCATATACAGGAATAGAGAGGCAAGCGCCTTTCGGTATTCTGTATGTATTCTTCATCTGGGCTGTGAATGTTGGAGCTTTGTTTGCTACAACTTCACTCTTATATGCATTGCCCGGGCCATTATTTACGGATGCGTCACGTATTTTCTTAATCGATGGGTATGAGAAGAATTCGCCGATGTTGTCCATAAGGCTGCTCTCGCCTTCTGTAGTGTGGTCGGCACCAAAGAGGTGGCCGGCTTCGTGTGCAACTACCCACTTGTCGGCTTGGGCATAACCGTTGGCCTTTGTTGTAGATGAGTATGCTCCATTAACGGCAGACAGGCCTGTGTTTTCTTCACCGTTATCACGATAAGATATACATAGACCAACGTCATACGAACCGGAACCGATAGCGTTGTTTATTAAATCTGTAACACCTGTTATATCGGGCAAAGCGTTGTTAATAGGCAAGTCTGTGCCGAGAAGGAGGCTCTGGTTTATAACAACATCGAAGCACATACCCAATGGCACATACACCTCGTTCATAAAATCTTCGCACTCCTGCCAGAACTGCTTGACATTGTCGTAGTTGCTACCAAAATCCGTTGTATAGGAATTCGGGGCAATTGCAATTGCAAAGCGATAGTAACGCAGTGTGTTGTCGGTTGGAATGTTGCAGTTAGAGACTGCCTTTGCCACGAAACGGGCTTCGTATGAAGCGCTTTCTGCTGGAGTGAATGTGTAATTTGCATCACCGCTCACTTTCTCGGCACCTTTGTACCAACCGGTGAATATGTAGCCGTTGGCAGCTGCCGCAGCAAGTGTTACACTGCTGCCTTCGTCGACAGTTGCCGATGAATTACCATTTACTGTTGCTGTTCCACCTGTTCCAGGGTTTGCTGTAACATTGATGGTGTAGGTTGTGGGGGTGGATTCACCGCCTTCGGCACCTTCGCTCAATACTGTTACAGTGAGGTCTTTGATTGTGATGTATTGGCTGTTATGCGCAGTGGTTGATGACAATACAAACTCTGCGGTGCGTGTGCCGTATGCGCTGGAACGCGCCGCGTTGGCATATTGGTATGTAAGCGTGTGCTCTTCTGTATCGTTTGGAGTAAGTGATTGAGTTGCATTTCTTACAGTAACTTCTCCTTTGTAAGAACTGCCGACAACGTATGTCAAACTATATCCGGTGATTACAAAGCCCTCTTTTGCGGTCAAAGTATATGTAATTTCACGGAATGAATTACTACCACTGTCGTCAAATGCGTGTGCATATAGTCTGTTACTTGTTTTTGACAAAGCGTTTACTGCGGTAGAACCACTTTTTGTTGTCAAAGTAAGAATTTCCTCAATGTCGCCGGCCTTGCTATATGTCCAAGTTGGGCAATAACTGTTATTGCCACCGTTGGGGGTTATGTTGTCCTTGTTGATTTTGTATTCACCACCTGCCAAAGCAAAGTTTGCATTTACTGTGATGCCGTTTTTTGCAATGAAAGTAACAGTATTGTCATTTGATTCTGTGCTTTCTGTTCCCTCTATAATCTCCCAGCCGGTGAACATATAACCGTCGTTCGCTTCAGCGGTGAGTGTTACCTCGCTGTACTCGTTGGGGTTTATGCCTGTGCCGGGCACAGTGTTGCCGTTGTAGGTTACAGTGCCTTCGTTGCTGTTGTAGTTTACAGGTATGTTTATTGTGCTTGCCGAGATGGTGTAGAAATTGGCCACATAGTCGTTGCCTTGTGCTGCTACCTTGGCGGTGTATGTATTCTCCTCGCTAAGTGTTGTGCCGCCCTTGCTCCAATGTGAGAATGTGTAACCGTTGTTGGCTGTGGCAACAAGGTTTAGGGCAGAGCCGTCTATATATTCGCCCGAAACACTCTCGCCGGCTGCGCCGCCGTTTATTGATACAGTGCCGGCACCGGCGGGGCTGACAGAGGCACTTGCGGGGTATTTGATTTTGTTAGGGGTGAGGTTAAACACTGCATAGTGCTGGGAGTTGCCATTCCAGGAGTAGTTGTCGCCCTGGGACGGTGTGATGTTATCGAGCTTGAACCAGCCGTTGCCGCTGCCACTCCAACCGAAGTTGAAATGGTAGTATCCGTTTTGGGTGTAGCCATCGACAACAAACATATGGCGTGAGTCTCCGGTGCCCGAGTTGTTGGCTGCGTAGAGGATGGGGCAGTCGTTGTTGAGGCTCTCTTTTATTTTGGCCTCCCACTCCTCTTGTGTGAAGTTGGCTTGGTAAGAGGCATAGACCAAATTGTAGTTGAAGTGCTTGTTTATCTTGTCGGTGTTCGACTCCTCATTGGTTGTTGAAGAGCCGGAACCGTAGGTAGTCATCAAGGCGTGGCCAATGTGGTACATTGCCTTTGCCACCTCGTTTTTTTGATATTCAGTAGCATTGCTGTCATAAACGAGCGGCATACTGTTCCAGTCGTATGTTCTGTCTGTTATCTCCACATAAGTTGGGGCTTGGCAGTTGTAGAGCGTGCTGGATGTTCCAACCTCGGGCCATTTGTGATAGTGCATCACAATGGCGTGGGCTGTTGGCACACAGCCGGTTTTTGCTTGTGTTGAGCCGCCATAGCTTGTCCAGCATTGGCTGTTAAATGGGGCATTTTGTCCCCAGCTTGCGGTTTCGCAATGAACCACAATTTCACCCATTGTTTCTTTGTTATAGTCGCCCGCACCGGCCTGTGCATTGGTGAATGTAAGCAGTGTGCATAGGAGAACTATAAATGTTCTTTTGAAAATGGTATTCATAGTTTATAGTGTTTGTTTTCGTTTTTCTCGCGTGTGTTATAATAAATATGTACCAACAATTTACAAAGATACATCTTTTTCTTTGCAAAATGGCTGTTTGCTCAAAAAATCAATGGGCTGTTGTGTTGCCTGTTTTGTGGAAATATCTGAAATTTGGCACAGTCGCCGATTTTTTTTTTGAAAAAAATTAGAAGCTGTTTAAATTTATATCGCCAAGTTTTTTATAGAGCAAAAATTGGATGTTTATTTATTTTTCAAGGGCACATAGCGGGCTATGTAACTGCGAAAAAGAAAGAAACAGACGTTTTTGAATATAAAAAACGGCGAAATAGCCAGTTTCTATAATAAAATATTTTTTAAAAATTTAAACAACTTCTTACTCCAAAAATGAATTTTTCTCCTATGATTACTATATTGTGCCGTAAAATTAAAGAATATGGCAAAAAGAAGATTTAAATCCCTCTCACAGGCAGGGTGTCTGGAGTGGGTAAAGGCAGAACTTGAGTATGAGGAGTTGTTGCAGACTATCTGGAGTATTACGAATAATTTTATAGGTTACTCTATGATTGTTGCGTTTATATGGTTTGGGGTGTCGCACGGTTATTGGAACACTATACAAATGCGCGTTTTCTGCATTGCGGCGGTAGTGTATTTCCTGAGCAAATATCTCTATTATCCCTTTGTCAAGGATATTATGTGGACTGAATTGAAAGAGGGTGGGGGACAGGAGACGTTTGTGAGTTTTCTTGGTTGTTTTGAGGTGCTGTATGGGCGTTTTAATGGCGATGGCTGTTACAGCTTTTTTAGTCTCTTCTACATTCCGTTGGTTCCTCTTGGCAGGTATCAACTCTATGCCAACAGAAGAATGATACAATTAGGTGATGCCAAATATTATTATCATACCTTCAAATTCTGTTGGAGAGAGATTCTTTATGTGTATTTGAAGAACTGGAGTTTTGCTGCTATGGTGTTTTCTGCAATTTCCGGTGTTCTTTCGGGCGGTTGGCTCATTCCTTATTTTGCCGGCTAATAAGATGTAAATACCGCAGGTTGGTTTCCTTTGTTGTATGTGTTAATGTTGATTATATGAGATTTACATTCAAGAACATAGTCAAGTGTTTGATTTTCTACACAACTGCATTAATGTTGTGTTACACAATTGGTGTCTTGCTCTATGGTTGCAGTTTCACGTTTCTGTGTTGCTGGTTTGCTGTTCTGATACCTCTTCTTGCTGTTACATTTTTTATGTGCAAAGGGAAAACTGTAAAACAGTTCAAGGAGTTCACTGGTATTGACCTTGACCATTGATGATATATGGCTCCGGGTGTTTTTTTAGGGGTGTTCGGTTTTTATAGGATATGGTGAGCCTCTTGGCAGTGTTACTCTGCTCTCATCTCATATCGGTCTATCATCATCACGGGGTTGTAGGCGCGTTTCACCTGGCGCAGGCCGGGGTCGCCAAGGTCCTCTTCCCGATTGGCGTATGTGAGGTTGGGATGCTCTGCAAGCACATCGTTTACAAACAGGCGGTTGATTGCTTCGCTTGCGCCGCCATAGCTTGTCCGGCATTAGCTGTTAAATGGGGCATTTTGTCCCCGGCTTGCGGTTTCGCAATGAACCACAATTTCACCCATTGTTTCTTTGTTATAGATGGCGAGTATAACAACAAAAGAGCCTTTTTAGTGAGTTTCCTGTGCTTGTGTCATCTGCTACATATTATGCTCTAATGGATGTTACTTTGGTTGTGAAAAGATTACTGCGGCTGCTTGTCTTGTAGCATAGCAGAACTACACTGTGCCGGTGTGAATGTTATGTTGTTGATTGTTAGGGAGCTATGTTGTTGATTACGTGCTCGTTTTCGAGCATTGTGCGGTAGTGGATAGCTTTCTTCTCAAGCGCCAGCGGGTAGGCGCGTGAGGTGGAGGGCATACGCCAAAAGCGAAGCTTTCGGCCACCGGCTTCAATGGGTGTTGCTGTGCCCACGGCCGGCTCGGCGCACTTGAGTGTGGCTGTTATGATGTCGGTTGCTTTCTGTCCTGTGGTTACAATGGCTGTGCAACGGGGCATCTGCTCCAAAAGGGCTGTGATGTTGGTGGGGGTTACCACTTCAAGGAACTTGTCCGAGGCATTATCCTTGAGCCTTCTCACCTCACAGGCTGTGTCATAGAGAGCTATCCCCTTTTCGCGACAGAAGGCTATGACAGCTTCCTTGTCAAAGCGTTTTTCTCCCTCTGTCTCGAAATGGTGCCTGTTGCCGAAGAACAGCAGTCCCATAACACGCCACATATCATTTATCCAGTTGGGGTAGAAGAACTCCATTGACCACCTTGCTTTTGGTGGTGGAAAGCTGCCAAGCATAAGAATTCTTGCATCCTGCGGCAGGAACGGCTCCAATGGGTGCTTTTCGGTGTGCATACGGTGGAGTTTCTTCTTTAAAGGAACCTTCTCTATTTCTTTGAATTCTCCCTCTTTTCGAGATTGCCGTCCAGGTCAAATTCTTCAAATTTCTCTCGTGCTTTCTTGCTTTCTCTTGCAATCATTTTCTTCAGTCTTGTAGGGTCCTGGTCAAAAATATCCATCTTGCCGAAATCGTCGGCATATCCATCTCCTGCTTTAAGGAAAGAATTCTTTGCCTCATCCGGTATTGTGTGTTCAGGCTCAATATGTTTCTTTATGGCTTCGGCCAAATCCTTGACTATCAAGAGGTGGCTGCTGTGATAAATAAGAATCTCATATCCCAATCGTATGGTTACTGCATTGCAGTCTTTTCCACCACCCATACGGCACATTATGTTTGACGGGGGCAGGGACTTGAGGATGTCGTTGTTGTCCAGGCACACACTTATAGGTTGCTTTTGCCCTTTTATTACTACAGAACGCATTTCAAGCGATTTCTTTGTATTTTGGAAGATGCCTTGCAAAATCTCTTCGTCTTCACTTAGAACAGTGCTTCCGTATTTGGTATCCTTTACCGTAATGACTGGCAATGCATTGTCTTTGTTTGTTGCAAGTCGCCAAAAATGTACTTGGTAATCTATGGACTTTTTAGTAGCCAGGATGAATATAAACCAATGTTTTCTGCCTTCTTTTTCGCTGTTGTGTTTCAGGGCCTTGAGGTCGTTCATAAAGTGCAGCGCTTGAGACTCAACATCTTCCTTTATGTTATTGTCGCCAATGAGTGTAAGGTTTGATTTTTGCATAGTGTAGAAACCGAACGGGTCATCAGGGTTGGGAGTCAGCTCCTTACTTACATAGTTGAATCCGCCCATTGCTGCCAGACTGTAGGCAAAGTTTCCTGTTCCAGGCTCTGTGACAGCTGCCGGAGCAACAATTGTTACATCCGATTCACGATTGACACAGCAACCATACTCATTGCTCAGCGGGAAGTTTACCACTACAAGCCTGTCCTGTGGGTTTTCTTCAATGCGTTGGGTCGATCCCATATTCATTATTCGCATATCGGGACAGTTGTTTACAGCTGCAATTATTTCGTCGTTGGTCATTCTGGTTTTTGCTTGGATGTGTGCCAGCGACCTGTAACGGGGAACAAATTTAAAAGTAATCTTCATTTTATTCTCATCAAGGAAATATGATGAAGTCTGTGGAGTGCGGCGAAAACGTTTGTGAAGAAGCAGACTGTTCTTTTCGGTCTTCATTTCTTCTTTCTCATTTTCCATAGCTTCGAGCAGGCCCGAACCGATGAGTCCGGCAGGCACAGCAAATATGGCAATTCCCAATACTCCAACTAATGTTCCTACAAACTGTCCAAGGTATGTGACGGGGCTTGTGGTAATATCTGCGGGGTCTTCCACATACTTCACAAAAGTCCAAATGAGTGCATCCAGGAAACTGAAGTCGGGGTTCCTCCTTCCTTCAGCAATCCACATAAGTATTGCAAAGAAAAAAGTTATGAGTATCAAAAGCTTTATTGAGACCCATATTTGGTGATGGGTTGCATCATATGCTCTTTTGAAGAGGCTGAATCCGTTGAATAATTTTGAAAATTTCATAGGGCTGTCTGTTTATAATGTGTTCATTTATTTGACAAATATAATGTAAATGTGTGAAATAATAGAGCCGCTTTCGGAGTGATGATGTCAAAACCCTTCCTTTTTGAACATATTTATATAGTACTCAACTTTCTTTCAAGTGCAAGCGGCAGGAACGGGAGGTTGATGGCATACGCCGGAAACGGAGCTGCCAAGCATAAGGATTCTGTGTTTTTTTGGGGGGCTGCGGTGTTACTTTGCTCTCATTTCGTATCGGTGTATCATCATCAAGGGGTTGTAGGCGCGTTTCACCTGACGCAAGCCGGGGTCGCCAAGGTCCTCTTCACGGTTGGCAAATGAGAGGTTGGGATGCTCTGCAAGCATATCGTTTACAAACAGGCGGTTGATTGCTTCGCTTGCGCCGGCAATGGTGTGGTCGGCCTTCTCTATGTGCACGAAAAGTGTGTCGCCGAATACTTCGCCAAGGGTGAAGGCTGCTATTTTACCCTCTACGCGCAGAACTCCTGCGGGCTGTTCATATTTGAGCAGGTTTCTCACCGTTGCCACGCATTGCCATTGTTCGTAGCAGCGCATATTGTCCTCTCTGTTGTGCTGGCACTCTCTGTGTGCTGCAATGAACTTCGCAACTTCGTTTATGTCATCGGCTGTGCAGCGAGAGTAGGCATAGGTGGGTTGTTCGGCAATGAACTTGTTGTAGCGGTTACGCTTCTTGTTAAGTGCCTTGCCTTGCAGGGTGGCAAGTTTCTCAATGTTGTAGATATAGTCGCTCCACTCTTCAAGTTTCTCGCACAGGTAGTGGGGGAGCACCTCTTGCAGCTCTTCTACAAATTCTTGTGGAACGGCGGTGAGGCGCAGCGTTATGCCTGTGGCTGTGCAGTGTTCTTGAAGCAGGGCTATAGACTCTTTTAAACTCAAATCTCCTATAGGTGGCAGAAAAGCTTCGCTCTGCAGGTCGCATTGTGATTTGCAACTGATGAAGAGTGTCTCTTTTTCAATGGCATAGCGATAGTTCATAAAGCGTGCCCACATTATGAGGTTGCCGGGGGTGTAGTCGCACGAACGGGTGATGCACCTCTGCGCGAATGGCAGAAGCTCTTCTACGGCTTCGATAGTTATGGGGCGGAACTTGAGCATTGGTGTCTTGTTGCAAAAAAACGAGAGTGTTGCGGCCCTGGGCCGCTACTCTCTCGTTTTTGGGGTTTGTTATTTCTTCTCCACATCCTCCATCTTGGGGCGAGGCTCCTTTTTGGCGAGTGTGATGATGTTGTAGACATATTCTGTTATCCAGGCCTGTGAATAGCCAAGCTTCTCATTGTAGCTGCGCACAGAATATACGGTGCGGAATGTGGCCTCATCCTTCCAGTTGTTTTTGGTGAAGATGTCGTTTACGGTCTTCTCTATGAGCGAGTGTAGCATCTTGCGCATAAAGCCGGGAACGCGGAACTTCCACTTTAACAGGTTGCCCACAAGCATTATGAGATCGTTGTTGAAGCCCTGGAAAGCAAAGAGGAAGGGCTGCGCATCCTGCAGCTTTCTGCAGTTTTTCTTCACCGATGCATCAATCTCCTTGAAGAACTGGTCGTTGAGGTTGTAGAGCTGCTCAAGCATCTTGCGGCAGCGTGCGCGCTCGCCTACACCCAGTTTGTTGTTTTGTGTGGGGACCTTCAATGTGCGCTTGAAGGTTGCAAGGTCGGGCAGCATATTGATGTTGGTGATTCCGATGTTGGCTGCCATTGCTGCCTGATAGTATACGCGTATGAGGGTCATAAAGTCCTCCATTCCTCCGACGCGGTGTTCGGCGGCTTTATTCTTTTTCTTGAAAATGCTGAAAATTCCCATTTTTGTTTCTCTTTTATATTGGTGTTGAAGTTGTGCCACCATAAGAGTGGCGCTGTTTGTTAATTCTTTCTGTTGTTTTTAATTCTCTCGCGCTCCTCAATCAACTTCTTTTGCTGCTCTTGCAGTGCCTCAAGACGTGCCATCACATTGGTCTGCTTGGCAACGCTGTCTTTGTTCTTCTCGGCATAGGCTTCCATTTTCTTGAGCAGTTCATCCTCCTTCACGCTTTTCCTCAAATAAATCATAATGAGGATGCTTGAAAGGGTAGAGAGGAAGTAGTAGAGGTTGAGGCCCGATGAGTACTCGTTGAATACAAAGAAGAATACTACGGGCATTATGTACATCATCCAGCGCATCATTTTCTGCTGCTGTTCCATTTCGGGGCCGCCAACGCTGGGCTGCATCTTGCTGGTGTAGTAGGTGTTGATTATCTGTGTAACCGAGAACAGAAGGCAGAAGATGCTTATGTGGTTACCTATGGGCCAAATGTTGGCGTTCCAGCTGATGAGCGAATCAAAAGCCGAGAGGTCGTGTGCCCACAGGAAACTCTCCTGGCGCAGCTCTATGGCGTTGGGCACAAAGTTGAACAGTGCAATGAAGATTGGCATCTGTATGAGCATCGGCAGGCAGCCGCCCATTGGGCTTGCGCCATACTTCTGGTAGATAGCCATTGTCTCCTGCTGTTTCTTCAGTGCATCCTCCTGCTTGGGGTATTTGGCATTCACAGCGTCGATGTGGGGCTTGAGAGCTCGCATCTTGGCCGATGAGATATAGGATTTCTTGGTGAAAGGGTAGACGCATATCTTCACAATGATTGTGAGGAGAATGAGCACTATACCCATATTGAGACCTGTGCTCGAGAGCAGGTCGAACAGGTACATAACAAAGTAACGGTTAATCCAGCGCACGATGGGCCAACCAAAGTAGATGAGCTCCTGAAGGTCGAGGTCGTTGCCGGGGTTGATGGCCTCGGCACTGCTCTCCTTGAGTGTGCTGTACTTGTTGGGGCCAAAATAGAACTGCAGGGCTGTGGAAATGTTGCCGCTGGGGTCGAAGGGTGCTGTGGCTGTGGTGGTGCACGCCTTCAACAGGTTCTGCCCCTTTTCAATGCTCTTTGAGGTTATAGATGTGTTGCTGAAACGGTCGCCTGCAATGAGTATTGAGGAGAAGAACTGGTTTTTGTAGGCTATCCAGCTCACGTTGTTGCTTTGCTTTGCCTTGTCGTCTCCGTTGGGCCTGAGGCTCTCCACATCCTCGTCATAGAGCTTGTAGCTGACATTTGTGTAGCGCTGCTCAAACTCGTAGCCGGGTTCCTGCTGGCGAAGCAGCTGGTTCCAGGTGATGTCAATGCTTTCGTTGCCCAAAAGGCTTTCCATATTGTGAGACTTGATGTAGAGGTCCACAATATAGTTGCCGGGGCGCAATGTGTAGGTGAAGTCTATGTAGCGATTGTTGTTGAAGTCGAGTCTCAACACCACCGAGTCTGTGCCTGTGTAAACCTCCTTAAAGTAGCAGTCTGCAGTGTTGATGTTGCCTGCCCCCGGGATGTTGCCCAATGCGAAGTTCATTTTGTTGAAGCCGGGCTGCTCTTTATTGACAGCTGTGGCGTTGAGCTTGTCTTTGCTGTCGAAGAGTACAAGCTGGTTGCCCTGCTGGTCGTTATACTCCTTGAGCTTGGCTGCTGTTATGTGGCCGCCCAATGTGCTCAGTGTGAACTCTACCTTGTTGTTGGCCAATGTGATTGGCTTCTCAATGCCGTTGTAGATGTTGTGCAGAACACTGGTGGTGTCGTTCTTGAGGATGTCAATCTGTGCTTGCAGGGCCATTGCGCGTGCCTCTTCGGCTGCCTGCTTCTGCTGTTTTTCAAGCTCAATGCGCTCGTTGTAGGCCTTCTGTCTCTCAATCTGCTCGGGGCTCTTCTGGTTAAACTTGAAGAATCCTATTATCACAAGTCCTATGAGGACATAGGCAATAATACTTTTTTTGTCCATTTTATATGCTTTCTCTCTTAATTTATACTCGTTGAATTGTAGTTGGGCGCTCACTTGCCTTTTTAAGAAGGTTTGTTTTCGCACAAAGTGCAAAGATAGTAAAAATTATGATAGCCGTGTCCAATAAAAGATAAAAAAACATTGCGGGCACCTTATACAAATTTATATAGTATAAATTATGTTGCTTTTTGGTTAAAAAATATTATCTTCGCGCTCAAAAATTGTTTACTATGAGAGCAAAATTAACTTTTTTGACGTTGTTGTTTGCTGTGTCATCTGTTGTGGCGCAGAACGAATCTACAGTGTATAACTATTACAACAGCAAGATTGATGAAGCTGTGTTGGCAGTGAATTCCCCTGTTGTGGAGGACGAGGCCGGCGAGACCAACCCTGTGTATGCAAGGTTGTTTACATCTCCTGTGCTCTATAAGTCAGTGGTGAAAGGTGCCTTTGCCAATGAGGATGCCAATGATGCTGCCGACAGCGAGAAACTTGCTATGGATGATGAGCGTGCGGCTGTGATTGACGGTGTTCTTATGGGACTCTATCGCGAGGCTCCCGGCAAGGTGCATATGACCGAAGATGAGCTGCGCAGCGAGAAGATGGTTGCCAAGGTGAACAATGTGGTTGCAGTGGCTCCCGAGCTCAAGTTTGCCAAGATAAATATGCCCGATAATGTAGTGGGTGGAATGAAGACTACTGTAACAAAGCCCAACTACTGGACAACAGCCGGAAGGGTGTCATTGACATTTACACAGAACTTCATTTCAGGGAACTGGTTCCAGGGTGGTGAGAGTGCACAGGCGATGCTTGCCGAGTTTGACTTTGATATCAACTATGACGACAAAGACCGCATCACTTTCAAGAATCATTTCGATTTTGACCTGGGTTTCTCCACATCAAAGGCCGATACACTGCACAGCTTCAGAACAAACACCGACCGTTTGCGCCTTGAGTCTACATTCGGTTACAAGTTGATTAAGAACCTTGATATTGCAGCCAAGCTGAAGATGGAGACACAGTCCTTGCCCAACTATCCTGTGAACAGCCACGATTTTATCTCAAACTTCTTTGCACCGTTCGATGCAAATGCCTCTGTCGGTCTCAACTACAAGCCCGACCTTGGTGATTTCAAAATAGAGTTCTACCTTGCTCCCCTCTCGGCCTACAACTTCCGCTTTGTGCGCTTCAGAGATTTGGCAAAGGACCGTTTTGGCTTTAATGAAGATGAGGTGAGCCGCCGTTTCAGACAGGACTTCGGTACACAGCTTGTGGTTACTGTGCCCACATACAAGCTCACATCGTTCCTCGATGTATATTCACGCCTTGAATACTATACCAACTATCATAGAGTGTTCTTCCAGTGGGAGACAAGGTTCAGTGCTGCACTCAGCAAGTATTTCACAGCATCGTTGATGCTTCACGGTCGTTTCGATGACAGTGTAACACTCTCTACCGATGAGGAGGTGAGAAAATGGGGCTTCTGGCAGTTTAAGGAGCTCTTCACCCTTGGTGTTGCCTACTCTTGGTAAAATTTAAAAGAATAACATCCTCTTATTAAAAAGGAAAATGTTTCATCTCTTTGCGTTCCCCGTTACCGAGCCCACCTGGATTTTTCTGGGTGTGCTGTGCATTGTGCTGTTTGCGCCGCTTATCTTCAATAAGTTGCGTATGCCGCACATCATTGGAATGATTTTGGCGGGTTTGCTCATTGGGCCCAACGGGTTCAATGTGCTTGAGCGTGATGCCAGTTTCGAACTGTTTGGCAAAGTGGGACTCTATTACATAATGTTCCTTGCCAGCTTGGAGATAAATATGCAGGAGATGAAACAGGCCAAGGGCGGTGCCCTGCTTATGGGACTTGCCGTCTTTGCAATACCCATTGGGCTGGGTCTGCTTGCCAACATCTACATCCTTCATTATGACTTCATTGCAGCATTGCTGCTGGCAAGTATGTATGCCTCATACACCCTCATCTCCTATCCCATTGTTGCGCGCTACGGTCTTTCGCGTTTGCGTTGTGTGAACTTTGTGGTGGGCGGCACCATAATCACCGACACGCTCACCCTTTTTGTGCTTGCGGTGATAGCCGGTACCTTTACCGGTGAGGCCGATGTGTGGTTTGTGTTGCTTATGCTTGTTAAGTTGCTTGGCATTGGAACCATAATTATTGTGCTTTTCCCGCGTATTGCGCGATATTTTTTCCGCAACTATAACGATAGCGTCATACAATATATCTTTGTGATGGCTATGCTGTTCTTGGGCGCAGGAATGATGGAGCTTGCAGGAATGGAGGGTATTTTGGGTGCCTTCATCACCGGTCTGGTGCTCAACCGTCTCATTCCACACTCGTCGCCCCTGATGCGACGCATAGATTTTGTGGGCAATGCAATCTTTATCCCCTATTTCCTCATTGGAGTGGGTATGATGATAGACCTGAGCGTGCTCTTCAAGGGTGGAAATTCGCTTATTGTGGCTGCTGTTATGGTTGTTGTGGCGCTCACAGGAAAGTGGACTGCCTCCACTTTTGTGGCAAGGGTATATGGAATGTCGTCGAACGAGCGCAACCTGATGTTTGGCCTAAGCACCTCGCAGGCTGCGGCAACGCTTGCCGCCGCCATTGTGGGACACAGCATAATTCTGCCCGACGGCTCACGTCTGCTCAACGATGATGTGCTCAATGGCACCATTCTGCTCATTCTAATCACCTGCATTGTCAGTTCGATAACCTCGGACAGAGCATCGCGCAAGCTCATCATCTCGGGCAAGCCACTCAATGCTCCGGCCGCAATATCTTCCAAGAAAACCCTTTTGGCGCTTGCCAATCCCAATATGGTCGATAGGCTTATGGACCTTGCCTTGCTTGTGCGCAAGGATGATAGCAAGATACCTCTTTCGGCCATCACTGTGGTGCTTGACGAGGATAAGAAACTGCAGGAGAATGGAACCAAGGTGTTGGATGCTGCAGCCGGCATAGCAGCATCGGTGAATGTGCCGCTGCTCACAAAGCTTCGCCTCACCACAAACCTTGCTCACGGCATTGTGCACGAGGTGAAGGAGAATGACTATCGTGAACTTATCCTTGGTTTTCACCAAAAGGAGACTGCCAACGACAGCTTCCTGGGTAATGTGCTGCCCGAGGTGCTTAACTCAATAGATTGTCAGGTGATGATGGCCCGTATGAACATTCCGTTGAACACGGTGCGTGCAATTCATATAACCTTCCCCGAGAAGGCCGAGTTTGAGGCGGGCTTCGGCTATTGGGTAGAGGAGACGGCGCGTATGTCGAGCGGCCTGGGTTGCAGAATGATGTATCACGGTCATCCTCAAACAATGATGAGAATAAAAGAGCGTCTCAGGGAGCTTGCTCCAATAGATGCATCCTTCTTTGAAACTGATGGTGGAAACGACCTGAAACGTCTGTCAAAGATTATAAACGACGACCATCTGCTCATTGTGGTGAGTGCGCGCAAGGGCTCAATATCCTATCGCCCGTCGCTTGACCACGTATTTGTGCAACTGCAACGCGACTATCAGAATACAAGCATTATGCTCATCTATCCCAGTGGATATAAGGTTGAGGGTGGTGAGACACACTAACATAAACAAGTGGCGGCCGAATGGTCGCCACTTGTTTATGTCATACTCTATTTGAACTCCAGCACTCCGCCGTTTATTATATCCTTGTGGGATATTGTTGTTCCCTTTATCTTTCTTCCGTTCAGCAACACCTTTCTATTCTTGCCGGCCTCTTTACCTGTCTTTATGGTAAATGAGTTGCCGTTTGGCAACTTCAGCTTCACCTTGCTGAACAGCGGAGCGCCAAGCTCATACTCGCCCCCGCAAGGGTCCACAGGGTAAAATCCCATTGCACTCATCACATACCAGGCCGACATCTGTCCGCAATCCTCGTTGCCGCAAAGGCCGTTGGGGGTGTTGCGATACATCTCCTTCATAATCTGCCGCACATATTTCCTTGTCTTTTGGGGATGTCCTATGCGGTTGAAAAGATAGGCAACGTGGTGGCTGGGCTCGTTGCCGTGGGCATATTGCCCAATCATTCCCGTGCTGAAGATGGGAAGTTCTGCATTATTGGCAGGAGTGTGGGTGAACATACTGTCGAGCTTTGCTGCAAAGCGCTCTTTTCCCACAAGGGCAATGAGCCCATCAATGTTGTGTTGCACACTCCACATATAGTGCCAGGCGTTGCTCTCGCAGATGTGCGGGGTGTATTCATCGGGGCTGAAGTGGGGCTGAAATTCCCCCTTGCTGTTGCGTGGCTGCATAAAGGTGGTGGCTGCGTTATAGTGGTTGCGCCAGTTTTCTGCACGCTTGTGAAAGACGTTTGCAATGCTGTCGTGTCCCATAGCTTGGGCCAGGAGTGCGATGCAGTGGTCGTCATAGGCATATTCAAGAGTGCGCGACATAGACCAATCATCGGCATTGTAGGGGTCGGCAATGTCATAGGGTATATATCCCTCTCTTTTGTAGAACCCTATTCCACGATAGTTGTCGTCGTTGGCTGTGGCGACACAGGCTGCAAGAGCCTTTTCGGCATCAAAGCCACGAAATCCTTTTAGGTAGGCATCTGCAATCACCGGCACCGAGTGGTAGCCAATCATCATATCTGTTTCACCGCCCCACATATTCCACACAGGCAGGTGTCCGTGTTGTTCATAGTGGGCAATGAAGGAGTTTATCATATCATCGATGCGCTCGGGTGCGGTAAGGGTGAACAGCGGGTGCGCTGCTCGATAGGTGTCCCACAAGGAGAAGGTGGAGTAGTTGTTCCACTCTTGGGCGGTGTGGTTCTTGCCGTCGGCACCGCGATAGGTGCCGTCTGTGTCGCAGTAGAGCGTGGGGGCAATCTTGGTGTGGTAGAGTGCTGTGTAGAAGCAGATGCGCTCCTCTTGTGTGCCGCCGCTTATCTCGATGCAGCCAAGTTCCCTGTTCCATTTCTCTTGTGTTGCAGCGCGGTAGAGGTCGAAATTGTTGTGTGGCGCTTCGGCAGCAAGGTTTTTGGCGGCACCCTCGAGCCCGGTGCCCGAGATGGCTGTAACAATGGTGAGTTCTCTGCTCTCATCGGGGGCAAAAATCAGTTCCACAGTGCCCGGTCTTTTCAACTCTCTTCCCGCTTTCAATGGCCACGCATCGTGTTTAAAATCCTTTATGGGTCTTGAAAAGCGTGTGCGAAAATAGACCTGCTGGTTGCGCGCCCAGCCGGTGGAGTGGCGATAGCCTTCTATGGTGCAGCTGTCCACAATGGCTATGTGCGTGTCGGTTGTTGCATCCCAGTTCATTGCCTTGCCCAGGTTAAGCAGCACTGTGGCGCTGTCGGTGGGGAAGGTATAGCGCTGTATGCCGCAGCGTTCAGTGGCTGTGAGCTCCACATCAATGTTGTAGCTGTCGAGATGCACACGATAGTATCCGGCTTCACACTCTTCGCTCCTGTGGCTGAAGAGTGAGTGCACCCCCAACGCCCCTTCGGCTTTGCGCAGCGGGTGTGTTACGGGCAGGAAACTGATGTCATAGAGGTCGCCGGCTCCTGTGCCGCTAAGGTGTGTGTGGCTGAAACCGGCGATTGTGCTGTCGGGGTAGAAATATCCCGCAATCCAGTCCCACCCTTGCGTGCCGTTGTCGGGGCTCAGCTGCACCATTCCGAAAGGGGCCTGTGCGCCGGGGTAGGTGTTGCCCTTGCCGTCGGTGCCTATGAGTGGGTTCACAAGTGATGCATAGTTGGTGTGCTGTGCTGTGGCTGCGGTGCACATAGCAGCAAGCATTATGGCAAATATCTTCTTCATAGCAGTCTGTTTGCCGGCGAAGATAGTAAAAAAAATGCTCTTTCCGCGGAAAGAGCACTCTAAGAATGATGTTACTTCTTGGCTGCGCTGTTGTTCTCCTCAAAATGGAACGGCTCGAATTGTGCATCCTTGTCCACCCAGTGGGGTTTGCGCATAGAGTATATAACAAACGGTGCGCCCACCACAATGATGCAGCCTATCACAAGCACAGCATACCAGACGGCATTGCTGCCCACCGCAATCTGTGCGGGCGGAATGAAACTGAGCACAAAGGCAAGGAGGCTGCCCAGGAAGCCCACGCCCGAGACAATCCACATAACGCCGTTGCCACTCTTGCCAAGGCGGAAGGGGCGGGGAGCATCCTTCATATTGTAACGCAGGTAGATAGCTGCAGCAAACATAAGAAGGTACATAATAAGGTAGAGCAGCACTGTCAGCTGCGAGAGTATCTGGTAGAAGCTCTGCACCGACGGCATTACAACGAACAGAAGGCTAAGCAGTGTTACAATGCCGCCCTGAATGAGCAATATATTCTTCTGCACACCTAAATTGTTGCTGCGCTGCATAAATGGCGGCAGATAACCGGCCTTGCCCACTGCATAGATACCCTTTGAGGGGCCCGACACCCAGGTGAGCACGCCGGCAAGCACACCAAAAGCGAGAGCAATGGCAATTATGGGCGATAGCCACGACATTCCAATGAACTTGAAATAGTTGTCGAAGCCCACCAAAAGACTCTGTGTGAGGTTAATATCCTTCTGTGGAATGATGATGCCAAGCGCAAAGGTGCCAAGAATAAAGATTAGCACAGTGATTATTGCACCCAGGAACACCGCTTTGGGATAGCTTTTGCTGGGGTTTTCCATATCCTTGACGTGTATACCGGTCATCTCCATACCTGCATAAAAGAGAAATATTCCCGATGCGAGCACCAGATTGTCGAGCTTTGTGATATCGGGAAAGAAACTGCCGCCAAAGTCCATCTGCGACTTTCCGCCGCCAATGAGATACACAATAGCAAGTATCACAAGAAGCGCCGCCGGGATAATTGTTCCCACGAGGCCGCCTATTTTTGCAACCTTGCTCACCCAGCCAAGTCCTTTGAGCGAGATGAATGTTGCAATCCAATAGATGGCAAGTACCACAATAAGGGTATAGAATTTATTAGACGCAAGCGTCATATCGGCAGTGCTGTCCATTCCTATAAAAGCCAGCGACACTGCTCCAAAGGTTAGCACAGTGGGGTACCATATTGTGCTCTCCACCCACTGTAGCCATATTGCCACAAATCCGGCTTTCTTGCCAAAGGCCTCTCCCACCCAGCGGAATACGCCGCCCTGCTTGTCCTGAAACATTGCAGCCAGTTCGGCAGCAACGAATGAGGTGGGAATAAGAAATACGATGGCTGCAAACAGGTAATAAAAAGCCGAGCTTATGCCATATTCGGCCTCGGCCGGCAGTCCGCGCAGCGATACCACTGCCGTAACGTTCATAATGGCCAATGTGGCCACGCCCAATTTCACACTTTTTGTTAATGTAGACATAGTTATCCGTTTTTTGATGGTTATAATCGTAAAGAATAACAACGCTGCCCGACAGATGGTTCAGCCGCCAACAAAACGCAAAGAAACCGAAACGTTAAAGCGTAAAGCAGTTGCCCTGATAGGCGGCACAGGGGAGTTTTGTTCTTATGTCTAAAATTTCAGCGACGGATTACCTTTTGGCGCGAATATATCAGCATCGGTAATTTCAAAGAAAAACCGGCACCGTTAAAGGACACAACTTGAACTCTTTTGCTTTACGGGAATAAGTGAGGACTGTTTGCAGTGCGTGGTGTTATATTTTTTTATAACACCATACCGCACAAGTTCCGGAGCGCCGTAAAGCAAAAGGCAAGTTCAAGTGGCAACACCTTTTTGACCGAGGGATGTCGCTTGCGACTCGTGAGCAAAGAAAAGGTGGACTGGCCTTTCCGTGTGCCGGGGCTTTTGGTTCTTTTGGCCGCCAAAAGAACGGATATAAACGACAACAAAAAGAAT
>JAZONR010000018.1:0-22924 GCA_045654645.1 Bacteroidaceae bacterium
CTGCTGCCTCCCGTAGGAGTCTGGACCGTGTCTCAGTTCCAGTGTGGGGGACCTTCCTCTCAGAACCCCTATCCATCGTAGGCTAGGTGGGCCGTTACCCCGCCTACTACCTAATGGAACGCATCCCCATCCTTCATCGCCGGAGCTTTCATACCAAAATCAGGCAACTCTGGTATGTTATTCGGGATTAATCTCCCTTTCGGGAGGCTATACCAATATGAAGGGCAGGTTGGATACGCGTTACTCACCCGTGCGCCGGTCGTCTGCCGAAGCAGACCCCTCGACTTGCATGTGTTAAGCCTGTAGCTAGCGTTCATCCTGAGCCAGGATCAAACTCTTCGTTGTAAATTATATCTGAAAAACCATAAAAGGTTTTATAGACTGATGAAATTGTTTGTACTGGCCGGAATTTGTATATCAAAAAATTTTGACGGTTCGTTTTTCGTTCCTTACTTATACTTTAACTTCTCTACAAATGAATTCATAAAGAAGCACGTTGTACTGCTTGTCTGTATGGAATGATGTCAAGGATCTCTTTCTTGCGTCTCGAGAAGAACTAAATGTGTTTGTTCCCGAAAGCGAGTGCAAAGGTAAGGCGATTTTTTGAATTACAAAACAAATCGAGAAGAAAATTTAATAAAATTGCAAAAATTTTAATCAAGCAGCCCCAACTTGTATCATTTTTATTAAATTACGTTCATTTTGTGTAAATTTATTGCAAAAAAAGAATTTTCTACAACACACTCCACAAACGCCACCTTTTTGCATTTTTTCTTTCCTGCTGCCGCATTATGGCAGAAAAACAAAAAAAACGGTGATTTTTTTGCACAGAGCCGAGTTTGCTGTATCTTTACATTATAATTATATTTATAACGGGCGATGGCATATTCTGACAACTATAGATACAAAATAGACAGGGAAACAATTGAACGCATTCTTGACAGCGCAAAGATAGAGGAGGTTGTTGGAGACTTCGTAACATTAAAACGTCGCGGAGTAAATTTAATAGGCCTTTGCCCGTTTCACAACGAAAAAACACCGTCATTCACCGTTTCTCCCGCAAAAAACTTGTGCAAATGCTTTGGATGCGGCAAAGGTGGCAACCCCGTGCACTTTATAATGGAGCACGAACAGCTGAGCTACTACGAAGCCTTGAGGTGGCTTGCAAAGAAATATCACATTGAGATAAAGGAGCGCGAGATGACCGAAGAGGAGAAACGCGAGGAGAGCATACGCGAGAGCCTCTTTGTCATAAACCAATATGCACTGCAACACTTCATAGACACCCTGCACGAAAGCGAGGAGGGACAAGCCATTGGCTTGAATTACTTCCGCCACCGCGGCCTGCGCGATGAAACAATAAAGAAATTCTGCCTGGGCTACTCACTTGAGAAACGCGACAGCTTTGCCAAACGCGCCACCGGCGCCGGATACAACCCCGAGCTTATTGCAAAGAGCGGAGTGTGCTACAGCACCGATGACGGACGCCTTGTCGATAGATTTTGGGGGCGCGTTATCTTTCCCGTGCACACAATCTCGGGAAAAATTGTAGCCTTTGGAGGCCGCGTGCTGCAAAACAACCCCAAAGCCGCAAAATATGTAAACTCGCCCGAAAGTGAAATATACCACAAGAGCGACCACCTCTATGGACTATATTTTGCCAAGCAGGCAATAATACAGAAAGACCACTGTATTCTTGTAGAAGGATATCTTGATGTAATATCAATGTACCAAGCCGGCATACAAAATGTGGTAGCATCATCGGGCACCTCACTCACCACCGGGCAGATAAAGCTAATCCACCGTTTCACCAAGAACATAACACTGCTCTACGATGGCGACAAGGCCGGCATAAAGGCATCAATCCGTGGTATCGATATGCTGCTGGAGGAAGATATGAACATAAATGTTGTCCTTCTGCCCGAAGGTGAAGACCCCGACAGCTACTCACAGACACACTCTACCGAGGAGGTGGAGCAATACATCGAACGCAACAAGGTAGACTTCATAAAATTCAAGACCAACCTGCTTCTTGACGAGGTGGGAGAAGACCCCATACGCCGCGCCAACCTTGTGAGCGACGTTGTAAAAAGCATTGCAGTAGTCCCCAACGAGATACTGCGCAGCGAATACATAAAGAGATGTAGCGGAATGCTCAATGTAGGCGAACAGATATTGGTGAAAGAGGTTGCAAAGCTAAGACGACAGAAAGCCGAGGAGACATACAAGAAGCAAACACAAAACAACGACACCGCAGCCAACGAACAGCCTGCGGCAGAAGGTGTACCCACCGCCACAGCCGACGAGTTCCGACAGAGCCTGATAGACAACGCAACCAACCCACTTCACAACAAGGAGAAGGCTATAATACAGTTCTTGCTGAAGAATGGCAACAGGCTGCTACAAGTACCGGCAAACCAAGCAACAGGCACACCGTCATTCACCGAGAGCGTACTCTCGCACCTCCACTACTCGTTCAGCGAAGACGGTATTGAGTTCTCACACCCACTCTACAAAAAAATCTTTGCCGAAGCCGCAGAGTATGCCAACACCCCAACCTTCAACCCTGAAAGCCACTTTATGGCGCACCCGGATGTTGAGATATCAAGATTGACAGCAGAGTTATGCGGAGAACGCTATATACTGAGCAAATTCTTTTCAGAACAGGCCAGCGACGAACGCAACGAACAAGCAGTGCTCTTTGAACAGACCACACGCCTTGCAATAGCCTACAAACTCAGTATGGTGGACGAGATGATAAAAAACACAATGGCAAAGCTAAAGGATCCTGCCACCACAGCCAACCCCACAGCACTGCAAGAGGCAATGGAGGACTTCAAGTTCCTGAAAGAGACACAGGGCGCACTAAATGACGTGTTAAAGAGCTATGGATTCGGCAATGTTGCTTTAAATATTTAAAGCAGCATCGACTTCACCGGCAGCAATAAGCCACGCGAAGCACCGCGCTGTGGTGCTGCGTGGGTTGCGAACAGACGGCGAAGTCAATGTCTCTATCTAAAATTAAGCAACAGGTCGCACGAAGTGTGGATGCAATTCACACCGTTCGGATTGCAAAAACAAACCTTGTCAATATCAGTATTCAGTTCGCGCACGCGTATATTTAATAAGGTAATACAAATTGGCACTGACAATTTAAAAGAGGCTTACATATATAAATGAAACAGGTTGCACCACCAGTGCAACCTGCCTTATTTTTTTTCAAACACTCTATGCAACTCTATTACTTGTTGCGCAAAAGATTCATAAACTCCTCACGAGTCTTTGCCTGGTTGAAAGCACCGCAAAAGTCGGACGTTGTTGTAACCGAGTTCTGCTTCTTAACGCCACGCATCTGCATACACAGATGCTGTGCCTCAACAACCACCATCACACCAAGAGGATTAAGCGTCTTCTGAATACACTCCTTTATCTGCAACGTAAGCCTCTCCTGCACCTGCAGACGGCGCGAGAACACCTCAACAACACGGGCAATTTTACTCAAACCGGTTATGTAGCCATTGGGAATATAGGCCACGTGCACTTTACCAAAAAAAGGAAGAATGTGATGCTCGCACAGCGAGTAGAAATCAATATCTTTCACAATAACCATTTGGCTATAGTCCTCCTTGAACATTGCACCGCGCAGAATAGCCTCGGGGTCCTCGTTATAGCCGGCCGTTGTATCAAGTATGGCACGAGCCACACGCTCGGGAGTTTTCAAAAGCCCCTCACGCTCCACATCCTCGCCAATGTATCCAAGCATTGACCGGCAACACTCCATCAAACCATCTATACGCTCATCCCTATCCATTGAACTCATTTTAATAAGGCAGGTTAATCAAACATTTCTTCACCGAGATTTCCTTGAAGCGCTTTGTCTTTCTAAGACGATACATCATCAGCTCGGCCTCTTCACGCGTGCGATAGTCGCCATACTCGCAAGAGCGAATGGGAGACTCGAACACCACATAGACCTCGGCACCGGGATAATTTGCACGCATATATTCAGCCATCTCATTGGCCTCCTCACGCGCCTGGCGCGAATTGTTGCCCGAATAGACAAGCACACGATAACCCTCAACCTGCTGAACAACCGCCTCGGTATTGGCCATCGAGCCCATAAGACCGGTCAGTTTGTCGGGCTGATAGATGCGCACCTTGCCCTCGCCGCGCACATAATCCTCGATTTTGTTAATAATGTTGCTCTGCGCCCCCGCACAGAGGACACAGAACAACATTGAAAAAAGTACAAGTGTACGTCTCATCATTACTTGAAAGCATCAATGATACCCTTGAAATCGGCAACCTTGAGCGATGCACCACCAATGAGACCACCGTCTACGTCGGGATTTGCGAAGAGCTCCTTGGCATTGCTTGCCTTGCAGCTGCCACCATAAAGGATAGAAGTATTCTCGGCAACCTCGGCACCATACTTCTCAACGATGGTTGAGCGGATGTAGGCGTGAATCTCCTGTGCCTGCTCGGGAGTAGCTGTCAAGCCGGTACCGATAGCCCAAACCGGCTCATAAGCAAGGATAATCTTTGAAAAGTCCTCGGCAGAAAGGTCATATAGTGAACCGGCAAGCTGCTCATAAACAACCTGGTTCTGGATACCCTGATTACGCTCCTCAAGCACCTCACCAATGCAGAAGATAGGTGTGAGGCCATTGGCAAGAGCAAGCTGCACCTTCTCCTTGAGAATCTCTGCTGTCTCGCCATAGTAGGCACGACGCTCAGAGTGGCCAAGGATAACATACTTTGCACCGGTAGAAGCTACCATAGCAGCAGACACCTCACCTGTGTAAGCACCCGACACCTTATCGGCACAGTTCTCGGCACCAACGCCAATAACAGCCTCATCAACAACGGGAGTAACCGATGCAAGATGAATGAAAGGAGTACAGATTACTACATCGCAATTGGGCTTATCTGCAGCAAGAGCCTCGTTAAGTTCCTTTGCAAGAGCCACACCCTCCTGAAGATTCAGGTTCATTTTCCAGTTACCTGCAACAATGTTTTTTCTCATTTTTCAAAAAATTAAAAGTTTATATTAAATTTAAATCACAACTCATTTTCATTGATGGCGGGCCGGTTGCCACCTGCCAACTTTTCAGCCTCAGCAGCTCGCACCAATCTCCTGCGTGCGATGCCCGACAAAACAACATCAAGCAGCAATATAAAGAAGAGCACAACCCCAAAAAGTGCCGCCCAGGGTTGCCACATCTGCATCTTTGCCAAAGAAACCCTCACACCATCGGGCATTCCGGTGGAGGAGACCTCTAACAACTCTATATCAGGAATGTCGGCAACATTCCACTTACCAACAACCACGCCATCCTTAAACAGCAGCAAGCCGGGGTTGGAGCGCACCATAGAGCGCAGCAACGCAGCGTCGGCCCAATATACCGGATATTCAGCACCAGTGCGCTTGCCCCATAATCTGATATCATCCTCGCTCGAGGCCGACACAGCATAAAACGGCACCCCGTTTGCCACACAGTGGTCATAAAGGTCGTTTATCTTATCAACACGCGCAACCGATGCTCTCTCCACTCTTTCAATAGAGACAAGGCACACATATCCGGTGTCGGAGAGTATCTCATCGGAGTGTTCGCGGTCATAATCCCAATCGATAATTGAAAACTCAGCAATAACGGCAGGAACGCCCGGTTCCACGAGCAGCGAGCGCGTCTCTACAAAATCCCAACCATCACCAGGCACTGAATCGCAGGGCAACACAATCTCGACACTATCCTTTACATAGACCGATTGCAGTTCATAGCGGCCGGGCACAGGAGTGGTAAGCTCCCTAACATCCTTACCCACTGCAAAATGCCCGAAATCGACAACCGGGAGATGGAAATAGCTAAAGCCGTTTAGCGTAATTATGTATGCAAGAGAGAAGAGTGTTACCATCCAACGGCATCTGCTGCTAACCTTAGGAACAAAACGAGCGCGACCGGCATACACAATAACCGCAAGCAAAAGAAGCACAACATTCTTGAAGAACGTATCCCTTGGCGAAACAGCTATGGAGTTGCCAAAGCACCCACAATCATCCATCGAGCCGTTGAACCACACATAAAACGACAGTGGCACAAAAACAAGCATCACCACCACAGAAAGAAATGATACCAATCTGCGATAGGCCCCCGTGAACAAAAACACGCCCAAGAGGAACTCAAACGAAGCCAACAGCATTGCTCCAAACTGCATCACCTCACCCGAGAGTGTGTCGAAAGAGAAGAGCTCGGCATACTCTTGCAACTTAACTGCCGCACCCACAGGGTCTGCCGCCTTCAGAAAGCCCGAAAGCAAGAACACCAGCGCAAGCAGCAAACGGCACACGTTGGCCGCCACGCCAAGAAACCTGTTATTTTTACTCGGCAACACCATTCTTAATCAACGCAAAGACAGCGTAGTTAATCATATCCATATAGTTGGCATCCACGCCCTCCGACACCTTTGTTGCGCCACCAAGCTCTTCAATCTGCTTGGTGCGCCATATCTTTGTGAGGATGAGGTCGGTATACGATGTAGTGCGCATCCCGCGCCACGCCTCGTTATAGTCGTGGTTTTTCTTCTTCATCAACTCCAAGGTGGCCCGCGCCTTAATGTCGTAGAGTCTCATAGCCTCATCGGGGGTGATATCACAGCTATCGGCAAACCCTTTATCGAGCTGCACAAGCGAAATGAGACCATAATTAACAATGCCGATAAACTCCGAAACGATATCCTCGCCCACCAGATTTTCAGCACCTGTCTCAAGGTTTCTTATGCGCTTAGCCTTTATGAATATCTGGTCGGTAAGCGACTCGGGACGCATAATGCGCCACGATGCACCATAGTCATAGAGTTTTTTGCTGAACAACTCGCGGCACACAGCCAGCACCTTCTCAAACTCTCTGTTAGTATCGTTTGCCATATTATATTTTTATTTACTTCAATTTTGGATATTTGCGAAACCAACTGCCAATCTTCATTCTTATTACACCAAAGAGAGCCTCGCTAAAGATACCACCGCTCATTTTTGATGTTCCAAGCACTCTATTGACAAAAATCACCGGCACCTCCTTTATTTTGAAGCCACACATATGAGTGGTAAACTTCATCTCAATCTGAAAGGCATACCCCTTGAAGCGTATGCCATCAAGGTCAATTGTCTCCAGCACCTTGCGCCTGTAACAGTTAAAACCCGCAGTGGTGTCATAGACCGGCAAACGCGTTATAAGACGCACATATTTCGATGCAAAGTAGGACATCAGCACGCGCCCCATAGGCCAGTTCACAACATTCACACCGGTAACATAACGGCTGCCCACCGAAAGGTCGTAGCCCTCGTTGGCGCAGGCCGAATAGAGAAGAGGAACATCATCGGGATTATGCGAAAAATCGGCATCCATCTCAAAGATATATTCATAACCCTTCTCCAACGCCCATTTAAAACCTGCTATATAAGCCGTTCCCAGCCCCAGCTTGCCTTCACGCTCAATGATATGCACCCTGCCGGGGAACAACCCAATGAGTTCCTTCACAATGGCAGCAGTGCCATCGGGCGAGCCATCATCGACAACAAGCACATCAAAACCGTGCTCAAGAGCCATAAGCGTGCGTATCATACGCTCAATATTCTCTTTCTCGTTGTATGTGGGGATAATTATTACACTATCGTTCATCACCTTCAAAAAAAGTTGGCGCACAAGCGCAATTTACAAACCGCGAAGCCTTCACAAACACATCCTCGCATTATGTGCAAAGATATAAGAAATGTGCAAAACATTCAAACAGCAAGTTAAAATTATATTTAAAATTTATATATAAAATTGGCAAGCAAGCGTTTTTTGTGTCAATGTTTCGTTTTTTATCACTATCTTCGCATCCGTTATCAAAGAAAAAGCAACAATGAACGACAAGAAGTTATTCATAGAGACATACGGCTGCCAGATGAATGTAGCCGACAGCGAGGTCATCGGCTCCATATTGCAGGTATCGGGATATGCCATCTGCGACACCATAGAAGAGGCCGACCTCATTCTGCTAAACACCTGTTCAATCCGCGACAACGCCGAGCAGAAAATCTATGGCCGCCTCGACCAGCTCAATGCAATGCGTCGTGGCAAAGAGACACTAATTGGCGTGGTGGGTTGTATGGCCGAGCGCGTCAAGGAAGAACTTATAGAAAACTATAAAGTGAACATAGTCGCAGGCCCCGACACCTATCTATCATTGCCCGAACTCATTGCACAAGCCGAAATGGGACACCCCGCAATGAACATAGAGCTATCCACAACAGAAACCTACCGCGATGTAATTCCTATGCGAATTTGCAGTGGCAAGGTATCGGGCTACATATCAATAATGCGTGGTTGCAACAACTTCTGCCACTACTGCGTGGTGCCCTACACACGAGGACGCGAGAGAAGCCGAGATATTCAGAGCATCATAAACGAGGTAGACGATTTGGTAGCAAAGGGATTCAAAGAGATAATCCTTCTTGGACAAAATGTAAATTCCTACCATTTCATCGGAGAAAACGGCGAGGACGTAAACTTCCCCCAACTGCTGCGCCGCGTAGCACAGCACACACCGCAGACACGTATTCGCTTCACAACATCACACCCCAAAGATATGAGCGACGACACATTGCGCGTTATTGCCGAGGAGCCCAACGTGTGCAAGAGCATACACCTTCCCGTGCAGAGCGGCAGCAGCACTATGCTCAAAGCAATGAATCGCAAATACACCCGCGAGTGGTACCTCGACCGCATTGAAGCCATACGCCGCATTGTCCCCGACTGCGGCCTGTCTACCGACATCATTGCAGGCTTCTGTGGCGAAACCGAAGAGGACCACCAACAGACACTCTCTCTTATGAGATACTGCTCATACGACGCGGCATTTATGTTCAAATACTCAGAGCGCCCCGGCACCTTTGCCAGTCGCCATATGAAGGACGATATAGAAGATAGCGAAAAGGTGCGCCGCCTAAACGAAATCATAGCATTGCAGCAAGAGTGCTCGGCCAACAACAACCGTGCCTGCATAGGAAAGACCTATGAAGTGCTGATAGAAGGCATCTCAAAACGTTCCAAGGAGCAGTTCTTTGGAAGAACAGAACAGAACCGCACTGCAGTCTTCAACCGCAAGAACTATAAGATAGGTGATTTTGTAAAAGTGAAGATACACGGCTCCACAGCCGCAACGCTGCTTGGCGAAATTGTCGATTAAAACAACAACGATAAAAACGAGGGTGCCCCAAAAGTATTAAGGGCACCCTCGTTTGTGAGAAGTTGAATAAAAAGAGCTGTTTTTAGGCTTGCAAAACCCGAAAAAGCGTAGTTTACTAAGCGTAAATGAGCATTTTGAGGGCGAGTATAACAACAAAAGAGCCTTTTTAGTCAGCTTCTTTTTTTGTGCATAAAGGTCATCAATCTCTTCTGCCAAGGCGCTCACGCATTCTCTCTTCGTAGCGCGAGGATAACGGACGCACGGGCACAATGATGCAGAGCAGTAAATAGAATAGTACCGGAGAACCAACACCAACAACAGCAAGCACCGCCCAAACAATGCGCAATGTGCGCACATCCAAGCCAAAGAACTCTGCTATTCCGGCACACACACCAGCTATCACTCTATTACTCGAACGGTAAAGCCTTCCTCCCATTTATAATTACTTTTGGGGAACAAGCAACCAAATGAGAACATAAAGAAGGGCGCCCACACCGGCAAAAACTGCGGCTACCAACCACGCAATACGCACCAACTTAACATCAAGACCAAAAAACTCTGCAACACCGGCACACACACCAGCAATAACCTTATTGCTTGAACGATACAACTTTGCCATTTTGAACTGTTTTTAAACGTTAAACATTTTTTGTTTGTGGCCGCAAAAATAAGAAATATTTGGTCAAACAAATGTTAAAAAAAACTATTTTCTGATTTTAACGCCGTAAAAGTTTAAAAAACAAGAACCATTTTGGCCAAAATGGTATATTTTTGTGGCAAATTAGGGTGAATTGTGCCCTGGAAAAGAAAAGGCGAACAAATGAAAGTTATAAATCACGACAAATGTCCACTGTGCAACAGCAGCGCAATAGAAAAGCGTTGCACCTGCACCGACGGCTTTGCAACAGGCGAGCAGTTCGATATATTCGAATGTAGCGCCTGCAAGTTCGCATTCACACAGGGAGCACCCGATGAAACAGAGATAGGCCGCTACTACGAGTCGCAAGCCTATGTGCCACACAGCGACAGCAGCAAAGGACTCGGCAACAAACTCTACCACATCGTGCGCAAAATTATGCTGCGCAACAAGAGTGCACTGGTGGAGAGGCTCACACTGCTGAAGAGCGGCAGGCTGCTCGACTACGGCGCCGGAACAGGGCACTTTGCGAAAGCTATGCTCCACAAAGGGTGGAATGTAACAGCCATAGAGAAAAGCGAAAAAGCCCGCGAATTTGCCAAAGAGAAACACGGGCTGCAGATGCAGCTGGTTGAGGCGCTGGCCCAAATAAAAGACAAAGAGCTGGACGTTGTTACAATGTGGCACGTGATGGAACACATACAAAACCTCGACACAATGTGGAGCGAGCTGCATCGCACACTCGATGATACCGGCATAGCAATAATAGCCGTACCCAACAAAGCATCCTACGACGCACAACACTATGGAGAGCATTGGGCTGCATACGATGTACCCCGCCACCTATGGCACTTCACCCCAAGCACAATGATGCGCTGGGGCGAAAAGCACGGATTCATACTCGAAAGGCAATACACAATGCCTTTCGACGGTTTCTACATCTCGATGCTGAGCGAGCGCAACAAAGGCTCACGAATGTACACCGTCAAGGGATTTTGGAACGGCCTTAAAGGATGGCTGGCACAAAGCCGCAGACGCAGCGCCAGCAGTTCAATAATTTTTGTGTTCAGAAAGAAAAGATGAGCAAACCTATTTTTAAAATACAGGCATTGAGTGTCTACATCAGCACCACACTGGTTTTGCTGCTGTTGGGCATAATGGGCATAATATACATTGGCGGCAAATCACTGTCGGGGCAGATAAAGGAAAACTTCAGCATCACCGCAGTAATGGACAAAGAGAGCAATGAGCAACAAATCCTCAAACTAAAGAAGAGAATTGAGGCCAAAGAGAGCGTGCTCGAGTGTCGCTACATATCAAAAGAGCAGGCGCTCGATGAGGCCAGGGCCGCACTCAAGAGCGACCCAATGGAGCTGCTGGGCGAAAACCCCTACCGGGCCGAGCTTGAAATCACCCTGAAACAGGAGTTCTCCAACAGCGAGTCAATGGCACAGATGGAGAAGATGCTGATGAACAACAACGGCGTTGCAGATGTCATCTACCACAAGCAACACATCGACAACGTGAACAACAACCTGCACAAGGCCGCCGTGCTACTTTCGGCCCTGCTTGTTATGCTCACAATAATATCGTGGTCGCTCATTGGCAACCTTGTGCGCCTGTCAATATACTCCAAGCGTTTCCTGTTGCACACAATGAAACTGGTGGGGGCAAAGTGGAGTTTCATAAGACGCCCATTCATTCTCAACAACCTGTGGATAGGCCTCTTGTCGGGCATCATTGCCAATGCCATCCTTGGCAGCGCTGTGTATCTCATAATGCAGCGCGAGCCCAACATTGCAGCACTGCTTCCTGTGGAGGGACTTGCAACTGTAGGAGCAGCAATAACACTCTTCGGCATAGCCATATGCACATTGTGCGCCTTCTTTTCGGTAAACCGCTTTTTGCGTATGCGCAACAACGACCTCTATTTCATTTGATAAACAACATAAACTATGGATAAAGAAAAATTTGCATTCGGAAAACAGAACTACATATTGCTGGCCATTGGTGCAGCAGCAATAATTCTGGGTTTTGTGCTTATGGGCGGCCCAGGCTCAACCGAGACACACTTTGAGCCGGACATCTTCAGCTTTAGAAGAATAAAGCTGGCCCCCACCATCTGCTTTGCGGGATTTGTCTCAATGATTGTGGCAATAATGTACAAAGGCAAGAAAAACAACTCCAACGATAACAACCAAAAACAATAACCTATGGATATACTTGATACCATAATCATTGCCATTGTAGAAGGACTCACCGAGTTTCTTCCCGTTTCATCGACAGGGCATATGATAATTGCACAGAATGTGCTTGGCGTGGAAAGCACTGTCTTTGTGAAGGCATTCACCTTTATAATACAGTTTGGTGCCATACTGTCGGTTGTGGTCCTCTACTGGAAGCGTTTCTTCAAGCTCAACCACACCCCCGCATCCGAGGGCGCCGGCACACTAAAGCGTTTCCTGCATAAATACGATTTCTACTGGAAGCTCTTTGTGGCATTCATCCCCGCAGCCGTGTTTGGCCTGCTGTTCAGCGACGCCATTGACGCAATGCTCGAAAGCGTGGAGGTGGTAGCCATAACACTGATATTGGGAGGAATTTTTATGCTCTTCTCGGACAGGATTTTCAACAAGGGCAGCGAAAGCACCGAGCTCACCGAGAAGCGCGCCTTCAGCATCGGTCTTTTCCAGTGCATTTCAATGATACCCGGCGTATCGCGTTCAATGGCAACAATTGTGGGCGGTATGTCGCAAAAACTCACGCGCAAGGCAGCTGCCGAGTTCTCATTCTTCCTTGCCGTGCCCACAATGCTTGCAGCAACACTGTTCAAGATGCTTAAACTCTTTACCGAAGAGGAGGGCCTGCAGATGCTCAAAGAGAACATAGACACCCTGCTCATTGGCAATGTAGTTGCATTCATAGTGGCTATGCTTGCCATAAAATTCTTCATAAACTTTGTAACAAGATACGGATTCAAAGCATTCGGCTGGTACCGAATTATCGTTGGAGGTGCCATATTGGCAATGCTTTTTACCGGTCATAACCTAACTATTGCATAATGGATTTTGTTGCAGGAGAGATAATACCCATAAACAAGCCCTATACCTGGACATCGTTTCAGATAGTGAACAAAGTGCGCTATCACTTGAGCCGCAAATATGGCATAAAGAGATTTAAGGTGGGGCACGCGGGAACACTCGACCCACTGGCCTCGGGCGTTCTGCTGCTGTGCACAGGAAAGGCCACCAAGCGCATTGAGGAGCTGCAGAGCCACACCAAGGAGTATGTAGCCGAGATAATGCTGGGAGCCACCACACCATCATTTGATATGGAGCATCCGGTAGACGCCACCTACCCCTATGAGCACATAACCCGCGAGATGGTAGAAGAGGCACTGCAACAGTTTGTGGGCGACATAGCACAAAGGCCGCCACTTTTCTCGGCCTGCAAGGTAGAGGGCAAGCGCGCCTATGACCTGGCCCGCAAAGGCAGCGATATGGAGCTGGCACCAAAGCAGATTCGCATAGACTCAATTGAGTTGCTCGAGTGCGAACTACCAAAGATAAAAATACGCGTGGTGTGCGGCAAGGGCACCTACATACGCTCGTTGGCGCGCGACATAGGAACAGCACTTGGCAGCGGAGGATACCTTACCGACCTCGTAAGAACACGCATTGGAGAGTATAAAATAGAAGATTGTATAACCCCGGAAGCATTCCGTGAATGGCTTGAAAAACAATGAACACATTCCCAGACGAACATTTTAGTATAAGCGGACAGCATATGAAGCTGTCTCAGTTTAAATACAAGTTGCCCGAGGAGCGCATAGCACTCTACCCCGCATCCTGCCGCGACGAGTCGCGCCTGCTGGTCCTGCACAAGAAGAGTGGCGAAATTGAACACCGCATCTTTAAAGAGGTTATCAACTATTTCGATGAGAAGGACCTTTTTGTGATGAACGACAGCAAGGTGTTCCCCGCACGCCTCTATGGCAACAAGGAGAAGACCAATGCCCAAATCGAGGTATTCCTGTTGCGCGAACTCAACGAAGAGTTCCGCCTTTGGGACGTGCTTGTGGACCCTGCACGCAAAATCCGCATCGGCAACAAGCTCTATTTTGGCGAGGACAGCTCAATGGTAGCCGAGGTAATAGACAACACTACCTCACGCGGACGCACACTGCGATTCCTCTATGACGGCCCGCACGACGAGTTCAAGAAGGCACTTTTTGCGCTTGGCGTTGCACCCCTCCCCGAGGACTTCAAGCGCTTGCGCAAGGAGGAACCCGAGGACCTGCAGAACTTCCAAACCTATTTTGCAAAAAAGGAGGGCTCTGTTACAGCATCATTTGCCGGCCTGCACTTCACACGCGAGCTTATGAAACGTATGGAGATACGCGGCATAGACACAGCCTTTGTAACAATGCACACCGGCCTTGGCAGTTTCCGCGAAATTGATGTTGAGGACCTCACAAAGCACAAGATGGACAGCGACCTCATAAGCGTTGATACAGAAGCTGTGCAGCTCATCAACAAGGCAAAAGCCGAGAACCGCAAAATCTGCGCCGTTGGAACATCGGTGCAGCGCGTGCTTGAGACAGCCTCACTCACCGGCGGTATGCTCAAGGAGTATGACGGCTGGACAAGCAAGTTCATCTTCCCCGAGTATAACTTCCAGGTGGCCAACTGTATGATAGCCAACTTCTATGCCCCCTACTCCACAATGCTTATGCTAACAACAGCATTCGGCGGCTATGACAATGTGATGAACGCCTATAAGGTGGCACTTGATGAAGGTTACCGTTTCGGCCTCTATGGCGATGCAATGCTCATCATCGACTAATGAGTGAAAAGAGAACACTATACCTTGGCCTTGGCACCAACCAAGGCAACAAGGAGATGAACCTGACGCGGGCGATAGAACTCCTATCGCTCGCGTTTGGCCATTGCACGGCAAAATCGGACTTCATAGAGACAGCCCCCTGGGGCTTCAACAGCAACAACACCTTTCTCAACTGCTGCATAGCGTTCGACACCACTTTGCAGCCACTGCAAATACTCGATATCACTGAACGCATCGAACGCGAACTTGGCCGCACAACAAAATCCACCGGCGGCACATACCACGACCGTATTATAGATATTGATATACTGCTGTACGGTAGTGAAACAATTTCAACAGAAAGGCTGACAATACCCCATCCCCTGATGCACCAACGCCTGTTCGTTCTGCAACCGCTTGCTCAAATAGCAGACAACATCACACACCCCACACTGCACAAAACAATTGGCGAGCTGCTCGCTGCACTCCAAATGAACGAAAGCACATAAAGGCAAAAAGAAAACCAATTAATCCAAAAAAGTGCAAAAAAAGGAGAGAGGGATATGACAAATCCAAAATAACATATTACCTTTGCATCGGATTAATGCCCTTCAAGGGCTATGTGGAGAGATTTGAACTGCTTGCAACCACGGTAAAAAATGCTAAAAGCCCCATCAGAGGGCATTTGTAAAGGCACATCGCCGGCATTCAGTTATCCCACATAAGTTTGTGAAGGGTTTGTATATATCTACAAGCAAATTACTAACTACGCCCCAAAGGGCATAACACACTTAATGACTATGGGATATCTATTCACATCAGAATCAGTTTCAGAGGGACACCCCGACAAGGTTGCCGACCAGATTTCGGACGCAGTACTTGACCAACTCATCGCATTCGACCCACAATCAAAGGTTGCCTGCGAGACACTTGTAACAACAGGCCAGGTTGTCATTGCCGGCGAAGTAAAATCACAGGCATACGTAGACCTGCAGGACATCGCACGCCGCGTAATCAACAAAATCGGCTACACAAAAAGCGAGTATATGTTCGACGGAGACTCGTGCGGCATCTTCTCGGCCATCCACGAGCAGAGCGCCGATATAAACCGTGGCGTTGAGCGCGAAGACCCGATGAACCAGGGAGCCGGCGACCAAGGTATGATGTTCGGCTATGCCACCAACGAGACCGAGAACTATATGCCCGTATCGCTCGACCTCTCACACCTCATACTCACCGAGCTTGCCGAGATACGTCGCGAGGGCAAAGAGATGACCTATCTGCGCCCCGACTCAAAGAGCCAGGTTACAATTGAATACAACGACGAGAACAAACCCGTGCGCATCGACACCATCGTTGTCTCTACACAGCACGACGATTTCATCAAACCCACAACCGATGGCACCGATGCACAGCTCGCTGCCGACGCTGCGCAGGTGGCAAAGATCAAGGAGGATGTAATCAACATCCTTATGCCCCGTGTGAAGTCAAAGATAGCATCAGAGAGCGTTCTTGCCCTCTTTGGCGACGACATCACATACCACGTAAACCCCACAGGCAAGTTCGTGATTGGTGGCCCCCACGGCGACACCGGCCTCACCGGACGCAAAATCATCGTAGACACCTATGGCGGCAAGGGAGCACACGGCGGTGGCGCATTCAGCGGCAAGGACCCCAGCAAGGTAGACCGCAGCGCAGCCTACGCAGCACGCCACATAGCAAAGAACCTTGTTGCAGCAGGCGTTGCCGAAGAGGCACTCATCCAACTCTCATACGCCATTGGCGTTGCCGAGCCCGTGAGCGTCTTTGTAAACACCTACGGCACAGCCAAGGTATCACTCACCGACGGCCAGATAGCCGACAAGGTAAAGAGCCTCTTCGACCTTCGCCCCAAGGCAATTGAAGAGCGCCTGAAGCTGCGTAACCCCATCTACAGCGAGACTGCATCCTATGGCCATATGGGCCGCAAGCCCCAGGTGGTTACAAAGCGTTTCGAGTCGCGCTACCTCGACACCAAAGAGATTGAGGTGGAGCTCTTCACTTGGGAGAAGCTCGACTATGTTGAGAAGGTAAAGGAAACATTCGCACTCTAATCATAAAAAGAGATGAGAATAGGCGACTGGATAAACCGCAAAAGGCACAACAGGGGGTATGGAGTACAATCCCCCTCTGCCTTTTTCTTTGTTACACAAGTGCTTAGAGAGCGGCTACCCTATTATGCCTACACCACCCTCGACAAGGTTGCGCGCGAATGTGGCGTAAGCACCAAACTTATGCGGGAACTGTTCCGCATAACCAACCACCACAACCCGGCAAGCTGCATAGCTGTAAGTTCCACGGCAGCAGCGTGTGCAATGGCACTGGCAAAGCCATCGGCAAAAACACTGCACATCGGCAGCACAGCAACAGACACAGCAGCCGAGATTTTCAACATCTGCAACTGCACCCAGCAACAAGGCAATGCACCACAACTGTTAGAAGCCACACTTGGCAACGCCCCACTTGGGATGCTCTACATTGGGCGATGCCCCCACCGCGAAGAGACTGTTGCAACAGCAATGCGCCACGCCAATGCCAACAGCATAATAGTGATAGAAGGCATACACCGCGACAGCGCCACCCTAAAATGGTGGGAGCAACTCGTTGCCGACAAGCAGACAATAATAACATACGATATGTACAGCTGCGGCATCCTCCTCTTCAACAAAGAGCGCATAAAACAGCACTACACACTAAAACTATAACCCAAGAATGGAAAAGGCAACAATCTACACCCGCACAGGAGACAACGGCACCACCTCGCTGCGTGGCGGAAAGCGTGTGCCCAAAGACCACCCACGCGTTGAGGCCTATGGCACACTCGATGAGCTTAACGCACACATAGGGCTGCTTGCGGCTGCGCTCGATGAGAACAGCCACACACGCCGTTTCCTGATGAAGATAGCAAACACCCTCTTCACCATAGGCAGCCACCTGGCAACAGAGGAGCCTTGCACCACCATAGATGAGAGCCACATCCACGAGCTTGAAACAGCGATAGACACACTTGAGGCAAGCCTTACACCAATGCACGGTTTCATCCTCCCCGCCGATGAAGAGACAGCCGCGCGCGCCAACGTGTGCCGCACCGTGTGCCGCCGCGCCGAGAGACAGATAGTAACCTTTGACCGAGAGCAGCACATTGCCCCCTCGGCAATGAAATACATCAACCGCCTCTCGGACTACCTGTTCCTTCTTCAACGTCATCTGCTTAACGGAAAGGAAAAAATGTGGCAAAAGAGTTGCAAATAAATAATTTTAGTCTATTTTTGCACGCACTTAACAAAACCTAACAAAAAAACATTTTTAGATATGTACTGGACACTGGAACTTGCATCAAAATTGGAAGATGCACCCTGGCCCGCAACAAAGGATGAGCTGATAGACTATGCAGTACGCTCGGGCGCGCCATTGGAAGTTATTGAAAACCTGCAGGAGATTGAGGACGAAGGCGATGTCTACGAAAGCATCGAGGACATCTGGCCCGACTACCCAAGCAAAGAGGATTTCTTCTTTGACGAAGAGGAGTATTAATGGGTTGAAAAAGGTTTAACACCTAAATATCAACGATTTACAATGACCGATTGGGTAGCCAGTCGGTCATTTTTTTGTCTAAAAACTGCCCAAAAACTGCCCAAAATTGAGCGAAACTGCCCAAATACTGCCCTGAAACTATTACCAAATCCTCCTGAAAAAAGGAGTAGTAAGTAAGAGGGATGACACTGCCCAAGCACTGCCCAGATGCTCTACAAGACACTTAACGGAGGTGTAGATATTTAAACCAGTTTTCTACAAAATTTGGGGTGATAAAATTAGTGGTAGATTATTTGCAAATTCAATAGATTGTTGCTACTTTTGTTACGGCAGTAAAATTTACGGCGGTAACAATTAAACAAGATGGTATGAAATTTTATAATAGAGAACACGAAATAGCAAAACTCCGAGAAATCCGAGAGTTATCATACAAAGACCACTCTAGACTTACAGTGGTAACTGGTCGTCGCCGTATCGGTAAGACATCACTCATTGGTAAAGCAATGGGCGATGAGCAGTTCATATATCTATTTGTTGGCCGTAAGAATGAATCATCACTATGTGCTGGCTACTGTAAGGAAATAGCCTCAAAGTTGCGGGTATTTGTTCCTGCGATGAACTCATTCCAGGAGGTGTTTCTCTTCCTAATGCAGCAGGGTGAGACAAGGCATTTCACACTTGTCATTGATGAATTTCAGGAGTTCTTCAACATCAATCCAAGTGTTTATAGCGACATACAAAACTATTGGGACCAGTATCGCTTAAAAACACATATCAACTTCATTGTCAGTGGTTCTATCTACTCATTGATGACAAAGATATTTCAGCATTATCACGAACCATTGTTTGGTCGTGCAGATGTTATGCTGAAACTCAACCCATTCACATTGTCTGTGTTAAAGCAGATAATGTCAGACTATGCACCGATTCACACCAATGACGATCTGTTGGCTCTATACACCGTAACGGGTGGTATTCCTAAATATGTTGAGTTGCTTGTAGATGCCAAAGCATTGTCTGTTAAGAAGATTATCCGTGCTGTATGCGACCCTGATTCGCCATTTAAGGATGAAGGTAAGCACCTGCTTGTTGATGAGTTTGGCAAACAGTATGGAACATACTTCTCTATTCTTGATGCAATATCAAATGGTCTGAATACACAAGCAGAGATTGCTGCAGCACTTGGTGAGAAAAGTATTGGTGGGCAACTCAAAAAGTTGGAGGAGACATACGAAATCATCAAGAAGATGCGTCCCATACTTGCAAAACGAGGCACGCAAACCGTAAGATATGAGATATCAGATACGTTTCTTCGTTTCTGGTTCCGCTACTTTGAGGGTAATCGAACTCTTGTAGAGATGAATCAATTTGAAGTGATAGAACATATTATCAATGAAGACTATACAACATATTCGGGTAAGACACTTGAGGAATACTTCAAGCAGAAGTTTATTGAGAGTCACGAGTTTCGTGATATGGGCTCATATTGGGAAGCAAAGAAGGGTAAGGAGCAGTGTGAGATAGATATTGTTGCCTTACGCTTGGAGAAGAACAAGGCGGTAGCAGTTGAAGTTAAACGCCAGCGAAAGGAGTTCAAACCAGAGGCATTTGCGGAAAAGGTGCAACACCTCAAAGATAAACTATTGCCAAAGTATGATGTTGAGCAACTATGCTTAACATTAGAAGATATGTAATAGGCTTTACTACCCATAATAATATCATATTATAGGGCTGTTGTAGTTTAATATTTCGGTGTCTAACAAAAAAAAATATTTTTTTGTTGGTTTATCCTCCCAGAGGAAGAGGAGTAATAGATTTTGAGAGATTTTAAGGACAATTAAAAACGCATATTGGCACTACCCAATGGGTCATATACTGCCCGAATACTGCCCGAACGAGATAATCCGTTATATATTGGTGGTTATCAGGGAGTAAAAAGGAGGCAAGATTTCTTTGACGAGGAGGAGTATTAAGAGGTTGAAAAAGGTTTAACACCTAAATATCAACGATTTACATTGACCGATTGGGCAGTCCAGTCGGTCATTTTTATGTCAAAAACTACCCGAAAACAACCCGAAAATGAGCGAAAACTGCCCAAATACTGCCCTGAAACTATTACCAAATCCTCCTGAAAAAGGAGTAGTAAGTAAGAGGGATGACACTGCCCAAGCACTGCCCAGATGCTCTACAAGGCACATTTTGCCAAAATTGAGCAAACTGCCCTGACCGCCCGTTGAGGTCAAAATATTGTCCATAATTTTCTGCTTTCACTGCCCTGAAATGAAAAAGGACAAAACCGAAGTTCTGTCCTTAATTTAATCTAACCTAACATTAAGTTTGTCGCCAACCCTTTCTGCAATCGTGTTCGGTAGCAATGTCGCATATACCCTCTCCGTTATCTGCGTAGAAGCGTGTCCCTGCATTATTTAGAGTACGATGGTCGTATCGTTAAGGTCGATACCCTCGATGCGGTCAATAGTTTCATTGCCGAGTTTGAGGCGACAACAGATAACGATAACGAGTAATTTTTGCTGTTACTTGATTTTAGATTTGGAACTTTGAATTATTGTTCGTATATTTGCGAACGGAAATTGACGAGTACAATGGCAAACAAGGATTATACACTCCATCAAGAGCAGTTGGCACGCTTTGCGAAGGCAATGGGACACCCTGCCCGCATCGCTATTATCGAATTTCTTGCCAAGCAGACAGAGTGCTACTTTGGTGATATTCACGAGGAGTTACCGATTGCCAAGGCAACCGTATCGCAACACCTAAAAGAGTTGAAAGAGGCAGGACTTATTCAGGGTGAAATCGAGACACCACGAGTTAAGTATTGTATAAACCGAGAGAATTGGAAGTTGGCTCATAAACTATTTGGTGAGTTCTTCGGTACTTGTGCCTGTAAGAAAGAGAGTTGCTGTGAGTAGTTATTCTCTTTTTTTAGAAGCATTGTTCGTTGTTTTGCGAATTACTAACAATTAAATAAATTAGCGTATGAAGAGGATGTTATTGATGCTTACTCTATGTGGGGGGGCTGCGTGTTTAGCGGGTTGCGACGCACAGAATAAGAGTAGTGATGGCGATGGCAAGCGAGATGTTGTTGAGGTTCTGTATTTCCACGGCACCCAAAGGTGTAAGTCGTGTGTTGAGGCAGAACGAATTGTGCAGAGTGTGTTGGCAGAGCAATACACAGAAGCCATAGAACAAGGCAAGTTGAGATATAGAACAATAGACATTATCAACGATGAGGATATTGCCAACGAGTACAAAGTGGTATGGTCATCGCTCCTATTAGTCGATTATGATACTAATGGCGAACGCATCATCGAAGATTTAACCGATGTTGCATTCCTCAATGCCGATAAGTTGTCTATAGAGTTATCTAATCGCATCGCAACGATGCTAAACAACTAAACTATGGAGTGGTTACAATCATTGTTGGATAGTTCCTCAACGCCCGCAGTAACGGCATTTCTGCTCGGACTGCTCACGGCACTTTCGCCCTGTCCCTTGGCGACCAATATCGCTGCCATCGGCTACATTGGCAAGCATATCGAGAGCCGAAAAGGGGTGTTTGTGCAAGGCTTACTCTATACTTTGGGTCGTACGATTGCCTACACGCTACTTGGGGTGGTGCTGATTGCAGTCTTACGGAACGGTGCAAGCGTATTCGGCATTCAAAAGTTCATAGCGACCTATGGCGAGTTGATTATGCCACCTGCATTGTTGCTTATGGGAGTGTTTATGCTATTTGGCAACCGACTTAATCTGCCCTCATTCGGCTTTGGTGATAAGGGCGAAGGGTTGGCTCAACGAGGTGGATTTGGTGCGTTGATGTTGGGTGTTCTCTTTGCCTTGGCATTCTGTCCGACGAGCGGAGTTTTCTACTTCGGAATGTTAATTCCGATGTCGGCGAGCGTGTCGATGGGCTATCTGTTACCGATACTCTTTGCCATTGCTACCGCCTTGCCCGTAATTGTTGTTGCGTGGATATTGGCGTTCAGCGCAGGGCAGATTGGGGCGGTCTATGGCAAGATGCAGGTCATTCAGAAGTGGCTCAATATAGTGGTAGGCATACTGTTTATCGCAATCGGAATATATTATTGTTTAACAATTTACATTTAGGAATTATGGATATTAAGGTTTTAGGAACGGGTTGCGGTAAGTGCAAGACAACCTACGCAGTGATTGAAAAGGTCATCAAGGAGAACAACATCACGGCAACTCTTACCAAGGTAGAGGATATTATGGAGATTATGAACTACAATATCCTCACAACCCCTGCCGTAGTGGTTGATGGCGAAGTGAAAATCAAGGGCTATGTACCAAGCGAAAGGGAGATTAAGGAGTTATTGGGAGTATGATACAGCAATTCGCAGATTGGTTCGTGTATGGCATCTTCGGTTTGGATGCTGCTACACCATTGGGCACGGCTGTCAATTTCTTCTTTTACGACAGCATCAAGATTGTTATGCTGCTTTTCAGTATAAGTTTCGTGATGGGCATTATCAACGCCTACTTCCCCATTGAGCGACTACGCCAATACCTCACCACGCATAAACTCTATGGCTTGGACTACTTCTTGGCGGCTCTCTTCGGTGGTATTACTCCGTTCTGCTCCTGCTCATCGGTGCCACTCTTTATCGGCTTTGTTAAGGG
>JAZONR010000019.1:0-22545 GCA_045654645.1 Bacteroidaceae bacterium
CGTGCTCCTGAACAAACTGGATGGGACCCTCCTGAAGCTCGTTAAACTTCTCGGCAGGAACCTTGCACATTGGGCAACGCTCGGGAGCCGATTCACCTTCGTGTATATAACCACATACTGAACAAATGTACTTTTTCATAGTATTCTATTTTTTAATTATTATTCGCTTTTCTTTTTAAATCCATTGCAAAAATAAAATCATTTCATTTTATAGGCAAGTTTTTTGCAATTTATTTTCGAAGCTTTATGTTAATTTATGCAAAAACGGAATATTCAGAACGCAAATACAGGCAAAAACAGTTCTATGCAGCAGCAAAAAGTTAAATAAGAAGATAAAAAGGAAAAAAGTGGGTATTTTTATTTTGCAGAAAGGAAAATAAAGTATAAATTTGGGGGTTAATTATTATAAATAGGAAACAAAATTACTTAAAGATAAACCAGTATGAAAAAATCCCTTGGTACCAAGATGAAAGTATGGGCAATAGGCGCCTTGGCTGCACTTTCAAGCGGTGTATTCACAAGTTGTACGGATGAGATTCCAATGGAGAGCCGTTTTACGTTCACCGGCGAGCTCATTAAAGACCACTTAAAGAAGCACGACAAGTACAAAAAATTCTGTGAAATTCTTGACAAAGCAAAAACAGGCAAGAGTGCAAACAGCAGTAGCATTCTAACCACTTTGTCCACATACGGTTCATACACCTGTTTTGCCCCCACAAACGAGGCAATCGACAGATACTTGCAGATGAAATACGACGAGTATTTGGAGAGTGTGAGAATACACGAAGAAAACCCCGAAATTGACATCGTGAACACCGGTGTAACATCGCCCTATATCGAAGACTTGAGCGACAGTATGGCCACCGTAATAGCAAAAAACCACATTCTGGAGCTTGCTTGCCCCATTGCCAACAACGGTAATTTGCCCAAAAAGACAATGAACCGTCGCAATATTGAAATCACTTGGGCAAAAGACGAAGATATCTCCTATGCAGAAGGAATTAAAATCATAGACAGAAATATTGAGACCGAGAATGGTTACATTCACAGTCTGAGCGAGGTGTTATCACCATCAGACAAGCCCACATCGGCACTGCTTGGCGAGCAGCCTGCATTCTCACTATTCAGCGAAGCATTGGAGAAGACCGGTTTTGGAGCAAAGCTCACAGCACGTGAGATAAACCCCGACTACTCACCCGACAGTTACGCCGTTCCTCCATTCATAACACAAAATAAGCAGGTTCCACCTGCGCCAGCGATACAGGAGTATGGCTTCACATTGTTGGTAGAGTCTAACGAGCTGCTTGCCGATGAAACAAAGAATCACCTTGGCATTTCTATCCAGAGCATTGAAGACCTTGAGTGGTTTGCAGCCAACTGGTATTGCCACAAAGACAGCATCGACGCCGACAACAGAACATTCCCCCACAAGGGCAACTACAAAAACCCCAATAACCCCCTCTACAAGTTCATCGCCTACCACATTCTCGACCGCACACTCCAGTACAATTCAGGACCAAGCTGTGGAGGTTTTGTGATGGAAGGCTACGAAATCAAAGACCCACAGACCGGCAACATCGCAACAGATAAATTCAATTCCGAGATTAACCTGCCAAAGAGCTGGGACCGCTACGACTATTTTGAGACACACTTGCCATACACATCGGTTAAGGTAACAAAGCCCTTCACCAACAGCTCCCCCTACACCAAATATGGTTCAGAAGAAACCGGCGAGCTGAAAGACGAACTTGTCATCAACTATGCACAAGATAAGGGTGAGCGCATCATTAACCCCAATATGTCGCACCACATAAATGTTGTGATTGAGAACACCGCGACATCGGAATTGCGCACCGCACCCGAGAAGTTCAAAAACCAGGCTACCAACGGTAGAATATTCACAATTGACAAGATTCTTGTATATAATGAAGAGGAGATGGCCGGCAACGTCCTTAACGAGCGTATGCGCTGGGACGTGTTCTCACTCTTCCCCGAGCTCACCACCAACGACGTGCGTTGGCTGCCCGAAGACAACTACACTCTTGTATACATTCCACAAGAATACAGCGCCCGTCTGAGACACAGAAACTCCGACACACACGTCTACTATCTGCGCCCCCACAAAGGAAACTGGCCTGCCGGTTATGTAAACTACCAGGGCGACGAGATGCTTGTAACAGGAAAATACGATTTTGAGTATCGTATCCCCTATGTGCCCGATGGTTACTATGAAATACGTTTCGGTTTCTCAACATCAGACGCACGCGGTATTGCACAGTTCTATTTCGACGGCAAAATCTGCGGTATCCCCTTGAATATGACCAACTCGGCGGATAACGTAGACTTTTTGGGTTGGTTCGAAGAGAGCGACAACGAGGATGAGAACCGCAAGAACGACAAGGCGATGCGTAACCGCGGCTTTATGAAAGCACCTGCAAGCATCTACCTTCCCGGCCCCACAGAAAAAGACCCTGCCAAGAGTTTGAGATATGCCACAACTGCACTGCGCAGAATAATTGGCACCTACCACTTGAAACACGGCAAGGACTATTGGTTGCGCTTCAAGGATGTAACCGAAGGAGGTACGGCAGATGATCCCAACGAATTTAACCAAGACTATCTTGAGATTGTCCCTGTGGGAATAATCAACAACCCCGGAAAGCCCGAGGATATCTATTAAAAATTAAAGCACGGCACAGGGCCGTGCTTTAATTTTAACACACTTTTCCCACAAAAAACCATTCTGTTTTGGAATTAGTGCTATTTTTGCAGCAGACAATACCTTATTAATATAATATATACAAACTCTCCAAAGATATGGAATTCGGATTTGTAAAGACCGCAGCAGCAACACCTGTCATAAGAGTGGCCGACTGCCACCACAATGCCTGCAGCATAGCAGCAATGGTAAATAACAACAAAGAGACCGAACTGATGCTCTTCCCCGAGCTGTGCCTCACATCGAGCAGTTGCGGCGACTTGTTCACGCAATCACATTTCATTGCAAGATGCAACAACGCCATAACAGAAATTGCCGAAGCAACAAGACAAAGCAACACAATAATAGTATTTGGTGCACCCGTTGCCCACCGCAATGCACTCTACAACTGTGCTGTTGTGATGCACAGAGGAGAGATTGTGGGCATAGTACCAAAAAAAGAGCTCAATAAAAGAACCAACGAACTGCGATGGTTCACAAGCGGCAATGCACTGCCCGCAAACAGCACGGCCACCATTGGAGGGAAGAAGATCCCCCTCTTGCCCAACGGACTCTTCAGCACCGGCAGCTACACCTTCGGTATTGAGATTGGCAGCGAGGCCTTGAGCCCCGTATCGCCGGCCGCCACACTCTCAATAGCTGGCGCACAAATTATTCTCAACCCAACAGCAGAATACCCAACAGCCGGCGAGCACAAAACAATTGTGGCACGCTTTGAACAACAGAGCGCGCGCTGCAAATGCTGCTACATAACAGCCGGAAGCGGTTGGGGCGAATCGACAAGCTATGCAGTGCACGCAGGCTTCAGCGCCATAGCCGAGAACGGCGATATTATTGCCAAAAGCAAACGCTACAGCACCCAAGGCAGCTGCATTGTAACCGAAGTTGATATAGAAAGAACAGCCACTGCACGCAAGAACAACAGCAGTTTCACACAGCAGAGCGATATCACAGAGATTACAATACCGCAGGAGCAGAGCTACAGCAAAAACATAGTGAGAAAATTCAAGCAACAACCTTTTATCCCACAAAACTACTCCATTGAGGAGTACTGCAACGAGATATTCGACATTCAGAAAGCAGCACTTGCAAGACGCATACAACACATTGGCGCAAAAAGTTGCGTGATAGGAATATCGGGCGGCCTTGACTCTACCCTTGCACTGCTTGTTGTTGCAGGAGCCTGTGATATGATTGGCAAGCCACACAGCGACATCACCACCGTAACAATGCCCGGTTTCGGCACAAGCGGCCGCACCTATAACAACGCTATGGCATTGATGAAAGAGCTTGGCACAACAATAAAGGAGATTTCGATAAAGGATGCCTGCATACAGCACTTCAAGGACATCGAGCACAACATCGAGATACACGACACCACATACGAGAATGCTCAAGCACGCGAGCGCACACAAATCCTTATGGATATTGCCAACCAGCAGGGCGGCATTGTCATTGGCACCGGCGACCTGTCGGAACTGGCGCTCGGATGGGCCACCTACAACGGCGACCAGATGAGTATGTATGGCGTAAACGCATCAGTGCCAAAAACAATGATGCAGCACATTGTGCGATGGGCAGCAAAGAACACAACAAACGAAAATGTGCGCACCACCCTTCTCGATATTGTGGACACCCCGATATCGCCCGAGCTGACACCCGCCGACAACGAGGGGAACATTAAGCAGAAGACCGAGGACCTTGTGGGCCCCTATGAATTGCACGACTTCTTCCTGTATCACTTCCTGCACCACAGCTTCTCGCCACAAAAAATCCACTTTATGGCAAGCAACGCCTTTGAGGGGAAATACGATAGCGCAACAATTAAAGAGTGGCTAACAACATTCACAAGACGCTTCTTTGCCCAACAGTTCAAGCGCACGGCAATGCCCGACGGACCACAGGCCACAAGCTGCAGCCTGAGCTTGCAGAACGGCTGGATAATGACAGCCGACACCTGCGCAACCACGTGGAGCAGCGCTTGTGAAAATATTGAATAAACCACAAAGCACATAAATATACAGGAGTCCGCAGCTGCGGGCTCCTGTATATTTATATCTACACAACCACAGCCAAGCTCAATATTCAAGCCCTTGCCTTTTTACAACACCGACACAAAACCCACAGTCCGCGCTGTCATTTTGACAAATATGCAGACAAAATGACACACAAAACATCACTGGCTCGAAATTTGTTTTTAACTCCATAAAAGGAGATTAGAAATATGGACTTCAACAAATTCACAATCAAAGCCCAAGAGGCTATTAAGGAGGCTGTCAATCAGGCGCAGTCGCTGGGACAGCAAGTAATTGAACCGGCACACATTCTGGGAGGCATTCTAAAGGGTTGCGAACAGATTGCATCATTCCTGCTGCAAAAGGCGGGTGCCAATATAGAAAAAATCAAATCGGAGACCGAGAATGTGGTGCGCTCACTGCCAAAGGTGAGCGGCGGAGAGCCATACCTGAGCCGCGAGAGCAATATGGTAATAAACAAAGCGCTGGAGCTTGCACACAAGCTTGGAGATGAGTATGTGTCGATGGAGCCATTGCTGCTTGCACTCATTGAGGTAAACAGCCCGGCAGCAACAATCCTAAAGAACTGCGGCGCCACAAGCAACGAACTGCAAAAGGCGATAGCCGAGCTGCGACAAGGCTCAAAGGTTACATCACAATCGGCCGAAGACAGCTATCAGGCGCTCAGCAAATATGCGGTAAACCTGAACGAAGCGGCACGCAACGGCAAACTCGACCCTGTAATCGGCCGAGACGAAGAGATACGCCGCATACTGCAGATATTGAGCCGCCGCACCAAGAACAACCCCATTCTCATTGGAGAGCCGGGAACGGGAAAGACAGCGATAATAGAGGGGCTTGCACAGCGCATCGAACGCGGAGATGTACCCGACAACCTGCGCGACAAACAGGTCTATTCGCTTGATATGGGAGCCCTCATTGCCGGCGCCAAATACAAGGGCGAGTTCGAGGAGCGCCTAAAGGCGGTGATAGGCGAGGTTACAAAGGCCGAAGGCCGCATCATCCTCTTCATTGACGAGATACACACCCTGGTGGGCGCCGGAAAGAGCGAGGGCGCAATGGATGCAGCCAACATTCTTAAACCTGCACTTGCACGTGGCGAACTGCGTTCTATTGGCGCCACCACCCTCGATGAATACCAAAAATATTTCGAGAAGGACAAAGCGCTGGAGCGCCGTTTCCAAACTGTGATGGTCAATGAGCCCGACAAGATGAGCAGCATATCCATTCTGCGAGGATTGAAAGAGCGCTATGAAAACCACCATAAGGTGCGTATTCAGGATGACGCAATAATTGCAGCTGTTACACTTAGCGACCGCTACATCACCGAGCGTTTTTTACCCGACAAGGCCATTGACCTGATAGATGAGGCGGCATCGAAGCTGCGAATGGAGCGCAACTCTTTGCCCGAGGAGCTCGATGAGATTGAGCGCCACATCAAGCAACTGGAGATTGAGCGCGAGGCCATAAAACGCGAGAACGACAAGGCTAAGCTAAGCCTGCTGGGCGAGGAGATTGCCGCACTGAAGGAGGAGGCCAAAGACAAGCGTGCAAAATGGCAACAGGAGAAGGAACTGGCCGACCGCATACAGAACTCAAAGCACGAAATCGAGGAGCTTAAATTCGAAGCCGAAAAGGCCGAGCGCGAGGGCGACTATGGCCGTGTAGCAGAAATTCGCTACGGAAAAATAAAAGCTCTTGAAGACAGCATTACTGCCACACAAGAGGCTCTGCGCAACGCTCAGGGGGCAAATGCGATGATAAAAGAGGAGGTAACTGCCGAAGACATTGCCGACATTGTTTCACGCTGGACCGGCATACCTGTTAGCAGGATGTTGCAGAGCGAACGCGAGAAACTGCTAAACCTTGAAGAGGAGCTACACAAGAGCGTAATTGGACAGGAAGAGGCCATAGCAGCCGTGAGCGACGCCGTGCGTCGCAGCCGTGCAGGCCTTCAAGACCCCAAACGCCCAATCGGTTCATTCATATTCCTGGGCACAACCGGCGTTGGAAAGACCGAGCTTGCCAAGGCTCTCGCAACATACCTTTTCAACGATGAGACCTTGATGACAAGGATAGATATGAGCGAATACCAGGAGAAATTCTCCGTATCGCGCCTCATTGGCGCCCCTCCGGGATATGTGGGATATGACGAGGGCGGACAACTCACCGAGGCTGTCAGACGCAAGCCCTACTCTGTTGTTCTCTTTGATGAGATTGAGAAGGCACACCCCGACGTGTTCAACATATTGCTGCAGGTGCTCGATGACGGACGCCTTACCGACAACAAGGGACGCACCGTCAATTTCAAGAACACCATCATCATAATGACCAGCAACTTAGGGAGCAGCTTCATACAGGAACAGTTTGAAAAGATAACACCGCAGAACAGGGAGAGCGTCATCGAGGATACAAAGCATAAAATTATGGAACTGCTTAAAAAGAGCATACGCCCCGAGTTTCTCAACCGCATAGACGAAACCATTATGTTTACCCCGCTCGACGAGCAGGAGATTGAGCAGATTGTGCGTCTGCAGATAAAAAATGTAAGCACTCTGCTTGGTGAGAATGGCGTAACACTTAATGTAACCGATGCGGCCATAGCGGCAATTGCCAAAGCAGGCTTTGACCCTGAATTTGGAGCACGCCCAATAAAACGTGCAATTCAGCGCTACCTGCTCAACGACCTGTCGAAACAGCTGCTTGCAGGTGCTGTAGACAAGAGTGTTCCCATAAGAATAGATGCCGAAAATGGCGTGCTGACATTCAGCAACCGATAAAGAAAATTTTACGGCCCAAAAGCGACGCTTTTGGGCCGTAAAATTTTTGGAAAGTTATAGAATGAGCTTACTTAAAGAGTCCCTTCAGCCCATTGACAACAGCATTGCCGGTTGAGTTAGAGGTTGAAGTTGCAGAAGCCTCTCTCTGCAGCTTCACGCCAAGCATCATTCCATCATAAGAGTTCAGCAAAGTGCCAACAGCACCCGCTGTCTGGCTCACAGAAGCCAACTGCTGCACCTGCTGTGCCGGAGCATCCTTTGAAAGCGCAGCTGTTACACCCTTGATGAGCGAAAGAAGCTTATCGGCGTTGAATACCACGTTAAGGTCGGTAATCTCGTATGCAATATAGGTCTTTACATTAACCTGGCCATACAGGAAGGTGAAATCAATCATCTTCTCATCGGGCAGCAAAGTAAATGTACCCGCAATATTGTAATTGCCCACCTTGATGGCACACGAACCATCTTTAGCAAAAGTGAATGAGCTGACACCGGGCACCACACCAATCTTTGTGAGGTAACCGTCGAACTTCTTTTCTATCTGCGATGTAACAAGTGTTCCGCCAAGGTTAGAGAGAGCCTGCTCACTCTCGAGCACACAGGCCGAGCCCTGATACAACCAAGTGCCGGCAATATCATCAACAGTGAGAGTGGTAGACTTACCAAGCAATGAGCCCAAAATGTTTACAACAGCACCACCCGCGCCATCAGACGAAGTCTGATTTTTTACAACCTCGCCGGCAGCCTTGCCAAGCAAATCCTTCCAAGACTGGGCCGAAGCACCCATTGTAACTGCAAGCAACAGAGCCAAAGCAATAAATGTCCTTTTCATAGTAAACTCCTCCTTATTTATCATTCAGCCGCAGCCTCCTCTGCCACAAAATCGGTTACACCGTTTGCAACAAGGATATTATACCACGAATACATCTTCTTAATATGTGTGAGATAAACACGCTCACGGTCATAGTCGGGCATCACGCTCTCAAAATAGGCCACCAGCTCCTCGGGGGTAGACATCTTGAGGTCAAATGGCAACACACCGTTCTCCTTCTCATAAATCTTTGCAAATACTGTTCTAAGCGGAACCTCCTCGGTATCGGTGTAAATTGCTATATCATCGAGCATCACAACCTGGTCGCTGTTGTACACAGGCTGGCGTTTCTTTGATGCATCAACACACTCCACAATGAACATATTACGTCCGTGTGAAAGCAGACGGTAAAGACCGGGCTTGCCGGAAATTGTCAAAACAGTTTCAAACATATTGGTATAACTATTAATTGTATTGTTAATTCAGTTGTAAAAAAACAGATTTCGAGTGCTAAGATAGCCCACTATTTCCTTATTTACAAAAAATATACATTTTTTAATACTGAAAAAGGGTGCAAATAGCTCATTCCTTGTGTGAATGTAACTCATTGAGCAGGGCTACCACCTGGGGCAACACCGGCTCGTTGCCATTGTTAAATATTGAGTAATCGGAGAGGAGAAGAAGGTCATCGGCCGACATCTGCTTGTGCATTCTGTCAAGCACCTGATTGCGGCTCATTCCGCTGCGCGACATTGTGCGCCTTATAGCAGTCTCCTCATCGGCCCACACAACCAACGCCCTATCCACTGCATCTATCATTCCCGACTCATAGAGCAAAGCTGTCTCCACAGCCACAACGGCTGCATCCTGCTGTGCCGCCCACTCCAGGAAATCGGCCTTGACCACCGGGTGCACAAGAGCATTCACACGCTTCACCTTTTCATTGTCGATGAAGAGACGCGATGCCAAATAGGCACGGTCGAGTTCACCGTCGGCTGCATAGCACTCTTCGCCAAACATTCGTTTGAGCCCCTTTACAATGCAAGGGTCTGTTACCATAAGCCTTTTTGCGCGACTGTCGCAGTCATAGACCGGCACACCCATTATCTCAAACGCACGCGCAACAACCGATTTTCCGCTACCAATGCAGCCTGTTATAGCAAGTTTCATCATAACACACACTTTATTGTACCCGGGTTTGCAACACATTGGGCGAAACACCCTGAGGAGAAATTGCAATTTCCTTCACAGAAGAAGATGAAGAGCACACTACAAAGGGGACAAAATTCTTGCCCTGCTCGCACGCTGCTCTGTAACTTTCATAGGAGAGCCTCACCGAAAAGTCGATGGGGCTTACGCTGCCTCTATCAACCTCGAGCACCTCACACGAGAGAGACACCACTTTGGGCAACGAGTCATTCCCTGCAAGATTGGAGAAGCCGACATACTCAACCGGGACTTCAACACTTTTGCGCACATAGCGCGACACCTTTGCACAAAGCTGCACCACCGATGGCTCAACACTGAGGCAGTTGCCCTTTATCAGCGGCAACTCAATAACGGTATCGCACGAAAGCGGCTGACACACAAGTTCCCCGGCCTGCACAGACTTAATATCAGGCAGCTCATCAACAAATACCTCCACATCAACCACCTGCGGCTCTATCGACACAGAGAGGAGTTTGCAACCGTCGGCAACATTCAAGCCGGCAACATCAACCACAACCGGCAATGTTGCGCTCACCCTTTTAACATTGGCCACCAACATCTCCCCTGCAAAATTCTGCAAAGACAGAGAGGGCGCAACCCCGGCAAGCACCTTTTCCCTCAAACGGGCAGATGACAGCAACAAACGGCCTCCATTGCGTGAAAAATCGGAATAATCGACCGAAACAGATATTTCGCCCCCGAAAATATAACCAAAGAGCGCTGTTCCTTCACCCTTCAACCTGGCCGAAGAGTTTATTACATTACCCCCCTCGAGCGAAAGACCGGCCGGGAGATTTTTCACAGACACAAGTACAGGAACATTGGTCTCGTATACCCGGTTCAATGTCAATGACAACCAAAGGCTACACGAGACCAATAGAAAAAACAGGAAAGTGAAGAAGGTGTTACCCTCTACCCTATTCAAAGCTCTTTTAAGGAGTTCTCTATCCAAAACAGAAAACGTCTATTTACTTAGCGGCTTCGCCCTGCATTGATGCGGGGTTGGCAAATACCACTGAAATATCAACGCGCACGTTCACGTTGTGAGCAACCTCAAGAACAACAACGCCGTTATCAACCTCCTTGATTTTGCCATATATACCACCACTGGTAACAACCTCCATACCGGGCTGGAGACCACGACGGAAAGTCTCAATCTGCTTCTGGCGTTTACGCTGGGGACGTATCATCAAGAAATACATAATAGCAATGATGATTACGAACATAAACAACGGGTTACCAAGAACCTGCTGCATCATTGTGGGCTCCTGTGCAGTATCGCTAACTGCCTGTGCTGCATCTGTTGCTGCTTGCAAAAATACCATAATTCAAAAATATTAAAGTTATTACTTATCCAATTTACCTGCACCGCGCAGATTCTTTGCCACAGAGTCGAGAATTCCGTTCACAAAAGAGCCGCTCTTGGCAGTGCTGTAGTGCTTGGCAATCTCAACATACTCGTTAAGAGTAACCGAAACAGGCACACCCTCAATGGTCATAAGCTCGGCCAGGGCCACCTGCATTATAATCACATCCATAAATGCAAGACGCGACATATCCCAGTTCTTTGAACTCTCACTCATCAAACGGCGATACTCATCGGCATTGGTTATCGCATTTTTCAACAATCTGCTTGCAAAGTCCATATCGGCCTGGTCTTTGTATTCGGGCAGCAGCTGAGAGTCGGCGCTTGCATCTTCAACAAAACGCTTTATGGTCTTTACCACGAATGTATCCACAATAGCCTTGTCATCGTTCCAATAGAGGCTAATCTCCTCGAGCAGGTCATCGAGCTCCTCGTTCTCAAAGATGAAGGCCTTGTAGAGCTTGCGCCACAGTTCCTTATCCTGCTCATAGGAAGACTCCTCTGAAGCCATATACTCCTTATATATATCGCTTGCCTCAATGTTATCGAGCACACGGCGCAAGAAATCGGAACTCTCTACCCAATTGAGCTTGCTCTTCTCCTGGAATTTCTGCAACTGCTCCGAAGCCTCGAGCTGGGCAATGAAACGATTATTAATAAACTTGAGATTAGGATTCATATCACTCTCTGTAGGACGCACCTTCATACCAAGGAAGGAAATTCTGTCGGCCGCATAGTGTTTGATGCCGGGCATAAGCAATAACAGATAGTGATACAGGTCATAGGCCTTTGAAAGGCTGAAAAACATCTCATCCTCGGCTGCCTTTACACTCTTTCCACTGTTTTTGTAGTAGGCGTACACAATTTGCACAACCTTGAGACGAATAAGAACTCTATTAATCATAAAACGCTTTTTCTGATATTTGGCAAAGGTCGCATTTTCTTGCGACACACACAAGAAAAATAAATTAATTTTTCAAAAAATTGCAGCCATCCAAACACCCTGACGGAATAATGAACAATTGCACCATTATTTTGTTCACAACTGTTGTCAAAAGCATTTTTTGGACAAAAAACATTTATTCTCAAAAAAAATGGGCAAAAAGATTGTTTTTTTGTTTTTTTTCATCCATATTTGAAGCAGGGAATTGGAAAAGCACTAAAAAAGGACAAAAAAACAAGAACTGTTCCCGGATAATTTATTATGGAAGACAACAGGAAGAGCGGTTACAACGAGAGTGACAAGGAGATAGTATTTTCACAAGCCATCAAGGCTGGAAAGCGCATCTACTATGTTGATGTGAAAAAGAACCGCAAGGAGGAGATGTACATTTCAATCACCGAGAGCAAGAAGCTTGTTTCGGGAGAGGGCGACAACGCAACAGTCTCATTCGAGAAGCATAAGATATTCCTCTATCGCGAGGACTTTGCAAAATTTGCAAGCAGCCTGAACGAAGCCATATCATACGTGGTTGCAGAGCAAGGCGAATACATCCCCCGAACAGCAGAAACCCCTGCCAAGGAGAACGAAGAGGTGAATATTGATATCGATTTTTGATAAAAAAAGGAACAATAACAGCCGAGTCATTTGTATATTAGAAAAATAAAGCGTACCTTTGCGTCCGCTTTAGAGACATCGTGTGATGGCGAATTAAGCAAAAAGAACATTAATCTTAATTTAGAGTAACACATTTTTAACTATGAAATCAATCAGCATCAGCGGTTCAAGCAGAACCGAGGTAGGCAAGAAGGCTACCAATGCACTCCGCAAGGAAGGTCTTGTACCTTGCTGCATCTACGGAGTAGAGAAAGAGGCAAAGTCATTCAGCGTTCCCGTTGAGGGTCTCCGCAAATTGGTTTACACCCCCGACATTCACGTTGTAGACCTCACAATAGACGGCACAAAGGTTAAGGCCGTTATGAAGGACATTCAGTTCCACCCTGTAAAGGACACAATCCTGCACGTAGACTTCTACCAGGTAACAGAGGAGAAGCCCATCATTATGGCTGTTCCCGTTAAGCTCGAGGGTCTTGCCGAGGGTGTTCGCGCCGGTGGTAAGCTTGTTCAGATTCAGCGCTACCTCAAGGTTAAGGCTGTTTACACTGCAATCCCCGAGTTCCTCACTGTTGATGTAACTTCACTTGCTCTTGGCAAGTCAATCAAGGTTGGCGAGCTCTCATTCGAGGGTCTTGAGCTTGCAACTGCCAAGGAGTCACTTGTATGCTCTGTGAAGACTACACGTGCATCTGCAGCAGCAGCCGCAGCAGCAAGAAAGTAATAGTTATTGCTGATGAAATATCTTATTGTAGGTTTGGGCAACATCGGCCACGAGTACGAAGGAACCCGCCACAACATTGGATTTACCGTATTGGACGCTTTTGCAAAAGCGTCCAATACTGCTTTTCAGGACAAGCGTTACGGCTATGTTGCCGAAGCCTCTGTGCGCGGACGCAAGCTCATTCTGCTGAAACCATCCACATATATGAACCTAAGCGGAAACGCAGTGCGTTACTGGATGCAGCAGGAAAAGGTGCCGCTTGAGAATGTGTTGGTGATTGTGGATGACCTGGCACTGCCCGTTGGCGCACTGCGCTTGAAAGGACAGGGAAGCGACGGCGGACACAACGGACTGAAACACATTGCCGCAACACTTGGCACCACCAACTATGCACGTTTGCGTTTTGGCATTGGCAATGATTTTGGCAAGGGACACCAGGTAGACTTTGTACTGGGCACCTTCGACAACGACGAGCAGAAGACCATAGAACAACAGCTTGAGACGACCAACGAGATTATCAAGAGTTTCTGTTTTGTGGGCCTGGCGCGCACAATGAATCAGTTCAACAAAAAAGGCAACGCGGCCAAGCCGCAGGAGAACAATGGCTGAACAAGCACGCATTGACAAATGGCTGTGGGCGGTGCGCATATACAAGACGCGCAGCATAGCAGCAGAGGCTTGCAAGAAGGGACACATAAGCATTGGAGACCGCACAGCAAAGCCTGCACACAATGTGCGCGTGGGCGACATTGTAAATGTGAAGAAAGCCCCCGTAACCTATTCATTCAGGGTGCTCAAATGCGCCGAGAACCGCGTTGGAGCAAAACTGGTGCCCGAGCTGATGGAGAACATCACCCCGCAGGAGCAATACGAAATTCTGGAAATGAGCCGCATAAGCGGCTTCGTTGGGCGTATGCGAGGCACCGGACGTCCCACAAAGAAGGAGCGCAGAGACCTTGACCAGTTTGTGGAAGAGAGCTACGACATCGAGGGCGATGAGTTTGACTTCGATGAACTGTAACCAAAAATTGAGGGTGCCCCGGGCACCCTTGTTTGTGAAATGTGAATAAAAAGAGCTGTTTTAGTCAGCTTCTTTTTTTTTGACAATACACAGCTAATCCCACACAACAAAAAACAACCTTCCGTTTTCATTTGTAACCAATTATGGTTACCTTTGCAAAAACAACACTGCCAACCGGAGACAACGTGAATATAAGAAAGATTTTTCTCGCACTGGCTGCCACAATGGCACTTGCCATTCAAGGCGCACAGGCGCAACATCTGCTAAAGACGAGCTACGAAGCAAACGGCCTTTATGGAAGCGGCAGCTACGCTCCCTTTTGGCACATTGCCAACCGTCAAGGACTCGGCAGCACAGAAAATGCGTCGGCATACACCCGCCTTGGGATTGAAGGCACCAACATTTTCAACAGCAGCAACATCACACTCCAATGGGGAGCCGATGCCGTTGTTGCCTATAACCTCACATCAACGCTCTTCTTGCAACAAGCCTACTTTGATTTCAAATGGAGAAGAGTGAATATCTCCATAGGACAAAAGGAGCGCTGGGGCGGCTACCCCAGCCACCGTATCTCAACAGGAGCGCTTGTCGAGAGTGGCAATGCACGCCCCATTCCGCAGATACGCGTGGAGCTGCCCGAATATTGGAATATCCCCGGCACAAAAGGGTGGCTTGCCATACGCGGCCACATTGCCTATGGTTTCTTCACCGATGACAATTGGCAAAAAGAGTACTTTCACAAAGATGCCACACGCACCGAAAATGTGCTCTACCACTCTAAAAGCGGCTTTATGCGCATAGGCAACAAAGAGAGATTCCCGCTCACTGCCGAGATTGGTCTTTATATGGTAACCCAGTTTGGCGGCAGCTACTACAACCCAAGCGACAACATAGGCAGCTATCACCACAACCCCACACGACTAAAGGATTTCTTCTATGCCCTCATTCCAATGAGCGGCGATGCCTCCTATGATGCCTGCGACCAGACCAACGTTGCCGGCAATATGCTTGGCAGCTGGAACGGTGCCATCACTTGGAGTGCCAAGGAGTGGATGCTGCGCGCTTATTATGACCACACATTCGAGGACCAGTCGCAGATGTTCTGGGAGTATGGGCTGTGGACCGAGCAACTGGCAGGCCTTGAGCTTGAGCTCAAGAATTTCAAATGGATTAGCAACGTTACATTCGAATATTTTAATCTGAAAAAACAGAGCGGCCCCATCTACAACGACACAAGCGCACTCTTCCCCGACCAGATAAGCTGCAAGGACAGCAACTACAACCACGGGCTCTACGCCGGCTGGTTCAACTATGGCCAGATGATTGCCACACCACTATGCACCGCCCCCATCTACAACCCCGACCGGAAGCAAATTTGCTACAACAACCGTGTTGAGGCTTTCCACTTCGGCATAGAAGGAGAGCCGCTGAAATGGCTTGGTTACCGTGCACTCTACACACGCAGCAACAACTGGGGAACATACTCACACCCCTTCAAGGAGATTAAGACCAACCGTTCTCTCCTTGCCGAACTCACATTCAAGCCCTCTTTTATGAAAGGATGGAGCATTGCCACATCATTTGCCCTTGACAATGGAAAGCTATATGGCAACAACTATGGTGGAATGATAACTATAAAAGGATACAATATTTTCAATCTCAAAAAAGAGAAAAAATGAAGAAGATAATATTCATACTGCTGGCTGCATCACTTCTCACAGCTTGTCAAAAAGCCGATGACAACGGCGAGCTCGGTGGTTTTTGGAAACTATTGCAAATAGAAGAACTCAACAGCGACTCTGTCATAGACAAGAGAAACGAGGACCGTTTTTGGGCTATACAGTTGAGAATGATTGCCACCAACGATGGCAGCAAGGGTCGTTTCCAGCACATAGAGGACTCGCTGTTCATACAAATGGCACAAGAATTTCCGGGATGCAAGGAGTATGGTTTCTACAACCCCACCGACGAGCGTTTTCACGTCAATAAACTTGAAAACAGAAGTATGATTCTGCAGTCGGAGGAGGTTATTCTAAGATTCAGGAAATTTTAAGCAGCCACAACAATGAACCTTGAACTGCAGTTGGCACGCCGTCTCTATGGCACGCGCAAAGGAAAGCAGCGCGTGTCGCGCCCTGCCGTAACCATTGCAAAATGGGGAGTTGCCATAGGCACTGCAGTGATGTTTGTTTCAATTTGCATAATTGTTGGATTCAAGCACCAGGTGCGCGAGAAAATCATAGGGTTTGGCGGGCACATACAGATACTCAGCTACACGGCAGATAACGACGAGACACTCCCCATAACAGCCGACAGCCTTCTGTTGCAGGAATTGCAACAGACAAAGGGGGTTGAGCACATTCAACAATATGTTCAAACTGCCGGTATGATACTCTCCAACGGAGAATATGAAGGCATTGTGCTCAAAGGCATAGATAATAGCTATAATCTTTCATTCATAGCCTCACACATTACCAACGGCGCGATACCCTGTTTCACAGCCGACAGCGCATCAAACAGCATCATCATCTCAGAGGCCACCGCAGAGAGGCTCAAAAGCAGCGTAGGCGACAAGGTGAACATCTATTTCCTGCAAGACGGCATAAAGGCACGTCGAATGAAAATAGCAGCCACATACGAGACTCACCTCACCGAACTCGATGATGTAATGGCAATAACCGACATCTACACCACCCGCAAGATAAACGGTTGGGGGAACGACAAGGTAACAGGCATTGAGGTGCTCGCAAGCAACTACGAGCAGCGCGATGAGTGCCGAAACGACATTGCCACCGCCACCCAAAGTGCCTGCCGACGCAATAGCGAAAACGTGTGGAGAGCAACAATAGACGAGCTCTACCCCGCTATCTTCAATTGGCTTGGAGTGCTCGACCAGACAGTGTGGATAATTTTGATACTTGTGGTGGGCATTGCCTGCTTCACAATGGTATCGGGGCTCTTTATTCTCATTCTTGAGAAGAGCAGTTTTATTGGAATTATGAAGTCTCTTGGCGCAAACGACAGCTCCATAAGACGCACATTCATCTACTACTCTTCGTTCATAGTGTTGCGCGGTCTGCTGCTTGGCAATGCCATTGCATTGGTGCTGTGCCTGCTGCAGCAACACACCGGCTTGATAGCCTTGGACCCCGAGATGTACTATATGGAACAAGTGCCCATTGAATTCACTTGGTTGCTGTTGCCAATGAACATTGCAATGTTCATAATATCAACAGCCGTGCTTGTGGTGCCATCGATGCTTATATCCAAAGTGGAGCCAACAAAAGCCATAAAATTTGAATAACGGCAATATTGATATATAATAATGAGGGTGGCTTCATCACAATAAGCCACCCTCATATTGTTGGAATTTGAATAAAAAAGCTCTTTATTTTTAAACTGCAAAAGCACTTACTTTATATCGGTAGAGAACACTGCTTTGGGCAACTCCCTGCAATTATAGCCAAAAGCCATAGCCTCGCCATAGGCTCCCGCAGAGCGTATGGCAAGCAGGTCGCCGCGCTGCGTTGAGGGAATACAGCGTTCCTTGCAGAAGACGTCGGACGACTCGCACACCGGCCCCACCACATCATACACCTCATCGGGTTTCTGCGACACAAGGTTCTCTATGCGATGATAGGCATCATAGAGTGCAGGGCGTATGAGGTCATTCATACCTGCATCTACAATAATAAACTGCTTGCAGGTGCCACGCTTGATGTATGTGGCACGTGTTATGAGAGCACCACACTGCGCCACAATGCTGCGACCAAGCTCAAAGTGCAACTGTTGCCCCGGGCGCAATTTCAGATTATTGGCATAAGTGGCAAAATAGAGGTCAAAATCGGGCACAGGGAACTTATCGGGGGCATCGTAGCGTATGCCAAGACCACCGCCCACATTAATATGTGGCAACACAAGTCCACGAGACTCGAACAACAACTCCTGCAGCTCGTTTATTCTGCCGCATAGGGCAATGAAATCATCCATCACCAATATCTGCGACCCAATGTGAAAATGGAGCCCGATGAGTTCAATGTGCGGCAACTGCATTGTAACATCAATCACCTCATCGAGCTGTTCATAGTTCACACCAAACTTATTCTCGGCCAACCCGGTTGTGATGTTGCTGTGTGTGTGCGCTCCCACATTGGGATTCACACGAATTGCCACTTGTGCCTTTATGCCACGTTGAGCGGCGAGATTCTCTATAGCTTCAAGTTCGGGTATAGACTCCACATTGAAACAGAAGATACCAGCATCAAGCGCAAAGGCAATCTCTCTATCTGTTTTACCCACACCGGCAAACACCACCTTGGAGGCCGGAACACCGGCATTGAGCGCAGCCTTCACCTCGCCACCGCTCACGCAGTCGGCTCCAAGGCCCGCATCGGCTATCACCTTCAGCAGACGCGGATTGTAGTTGGCCTTTATGGCATAGTGCACGTGGAAATTGCCATAGCGGGCAGCCTCATTGCGCACAGTAGCTATAGTTTTCTCAAGAAGCTCCACATCATAATAGTAGAAAGGAGTCTCTATAGACTTAAAACTTTCAACAGGGAAATTCATAGAACAACCACCTATCATTTAGCATCAAAAATTGAAGCACTGAGTGAACGAAGGGCTCTTACCTTGTCCTCCTCTTTCACAAGGAAAGAGATGTTGTAGTTACTTCCGCCATAGGATACCATACGCACGGGGATATCCTTCATAGCCTCCATTGCACGAGCCTCAAAGCCCACATTCTCCCAGTTGAGGTCGCCCACCACGCAGATGATACACATATTGTGATCGACAGTGATGGTACCCACCTTCTGCAGCTCGGCAACAATATCATCGAGCCTTCTGTCATCATCAATTGAAACAGAGACACCCACCTCGGATGTGCACACCATATCAATTGAGGTCTTATACTTCTCAAAAATCTCGAACACCTTGCGCAAGAAACCATAGGCAAGCAACATTCGTCCACTCTTTATCTTTATGGCTGTGATGTTGTCCTTTGCAGCAATGGCTTTTATTTCACCGGGACGGGTGAGATTGTTATCGATGCGTGTGCCCTCGGCAGTGGGGTCCATCGTGTTCAACAGACGTACAGGTGTTCCTGTGAGCTTTGCTGGAAGGATGCAGGTGGGGTGCAAAATCTTGGCACCGAAATAGGCAAGCTCGGCACTCTCCTCGAAATGGAGATTGCGCACAGCTGTGGTATTCTCAACCACACGGGGGTCGTTATTGTGCACACCGTCAATATCGGTCCATATCTGCACCTCCTCGGCATTAACAGCCGAGCCGATGAGTGTTGCTGTGTAGTCGCTGCCGCCACGCTGCAAATTATCATAGCTGCCCTCGTGATTCATACAGATGAAGCCCTGGGTTATGTAGATGCGCACCTTGTTCTCAAGGTCGAGCATTGGCAACAAGTGCTCGCGAATGTAGCCAAGGTCGGGCTCACCGTTCACTGCAAGACGCATAAAATCGAGTGCATTGAGAAGCTCCACATCAATACCTTGCTCAAGCATATAGAATGTTACCATATTGGTAGACATCATCTCGCCTTGGGCAACAATCTCCTTCTCAAGGTCATCGCATAGCTGCTGCTGCGCAAGGTCGCGCAAGTGAGCAAAAATTTCATTAACCTTGGCTGTGGCTTTTGCCTTATACTCCTCGGTGCTGTAGAGTTCGTTTATTGTCTGCATATACTTTGCCTGCAGGAATGTTGAGTGCTCACAGGCACCGTTGGCATTGCCGTTGCGCAAATAGTTAGTAAACTCAATGAGCGAATTTGTGGTGCCCGACATTGCCGAGAGAACAACAATCTTTGTCTCACCGTCGTTTATCAGCTTCACTACGTTCTGCATACGCTCTGCACTTCCCACAGAAGTACCACCAAATTTCAATACTTTCATTATCGTTGTGTTTTTTGTTTTCCAAAAAAAGTTTTTACTCTTCGCTGCCACACGCCGCTTCAGCCGTTTGAGGCTCTACCCTCTTTATGCACCTCTCCTCGCAGCGGTAGACGGTAGCAGGATAATCCTTCAGCCACTGCTCGTTGTGTGTTATCATCAAAACAGCCATATTCTCCTTGCGACACACCTTGTGAAGCAGACTCATTATGTAGTTGCCCGTTACCTGGTCGAGATTGCCGGTGGGCTCATCGGCAAGCAACAACGAGGGACGGTTGAGAATGGCACGGGCAATGACAATGCGCTGCTGCTCGCCGCCCGATAGCTCGTGGGGGCGCTTGTAGCCCTTCTGCTGCAGCCCCACAAGTTCCAGCACCTCTTCAATGCGCTCCTCGCGGGCTATCTTGTCGTTCCACCCTGTGCATCTGAGCACAAAATCGAGATTTGCGTGCACATCGCGGTCGGTCAATAACTGAAAATCCTGAAACACTATGCCAATCTCGCGTCGCAGTGCCTGAAGCTTGCTGTTGCTGATGTTGCGCAAGTCATACTCGCCAAGCACCTCAGCCTCGCCATCGGCAATGGGCACCTCGCCATAGATTGTCTTCACAAGTGTCGATTTTCCCGAACCCACCTTGCCAATGATGTAGGCAAACTCTCCGGCTTCGAGATTGAAAGAAACATCTTCCAGGATTGTCTTGGAATCGATGTTTATATCCACGTTCTTATACTTTACAACAGTCATATCTGCTATTTTAGAAGTAGACTCCCTGAAACAGGGGCACACCTCATATATTCTATGCAAAAATAGTGATATTTTCGCAATTTCCACTCTACGAAGGAACAATTATTGCCAAACGCGCAGCGGTGCAAAAAAAACTTTTTTTTATGCGGCGCTTTGACTATCTTTGCACAAGCATAAGCAATAGCCAACATTATGGTAGAGTACACATCATCGCTTTTCAAGAAAGTGCCAAAATACCTGCTGGAAAAGAGAAACCAGATTGTAATGGTTCTCTTTGTATCCATATTTGCCGTTATATTCATTAATATATTCAAGCCATTCGGCTCGGAACAATGGATTGGAAAGCAGGACATCACACAAACCCGATATCTTCTGTGGTCTACGCTGCTTGTAACAATAGGAATGACAGTTGTTGCGATAAGCCGCATAATTATGTATCTACACTCTCGCAACCCCGAGCACAGCATCACATATATAAAATATGCCCTTTGGGTATTCGTTGAGTTGTTGCTGCTATCGGGTGCCTTCACATTGCTTAGGATACTTGTGAGCAAACATCTGAATTTGGACAACGAGGATCCGTTGGAAATATATAAAAATGCGATGCAGAACACATCGCTAATCATTGGAATCCCCTATTTCATCTGCATCCTCTACTACTCCTACCGCGAACGCACCACAAGGCTCAAGGAACTTATGGATGAGAACATAGGTGTAAAGAACTGCAGCCTTATATCGATACGGGACACACGTGGCGTGCTGCAGCTCTCAGTGGCAAAGGAGAACCTGCTCTACATTGAATCGGCCGACAACTATATCTGCATCTGGTATCAGAAGAACGAGCTGATAAAGAAACATCTGATGAGAATAACGATGAAAGAGATGAGCGAACAGCTTGCCGAGACAAACATTGTGCGTTGCCACCGCTCTTATATGGTGAACCTCGACCTTGTGAAGGTCATAAGGCGCGAGAAGGAGAACCTGTTCCTTGAGCTCGGCATATCGGGCGTAAAGGAGATACCCATTTCAAAAACCTATGGCGAGACGGTGTTGCGCCGCCTTGTGCCAGTGTCATAAAAAACAGTATTACCGTGAAGAAAATTGCCATTTTAGCATCGGGCAGTGGCTCCAATGCCGAGAACATTGCCAACTATTTCAAGGAGTCGGGCTATGCCCAAGTAACATTCATCATTGCCAACAACCCCAACGCCTACGTGCTTGAGCGTGCCAAGCGCCTTGGCATTGAATCGGTTGTTGTGAACAAGGCCGAATTTATGGAGGCCGACAGTGTTGTGGCAATGCTAAAGGAGCGCAACATAGACTTTGTGGTGTTGGCCGGTTTTCTGCTTCTTGTGCCGCAGAAACTTATTGCAGCCTACCCCGGCCGCATAGTAAACATCCACCCGGCACTGCTGCCCAAACACGGTGGCAAAGGAATGTATGGCGACAGGGTGCACAAAGCCGTTGTTGAGAGCGGCGACACCGAGAGTGGCATAACCATTCACCTCATCGATGAGCAGTATGACAAGGGAACAACCTTCTTCCAGGCAAAATGCCCTGTGTTGCCCACCGACACCCCCGATGACGTTGCGGCAAAGGTCCACGCTCTTGAATATGAGCACTTCCCCCACGTCATAGAAGAGATTTTACACACTCTCGACTGATAACAAAATAAG
>JAZONR010000020.1:0-34176 GCA_045654645.1 Bacteroidaceae bacterium
TATTGGAGCATATTTAGAATGTTGTCGGGCTGCATAAAGGATTTATGCGTACAAAAATGATATTTCTTCGAATCTGAAGATAAAAACGGAAAAATTACTCCAAACAAGAGGCTGAGCCAAAATTATTTTTGACCCAGCCTCATTATATATGTCTTTGTTTCAGGACTTTTTCTCTCGCTGCGCAAGCAAAGCAACTATTTTTTCAGCCGCACGCTGCGACGCTCCCGGCTTGCCAAGTATCTCCATCATACGGGCATACTCGCGCAGCATCGCTGCCCTATCCCCGCTCTGGGGAGAGAGAATACGCGCCAGTTCATTCTTCACATTGGCGAGCGTCATATCTGCGGCAACAAGCTCACGCACCACCTCTTTGCCGGCAATCAAATTCACAAGAGACACGTGCTTCACCTTGAGGAAATGCTTTTTCAGCCAAGAGTATATACGCGCCAGCGGCGTAGCATAGCACACCACCTGCGGCACATTGAACAAGGCTGTTTCAAGCGTTGCCGTGCCCGATGTAACCAAAGCAGCGTGGGAATTGTTGAGCAGGTCATAGGTTTTACCATAAACCACAGGCACACCCGATGCAAGATAGGGCGCATAGAAATCCTTGTCTATTCCGGGAGCACCGGCTATCACGGGCTGATATTGAGGGAAATTGCGCATAGCCTCAATCATAACAGAGAGGTTGGCTGTTATCTCCTGCTTGCGGCTGCCTGCAAGCAGAGCCACAACAGGTTTATCCTCAAGGGCATTGGATGCCAAGAATTCCTCGCGCGGGAGAGCGCAATCCTTTTTAAAGGCATCCACTGCATCAACGCAAGGATTACCCACATAGTTTATTGAATAGCCGTGCTTCTTCTCAAAAAAGTCAATCTCAAACGGGAGGATTGAGAAGAGAGCATTAACATCACGCTTTATATCCTTTATGCGATACTCTTTCCAGGCCCAGATTTTAGGAGAGATATAATAGTAGACAGGAATATCAGTGTTGCTGTGAATATATTTCGCCACAGAGAGGTTGAAACCGGGATAATCCACAAGTATCAGCGCATCGGGACACCAAGCCTCCACATCCTTTTTACAGAGACTCATATTGGAAAAGATTGTGCGCAGATGCATAAGAACGGGGATAAAGCCCATATACGCCAGCTCGCGATAGTGTTTCACACGAACACCCCCAACAACCGACATCAAATCGCCACCAAAGAAGCGGAACTCGGCTTCCCCATCAACCTCCTTTATAGCTTTCATAAGATTTGACGCGTGCAAATCACCAGATGCTTCACCTGCAATAAGATAGTATTTCATAGATACCTGTTTTCTTCAACACTCTTCGCGAAGGTACATCTTTTTTTTCACCACTAAAATAAATACATCTATTATTTGCCATTTTACCTCTATTTTATACACCTGCAACCACATTGATAAACAGATAAAACAGTGCATATAAACAAAAAAAGCACAATCGACAGTAGAAAACAAACATAAATATTTGCAAATATTTGTTATATAAAAATTTTTACTACCTTTGCAGCAGGCCAATTCCCGAAAATCGGTTTGGGAACTGGCACTCAACAGTGTGAAACAAACAAAAAACATTCTATTAACCTATTAATTCATTAAACATTATGAAAAAGGTATTTTATTTCGTTATGGCCGGTTTCGTAGCAGCAGGTGTATTGACATCTTGCAACAGTTCTAAGGATATGATGGCCCAGATGCAGTATCAGCAGTGGCTTATGAGCCAGCAGCAGAACAATCAGCAGCAGAACAATCAGCAGCAGATGAACAACAACCAGCAGTCAAACTATAACTCTCTTGGTGAGTCTATCGCAAAGAGCCCCGCACAGGAGTATGCCGAGGCTGCTGATGCAACAACAATGCGCGCTTGGGCAAGCTACAACGGTTTCCCCGATGACAACCTCGAGGCTATTGCAGCAGCTACAGCACGTGGCGAGTTGTCAAATATGATTGCTACTCTTGCAAAGTCTTCTTTGGAGAACTTTGCCGACAGAATGAGCAAGGAGGGTCTTTCAAATGAGCAGCTCACAAGAAAGAAGCAGCGCATTGAGCAGGTTCAGACAAAGATTGCCAGCGTTTCTGAGAACCTCATCACCGGTAGCAAGATTGTTAGATCAAACAGATATGGCCAGAAGAACGGCACACACACAGCTTATGTTTGCGTGGAGCTTGATCCCCAGATTATCGCCAACAAGTTGAAGAAGGAGGCCGAGGTTATGGAAATCTTCAACGAGAACGAGGAGATGAAGGCTGCATTTATGTCAAAGAAGTTTGACGAGAGTATGCAGGACGAGTTTGAGAAACTCCGTGAAGAGAAGCAGAAAGTAAACCTCTAATCATTAAAAATGAAGAGAGTTTTAATTCTTACAGTCGCTACGCTTTTGAGCTTTTCAGCATACGCTCAGGAGCGTAGCGACCGTCTTAAGCCCCAGTGGCTCAAAGACACACCCACATCAAAGGTGGGAGGTATCTACTACATCCCGGTGTCGGTATATTCCACAGATGTAAACTCAATCTTCACCCTTTCGCTCAATGAGCTCACAAGGCATATTGCAAGGGACTGGAATGTGAAGACCAGCGACAATGTTACCCGCACATCAAACACTGTGCGCAGCGGCAATGACATTGTCAGCAACCAAAGGGAGCAGTCCTATATGTTGCGCGTGGAGGCCGAAGGCAAGCCTGTAGACATTCAGTGCAAGGTTGTGGACTCCTATTGGGAGAACGAGACAATCGGTGGTTCAAAACAGAAGAAGGCATCTGTACTCTATCAGGTTGCATCGCCACAGGGCAACCTTGATGATGAATATGCCTACACCACCACAAAATATGGTGCATCGGCACTCTTTCGCTCTATAATTCCCGGTTGGGGACAGTGGTACAAGGGCCAAAAGGTTAGAGGTTCTTTGTTCTTCCTTTCCGAGGCTGCTGCAGTAGCAGGTATAGTTGTGTGCGAGAACCTGAGAAGTTCCTATATGACCAAGGCTCAACAGCAGCCCAAGCATGTCAAGGAGTACCTTAACAAAGCCAACAACTTCCAGAATGGACGCAACATTGCCATTGGCGTGGCTGCAGGTATTTGGATTTACAACCTGATTGATGCAGTTGTTGCACCCGGCGCACGCAGAGTGGTTCTCTCGCCCAAATTCAAGAATTTCAATATAAGGCCTATGGCCGGTATTGACAACGCTGGCCTGTCGTTTGGCTACAACTTCTAATCACAAGGCACTGAATACTTGTCATATAAAGATTATCCCGCAATGAAATTTCATTGCGGGATAATCTTTATATGAATAACACCGAGACCATCAAAGCCCCCACTGCTTCATCTCCTCAAGCAGTTTGTAATCCGTCATATCTATTCTTATAGGCGTTATTGTTACATAGTTATTGTCGAGCGCCACACGGTCGGCGTCGGGGTCGGTATCATCAACCACAAACTCTCCCGAAAGGAAGATCCATTTTTCCTTGCGACCGCGCGGGTCATCCACTAATTCCCACTCATTGACCCAACGTCCTATAGCCTGGCGGCATATTTTAACACCGGCATAAGAGGGAGAATCGGGGAAATTCACATTCAAACAACTACCTTTGGGCAGCCCTTTTTCGAGCACCATCGCCACTATCTTGCGTATAACATCGTATGTGGGTGTGAAGTCGGCATCAGAATCGTGAGAGCAGAGCGAAAAAGCTATTGAAGGAATTCCCTTCATACAACCTTCGAGTGCAACTCCCATAGTGCCGGAATAGTGAGCATTGACTGCTGAATTATCGCCGTGATTTATACCACCCACAACAAGGTCAAAATGGCCTGCGCCATCTAATGCCGCCTTTACACAGTCGCAGGGCGTTCCGGTGCAAGCATACAGGTCTACATCATCAGCAGCAAGAGGTGTAACTTTCACCGGCACCTCACTGGTAATTGCACACCCCTGACCGGAACGTCCTTTGTGAGGAGCAAAGACAACCACATCACCAAATTCGCGCAAAACTTCCACAAGGGAGTTAAGCCCTTTTGCAAGGTATCCATCATCATTAGACACCAGTATACGTGCTTTTTTATTCATACTTGTATTTAATTTCAACAATGCAAATATAATAACAAACGAGCGAGATTACAAAGCTTGCTTTGATATTTCACAGCAAGTGCAGTTTATATTCGCGGTTTACCGCATTTGTAATGAAAATTTGCCTATTTGGAACTATTTTCCTATTTTTACAAACAGCTAACAAAATATACTAAAATCCATATTATGAACAGATTTTTCCGCACTGCAGCCGCCACAATTATGGCTGCATTTGCACTTGGGGCAAGCGCACAGGTTGCAAACATCTATCCATTGCCGCAAGAGATTGAGTGGACCGAAGAGATTGCCTTCACAAACGACGCGGCATATAGCCTCACAGGTGAAGAAAATGCCGATGAAGATGCCATAAACTCATTCAAGAGATACTTCAACACCGAGAATGGTGCAGTGGAAGTAATCATTGGCGAGCGCGGCGATGTGGCTGTTGCAGAGTATGAAAACTTAATACCACAGAGGGCCGAGGGCTACTACCTTGCAGTGGGAAAAAACAAGGTGGTCATTGCCGGAAACGACGATGCCGGCACATTCTATGGCGTGCAGACATTCTACCAGATAGCGGCACAGCCCAATGTGATGTGTGTAACCGTAACCGACTATCCAAGCGTTACACAACGTGGATTGGTTGAGGGTTATTATGGCAACCCCTACAGTGAGGCCGACCGTATGAGCCTGTTCGAGTTCTTTGGACGCAATAAGATGAACGTTTACATCTATGGTCCCAAAGATGACAAATACCACAAGGACAAGTGGCGCGAGAACTATCCCGAAGCAGAAGCTGCAAAAATCACCGAATACATTAACGCAGCCAAAGCCAACAAGGTGGAGTTTGTGTGGGCCATTCACCCCGGAAATGACATTCAGTGGAACAGGACAGACAGCGTAAACATTGTGAACAAGATGAAGGCAATGTATAACCTTGGTGTGCGCACATTCGCAGTGTTCTTTGATGACGTGTGGGGTGGCGAGGGCACACGAGGAGACAAGCAGGCAATGCTTATGAACTATATTACCGATGAGCTTGAGAAGGAGTATGACGATGTGAAACCCTGCATCATCTGCCCCACACAGTATAACCGAGGCTGGAGCAATGGCGACTATCTCACCACACTGGGTACAAGAATGAACAAGAAGGTGAACATTATGTGGACCGGAAACAGCGTGGTGGATATGATAAACAAGGGTGATATGGAGTGGATTAACAACCAGATAAGCCGCAAGGCGTATATATGGCTCAACTACCCTGTTACCGACTACTGCATAAACCACCTGCTTATGGGCCCCACATACGGCAATGACCTTGACATTGCCGATATGCTCTCGGGATTTACAGCAAACCCAATGGAGTATGCCGAGGCTTCAAAACTATCGCTCTTCAGCATTGCCGACTACAACTGGAATATGCCGGCCTATGATGCAGACGCATCGTGGGAAGCAGCCATCAAATTCCTTATGCCAAAGAACAGCGAGGCTTTCCGTTTCTTCTGCGAGAACAATGTAGACCTGGGCTCCACAGTACACGGTTTGCGCCGCACCAATGAATCGCCCGAATTTGTTGCTGCCCAAAAGGTATACGACAGCAATAGGAATAGCGACAGGGCTGCTGCATACGCCACCATTGAAGAGCAGTTCAAAAAGTTCGTATCCACAGCCGAGACATTGCTTGCCACCGATGAGGCCGCAGCACTCACCAATGAGATTGAGCCTTGGCTTCAAAGTATGAGATATCTTGGTCTCAAGGGCGTTAGCACCATTGAGATGAACAATGCTATTATGTGCGAAAACCCCGACAGTTTCATTAACAGCTATCTGCGCTACAAGGAGTATGACCAGGCACAGGCAGCACTGCGCTCGCGCGAATTCCCCGGTTCATTAAAGAGTGCCACTCCTGTTGTTGCCACGGTGTATGTGGAGCCTTTCATTAAGAATCAGCTTGGCGAGCTTGTAGCCGAATACAAGGAGAACTATGACTATCGCACCGACATTTTCCCGGCACAGGTTGTGGAGAACGGCACATACTACATTATGTACAAAGGCCGTTACCTCACCAACAAACAGCCTAATGTTGCAAGCAGCGTTCCGCAGTTCGTAGAGGGCCTTGATACAATACGCCCACAGCGTCAGGAGTGGAAAATCACACTCGACGCCAACACCAACCGCTACAAGATTATCAACCTTGAGGACAACCGCTACCTCAACGAAAAGGGTGAATTTACCGTGAGCGATGCTACCAACCCCTATGAGGCCGCTTGGCACACATACAACATCACCCTTCTTGCAAACGGTAAATACGCCATTCAGAATGGAGGAAGCGCCGGCAACGACTTCTGGACAGTGAGCACCACACGCATAACAAAGAGCAATTCAACCGAAACCTTGCCCGACAAGTATATCTTTGAGATAGTACCCATTGGTGGAGTGAAGAACGGTACACTAATAGAGAGCAACGAAGTCTACTACATAAAAGACGGCAACCGCTACCTCACCAATAATAACGTGAAGGGCAGCGGCGGCACCCCAACATTCAAGGAGGTTACCGAGCTCTCTGCGGCACAAGAGTGGAAGATTGCCATTGACACCAATGGAAAGAATTGCTACAAGATAACAAGCAATGCCGACGGGCGCTATCTTAACGAGCTGGGTGTATTTGGCACAAACCAATATTATGCCGACTGGAACACCTACCTGCTCACCACCCTCGACGGCAAATGGTCTCTCCGATGGACACAATCGGCCACCAGCAAGACTGTAAAATACCTTGTTGTTTCGGGCGACCGTCTCGAGGCGCAGGAGATTGCGCACAATGCCAGCTACACAGTGTCGATTGTGAAGAAGAGCGACAACACCTCTGTGAATGAAACTGCCACAGATGCCGCAATAAACGTGAGCAACGGCACAATTACCGCAGCAGCAGGCACAAAATCACTGGAACTATACTGTGCCGACGGCAGACTGTTGAAGGCACACAACGGCAACACCCTGGCAACAGGAGAGCTGCCCGCAGGCATATATATTGTGGTAGCAAAAGAGGATGACAGCACAAGAACGCACAAATTTATTGTAAAGTAATCCCTAACCCAACATAAAGCGGCAGAAGTTGTATACAGCTTCTGCCGCTTTATGTTGGCATACACTGCATTAGCTATCACAGCACCCCGTGCTGCATTTTATGATTTATTAATTCTTGCTGTTAATAAGTATAGGGTTATTTTTTACCTGCGAGCAACTTTTTTTACTACCTTTGCACTGTTATTGCTACATTGCAGCAATGTATATTTACCGGCCGGGGCTTCACAGCCCAAGCCATCACACAAAATGCACAAAATCGTATGGGAAAAATCATAGCATTGGCCAACCAGAAAGGTGGAGTTGGCAAGACAACAACAGCAATAAACCTCGCAGCATCACTTGCGGCGTTTGAGAAGAAGGTGCTGGTAATTGACGCCGACCCCCAGGCAAACGCATCGTCGGGCCTCGGCATCGACATCAGAGAGATTGACAGTTCAATATATGAATGTCTCATAAACAAGGCTGTTGCCGAAGAGAGCATAAAGCCCACCTGTGTAAAGGGACTCGACATCATACCATCACACATAGACCTTGTGGGTGCTGAAATTGAGATGCTCGACCTCCCCAACAGAGAGAAAATTATGCGCGAGGCCCTCACCCCCATCAAGGAGCGCTATGACTATATACTCATAGACTGTTCGCCCTCACTTGGCCTCATAACAGTGAACTCACTCACAGCTGCCGATTCTGTAATAATCCCTGTGCAGTGCGAATACTTTGCACTCGAGGGTATAAGCAAGTTGCTTAACACAATCAAAATCATCAAATCAAACCTTAACCCCACCCTCGACATCGAGGGCTTCCTGCTCACAATGTTCAACTCGCGCCTGCGACTGAGCAACCAGGTGTATAACGAGGTGAAAAAGCACTTTAGAGAGTTGGTATTCCAAACAGTGATACAACGAAACATCAGGCTTGGCGAGGCACCCAGTATGGGTATTCCCGTACTTATGTATGATGCAGAATCAACAGGAGCAAAGAACTATTTGGCACTTGCCGAAGAGATTATCAACAGGAACTGAAAAGGCTACTGATATATGGCAAAACAGAAATTCACACTTGGACGCGGGCTTGATGCGCTTATCTCAACAGAAGCTGTGCGCACATCGGGCTCATCATCAATTGGAGAGATAGAGATTTCCCAGATATTGGCAAACCCCAACCAGCCACGCCGCGACTTCAACGAGGAGGCGCTGCAGGAACTTGCCGATTCAATAAAGGAGCTGGGCGTGATACAGCCAATCACACTGCGCAAGATGGATGACGGCACATACCAGATTATTGCCGGAGAGAGACGTTTCCGCGCATCGCAGCTTGCAGGCAAGACAACTATCCCTGCATACATATTGAAGGCCGATGATGAGGACACAATGGAGATGGCACTCATTGAGAATATTCAGCGCGAGGACTTGAACCCGCTTGAAATAGCACTTGCCTATCAGCAGCTTATTGAGCAGCACAATCTGTCGCAGGAGCAACTGAGCAAGCGCATAGGCAAGGGACGCGCCACAATTGCCAACTCGCTGCGTCTGTTGAAACTGCCTGCAGCAATACAGGTAGCACTGAAGGAGCGAACCATTGATATGGGCCACGCAAAGGCACTGCTGTCGCTCGACTCGCACAGCGAGCAGATAAGATTGTTCCATGAGATTGCAAAGAACGGATATTCGGTGCGCGAGGTGGAGGAGCTTGTGCGTCTCTCAAAGGAGGGTGGCGAAAAACAGCCCGCAACAACCGAGAAGCGCACCGAGCATAAGCAGGACGCCTTGTTTCACCAACTGAAGAAACAGCTTACAAACTTCTTTCAAACACCGGTGCAGATGACCTGCACTGCAAAGGGAAGTGGAAAAATCAGCATTAAGTTCAAGAACGAACAGGAGCTGGAGCGAATAATGACAATCTTTGATAAACTCAACCGATAAAAAGTGCGTGCACCCCGACTGACACGATGGTTCACTCCATTGGTTGCAGTTCTGCTTACAATTGCCACCAATGCGATGTCGCAGACTCTTGAGCCTGCCGACACCATTCTGCAGCTACGTCGCACAGTAGCCGACAGCAGTCGCATAATAAAGATGATACAGCCCGACACGTTGGCTATGGACAGCGTCTACCGCAAAATAAGCGCAGAGACAGCCGACAGCACACTCAAGGCCGGGCAAAAGAGAAAAAAAAGTGAGGGCGGCATAAAATTGAGAAAGCCCGACCCCTCAACAGCAACGTGGCTGGCGCTTGTAATTCCGGGTGGCGGACAGATATACAACCGCAAATTCTGGAAACTGCCCATCGTTTATGGTGGCTTTGTGGGCTGTCTATACGCATATAATTGGAACGGCCAGATGTACAAGGACTACCGCCAGGCCTATCTCGACATTATGGACAGCGACCCCAACACCGACTCCTATAAGGATTTCTTCCGCCCGGGATACGACTATGAGGCCAACAAGGACTACCTGAAGAGTGTGTTCAAGAAGAGGAAAGACCGATACCGCCGCTGGCGCGACCTCAGCATTTTCTCCTTCATAGGCGTATATGCACTCTCTGTTGTAGATGCGTACGTTGATGCACAGTTGGCACACTTCGACATAAGCGAGGATATTCATTTGAGCATAGAGCCGCAGATAATCAATGACAACCAGCTAAATATAAACGGCTACTATGGTTTAAATTGCAGCATAACTTTCTAAAGACAATGCAAAAGAGAACAACTATAATACTTATTACTGCGGCTGCACTCATAACACAGTCGTGCAACATTCTGCAGGGAACAAAAAAAACCGCCACGCTGCAAAATGATGCTAAAGCCGACAGCGTGTGGACACAATACACACAGGAGATGCGCCCTGCAACAGAGGTGAAATTTGAAATCCCCAACGACTCACTCACAGGCGACGGCTACACATACGAGTTGCCCGAGAGTATGAATGCCAATATCGACAGTTTGCTCAACAACTGGCAAACACGCCACATACTCAAAAGCCCCGAAAGCAGCGCCGCCACACGCCCCATAGCTGCAATAACAGACACTATGTATGCAAAGCGTCTGGCAAGTATGTACACCATTGTGAGAATGCCCTACAACAACATTGTGCGCTCATATATCGACCGCTATGTAAACAAAAACCGTTCACAGGTGGCATATATGTTGGGGGCCGCAGAGCTTTATATGCCCATCATTGAAGAGGAGATTGACCGCATAGGAGTGCCCCACGAACTGAAATATCTGCCCATAATAGAGTCGGCACTGAACCCCAAGGCTACATCAAGAATGGGCGCCAAAGGCCTGTGGCAGTTCATCTTCACAACGGGAAAGCTCTATGGCCTGAAGACCAACAATTACATTGATGAGCGTTTCGACCCGGTGAAGTCCACCACCGCTGCTCTGCTCTACTTGAAAGACCTGCACGAGATGTTCCAAAATTGGGAACTTGCCATTGCCGCCTATAACTGCGGACCCGGCAATGTGAAGAAGGCTATCAAGCGCTCGGGCGGAAAGACCGATTTTTGGAAAATCTATCCTTGGTTGCCACGCGAGACACGCGGATACCTACCCGGCTTCATTGCGGCAAACTATATAATGACATTCTATGAGGACCACGGCATACAACCTATGGAACCCGACATTCCTTTTGTTACCGACACCGTGCACGTGAATAAGAATCTCCACTTCAAGCAGATTGCCGAGGTTTGCGGCACAGACATTGAGGAGATTAGAGCACTGAACCCGCAATACCTAAAAGAGATTATTCCCGGCGAGAACGAAACATTTGTGTTGCGTCTCACAAACAGCTCAATAACAAAGTTTGTGGAGAACGAGGACAGCATCTACAACCACGAACGCGAAAAATATTTCCCCAATTCGGATGTAGCAAAGATGCTGCAGGAGGCAAAACAAAACAATGGGGCCGGAAACCGCATAAGACACAAGATCAAGAGCGGCGAGACATTGGGTAGCATTGCCCTCAAGTACAGGGTATCGGTGAAGCAGATTATGAAGTGGAACAATATGCAGAACAGCAAAATACGTGCCGGAAAATATCTGAACATTTACAAGTGATACAATGGAAAACTACCAGGAAACAACAGGCTTGAATGAGGATGCTGCCATAAACGCGGCGTTCCAAGAGTTGCTGGACATTTACCTTGAGTCGCAGCACCGCAAGAAGGTTGAGATAATCACCAAGGCTTTCAACTTTGCGCGCCAGGCCCACAAGGGTGTGAAGCGCCACAGCGGAGAGCCCTACATTATGCACCCGCTTGCAGTGGCACGCATAGTGTGCAAGGAGATAGGACTTGGCTCCACCTCAATATGCGCAGCACTGTTGCACGACGTGGTAGAAGATACCGACTACACAGTGGAGGACATACGCAACCTCTTTGGCGACAAGATTGCCGACATTGTTGATGGACTCACAAAGATTGCAGGCGGCGTGTTTGGTGCACACGCTTCGCAGCAGGCCGAGAACTTTAAAAAACTGCTGCTCACAATGAATGAGGATATACGTGTAATCCTCATAAAGATAGCCGACCGCCTGCACAATATGCGCACGCTCAAGTTTATGCAGACAAGCAAGCAGTATAAGATTGCCGGCGAAACACTCTACATATATGCCCCAATTGCCTACCGCCTTGGACTGAGCCGCATAAAGACGGAACTTGAGAACCTTAGCTTCCAATATGAGCACCCCGAGGAGTATGCACGCATAGAAAAGAAGATAGAAAAGACACAGAACGAGCGCGACGTTCTCTACAACGAATTCACCAACCCCATATGCGAACAGCTTGACGCAATGGGATTTAAATACAAAATTATAGGCCGAGTCAAATCGCCCTACTCCATCTGGAACAAGATGCAGAAGAAGCACGTTGCCTTTGAGGATATATTTGACATCCTTGCTGTGCGCATCATCTTTGAGCCACGCGAGGGCGAGGATGAGAACAACGGCTGCTTCAACATCTACATAGCCCTCACAAAGCTCTACAACGCCCACCCCGACCGCCTGCGCGACTGGGTGAACAAGCCACGCACCAACGGCTACAAGGCACTACACGCAACCTTTATGAGCCAGCGCGGCGAGTGGATTGAGGTGCAGATCAGAAGCGAAAAGATGAACGAGGTTGCCGAGAGAGGCATTGCTGCACACTGGAAATACAAGGACACAGACGGAGATTCAAGCAACGAACAACTTGAAAATTGGCTGCACACCATCAAGGAAATACTTGACGACCCACAACCCAATGCACTCGACTTCCTTGACACCATAAAGCTCAACCTCTATGCCACCGAGATATTTGTGTTCACCCCAAAAGGCGATATAAAGACAATGCCACAGAATTGCACGGCACTTGACCTTGCCTACAGCATACACACCTTCCTGGGCAACCACTGTATAGGTGCCAAGGTAAACCACAAGTTGGTTCCAATGAACTATCAGCTGCAGAGCGGCGACCAGGTTGAAATCCTCACCTCCAACACCCCGCGCGTTGAGGAGAGTTGGCTGGGCTTTGTTACCACCGCCAAGGCACGTTCCAAGATACAGGCTGCACTGCGCCGCCAACAGCGTCTATTGCAACGCGACGGCGAAGAGAAGCTGACAGAATTCCTTGAGAAAGAGGGGCTGGCCAACTATGCCGACAACATTGAGAAGCTGTGGAAGCTACACAAGCTCAAAGACCGCGACGAGTTATTGGCTGCCATAGGCAAGGGAACTGTTATCTTGGGCAACGATGAGAAGGATGCGCTACTGGGCAACAAGAAATTCAGTTTCCAATCGCTCTTCTCGTTCAGCCGCGACAAGAAAAAGGATGATGATGTTGCAGAGGCACAGAAATATGATATCATTGACCGCAAGACCCCAATAAGCCTCACAGAAAACAACCTGAAGAACGGCTACATAATAGCCGACTGTTGCCACCCCATTCCCGGCGATGACGTGCTGGGCTATTACGATGAGAACAAGCACATTGTCATACACAAGCGCAACTGCCCGGTAGCCAACACCCTCAAGAGCAGCCACGGCGACAGAATTCTTGCAGCCACCTGGGGAACACACAAACAGCTATACTTTGCCGTGCCGATACACGTTACCGGAATAGATGATATGGGCGTTCTGCACGAGATAACAACAATAATCTATCAACAGCTGAATGCCAACATACAGAAGATGCACATTGAGAGCAATAATGGAATCTTTGAGGGCACCTTCTGGATAAACGTACACGATGTGGAGGATGTGAGAAGTATATGCGAGAACCTAAAGAAGGTGAAGAACATAAAAACAATAGCCCGCATAGGGTAACAATAGAAAAAACAATACAGGTGGGTGGCTTATGAGCCACCCACCTGTATTGTTGGGATTTGAACAAAAAGGGCTTTTTCACTCAATCACCTATCATATATATAATATAAGGTGATAGCTACCGGAAATCACTCAGCATCGGGCCCTTTAGACATTGGCCTCTCAAAGAAACTGAAATTCACGCTGCCGTATGCCACGTGCCTGAAGAAAAGGGGATGATTGCTAAAATCGTAATCTTTTCCGTGCTCAAAAACAAATATACCCCCCTCCTTCAAAAGCTGACCGCCAAGAACAATTTCCGGAATATCCTTCAGTTCCTTTAGAGCATAGGGAGGGTCGGCAAAAATAAAATCATAGCCACCTGTGAAACGGCGTAGAAAACGGAACACATCATCGCGGACAATCTGCCAGGCATCATCGCCAAGAACCGTAGCCGTGCGCTTGAGATGCGATGCGTGCTGAGCATCCATCTCTACCGATGTTACACTGCTGCAGCCACGCGACAGCAGCTCAAGACTGATGCTGCCGGTGCCAGCAAAGAGGTCCAACGCCTTACAGGAGTCAAAATCCACCATATTGGCAAGGATATTAAAAAGGTTCTCCTTGGCAAAATCGGTTGTGGGGCGCGCCTTGAAATTGCGCGGGACATCAAAATGACGCCCTTTATATTTTCCACTTATCACTCGCATAGCATTAACGCCATTAAATCGAAGGGTATACCCTCCATTCTGTTCAACAAATTAGCTGCAAACAGACTGTTTCCATTCATACGTTTGCAATTCTTTATAAAGCGGCTTATCAGCAGCAAGCGCTCCTCGACACACCTGTCGCCGCAAATATACAGCATATCCTCGGTTTGCGAGAGGCCGAGCTCCTTCCATATACTCAGGAGATAATAGACGCTGTCATCGCCACTCTCCTTGAAGCAATTTGTGAGCTGCACCTTGCCGTTATCCACAGCTATGTAGAGCGACATATCGCCCTGGAAGCAGGCCAACATATAGCGTTGTTGGGGTATCTCCATTCTTGTGAGCAGACCCATAAATATGCTCACAGGGGCATAGTAGGCAACATCGCCCAAAGACTGCAAATTGGCACACAGGGACTTCTCTACCGGGAATATGACTGTCATTCCCTGAGCATTGAGCCTGTTGGAGAAGATTTCCACACGCGCATCCTTGTTTGGGAAGGCATAACGGTGGTAATGTTTATACTGCGGCTTATCATCATACTCGGCCGGCAAGGTTATGAACTCATCGGTCTCTATAATAGCCTTCACCGAATAGCTCTCGCCTGCGATGATGAAGGGACAAGCCTCAATGCCCCGCTGCAGATTTGCTGCAAGCGTAAGCGCCCTATCGGGCTTGTAGAAGCTGTATTTAAGCGAATCGGGAAGCGATGGGGCATACCTGCAAAAACAAAATCCATCCGTACTGATACGAATGGATAATGTTTTATTATCAATGTTATCCTTTGACACTTGCATTAGGGCCAGTTACCTGCATTGTTATTGTTCTTGGTAACATCACCAACCTTGCGACAAGGAATACGTCTTTTGAGAACACCGCTCTCTCCCATCAAAGGCTCACCATTTTTATCTACGCGAACCTCCTCGCGGAACTCGGTACCGTTGGTGATAACCTGAAGAAGATAGTTGTTAAGCTCCTGCTCGTTCAAGCCCTGAAGATACTGCACAAAGTCGGCACGTGCCTCAAATACCTGAATATAACCACCGGCCTTTCTATTTGCCTGAGCATTGGCCTGGATACTGTCAGCCTTCAAGAAGAACTCTATGGGCGCACCATCTGCACCGGCGCTAAAGGGGATGTAACGCAACTGCTCAACATTGTAGGCAGGATTGTGATAGAGTGTATCTACATAGGCCAAGCGTGTTGTATCGCGGTGGAAGGTTGTTGCTATCATTGCATCATCCACAACAGCTGTCTTCACAGTGTCAAACTTCTCAACACCATCGACAACAGTTGAGTTGATTGTTGTTACCCAAGTAGTATCGCGACGATAGAGTGCATCGAGTTTATTTATTCTGGCTGCATTCTTCTTGGCGTTTTTCTTGTTGGTATCTGTGAGGATATTAAGCACAATCTGGTCGGCCTCATCCTCGGAAAAAGCCATCTCATCGGCATTCTTGGGCTTTGTATCCTCTATCTTGAAATCGCGGACAAGAGCAAGCTGCTTGTCGTTGAGGATATAAGTCTTTGACACAACATTCATACTATCCTTGAGAAAGTTGATGAGCTCGTCAAAGTTGCCGGCATAGCGACCGTTTTGAGCACGATACTCCACCTGTGCTGTTCTAATGTCGATAAGACGCTCGATAACTACCTTGTCGCGCTCCAGACGCTGCTTGTCAAAATCAAGCGGCGAGTTTACACTGCTGAAATTGGCATACACCAATGCAATGACAAGGCAAAGCAAAACCAAATTTACTACTTTTTTCATTGTTATGTATTTTTATTTAATTATTTTCGTATCGCAAAAATAAGATAAAAAAACGAATATACCTTTTTTATATAACTTTTTTTAGCGCCAAAAGTGATAAATAGATATTTAGCCTCGCAAATTAAATTAAATTTCCCGTTCAATCCAACAGTAGAACAGGAAAATACCATAAAAAAGCTGTCGGAGTTTCTTCTGTCGGACAACGACCGCAAGGTGTTCTTGCTGTGCGGATATGCCGGCACGGGAAAGACATCGCTGATATCGGCCCTTGTGCGCACAATGGAGCAATTGGATAGGAAAACAACACTGCTGGCCCCCACAGGCAGGGCTGCAAAGGTGTTTTCAAACTACTCGGGCAAAAGCGCACACACTATCCACAAATGCATCTACCGCCGCAAATCCATAATGGAAGGCAGCACATTCTCCCTTGCCGAAAACAGAGCGCAGAACACACTGTTCATTGTTGATGAGGCATCTATGATATCAAACGGCGAATCATCTACTTTTGGCACAGGAGCGCTGCTTGATGACCTTGTTGAGTTTGTATATTCGGGGCGTGGATGCTCAATGCTGCTACTCGGCGACACGGCACAGCTGCCACCGGTTGGAGAGCTACTGTCCCCGGCACTCACCGCAAGCTACCTGCGTTCAATGTTTTTAGATGTAACGGAGGTTGAGCTAACACAGGTTATGCGCCAGCTCGACGGCTCGGGCATCCTGTCCAATGCCACAATGCTGCGTGGCGAGATTTCCGAAGGCGCTACCGGCCACCTGCCCAAGGTGCAGACAAAAGGATTCAACGACATTTGCAACGTGCCGGGCAACGAACTCATCGAAGCACTGGAAAGTTGCTATGACGCAGCCGGCACTGAGGAGACCATTGTCCTTTGTCGCTCCAACAAGCGAGCCAATGTCTACAATGAGGGAATACGCCGCCGCATACTCTACCGCGAGGAGGAGCTGAGCCGCGGCGACATTCTTATGGTGGTAAAAAACAACTACTACTGGCGCGAGGAGCTTGGCAAGGAGGATAAAACACTGCTCGAGAAGTTCGACTTCATTGCCAACGGCGACTCGGTGCAGATTGTCAGGGTTCACGGCACCGAGGAGATGTATGGTTTCCGCTTTGCCGATGTTACACTCTCATTCATCGACTACGAGGATTGCGAAATGGATGTGAAAATTCTGCTTAACACACTCACAAGCGAATCGCCCTCGCTGACACGTGAAGAGAACGAGCGCCTGTTCACTGCCGTGTGGGAAGACTACCCCGAGATACGCTCAAAGCGCAAGCGTATGGAGGAGGTGCGCAAAAACCCCTACTACAACGCCCTGCAGGTGAAATATGGGTATGCAGTAACTTGCCACAAGGCACAGGGTGGCGAGTGGAAAAGAGTATTTGTAGACCAAGGCTACATAACAGAGGATATGCTCACCCCCGACTATTACCGCTGGCTCTACACAGCCTTCACCCGAGCAAGTGAAAAGTTATACCTCGTAAACTGGAAAGAGTGAAAAGGCTTTCCCACTTATCACCAACGGCACACATTCAACAACATAGAGCCGGGGCGCAATTTTGTGCCCCGGCTCTATGTTTATATATCATTACCGATTATGCTTCGATAATCTCGAACACCTTGTCCATAGCAGCCTTAACACCCTCGGGGTTCTTTCCGCCGGCCTGGGCAAAGTGTGCCTGACCACCGCCGCCACCCTGCATCTCGCGTGCAGCCTGGCCAACAATCTTGCCTGCGTTGATACCACGCTCAACAAGGTCGGCACTTGCCGAGATAGTGAGTTGCGGCTTCTCGTTGTAGACACTACCAATTACCACAAGCAGATTCTGGGGCTGCTCCTGACGAAGCATAAACACAATATCCTTTACAGTAGCAGGTGATGCAGGCAACACCGCGCTTATGTAGCGAATACCGTTCTTCTCTTTGATATCTTTGAGAAGCTCATTCTTTGTAATTGCAGCCTTCTCCTTAGCATAAGCCTCAATCTCCTTCTTAAGTTCGGCATTCTCGGCAATTGATTTAACAATGGTAGCCTTGAGGTTGGGCACATTGTTAAACATTGCGTGAATTTCCTTCATCAGGTTCTGCAATTTGTAGAAGTGGTCCTCGAGCGCCTTGCCGGTGATAGCCTCTATGCGGCGCACACCCGCAGCCACAGAGCTCTCGCTCACAATCTTCACCATTCCAATGCAACCTGTTGATGCAACGTGTGTTCCACCACAGAACTCTATTGAAGAGCCAAACTGCACCACGCGCACGTGGTCGCCATACTTCTCACCAAAGAGAGCAATGGCGCCAAGCTGTTTAGCCTCCTCTATGGGGATATTTCTGTAATCGGCGAGAGCAATATTCTCGCGTATGCGCTCATTCACAATGCGCTCAACCTGCTCAATCTCCTCATCGGTTACCTTTTGGAAGTGAGAGAAGTCGAAACGTATGGCATCGGGGGTTACAAGTGAGCCCTTCTGCTCCACGTGGGTGCCAAGCACCTGACGCAACGCCTGGTCGAGCAAGTGAGTGCAAGAGTGGTTGGCTGCACAAGCGGCACGTTTCTCCTTGTTCACCACAGCTGTAAATGTTGCTGCGGCATCCGCCGGCAACTGCTTTGTTATGTGAATGGGGAGATTATTCTCCTTCTTGGTGTCAATAACCTCTATGCGCTCATCGCCACACACCAACAGACCGGTGTCGCCCACCTGACCGCCGCTCTCGGCATAGAAAGGAGTCTCCTTGAGCACAATCTGATAGAGAGTCTGGTTCTTCTGCTTTGTTTGACGGTAGCGAAGAATTGTTGTGCTGCACTCTGTTGCATCATAACCCACAAAGGTGCTCTCGCCCTCGTTCACAGCAACCCAGTCGCCATTCTCCACAGCAGCAGCATTGCGTGCACGCGATTTCTGCTTCTGCATCTCCTCATCGAACTGAGCCATATTCACGTCAAGACCATTCTCACGCAAAATAAGTTGTGTGAGGTCAATGGGGAAACCGAATGTATCGTAAAGGGTAAATGCCTCAACACCGCTAATCTCGCCATTGCCGGCAGCCTTTGCAGCAGCCATAATCTTGTCGAGCATACCCATTCCGGTCTCAAGAGTGCGAAGGAATGAATCCTCCTCCTCCTTCATAACTTTGGTTATAAGCTCCTGCTGTTGTTTGAGCTCGGGATAAGCATCGCCCATATTCTCAATGAGAGTGGGCACCAGCTTATACATAAATGCCTGCTTTTGGTCGAGGAAAGTGTAGGCGTAGCGCACTGCACGACGCAGGATGCGGCGGATAACATAACCGGCCTTGGCATTTGAAGGCAACTGGCCGTCTGTTATTGAGAATGAGATGGTGCGTATGTGGTCGGCAATCACTCGCATAGCCACATCAACCTGAGCATCATCACCATAGTTCTTGCCCGAGAGAGCACCTATAGCCTTGATTATAGGCTGGAAGACATCGGTATCATAGTTTGACTGCTTGCCCTGAAGAGCCATACAGAGACGCTCAAAGCCCATACCGGTATCAATAACCTTTGCGGGCAACTCCTCGAGGTGTCCGTCAGCCATACGGTTGTACTGCATAAACACAAGGTTCCATATCTCAATCACCTGGGGGTGTGAGCCGTTTACAAGGTCGCGACCATTGATTTTGGCCCTCTCCTCATCGCTTCGCAGGTCCACGTGTATCTCGGAACAGGGACCGCAGGGACCTGTATCGCCCATCTCCCAAAAGTTATCTTTGTGGTTACCATTGATTATGCGCTCTGCAGGCAGGTGCTTCTCCCAAATGGCTGCAGCCTCGTTGTCGCGTGCAAGACCCTCGGCCTCGCTACCCTCGAACACTGTAGCATACATACGCTCGGGGTCGAGCTTAACCACCTGTGTGAGGTACTCCCACGCCCAGTTGATGGCGTCCTCCTTGAAATAGTCGCCGAATGACCAGTTGCCAAGCATCTCAAACATTGTGTGGTGATAGGTATCGTGGCCCACCTCCTCAAGGTCGTTATGCTTTCCGCTCACACGCAGACACTTCTGCGAGTCGGCAACACGCTTGCTCTTCGCGGGAGCGTTGCCAAGGATGATATCCTTGAACTGGTTCATACCTGCATTGGTAAACATCAGTGTGGGGTCGTCCTTCACCACCATTGGGGCAGAAGGAACAATCAAGTGCCCCTTTTGTTCAAAGAACGCTTTGAACGAATCTCTAATTTCTTTTGATGTGAGCATATCTTTCTCTTAAATTTATTATACAACTTACAACACACCGCGGCAACAATGCGCCGCGCGCGCAATAATCGTGCAAAGTTACTATTTTTTAAAGAAAAAATGCACCGTTGGGGCAAATAATATTGGGCATCCGGCCCTATTTATCCACGTTTCACCTGCTTTAATAAAATATATTTGCATAAAAAGTGCGATTTTACTATTTTTGCCTAACAACAGACGCCGATGCGAAAAGTATACTACATATTCAACCCCGACACCAGGACCTATGACCGTGTCTACCCCAACCTTGCACAAAGGCTGCTGACCATTCTGCGCCGTGCAATGCTGTTCATCATTTTCGGCGGTCTCTCGTTCCTTGTCTTTCACATCTTTGTAGACAAGCCATCGGTTGAAAAGCTCGAGAACGAGAATTCACAGATTTTGGCACAATACGAAATTCTCGCCAAGCGCCTCGATAATGCAATGCTTGTGCTCAAGGATATACAGCAGCGCGACGACAACCTCTATCGCGTGATGCTCGATGCCGAGCCACTCTCATCCGACGTGCGCGATGCCGGCTATGGTGGCACCAACCGCTATGACGAGCTGCTGAAGATGGACAATTCAGAGCTGCTTGTAGAAACAACGCAAAAACTCGACCTTCTTGAAAAACAGCTCTATCTGCAGATAAAATCTTTTGATGAGATTGTGGCATTGGACAAGGACTCCAAGACACGTCTGCGCCACACACCCGCAATACAGCCAATATCCAACAGAGACCTCAAGCGCACAGCATCGGGCTATGGCTATAGAATAGACCCCATTTACAACGTGCGCACCTACCACAAGGGAATGGACTTCTCCTGTGATAAAAAGACACCTGTCTATGCCACAGCCGATGGTGTCATTGAGAGCGCCAAGTGGATGTCGGGCTATGGTTACACTGTTGTCATAGACCACGGATATGGCTACAAGACACTCTACGCCCATCTTCTCGACAAGAAATTTATGGTAAAGAAAGGGCAAAAGGTGGTGCGCGGCGAACAGATTGCCTTGAGTGGCAATTCGGGCAAGAGCACCGGCCCCCACCTTCACTACGAGGTTATTGTCAAGGGACGCCACGTAAACCCCATCAACTACTACTTTATGGACCTGGATGCCGACGGTTATGACCAGATGTTGCAGATGGCCGAGAACCACGGAAAAATTTACGACTGATTATGGCACTCAACAATAACAAAGACCTGAAAATGTACTACTCCATAAAGGAGGTAGCCAAGGAGTTGAACACTACAGAGACCACGCTACGCTATTGGGAGAGCGTCTTTCCGCAGGTGTCGCCCTACAAGGGAGCCAACGGGGTGCGCCGCTACACCAGGGAGGACATAAAGAAACTGCGCACAATCTATCACCTTGTAAAGGAGCGCGGCCTCACACTTTCAGGCGCAAAGAAACAGTTGAAGAACGCTTTAACAAAAGAGAATGCCGACACAAACAGCGAGGTTATAGACCGTTTGAAAGCCATAAAAGAGGAGTTGCTTGGCATAAAGCACGAGCTTGATACCCTTTAAGCAGTCATCTGGCACACCACAACGGGAGTTCCCCGTCAGAAAAAATCACACCACCGTTTACAGCAGTGGAGACAGCAGCCTCACAAGCGACTCTACACAGCGTTTGAGGAACGGGCGGGCATTATACTCGCCCACAGTCAGTTGCCTGCACTGCCCAATATCCTTCAAGAAACACTCTTTCATTTTTTGAGCCACACCTTTGTCATAGACAAACGCATTTACTTCAAAGTTATAGAAGAAACTGCGAAAATCGAGATTTGTGGAGCCCACAGAGGAGAGCATATCATCACACACCAATGTCTTGCTGTGCAGCATACCACCACAATAGAGATAAACCTTGACACCCGCATCCAGCAGACCGCCAAGATAGGATTTTGTAGCATAATCGGCAATTGTGCTGTCCGATTTTTCAGGAATCATAAGCCTTACATCCACCCCCGAAAGTGCCGCATTCCTCAATGCCATAAGGAAGGCCGCATCGGGCATAAAATAGGGAGTCTGCAGATAGACATACCTTCTTGCCACCGACAGCACCTTTACAAAAGCACCTGCAACAGGCCTCACCGCCCCAACAGGATTAGATGTTGCCACCTGCACCAGGGGGCCGTTGCCTTGCTGCTGCAGCGGGAAATAGCCTTTACCACCAAGCATCGTGCGGCTGGCAAAACACCAGTCCACAAGGAATGCCGCCTGAGCACCATTGACAGCCCCGCCACGCAGCAACAACATTGTATCGCGCCAAGTGCCGCCGTTCACCCCCTTGACATACCTATCGGCAATGTTACAACCACCCACCATTGCCACCACGCCATCAACCACCACCAACTTGCGGTGATTACGATAGTTCACCCTGTTCGACAGGATGGGGAAACGCACCTTCAGGAAAGATTCCACATATATGCCGGCGCAGCGCATCCCCTCAAAAAACTCCTTATCCACGCTCCAGCACCCCACACTGTCATATATGAGACGCACCTCAACACCCTGACTCGCCTTCTTCACAAGCAAATCGCGCAAACGCTTGCCAAAATCATCCTCCTCGAAAATATAGAACTGAATGTGAATGTGATTCTTGGCCGACTCCACAATGCTGAAGAGACGCTCGGCAAAAAGCGATGTGTCGGCAATAACCTCCACCTCATCGGCCGACAGCAACGACGCCGAGGAGGTGTTCTCGAGAAATGTGGCAAGCGGTAAATACTCGGGCTGCAAGCAAGCCTTTCCGCCACCCTTCACCTCTAAACCGGCTCTCTGCTTAATCTGCGCAAGCATACGCCTGCCCACCATCTTTTTCCGGCGTGTATCGCGTCCAAAAAAGAAGTAGAGAAACAGCCCCAGGAAAGGAATGAACACAAACACCATTATCCACGCCAACGTCTTCACGCTGTCGCTGTTCCTTAGCAGCACCCTCACCATAAGAGCTATCACCACAATCCAATAGAGCCAATAGAGCCACCACCAGTCCATAGTTCACATTTTGAATTTCAATTGCGAATATAACCATTAACATATAAAAAAAGAGGCGAAAAACTGTTTTTTCACCTCTTTTAACACCATAGAAACAGCCTGACAAATTAGAACGGCCTGAAACCGCCGCCACCGCCCGGCATTCCTGCGGGAGGGGGTGGGAAGCCGCCCGGCATTCCATATCCACGCATTCCATTGCCCTTGCCCTGCTTATCCTTGCTCTTGCCACCTGTGTTGTTGAACTTATAGGAGAGATTGAACATAATATAGCTATAGATAGCATTCACCTCGGAATCGCTGCGCGAGAGTGCATCCACCACGCGGCTTATGTTGCTCTGTTGGTGCAGAATATCGTGGAACTGCACCGAAGCAGTCAATGCATTTTGCCTTAAGAAGCTTGCCGACAGCTGCGCATTCCACAACAGCTCATCAGTGTTGGCCTCGGGGTTGCTGTAACCGCGTCGGCTGCTCATTGAGATGTTTGTAGATATCTTTATGTTATACCAAGGCAAGGTGTAGTTGGCACCGGGGCCATAAGAAAAGTCAAAAACATTCATCTTTTCGCCCGGCTGCGCCGTTGTAGAGGAGTTAGAATAGCGTATGAAACCGCTGAGCGAGATATCGAAATTGTCGGCGCGGTAGTTACCCGACAAACGCTCGCTAAGGCTCAGAGTCTTGGCAATACTCTTTTGGCTGCCCATTCCTCGCATACTGATATATGAGACGCTGTTAGAATAGCGCGCATCGGTGAAGGTGTTATAGGTAAACTTTGTGTTCGCCGGTATTGCCGAGTTGAACGAGAAGCCACCGTTCACCGACCAATTGCCGTTGATATTATCGGGCTGACTTATGGTAACACCGGTCTCCTCGACATAGGTAGCCTTGCGGCTTATGCTGTTGAGTACATTGTTATAGCCCACAAAGACATTTATTCCGCGCTGCGCATCGGCATTATAGGTATTAAAATGCGCATTGACATTGTTGCTGAACGAAGGCTTCAAAGAGGGGTTACCCTTGGTGATGTAGAGAGGATTTGAGTCATCGGTAACATCCACAAGGTCGGTCATTGAGGGTTGCGACGTTGTTCCGCGATACCTGATGTTAAGCGTTGTAGTCTTCGACCACTTATACTGGAAGCGCACGTTGGGGGTAATATTGTGCACATTGCGTGCAAAGAGAGTGTCTGTACCCAGATACTTATAGTCGAGTTCGGTGCGCATTGGCTCCCAACCCACCCCTGCGTTAATATTCATTTTGCTTGTAACATAGCGCAACGTGAGCTGCACATTGTGCTTGTTGGTGCGATAGGTCGAGTAACGGCTCAGGCTGTCGCTCAAATACTGCTCATAAGCCTCGGGCAACAATGGCAACTCATAGTTTGAATGTAGCAACATCTCATAGCCTGTGAGATTGTCAAACACATAGGCCGAGCGGTCATTGTTATCATAGCTCTGGCTGTAGCTGTAGTTCAACTGCAGAAAGAGGTTCTTTATAAGCGGCTCGGTATATGACAAGCGCAAGTCATAGTTCCACCTTGCGCCGGGCGTCAAGGTATAGCGCTTATTATTCACATCGGGCAGCGAAGCCTGATAATACTTCACATCATTGGTAGAATAGCTTTTGTTCCTTGAATCGCTATATGAGAAACGTCCCCTGAAGGTGATGTTGCGTCCAGGCTTGCCCAAACGGCGGTTTACCTGCAGATTGGCGTTGAACGACATACTGCGGCTGTTGCTCTGCGACTCGCTGCGGTTGCTGTTCACCGCAATGCTGTCGAGGCCGCCAAGCACATCGCCATAGTTCCACTTCTCATAACTATCTATATGTTCAAAAGGGTCGGTATCAAACACTGCCGAAGCACCTTGCGACCAGGAGTCGGACGCAGAATAGGAGAACGAGGGGCGGAAGATAATATTTGTGAGAGTATCGGGCTTCCACTCGAGGCGCAAATCGGCGTTCACACCCGATGAGCTGCCAAAGTTTGTATTTCTGCTGTTTGAGTACTGACTGCGCTCTATCTGCGGCATAAAGTTCTCGCTCGAGCGCCAGTTCTTGGAGTCTGACGCCCTGTGATTTACACGCACATTTCCACCAAGCTCAATTTTTTCGGTCTCCATTGCAAAATTAAAGCCTCCTTGCTTGGGAGCCACAAGACCACTTCCGCCACCGCCAAAGCCACGGCTACGGCCATCGGAAAAGCCCTGATTGTTCAAGTTGTTGGCCGACAGCACAAGCATATACTGCGAATTGTCATTATAGTAGCCGGTAGTATTCCTCACCGAATAGCGGTCCTTTGTACCATAGCCCGCATCGGTATTAGAGAACAGACCGTCGGCAACGCCCTTCTTCATCTGAAGGTCGAGCACCGTCTCCTCCTCGCCGTCATCAATGCCGGTTATACGTGAAAAGTCGCTCTTCTTGTCATAGAACTTCACCTTATCGACCACATCAACCGAGATATTCTTTAGCGCCATATCCTTGTCGGTGCCAAAGAAATCCTTGCCCTTCATAAGGATGCGATTTACAGTCTTGCCGTTAATCTTTATGGTGCCATCATCCTCAATCGTTACACCGGGATATTTCTTTATAAGTTCCTCAAGCATAGAGCCCTCGGGCACACGAAATGCTGCGGTATTATAGACCAGCGTATCCTCGGAAACCGTTACAGGCGGCACCTCGGCACTCACCACAGCCTCATCAAGCATAGTGCCATAGTCTGCCAACAGCACGCGGCCAAGGTCGCACAACCTTCCCTCCTCAATAACCACATCCTTTTTCCAGTGCTCGCATCCCACATAAGAGATAAGCACATAATATTTGCCAGGCTTCACCTTGGTGTTAATCTTTCCATCAACATCACTTGCAACACCCACCTTAAACACCGAGTCGGGCAGCGAATGCATACGCAACGTAGCTGCAATAAGCGGCTCACCACTCTCCTTGTGAATAATTTCGGCCACAAGCGTGCCATCCTTCTTCTGCGCCGATGCCAACAAAGGACACACAAGCAACAAAAACAGTAAAAACCTTCTCATATATATTCTTAAATTGCTATTACAAAAACCAATACCTTTTTTTGACATTTTTTCTTATAAAAAGTTTAATCTTTATATAAAAAATTACGCTAATGCATAAAAAATCAAACCGATGTGCAAAAATATCCAATCACAAACAAAAAAACATATATTTTTTACTATTTTTACAGCTATGGAAGCACAGCAAACCAACAGCAAAAACATAAAGGAGCTACTTCAAGCCATTGCCGGGCACAGCCTGCCCAACAATTTCGGCACCCCCTTCACCACCACATTCCCCCAATTCCACAATGCAGAAAGCGAAGAGCAGCTGCAAGCAGCAGGCTACATCTGTTCCCTGTTCCTCTCGTGCATTCTCACAGGCTTTCCAAGCGAAAAACTAAACATCTTCACCCACCAAGCCCAAGAGCACTGCACGCGCTTCACATTCAACTGCAATATGTATGAGACAATCTACAATCAGATGGAAAAGGCCGAGCTTGAGAGTGTTCCCCTGCTCGACAGCCAGGGACACTGCACACCGCGCAGATGCAGCAAGGAAGATATATTCGAAGCCTTCGATTTCTACACCAACAGATAGCCCTGCAACCGCCACAGCCCCATAAAGAAAAAAAATCTTGGGGCAAACGTGAACAAAATCGCCCTTCATTCACTATATTTGCAGAAATAACATATCACACAACTGAAATAGACAACTATGAACAAGAAAATCATTTACCTTCTGACAGCTGCCATCGGCATCTTTACAGCATCGTGCAGCGAGGAGACCGAGACAGAGACATACAACCCCTTCGATGAGGCAAAGAGTGCCGAATTCACAGCCTCATCGGTTGAAATTGAGAAAAAAACTGACAATATTACCATCAACGAAACCTGGAAAAACATCGCAAGAGACAGCAAGAAGCGCATAACAGGTTACGACTACAACTATAACCTCGAGGGCACATTCTCACAGGCAGAGACCAACACCACAAAAATCGACTACTACACCGATCACCTTGGCAACGAAGCCATAAGAAGCGTTTCCAACCTCACCTATACAAAGGTGGAAAAAGGCATCGAAGAGAGTTACAGCCGCAAGGTACAGGAGAACATCACCCTCAACAGCAAGGGACTCATAGAGAACATCTCAACCATCATCGACCACTATGACAAGGACGGCGATGCCCAGATGTACACCAGCCAAAGGACCTTCACCTACAAAGACCGTTTCTGCACCAAGAGCGTCTACAAGGACCACAACGGCAAAATAACCTACAACTACAACTGGAACAACTACCAGCTCTACAACATCACTGTGCTCAAGGAGAATAACGATGGCAGCATAGAGTACAACACCTATGACTACACATTCGACACCAAGAACCTCTATAGCTACTCAGGCACCGAGCTGTTGCCATTCATCCAGAACACATTCCCCTGCATCTTTGCCTCAATGGGCTACCTTGGCCGTTGCACCCCCTATCTGTTGCTTGAAGAGGTGCAGGGCGGTTACAGCAAGTTTGACAACATAACCTCCAACAACACGAAGGTGAAGAACAGCTTCAACTTCCACGGCGACAAGGAGTACCGACTCACCTACACCGTAAGCAGCAACATCTTCAAGACCTACAACATTATCTACAACAAATAACAGATGGTGAAGCACAGCAATGAATATGCAAAGCTCAGCGACCAGGAATTGGTAGAGAGGCTGACCGCCACCCCCGTTGATGAGAAACTGCACAGTTTTTTCATACAAAAGAAGTGCAAACAGTTTCTGCGATACATATCGCTGAACATCTACAACTACGAAAGCGAAAACCAGATATGGGGCGAATTCTATGAATTCATCTCAAAGGACGATTGGGCCGTCATACGCAACTGGAAGAACAAGAACGGAGCAACCCTCTACAGCTACCTTGCCTGCTGCTCAACCAACCATTTTGTACACAAGATAGTCAGCGAAAAGAAGATACAAGACACGCTCTACATTCCCACCACACAGAACGTCTATGACCAGCTCAGCAACTATGCCCACGAAGAGGAGGACGAGAGCGAGGCATTGCCACTTTGGGAAGCATTTGAGATGCTCAACGAGCGCGACCGCACAATACTGCAGCAACTGGTAATAGAGGAGCAAAGCGCCCTTGACGCAGCCCCCATAATATGGAAATTCATAAAACACAACCGCCCGCTCAGCGAGATGGACCCCAAGCGTGTGCAGTGCACCATAGCAATGGCCAAGCACCGCGCCCAACTGGCACTATTGAGCAACCTCAAACAGATAAAAAAGAAATAAGCAGAGAGGGTGCCCCAAAAGTATTAAAGGGGCACCCTCGTTTGTGAGAAGTTGAATAAAAAGAACGGTTTTTAGGGCTTGCCAATCCCTCGATAGGCGCAATTCACCAGGCGCAAACGAGCATTTCAAGAATGAGCGCAACAGCAAAAGAGCCGGCCTCTTGTTCTATCATTCAACATCCATTTTATATACATTAGTCTCCCTGAGCCCAAAGCCACAAGAGCGATAAAGAGCATTGGCAGCCACACGCGAAGGGCGCGAAGTAAGCATCAACGAGCCACCGCCAAGCCCCTTGGCAAAGGCAATAGCGTGCTCCACAAGGAGACGCCCCACCCCACAGCCGCGCACAGAGCCATCCACAACAACATCCTCAATCCACATCTTGCGCCCCGTTGGTGCAACATACTCTCCAAGCGTAATCATTCCCTTTACGGCACCATCACGCACAGCAAGGAACAGATGCGATGCAGGATTTTCTACAATCGCGGCAAGCATCTCCAATGTAAAACAGCGCGGCGACGATGACAGCTGCGCAAGCAAAGCATCTATTGCAGGCACAAACCTCTCCTGCGCCTCACAAAGCTCAAAAATTTCAATATTGCCATTCATAGACTACAATTTCACCTTGCATTTCACACCCTTCGACTCGTTCTGCATACGGTCGAGCACAGTAACCACAAAGGTATACTCACCACTCAACTCCTTGGGCAATCTATAGAAATTCTTTGAGGTAATCGCAACCACCTTCGACACATCGTCAATATTCTTCTTCTCCCCTTTGGCAAAGGCATAGACAACATAGCGGTGCGGCACATTCATTGGCTCTTTATCGGCCTTTTTGCCCGGCAGCCACACAAGCACATTGCCCTCTTCCTCCTCAATAACCCTCACACCCTTCACCTTGTTGGGAGCCTCGGAGTCTATAAACTTGTAGAGCGGCATAAGCGAAGGATAGCGGAAGATGCCCGAAGCAAGCACATCGCGGTAGCCCTCTACATTATTGGCTGCCGATGCGGCATCCCAGAAGCAAGAGCCCTGCACAGCACTCTGCCCACGCTGCAAGGCATATTTCTCGCTTTGCTGATTACCCGTTGGACTTGTCTCGTCCTTGGCCTTTACAGTGCGCTGCACATCCTGACCAATGTAGAGAGGACGCCCGGCAGCATACTTTGCCCACCACTGCACAAGCTCCTTATAGTCGGCAGCCTTGTGCCCAATCTCCCAATATACCTGTGGGATACAATAATCTATCCACCCCTTCTCAATCCAGTAGAGCACATCGGCATAAAGGTCGTCATAACACTGCAAGCCATTGGTCTTGCTGCCAAACTCCCAACTGCTCTCGTTGCGGAATATGCCAAAGGGCGACACACCAAACTTCACCCAAGGCTTTGCGTCGCGCACAGTGCGGTGCAGCTGATATATCAGATGATTCACATTCTGGCGGCGCCAGTCGCCCTTGTCGGCAGCCCCATCGGCTTTAAACCACTTATCATCGGCAAACTCCTTGCCCTTCGTGGGATAGGGATAGAAATAGTCATCAATGTGCAAACCGTCAATATCGTAACGATTGATTATATCGCGCACAATGCCACAAATGTGGTCGCGGTTAGCCTGCAACGCCGGGTTAAAATAGAGCTGCCCCTCGTAGCTGATGAAGTCGGCCGGACGTGTTGCGCTGCGATGGTTGGGAGCAACGCTTTTTGTTCCCTTGGTGCGTGCACGGTAAGGATTTATCCAAGCGTGCAACTCCATATTGCGCTTGTGGCACTCCTCCACCATAAAGGCAAGAGGGTCCCAACCCGGTGATTTTCCCTGCACACCGGTGAGAAAGCGGCTCCACGGCTCATAGCGCGACTCATAGAGTGCATCGCCCTCCACGCGCACCTGGAACATCACCGCATTCACGTTCACCAGCTGCAAGTTATTGAGCATATCCACAAGATAGCCCTTCATCTCTTGCTCGCTCGTCCCGGTGAACTGCCCGTTCACTGCCTGTATCCACGCCCCGCGAAACTCTCGCTTGGGATGCTCCGGCACATTACCCACTGCACTCCTCTTGCTTGCGCACGATGCAAGCACCACCACTGCCAACAGAATATATAAATATCTTAAGCGCATACTCTCCTTTGTTTTTTTTATTAGTGCGAAGATAACCAAAAAATATCTCACCGCAAGAACAAAATGAGCATCATTCACATCTATTTTTGATAAAAGAGTGCTATGTAGCCGTTTTTTTGTAAATTCGCAGAGACAAACAGCAGAAAAGAGAACACCAATGGATGGCAACAAAAATATTATAATAAAGGGAGCACGTGTCAATAACCTCAAGAGCATAGACGTGGAGATACCACGTGGAAAGTTCGTTGTTATCACAGGCCTTTCGGGCTCGGGCAAGTCATCACTTGCCTTCGACACCCTCTATGCCGAGGGACAGCGCCGCTATGTGGAGTCGCTCTCGGCCTATGCACGCCAGTTCCTTGGGCAGATGAACAAGCCCGAGTGCGACTTCATCAAGGGCATCCCACCCGCCATAGCCATTGAGCAGAAGGTGAACAACCGCAATCCCCGTTCCACTGTGGGCACAAGCACCGAAATTTATGAGTATCTAAAACTGCTCTATGCCCGCATTGGCAAAACCTATTCGCCCATCAGCGGCACTCTTGTAAAGAAAAACGCACCCGAGGACCTTGTTGCCTGTATGCAGAGCCGCCCCGAAGGGACACGTTTTCTGCTGCTTGCCCCCATACCCAAGCGCAAGGGGCGCACCCTCGAGGAGCAATTACAGATATACCTGCAGCAAGGCTTCACACGCATAGCATTAGGGAAGGAAATCACACGCATAGAGGACTACACACCCAAGAAAGGCGACAAGCCCACCCTGCTTGTAGACCGCCTCAGCGTGAGCAACAGCCAAGAGACCATCAGCCGCCTGCTCGACTCGGCCGAGACAGCCTTCTATGAAGGCAACGGCAGCTGCCTGTTGCAATTTATGGATGAAGAGCAGCCCCACGCCTTCAGCACACGTTTCGAGGCCGACGGCATAGAGTTTGAGGAACCCACAGAGCAACTCTTCTCTTTCAACTCCCCCATAGGTGCCTGCCCCGAATGTGGCGGCTTTGGCCGCATCACAGGCATCGATGAGAACCTTGTAATTCCCAACAGGTCGCTGAGCGTATACGACGGAGCCGTTGTGTGCTGGCGCGGCGAGAAGATGGGCGAATGGAAGACCGAGTTCTGCAAACGCGCACCAATGGACAACTTCCCCATCTTTGAGCCATACTACAACCTTACCAAAGAGCAAAAGGAGTATCTGTGGCACAAAGGCCCCTGGATTGAAGAGTATGGCGAAGGCATCTGCATCGACCGCTTCTTTGATATGGTGAGAGCCAACCAATACAAGATACAATACCGCGTGATGCTCTCGCGCTACCAAGGAAAGCCCGTCTGCCCCACCTGCCACGGCACACGCCTGAAGAAGGAAGCCACATACGTGAAAGTTGGTGGAGCAAGCATCACCGAGCTTGTGGAGATGCCCGTTACACGCCTCAAGGAGTTCTTCGACACCCTTGTGCTCGACAGCCACGACGAGTCCATCGCCCGCCGCATACTCACAGAGATACGCAGCCGCATAGACTGCCTTATAGATGTTGGCCTGGGCTACCTGACAATGAACCGCCTTAGCAACACCCTGTCGGGCGGCGAGAGCCAGCGAATAAACCTTGTAACCTCGCTTGGCAGCGCCCTTGTGGGCTCGCTCTACATACTCGACGAGCCAAGCATCGGCCTTCACAGCCGCGACACCGACCGCCTCATCAGCGTTCTCTACCGCCTGCGCGACCTTGGCAACACAGTTGTAGTCGTTGAGCACGACGAAGAGATAATACGCGCCGCCGACTACATCATAGACGTGGGCCCCAAGGCCGGCTCCTATGGCGGCAACATTGTCTACCGTGGCAACCTTAGCGACATCGCCCCCGGCAGCAACAGCTACACAGTAAAATACCTGCTGGGCGAGGAGACCATAGACCTGCCCGCCAAGCGCCGCACCACCACCAACTGGATAAGCATTAAAGACGCACGAGAGAACAACCTCAAGGGAGTGAATGTAGACATCCCGCTCAACCTCCTCACTGTGGTGAGCGGTGTCAGCGGCTCGGGAAAATCCACCCTTGTGCGCGACATCCTCTACCGTTCGCTTATGCGCCATTTTGGCAACGCCTGCGATGCTCCCGGACAGTGCGCAAGCGTAGATGGCGCACTGAAGCAGATTGGCGCAGTGGAGTTTGTAGACCAAAGCCCCATTGTGAAGTCATCGCGCTCCAACGCCGTTACATACCTCAAGATATATGATGACATACGCCACCTCTTTGCACAGCAACCCCTTGCCAAGCAGATGAAGTTTGGCGCCGGGCACTTCTCCTTCAACGCCGAGGGAGGCCGTTGCGAGGAGTGCAAGGGCGAGGGCACCATCACCGTCTCAATGCAGTTTATGGCCGATATAAAGCTTGAGTGCGACGTGTGCCACGGCAAGCGCTTCAAGAACGAGGTGCTTGAGGTAAAATTTCACGGCAAGAACATATACGACATCTTGGAGATGACCGTTGGCGATGCCATAAACTTCTTCCAGGAGCACGGGCAAAAGCGCATAGCAGAGAGCCTGCAGCCACTGCAGGATGTGGGACTTGCCTACATAAAGCTTGGGCAATCATCATCCACCCTTTCAGGTGGTGAGAACCAACGAGTGAAGCTTGCCTCATACCTGGGACAGCAGAACATCCGCCCCACACTCTTCATCTTTGACGAGCCCACCACCGGCCTGCATTTCCACGACATAAAGAAGTTGCTGAAGTCGTTCAACCGTTTGTTGGAACGCGGCCACACGCTTCTCATCATTGAGCACAATATGGATGTTATTAAGTGTGCCGATTATCTTATAGACCTTGGCCCCGAAGGCGGCGAGCAGGGTGGTACGCTTGTTGCGTGCGGAACGCCTGAAGAGGTTGCCGCCAACCCGGCGTCATACACAGGGCAATTCCTTAAGGAGAAATTGGTATAGTAGAATAGAATAACAAAACGCTATTATATATAGACCGTGCTATTTTCTTTCCACTCCTCGGTGGCCCGTGAGTTATCCTTTGTGTAATCTAAAATTCTTTTGAAGTTACCTTTGCGCGCGATATTTATTGCAAACTTTTTATTGCTGTGATTGGGTGTTGTTTTTGCCTATGCATTTCAGCTGTCCCCTTTCCCAAGGGGGACGAGACAGCTTTGCTGTCGGGCGGGGGATGATTATTTTTGGTGCCGGGCGCTTTTTGTTTAGCCGCCAAAAAATAGATAAAAACGACAACAAAAGGAATAAAAGACAGCAGACTAAAGAGAAAGTTTAAATTCAACCGCAGTTCTCAACATTAGTAATTAATCTAATAATTTTATTATGCTCTTTGCTTTACGTACTTTCTGTGCGACAGAAAGTACCAAAGAACTCGGCACTCGGGAAAAATCTTTGCAAGCGCCCTTTGCTCGCGCCGCCAAAAGGCGAGCCCTCGGTCGGGCACTTGCTCGCCACTCCAGGCTTTCGACTGTTTTCAGGGTGTTGCGGAACTTGTTTTGTGCGGCTATATAAGAAAATTTATACCCGCACAAAACTTCGGACAGTCCTCACACAATGGCCT
>JAZONR010000021.1:0-8988 GCA_045654645.1 Bacteroidaceae bacterium
ATATATTATCAAAGGCTTGGATACAAATTAATTTGCATACAGCTTTGATAATATATTTATCAAAATGCGCTGAAAGTGCATTTCAACAATGTTAAATTGTTGGAAAGTTCCACACATATATTGCAAGCAAAAAACTTATGTACTTTTGTCCTTATGTCTAAAAAACAAGAAACAGCGGCCTTATGTGCTTATGTCTAAAAAACAGGACTAAACATACTATGTTTTAACATTTAAAGGATGAACAAAAGATTTGATTATATCGATGCCACAAAGGGTGTTGCCATTCTTTGCATCACATTCCTGCATTTTGAGCAGGGTGTTATACCAGCTTGGCTAAACACGTGGATAGGATTGTTTATGATAACTGCATTCTATGTAACATCGGGGTGGGTTACAGGAATCCACAACAAGCCCATCACACCCAAAGAGCTACTAAAAAAACGTATAAAGCAATTAGGAGTGCCCTATTTGTGGTTTAGCCTGCTCATTATCCTCTTTGATGTATTATGGGTTATGCTTGGATTTATGGATAATAATATTCTATTACGCGACATATACAAAACATTAACCCTTCGCGGCATTGGAACACTTTGGTTCTTGCCGGTGCTGCTGATAGGAGAGTACATCTTAACCCTAATCAAGAACAGCAAGAGAAAATGGATGTGGGCTGCCTTTGGGTTGGCAACAACCCTGCTGGTCAATCACGCATATAACTCTCTTTGGTTACCAATACGCGATAACAGCGAACTATATAAGATTCTTGACGCCCCAATGCAGCCCATCGTGGGAGGATTATATGCTTGGCCAATAATTGCCATTGGCTACCTCTTGGGCAAAAAATGGGGAAGACAGATTGTAACAGAGAACGGAACAAAATTATTGTTAATATCTGCCACATTATTTGCCATTAGTTTTATTTTGGTCATTTGCCCACCTATCTCAATATACTATGTAAACGGTATATTAAGCACCACCCTGCCGGCTATTGCCTTTATGTGTCTTTTTGCAGTGTTTACCAAAGGATGCATTACACGTTTCTTCACCTATTGGGGTATAAATTCATTGATATTAATGTGTACACATTTTAGCATTACCCAGATAGTACTAACCACATTTGACAAGCACATACTTCACCACTCTGTTTTTGAAGGACCAAAAACATTTATATATTTTGTTATTTGCATCTTGCTGACATATCCATTGGTTTATCTATTCAATGGAAGACTCAGTTTTATGCTCGGAAAGAGATAATAAAAAGACAGAAGAACAAAGCTGCAAGTAAGCGAGTGTGTGAAAGTTTACTTACACACAAAGCGAGCGGAAGCTGGTTCAACGAAGTTAAAAGAACAAAAACAGCGCCCTTATGTACTTATGTTCTTGTGTCTAAAAATAGAAAATACGAATTACGATGTTTGATATATTCATAGGAAAATCAAAGCTGACGCTTTTTGCGACCATATTAATTATCCTCTACGGCATATACTATATGCCTATTGACTCATTTGGAATGAATGCACCAATTAAAATGGCTTTGATGCTATCATCCATTTTTGTACTCTTCTTTTGCACATTCAAAGCATCAAGGGCCGTTATTTGGGGATTGGTATATCTTATTTTCCAATATGCCGTAGCAAGCTTTCACCCTGAGACCTTTCGCTGGGGTACATACATATACTCTATTCTGCTTGTAACAACTTATGTTTGTTTCTATAATCTCGTTTACATTGAAAGAGTGTTCACGATTGAGCATTTCATAAACATTTGCAAATGGTTTATGATGCTTTACTTTGTTGTGTGTATAATACAGCAAGTGCTAACAGTGGCAGGCATCGGGTATTTTCCATTATTCAATATGATGACAGTGCTCGACCGAGGACTGGGTTGCCAATCACTCTCAATGGAGCCCAGCACATTTGGACGCTTTATGCTTGTATTCTATTATGCCTACATAAAATGCTGCGAATACAAACGCGGAGAAGGGCCATTCACTCTTAAAGAACTTTTTAACGAAGAGCATAAATGGGTTACAATACGTTTCTTGTGGATGATGCTTACAATGGGTAGTGGAACAGCCTTCCTTTGCCTCATTCTTTTTTCTCTCTACTTTGTTCGCTGGCACAATTGGTACTATATCATTCCAACACTTGCTATATGCTACACACTACTGCAAAACTCAGGAATAGAACAACTTGATAGAGCAACAAACGTAATTGAGGCAACTGCGACTTTGGACAAGGAGACAGTGCAAGAGACCGACGGCTCGGCATCGGCACGAATTGCACCTATTTTAAACTCCCTGAATGCCGATTTCACAAAGAAAGAGACGTGGTTGGGTTATGGTATTGACTCTGGTAAGAACGCCGGTACTTTCTACAAACAAACAGGAACTTTATTTGATGACTACGGACTTATATTCTATATAATTTCACTACTTTTCAGTTTTGCCTGCGGATACAAGTTTTGGTCGCTTGGTTGCATCTTTATGTTTGCAGGAGTTGCCGGCAGTATGGGAACAAACATTCAATATGCCTGGGAATTGGCTATGGTGATGACCTGTGTGCGCTATTTTTACGACAACAGATATAACCCTGAAATTTATGAGGATGAAGAGGAATATACCGATTGCGACATTGCAGAGAGAATTGAAGACTTAGAAACCGAGCAATAAATATGACCAACCTCACCCTTGCCATTTGCGTTTATAACGCCGAGAAATACATAAAAGAGACGCTTGAGAGCGTAATGGCGCAGACTATGCAGGATTTTCACCTGCTTATTGTCGATGATTGCAGCACAGATGCCGGCATTACTGTTATTGAGGAGTTCTTTGCCAAGCATCCAAGACAATATGACCTTGTAACACTGCCGCAGAATGGCGGTATAGCCAATGCCCGCCATATTGCAATTGAACACGCCACAACAAGATATTTCCTTTTCATAGACTCGGATGACCTGTTAGAGCCTACTCTTGTTGAAAAAGAGTACACAGCAATAACAAACGACAATGATTTGATTGGTGTGTCCTGTTGGAACGATTTTATAGACAATAATGGTAAAAAAGTTCACGGAGGTACATTTCTTGGCGAAAAGACAAAGGAGGCCTTCATTGAAAAGGCAAATAATAGAAAATTGATATTCCTTCCCATACACACAATGTTCGAAAGGAAGTATGCTATCGAAGCCGGCAGCATCTGTATAAACGGTTTCCCAGAAGGCAAACCGCGCTATCAGGATTTCTGTGAGGAATTGGATATGTGGACAAGAATGAGCGATTTCCACACGGAAGGGAAAGCTATCATTGCTTTGCCCGAAGTTCTTTATCATTACCGCAAAATGGATGGGCTATCATCCAATCATTTCAATATGATATTGAAGATGCGCTACACAAAGCAGAATCTTTTGAGGCGCCGCAGAGGTGAAAAAGAGCTTACATTCATAGAGTTCTATGATTCTTTGACACCAAAAGAGATTAAAGGACTGAAAAAGGATGCAAAAGCTGCCGATGCCCTGCGCAACGGAGTGTTCTACCTCAAGCGCAAGAGTTTTTTCAAGGGAATTTGGGAGGTTATAAAATCAATCTACTACCGCCCCGGGTACATTCTTGACAAGCTGAAAAATAATTTCTTCAAGAAGAAATAGAATATTGAATTTAAAGACAGAAGTACAAAGCTGCGAGTAAGCGAGTGTGTGAAAGTTTACTTACACACAAAGCGAGCGGAAGCTGGTTCAACGAAGTTAAAAGAACAAAAGACCAATGCTGCTATTTGAGTGGATATGTCGCAAGTGAAACAATGCGACTGTTGGTTATATTTAAAAGCAGCAATGAGAAAACGAGTTCTCACATTGATGCTTTTAAAGACAACCAACACTTGTAAATGCAATTTACAGCCAACATCCACTCATATAGCAGAAACTAAAGCAATACTATTAAGAATAGTTCCAAGCAAAAAACTTATGTACTTTTGTTCTTATGTCTAAAAAACAGAAAACAGCGCCCTTATGTACTTTTGTTCTTCTGTCCAAAAATAAAAACGCGCACTTATCTGCTTATGTCTAAAAATAAAAACTTATGTCAGCAACTGAACATATAAAACAGATAATAGAGTTCCTTAACGCGAATGGCGATTATGCGGTGTTGCGTAATTTTGAGGGCCTGCCCGATAGAAACAACAGCCGCGATATTGACATAATAATCACCCGCAAGAGCTACAAGAAGATGAAACGCGCCCTTGTGGAGCTGATTGACCGCAGCGGGTGGAAAATAATAACCTACCTAAACAGCGACCGCCTAATCAGTTATGTTTGCGCCACAACAAGCGAAGAAAAAACCGAGATTGTTCAATGGGACTTCTTCTTCGACACATCGGTGTGGGGGGTGCAGCTGATGAGCGCCGAGGAGTTCCTTGTACACAAGCAGTTCAACGGCTTCCTCTATTATGTTGGCGTGGAGTGCCAATTCCTCGATAAAATCCTATACAACAGCGCGGTGGGAAGCAAGTACCCCGAGAAGTACCGCTCAACACGCGAGGCTGCACAAGACACAGCCATTGTAAAAGAGAAAATCAAACAAATCTTTGGCTGCAACAGCGTTGAGGAGTGTGAGAAAAAGCGTGGAAAGGGATTGTTCTTCAAAGCTTTGTGGAACAACCTGAAATGCCGCCCATTGGGTGTGATTGTGGGTATAATAATGTTCCTCTACACATTCATTGGCAACTATCTGCGCTCGCGCACCGGCTTCAGCATTGGTTTCACCGGCCCCGACGGCAGCGGCAAGACAACTGTTATTGATACAATACTTGAGCGCATAGCACCGGTGTTCAAGAGCGCACACAAATATTACCACTTCCGCCCGGCCCTGTTTGGAAACCTTGGCGACGTGGCACACTCGGCCGGAATAAAGAAAGAGGTGGACCACAACTACAGCAACCCACACCGCGGTGGCAAGACCGGAAAACTAAACTCATTCCTACGCCTCTGCTACTACTCCTTGGACTACATCATAGGCTACTTTGTGAAGGTGAAGTCGGTTACACGCATCACACGTGTGGTGGTGTTTGACCGCTACTATACTGATATTATCTGTGACAGCCGCCGCTCACGCATATACCTCGGCCCAAAGTTCCTCTATTGGTGGGGCAAACTATTTATCCCAACGCTTAACTACAACATTCTGCTCACAGCAAGCAGCGACACAATCCTCGCCCGCAAGCGCGAACTCAATGAGGAGGGGATAAGAAGCATAAACACAAAAATAGATTACCTTGCCGGTAAAAAGGGATATACAAAGGTGCTGAACGAAAGCACTCCACAGGTTGCAGTAAATGAGATACTAACATTTGTGTTCAACGAACAACATAAGAAGAATTTAAAGAGATTGAGATAGCTATGATAAAAAAAGCGTTCAACCGCATTTCGACAATGTTTAAAGAACCTGTCTTATTGCTTAAAGCAGGGTGGTCTTTTTCATACGTTATATGGAATTTTATTTGGTGGTTATCGTGGAGTATAAAAATGCATAAACTCAACAAATTTGCTGCTGATAAAAAGGGTACTTACATCGAAAAACATCTTTTAAAGCACTATTCAGATATCATAGAAAAATACCGCACCGCAGAAGAAAGCACACAAATATGTAAGGACTTCAAAATTTGGATATTTTGGGGACAAGGGAAAGATAAAATGCCTGACGTTGTAAAAGCCTGTTACAATAAAATAACTGAAAACAACGACAATGTAGAGTTCATTGATATGAGTAATGTGCGCGATTTTGTCCAACTGCCTGAAATTATATATGAAAAGCTTGAAAATAAAGAAATTTCGTACACAAATTTCAGCGATATTCTTCGCAACACATTGCTTGCTCAATATGGCGGTATATGGATTGATAGCACAGTTTGGTTTCCATACAAAATGCCCAAAATGGTAAAAGACTGTTTTTTCTTTTCGCCACACAACAAGCAAGACGGAACAAAATGGTGTGGATATGCACTAGGCAGTAATATAATTGGAAGCGCAACATTCAATTTTATGAGAGAAATCCTTACAGAGGTTTGTATTAAAGAGAAAATATGGCCAGACTATCTACTGATGGGATATCTTTTTGATTTTGCTTATGCCCATATACCTGCCACACAAAAAGCGATGGATTCAATACCAACAAACAACACTCGCCGTTTTATGCTCTTCGCATTAATGAACCAAGCATACGATGAGCATACATACAAAGAGTTGATAAAGGATAATTTCCTCTTCAAACTGAGCTATAAAGCCAAATATAAGCTAAACTGCAACGGGGAAAAGACATTCTATGCACAATTAATAGCAAACAATCTATGAAACTAAAAATCTTCGTCTCGGCCTATGCTTGCGAGCCGGGGGCTGGCAGCGAGATATGCAAAAGCTGATTGACAAAGGCATTAGCTTTATAAAAATGAAGAGAATAAAAACAGAATTAGAAAGAATATGACTGTGGAAAATAAAAAGCACTACGCAGAAATATCTGCTGCAAAAGGTATAATGATCATATTAATGGTTATTGGACATTCAAGCACACCCATACAAATACAGAATAGCATATACCTTTTCCATATGCCTTGTTTTTTCTTAATTTCAGGTTATTTGTTTAAGGAAAATTATTTGAATGATACAAAGCAATTTATATACAAAAAAGTCAAAGGATTGTATTTTCCTTTTGTAAAATGGTCATTAATCTTTCTGCTTTTACACAATGTTTTATACCATATAAATTTTTACAATACGCAATACAATGCGAGTGATTATCTTTCAAAAGTTCTACAAATAGTAACAATGACGGGCAGTGAACAGTTATTAGGCGGATTCTGGTTTCTTAAAGAGTTGTTATACGCCTCAATCATATCCTTCTTGCTATTTAAACTTTTAACAGCATTAAACTTTAGATTAAAATTATCGACATTGGTTATTTGTTCACTGTGCTTTATGTTTTTAGCATTTTGTCAAAGTATTATAACTTTTAAAATACCGACAATAGGTAGCCAAACTCTATTGGCAACAAGTTATTTTATTGCAGGCGCAGCTTTTCATAGAGCAGATATGATTTTTACAAAAATGAATAAACTATTAATTGGCATAAGTTTATTTATAATATTTATTATTTCTTCTTTTTTTGTCAAAGGATCGATAAACAGTCAAGGATACATTATATTCCCGTATTATGCAGTGTCAATTATCGCATCTGTATCGTTAATTTACTTGACAAAATATTTAGGAAAAAGAACCATAAAGGCATTGGATTTTGTTGGCAAAAAGACCCTGTACATTCTTATTTTCCATTTCATATCATTTAAAATTGTAAGCCTTGTTTATCTTATTATCAACAAAAAACCTCTTACGGAGCTAGCCTCTTTCCCCATTGTTGAAAGCAATAGCCCATATTTATGGATTATATACTCTATTGTAGGTATCGTTGTACCATTACTAATTAAACAGGGTATTGATAAAGTCTCGTCGTATAACGACAAATTTTTATTGAAATGCAAAAACTAAAAATATTCGTCTCGGCCTATGCTTGTGAGCCGGGGCTTGGCAGCGAGATTGGCGTTGGCTGGCACTGGGTGCTTGAGATGTCGAAGCACTTTGAGCTGTGGGTGCTCACACGCGAGAGCAACCGCAGCACAATTGAGCCGTGGATTGCGCTGCACCCCAAATATGCCGGCATACATTTCCTCTATTTCGACCTGCCAAAATGGGCAAGGTTTTGGAAGAAGGGTTTGCGTGGTGTGCGCACATACTACAACATTTGGCAGTTGTGCACCAACCGCATTGTGAAGCGCACAATGCGCGAGAACGGGATAAAGGTGTTCCACCACTTAACATACGGCAACGTGCTGTGGAAGGTGAGCTCATTTGGACAAAAGCAGTTCTTTGTTTGGGGGCCTGTGGGCGGGCTCGAGACTATTCCGGCCGAGTTTAGCAGCCACTATGCCCGCAAGAGCCGCTTGATTGAGTGGGTGCGCAGAGCTGTTATAAAGACACTGCCTGTGAACTTCGGGTTCAAAAAGCGTTGCAAGCGCGCCAACCTGATATTGGCAAAGACCGAGGTTACGCGTAGCCTCATCCCTGCAAAACAGCGCGAGAAGGCTGTTCTGTTTACCGACGTTGCTGTTGAAAAATTGCAACAGGCAGTTGCCGCACAGGACAGGGAGCACAACGTTGTGGAGTATATTACCGTTGGCAGACTTGATGCCTGGCGAGGATTTGACCTTGCTATAGAGGCTTTTGCCAAGGCTGCAAAGGAGAACAGCAACATTCACCTGACCATTGTGGGCAAGGGAGCGGACAAAAAGCGTCTGCAACAACTTGCCGAGGAGAAGGGTGTGAGCGAGAAGGTTGCATTTGCCGGCAAGGTGCCAATGGATGAATATTATCGCCTGCTTGCCGCTGCCGATGTGGTGATTAATGCATCGTTGAAGGAGGGGGCTGTAACAGTATCGTTCGACTCAATGGCAATGGGCAAGCCGCTAATCTGCCTCGACACAACCGGCTACACGCGCTATTTCTCCAATGAATATGCCATTGTTGTCCCGCGCACAGGGCGCGAGGAGGTTGTTGCCAAGCTTGCTGCTGCAATGGAGCAGATGACTGATGCCAACAAGCGCAACACCATTGGGCAAAAGACAAGGAATGTGGGCGCGCAGTTCACCTGGAAAGCCCGCGGCGAGGAGTATAAGGAGTTGCTGATGAAGAGGTTTGAGAACAATAAATAAATATTTGACAGAAGTACAAAAGAACAATTGAGATAAAAAGGAAGTTTAGAACATTCAAGAACACTAACCAACCAATTTAATTTAAAGACAGAAGAACAGAAGAACAAAAGATAAACACAAAACAGTTGTATGGCAAAATGGAACTAACCGATAAATATATTATCAAAGGCTTGGATACAAATTAATTTGCATACAGCTTTGATAATATATTTATCAAAATGCGCTGAAAGTGCATTTCAACAAT
>JAZONR010000022.1:0-9099 GCA_045654645.1 Bacteroidaceae bacterium
GATAATAAAAATTTCCCAAACAAACAATAGCTATTCCAATGTTTATCAATGGAATAGCTATATTTTTATTATCATACGGCAATTTGAACGCTGAAATAATAAAATGAAGAAGGGTAACCCAATTACTTTTGGGTCACCCTCATTATATAAATGTATCTTCAATTAAAGAATTCCTATTATTGCAAGATAAACAATGACACAGGGTATGGCGAAAATAGTGCTGTCGAAGCGATCGAGCAGCCCGCCGTGTCCGGGAAGCACGTTGCCCGAATCCTTAATCATCATCTCGCGTTTGATGCTCGACTCAACAAGGTCGCCCAATGTGCCCGTTATCACTACTACAACCGCCATTCCAATCCATTGCCACAGGCTCATTGCCTCAAAGAAGTGTGCCATAACTGCGCCGGCACCAACAGCAACAGCTACGCCGCCAAAGAATCCTTCCCAGGTCTTTTTTGGCGATATGCGCTCAAACATCTTGTGGCGGCCAAACAGGCAGCCTATGCAGTATGCACCACTGTCGTTGCACCAAATGAAGATGAAAATTGAGAGCGGGAACAGCCAGTGATAGGTTGTACCTTCCGGTGCGCCGGCAGTAGAGAGAATTTGCAGCAACGAGAATGGCAGGGCAACATATAGCTGTGTCAATGCAAAATAGGCAATATTCTCTATCCTGTTCTCCTTTTTTGAGAACATACAGCCTAAGAATGTGCACGCCATAGCTGTTATATAAGGTGCAAAAACCAACAGTGCTGGGTACTCTTTGTTGTAGACAGCGAGTGTGAATGACAAATAGAGCAGAATACCGCATATTATTGCCAACAGTGGGCTGAATGTGGCATTCTTGTGCTTTTTCAACAGTGTGGCAAATTCATTTACCGTAAAGGCCATAAAAAGAAGAAACATAGGCCTGAACGTGTTGAAACCGCAAAGCATTGAGCCTACAAGAATGGCAACGAACAAAGCACCTGTTAATGTGCGCACAATAAATTTTTTCATATTGTCTTATATTATGGTTGTGTTATATGTGCCCGGTTGGGGCGTATCTTGTTTATCTGTCTTATTCAACAGTTCCGGTGGCAGGCTCCTCGGTGGCAGCTGTGTTGGCGGCACTCTCTCCCTCGCTCTTGTCGTTAGATTCGAAAATCTCCTCGCTGCGCGAAGTCCAAGGGCGTTTGCCGAATATCTTTTCAACATCCTCGGCAAAAATAACCTCCTTTTCCATTAGGATTCTTGCCAACTCGGCGTGTCCCTCTTTGTGCTTGCCAAGCAGCTCTTTGGCGCGCTCATACTGTTCTGTAATCATCTTGTGCACCTCGCCGTCAATGGCTTCCGCTGTCTTTTCGCTGTAGGGGCGATTGAACGAATACTCCTGATTGTTGTAGTAGCACAAATTTGACAGTTTGTCGCTCATTCCGGCGTATGCCACCATTGCATAGGCCTGCTTTGTTACTCGCTCAAGGTCGTTCATTGCGCCGGTGGAGATGTGCCCTATGAAGGTCTCCTCGGCTGCGCGTCCACCAAGTGTGGCACACATCTCATCGAGCATCTGCTCTTTTGTGGTAATTTGTCGCTCCTCGGGCATATACCAGGCAGCACCAAGCGCTCTGCCACGTGGAACAATGGTAACCTTAATCAGGGGGTTGGCGTGCTCCAGGAACCAGGATATTGTAGCGTGTCCGGCCTCGTGTATCGCAATAGCCTCCTTCTCCTTTTGTGTCATCACCTTGGTCTTTTTCTCAAGACCGCCAATTATGCGGTCGATTGCATCCAGGAAGTCCTGCTTGTCTACAGCCTTTTTTCTGTTGCGTGCAGCAATGAGTGCAGCCTCGTTGCACACGTTGGCAATGTCGGCTCCCGAGAAGCCGGGAGTTTGACGTGCCAGTGTGTCAATATCTACCGAAGTGTCTAGCTTCAGCGGGCGCAGATGCACGCCAAACACCGCTTTGCGTTCATTGAGGTCGGGCAGGTCCACGTGTATCTGCCTGTCGAAACGCCCTGCGCGTAACAAGGCCTTGTCAAGGATATCGGCACGGTTGGTGGCTGCTATCACAATAATTCCGCTGTTTGTGCCAAAGCCGTCCATTTCGGTGAGTAGCTGGTTCAGTGTGTTCTCGCGCTCATCGTTGCCGCCCATTGAGGGGTTCTTTCCACGGGCACGGCCCACAGCATCAATCTCATCGATGAAGATTATGCAGGGGGCTTTCTCCTTGGCTTGGCGGAAGAGGTCGCGTACGCGCGACGCACCCACGCCCACAAACATCTCTACAAAGTCCGAGCCCGATAGTGAGAAGAATGGCACGTTGGCTTCGCCTGCAACAGCCTTTGCAAGCAATGTCTTACCTGTTCCCGGAGGGCCCACAAGCAGTGCGCCTTTGGGAATTTTTCCGCCCAGTTCGGTGTATCTTTGTGGGTTTTTCAGGAAGTCTACAATCTCCTGAACCTCTTGCTTGGCACCCTCCTGGCCGGCTACGTCCTTAAATGTAACACGTATGTTGTTCTCCTTGTCGAACAGGCGCGCTTGGGATTTCCCCACGCTGAATACACCGCCATTGCCGCCTGCAGGGCCGCTGTTCATACGACGCATTATGAAAATCCACACACCCACAATAAGCACGAATGGCAGAATGTTCAGCAGAAGGTCGCCAAAAAGGTTTGTATCCTCTTCGTAGCTCACCTTGCCCTTGAACTTCCCGGCCTCATTCTCTCGTTGCTCTCTTATGAAGCTGTCGAAATTGTCTATTGAACCAAGTGTGGATTCAACTTTTATGCGGGTGGTGTTGTTTGCGAATTTTCCGTTCACTCTTTTTGCCGAGTCGGCAAAGATATAGGCCTCGAGTCTTCTGTTGTTTATAACCTTTATTTCCTCAACATAGCCTCTCTTTATATAGTCCTCAACCTCAGAATAGGTCTTCTGCATAGTCTGGCTGTCGGTGGGGGTTCCGAACATATATATATATAGCAGTATGCCGCCAATTGCCAGGTATAGCCAGGTAAATGAGAATTTAGGTTTTTTTTTGTTTGTCATAAATGTATCAGTCAATATCGGGTATTGTTGTCAATGTTGCGTCGGCCCACAGGTGCTCAATGTCATAGAATTTGCGCACGTCGGGCAGGAATATGTGCACGAGAATGTCGCCATAATCCATTGCAACCCATTGCGAGTTGCGGAGACCGTCTACCGAGTAGGGTTTCTTTGCGCAGTTTATTCTCACAGTGTCCTCAATCGAGTCGGCTATGGCACTCACCTGTGTGGGTGAGTTGCCCTGACATATAACAAAGTAGTCGCATACGCTGTTGCCGAGGTTCAGCATATCAACAACAACAATCTCTTTGCCTTTTTTGTCCTGTATACCTTCTACTATCTGTTCAATTATCTCCTGGGCGTTTATCTCTTTTCCCTGCATATATCTCTTTGTTATTATTTATAATGTATTTATTTAGTGCAAAGATATTTCTTATTTTGCCGATAATAAAATAAAAACATCCTCATTTTGTTCCAAAAATGAAGAAAAAGAACTTTTTTTTATTTTTTTAAGCAAAAAAACGGCCGAAATATTTTTTATTCAAAAATTTGTTGTACCTTTGCAACGCAATTCAGCATTGGGCTATGGTGTAATGGTAACACTGCAGATTCTGGTCCTGCCTTTCCTGGTTCGAGTCCGGGTAGCCCAACAAAGAGATTTCGTTAGCGAAGTCTCTTTTTTTGTTTTATATCAGCTATAAAAAAAGAATGACGCAAATTAAATTTGCATCATTCTTTTTTTGTTGTTATTCTTGTGATTACTTCAAAAGCTCGGCAATCTTGTTCTTAATCTCCTCCTTGCCGGGTGCGCCCACTGTAATCTGGGGCTCGCCGTTCATTGGAATGAAAATCAATGTGGGAATTGCGCTAATATTGAAAGCCTGTGCAAGTTCGCCATCGTTGTCTACGTTCACCTTGTAGATGTAGAGTTGGCCGGCATACTCTTTTGCGAGTTCATCAAGCACGGGTGCCACAGCCTTGCAAGGTCCACACCAGTCGGCATAGAAATCAATGATGGCAGGCTTGTCGCCAAGGTACTTCCACTCGGGATTTGCCAGGTCGGCAACCTTTTCGTTAAAAGCCTTTGTGTCAAGAATTATGCAGCCTGCGTCCTTCTTGCAGTCGGCACACTTCTCTTTGCAAGCGGCTTTGTCGCATTCCTTCTTGCAGTCGGCGCACTTCTCTTTGCAAGCAGCCTTGTCGCACTCCTTCTTACACTCACTATTCTTGTTGCAGTCGGCTTTCTTCTTGCACTCTTTGTTGCACTGTTCTGTCTTCTGCTTTGCACATTCAGCGTTCTCGCTCTTCTCCTTGTTGCATCCGCACGCCATTACTACGGCTGCGCACAGAATTGTAATAAAAATCTTTTTCATAAAAATCTTTTTAGGTTAGTGATGGCAAAGATATTCTTTTGCACAGAAAAAGAAAACAAATCAACGTTTTTTAATAAAAAAAAATAATTAGCTATATATTTGTGGCAGCTAACAAATATAAAACAAAACACTTTATGAAAAAGTTCTATTCTCTTTTGCTATCTCTTATGCTCTTGGTCGCTGCTTCGGCCCAGGCTCAGGTTGCAGGAATTACCGACCTGTTTGGAAATTACAAGTTCACGGCTGATGTGGAGTTCACAGCCCAAGGCAACAACTACAAAGGAACCCTTTTGTCCGAGTCGGATGTTGTAATTCGTGCCGGTGATGAGTATTGCATTGCTGCCATTGTGGGTTTTGCGGGCTCCAAGAGTGAGCACGAGATAAACAGCATAGACACCTCTGCAAACACGTTCGTGATTAACAATCCCAACAATCCTCAGTTATGGGGCGATGTTGTGCTTGCCAATATCAATGGCGATAACCCCTATGGCGTATATGATGCGGAAAAGGGCTGGGTTATTCCGTTCTATGGCTCAATTGTTTATAGCTATGACCCAATAACAAGAGTAATCACTGTACCCGATTTTTCAGTTGTTAAGGTGGAAGATTCCAAGGCCGAGAAGGCGACGGTTATTGCCCGATATACAAATGTAAAGATAACACCGACCGACACTGATGCAGGCAATAGCTTCGACTGGTCCGGTGATTATCAGTTCCTGTCTACTGTAACCTCTTTCAATAATGAAACATACCCCTCATCCTTCAGTGTGAAGGTTGAAGAGGCCGACGGCCAATACCTTGTAACCGAGTTTATGGGTAACGATGTTTCTTTCATCAACTATGGTGGAATTCCCATTGTACCGCGCAAGGGTGTCGTTGGTGCAGCCATTGAGGCGGGCGGCAATCTTTTTATGTATGGCAATGGCGAGGCATACATCAAAATGATGGATATGAATGCAGGTACATCCGATATAACCTTGAGCGTCAATGCCGATGGCACAATCTCGGTTGATGATTTTTCGTTGGTATATTCGGCCGGTGGCTCAAACACCACCGTTGCCCTGTACCAGAATGTGGTTTTGCGCAAGGCACTGCCCCAGGGTGTGAAGGCCTATCGCCTGAAGGAGGCGAATAGCGGAATGTATCTTCATATAAAGTCCTACAATGCCAACAGCGGCGGTGCTACCGGCTCGGTGATAATGTCTGAGAAGAATGAGTCTCCCGACCAAATCTTCATTCTTGAGGATGCCGCTGCCGGTGAAAAATATCTCCTTTCACAGAGTGGCTACCACATTGTGTGCCGCAGGTGGAACGTTGATGCTTGCAATGACGGGCAGAAGACTCCGCTCACCTTTGAGGATGCCGGTGATGGAATGTTCTACATTGTTAATTCAAACGGATATTTCAAGGTTGAGAATGTAGGTGGTGTGCTATATCCTTTCTGCGATGCCAAAGAGCAGTCCCTCTATGCCAAGTGGATGCTCGAGGAGGTGGGTGTAGAGACAGGCATCCTTGCCGTTGAGCAGCAGGGTGTTGCTTGTGGAGTATATGACCTCTCGGGGCGTCGTATTGAGAAAGTTATTGCCCCGGGCATATATATAATAGGCGGCAAGAAGGTGCTTTTGAAGTGATTTTCACCCGTCAGTTTGCTTTTTATAGAGGACAACTGCAAAGGCTCTTCTGTTGTTACACTCTCGCCCTTAAAATGCTCATTTACGTTCAGTAAACGGTGTTTTTTGGAGCTTCGAAGCCTTAAAACAGTTCTTTTTATGCAATCTCTCAAAAAGGGAACTACCCAATTTTGCTTTTGGGTAGTTCCCTTTTCTTTCTTCTTTAAAGAATTTTAATGAACAATCCTTTGCTTTTTCCTTTTATATTCTTTACTTTCACTGCTGTAAACCTTTAAATTCTACGACTATGATTATCGGAGTACCAAAGGAGATCAAGAACAATGAGAACCGTGTGGGTATGACCCCATCGGGCGTTCAGGAGATGGCTCGTCGTGGCCACATCGTCTATGTGCAGGCTTCGGCCGGTGTGAACAGTGGATTCAGTGATGAGGACTACACTGCTGCCGGTGCAATTATCCTGCCAACGATAGAGGATGTATATGCGTCGGCCGAGATGATAGTTAAGGTCAAAGAGCCCATTGCAAGCGAGTATAAATTGGTGCGCAAGGGGCAACTTGTGTTCACCTATTTTCATTTTGCATCGAGCGAGCCGCTCACCAAGGCAATGCTTGAGAGTGGGGCTGTGTGTTGCGCCTATGAGACGGTGGAGCGCAAGGACCGCTCGTTGCCGTTGCTTGTGCCAATGTCCGAGGTGGCAGGGCGTATGGCAACGCAGGAGGGGTGCTATTTCCTTGAGCGTCCACGCGGTGGCAAGGGCAAGCTTATGGGCGGTGTGCCCGGCGTGAAGCCTGCAAAAGTGTTTGTTATTGGTGCCGGCGTGGTGGGTACTGCTGCTGCGCGCACAGCCGCCGGAATGGGTGCCGATGTAACAATCTGTGATATCTCCTTGCCGCGACTGACCTATCTTGCCGATGTTATGCCGCGCAACGTGAAAACACTTATGTCATCGGAATACAATATACGCGAGGAGCTAAAGAGTGCCGACCTTGTTGTGGGGTCTGTGCTCATTCCCGGTGCCAAGGCACCAAAACTTGTTACCCGCGATATGCTTTCTCTTATGCAGCCCGGCAGTGTGCTTGTGGATGTTGCCATAGACCAGGGTGGTTGTTTCGAGACCTCTCACCCCACAACGCACGAGGCCCCCACATACTATGTGGATGGTATTCTTCACTATTGCGTGGCGAATATTCCCGGCGCTGTGCCTTATACATCGACATTGGCGCTGACAAATGCTACGTTGCCCTATGCTTTGCAACTTGCCGACAAGGGTTGGCGCAAGGCGTGTGCCGACAACGAAGAGCTGCGCAAGGGCTTGAATGTTGTTGAGGGAAAGGTAGTCTACAAAGAGGTTGCCCTGGCGTGGGGCCTGCCATTTGAGCCGTTGGATTTGTAACGCTGCCACATAAACTTTAAATACTAACCAATAATATCTATTACTATGGAATTACCTTTTGCCGAATCGTGGAAAATAAAGATGGTAGAGCCCATCCGCAAGAGCACCCGCGAGGAGCGTGAGCGCTGGATGAAAGAGGCCGATTACAATCTGTTCCAACTGAAATCGGAGCAAGTATACATTGACTGTCTCACCGATTCAGGTACAGGTGCAATGAGCGACCGTCAGTGGGCTGCTATGATGATGGGCGACGAGAGCTATGCAGGCTCTTCATCGTTCTTTCAACTGAAGGATACCATTGAGAGACTTACAGGCTTCTCCTATGTGATTCCCACCCATCAGGGACGTGCAGCCGAGAATGTGCTGTTCAGCCACCTTGTTACAGCCGGTGCCGTTGTCCCCGGCAACTCGCATTTCGATACAACCAAAGGACACATCGAGAGCCGCAAGGCTGTTGCCTTGGACTGTACCATTGATGAGGCTAAGAACACACAGCTCGAGCTCCCTTTCAAGGGGAATGTAGATCCCAAGAAACTTGAGGCCGCCTTGCAAGAGCATTGCGACAAGGTTCCTTTCATCATCATCACCATCACCAACAACACCGCCGGCGGTCAGCCTGTTTCAATGCAGAATCTGCGCGAGGTGCGTGCCTTGGCCGACAAATATGGCAAGCGTGTTGTATATGACTCTGCACGCTTTGTAGAGAATGCCTACTTCATAAAGACACGCGAAGAGGGGTATGCCCACAAGAGTATAAAGGAGATTGTAAAGGAGATGTTCTCGCTTGCCGACGGAATGACAATGTCTTCCAAGAAGGATGGTCTTGTGAATATGGGCGGTTTCATTGCAACCCGCCACGAAGATTGGTACGAGGGTGCAAAGAAATATTGTATTCCTTTCGAGGGCTATCTCACCTATGGCGGTATGAACGGCCGCGATATGGCTGCGCTTGCCGTTGGATTGGAGGAGAATACAGAGCTGGACAACATTGAGACCCGCATCCGTCAGGTGCAGTATCTGGCTGCCCGCTTGGACGAGTTCGGTATCCCATACCAGCGCCCTGTTGGTGGACACGCACTTTTCATTGATGCCGACCGTGTGCTCTCCAATGTGCCAAAAGAGGAGTTCCCTGCGCAGACTCTTGCCATAGAACTATACCTTGAGGCCGGTATCCGTGGCTGCGAGATTGGTTATATCCTTGCCGACCGCGACCCCGTAACCCGCGAGAACCGCTTTGGCGGCCTCGACCTGTTGCGTCTGTGCATTGCACGCCGCGTATATACCAACAATCATATGGATGTGATTGCTGTTGCACTGAAGAATGTCTATGACCGCCGCGACAGCATCAAACACGGTGTGAAGATTGTTTGGGAAACAGAGCTTATGCGCCACTTCACAGTAAAGCTCGCGCGAGTAGAGGAATAACTCTTGTTGGAATTTTAATTAAGCAAGAGGCTGAAAAGGCTCATTTAACCCTCAGTAGACTGCGCTTTTCGGGCTTCTGAAGCCTTTGAACAGCTCTTTTTGCAACATCACAAAATGAGGCTGGGTCAAAAGTAATTTTGGCTCAGCCTCTTGTTTGGAGTAATTTTTCCGTTTTTATCTTCAGATTCGAAGAAATATCATTTTTGTACGCATAAATCCTTTATGCAGCCCGACAACATTCTAAATATGCTC
>JAZONR010000023.1:0-69843 GCA_045654645.1 Bacteroidaceae bacterium
AAATTTTGACGGTTCGTTTTTCGTTCCTTACTTATACTTTTAACTTCTCTACAAATAAATTCATAAAGAAGCACGTTGTACTGCTTGTCTGTATGGAATGATGTCAAGGATCTCTTTCTTGCGTCTCGAGAAGAACTAAATATGTTCGTTCCCGAAAGCGAGTGCAAAGGTAAGGCGATTTTTTGAATTACAAAACAAATCGAGAAGTTTTTTCATATTTTTTGCGAGAAAAAATTAATTACGCACTAAATAATGCGCAATTTTCACAATTTCTCATCAAAAATCACAAATTACACCAGCGTATTCACATTTTCCTAAATGGGATAAGTAAAATACTTTTTTAGAGAAAGAACGCGCCGATGCATCACCTTTGCCCGGCTAAAGTAGCAAATGATTTTCACACAAAAGAACAATTCTTCTTTTTTTTCACTTTTATTGCGAAATTTGTTCAAAAATATTAAAATTGAGACATTTATAATAAAAACCACAAGATCTTGTGGTTTTTACGAAAAGAGATTACTTCACACGAACTGTCTTTACCGGATTAAGCCCTGCCGGAACAACAGCTACAGAGACACCGTCGGTGTCATAGAAATAAACATCACCATCATTAATATAATCGGAAGAAGTAACGCATAAATAATCTCCTGCCAAAGATATCTTATATGGAACGGGAAGAACCTTCTCTTTTATCCAAGGAGAGTCCACCACACCTGTGAATGTATCAAAGGAGAGATATGTTATTGTAGATACCCAATTCTCATCGTATTGGGAGAAGAAGCCGTAAAGCACACCCGATTTACAACAGAACTCTGTCATATTACTACACTGCTCCACCACTGAGACTGCATCACTGCCAAGATCTATACGCTGGAGGGTGCTTGGAATATTCATATAATCGCCAAACGACGCTACATAGAGAGCATCGCCACAAGGCACCACAACTGCAGGATTTATTACAACTTCTACCTTTTTCACCTCTTTGAATTCAACAAGGTCTATAACCGAGACGCTATTATCATAGCCCAACGCCGTGTTATAATCCATTCCGCCCGAATTTGCCACATAGAGTTTATCACCAACCACAGCCAACTGTTCGGGATTGCGTCCCACGGCCACCTTTGCCTCAACCTTGAGTGTGGCTGTATCGAGACGTGCCACATAGCCATCGTACAGAGAGATGTAAACCTTGTTTTTGTGCGCTGCAAGATAGCGAGGCTGCGCACCGCAATTCACTTGAGCAACAGATTTAGCATCAAGCCCCGCCACCTCAATAGTAGACTCACCCGCAACTGCAATATACATCTTGGAGCCATACACCAAAATATCATTAGCATTATTTCCAAGACAACGCCCATTCTGTTGCTCAAAGAATCCCTGCACCACCCTGCCGTCTGATGCATCATACATTGTAAGCGAGGAATTATTACTTTTCCAATCACCCGCATTCAGCACATAATAGACACCCTCGCCAACAACAGAAACGCCGGCACCCTCTTCCTCAGTGGAATCACAAGCAATAAAGAAAAAAGAAGAAATAGCCGCAAGCAAAATAAATACATTTGTTTTCATTTTGGTTTACTTTTAACAGGTTAAACACTTTTATATATTATAATCAATCAAAACGAAAGACGTGCCGAAAGCCTCCAGGAAATTCCGGGCATAGGATAGTAACGAATCACCTCATAGCGGCAATCGCCCACATTCAGCACCTCACCACTCAAGAGCAGCCCACAGGAGCCAAGCATAAACTCCCTATTAGCCGAAAGCGAGTGTTCTACATACCCGTCCATTCTATTGCGTTCACTGTTTTGCGGCAACATATAGCGCTCACCCACAGCTGTAATAAGCCACGAGAGATTTACATAATCACTCAGAAACGAAACAACAAACTTCCCAGTGTGCCTTGGAGTATAGGGAAGCTGGTGGCAATAGTTCTTGGAAGAGCTATCTGTTACATCCACCGCATACTGAAAAGAATAGCCTGCATCGAACAGCAGAGAGATATCCTTGCATAGCGAAAGCTGAAGAGTGGCATCAGCATCAACGCCGACAATTTTCGCCTCACCGAAATTCATCATTCGCCACACATACATAGTTGGAAGCGCAACAATCTTATCGCACACCTTATTATAATAACCATCAGCTGCAAGAGAGAGATATTCCACCACGCCACCCAAAGAGCCACTCCAGTTTACGCCCACATTAAACTGCGTAGCTTTCTCAGGCTTTAGCCCAATATTCCCTAAACGCAAATAGTAGAGGTCGGCAAATGTGGGCACACGATAACCATCCTTATAAGAGAGACGCAAACGCAAAGGCAAGGAGCGCAGCGGTGCAAACGAGAGCGCCACCGAGGGCGACAAACGCTTGAAAGGCTCGGGGCCGGCACCGCCAATTGTCTCGTCTGCCACATAAGTCCCAAGCAGAGAAGCAGTCGCCAAGAAACGGGGCCTTTCAAACTGCGCGGCAAGCACAGTCATTGAATTTACACGCCTTGGCGAGAGTTTTTCATTAAAATTGTTATCAAGAGCCGAATATGAGATATCCGAGGTCAGTGCAAAGGAAAGAGCACGCAACGGGGAGTACTTAAAGCCAAGCGAAGCATAAGCGACGTGCTGCACATTCTTATCAACCTGTTGCCCCGAGAAATAATTTTTATTCACCTCGAGATACTCGGAATAACTATATTCATACTTTGCACGCGCCTTTAGAGTAAAAAGCGCACCCAACGGCAAGTCATAGGAAGTTTGAAGAGAAAAATCATCATCCCAAAGACGCTCACTATTCTCCTTATTATATAGGTTCACCGCCCCGGGCAAGCCACGCTCCGAATTATAGCCACTCGCTTTAACCTGCAAAGCACCACCACACACCGTGCCAAAAAGATTACCCTCGAATGACAACGAACACACATCACTGCTACGTCGCACCTCGCGCGTAACATTGTTTCCATTCACAAGATTGAAGGGATACATTCCATCACTGCGCAAAAAATCGACATAGAACGACGACGACCACAGCGGAGAGAAACAACGGGAAAAATAAAACGCAGCATCAGCAAGCCCAAAGGAACCACCACGCAAGCGCACATAGCCGCCATTGTCATCGGGACGCAACGCTCGCAAAGCCAACAACGACGCCGACGCAAACTCGGAAGCACTTCTCGCAATATCATCATCGGCAACGGAGAGTGTGAGCAAGCCTACATTCTCAAGAGAGAGACGCCCAAGATCAACCTGACCACTCTGCGCATCGGCAAGCAGCACCCCGTCATAGCTAACCGCCGTATGCTTTGCGCCAAGCCCACGCACAGAGACCGTCTTGAGGCCGCCCACACCGCCATAATCGCGCACATCCACACCACTCATCCTCTTCACCGCCTCGTCAAGCGACAGGGCGCCCACTCGACGAAAATCGCTCTGCTCCATAACCTTAGTGGGGGCAGAAGCCCGCAAAGCAGAAGGTATTGAGCGCGAAAGCACCTCCACCTCGAAAAGTTCCTTGCAAGATACCGTATCAATATCCTGAGCAAAGAGCGGAACGCAAAACAATGACGCCACGACTGCACACAGCAGCCTCAAAAAGGAAAAACAATGCATAAAACCAACGTCTATAAAAGCCTTTACCCGAGGCTTTGTATAAAACATAACAGAGAAGGCAGGTTTTCTGGCTTGTTCCCCCAAGGCGCCTTCCCACTCCAATGGAGCAGTGGCAACAGATTGCCTTGGAAACACGGAACTCACAGCTACGGGTATAGCTCCGGATTTTAACCGGATTCCCTTTTACTAACCCCCACCGCAAGCGAGGGTTACACCTTATCCACTGCAAATATACATCAAACAACACACACAGCAAATAAACAAAGTAGAATTTGCACAAAAAAAATGGCGACGCCGAATATTCGGTGTCGCCATTTGAACTATCTAAGGTCTAAATTACTCAGCCTCAGCAACTACTGTGTAAGAAAGCTTTACAACAACTTCCTTGTGCAACTTGATGGTAGCCTCATAAGTACCAACCTCCTTAGCTGCAGAAACAGCGATAATCTTGCGGTCAATCTCAAAACCGAGCTTACCGAGCTCCTCTGCAATCTGAATTGCACCTACTGAACCATAGATAGCACCGTTGGCGCTAACCTTGGTAGCAATAGTCAAGCTCACACCAGCAAGCTTAGCTGCAAGAGCCTCTGCATCAGCCTTAATCTTGGCCAACTTGTGAGCACGCTGCTTCAAGTTCTCAGCAAGAACCTTCTTTGCAGACTCGCTGGCAATAACAGCCTTACCGGTTGGAATCAAATAATTACGGCCATAACCGTCCTTAACCTTAACGATATCGTCTTTGTAACCCAAGTTGATTACATCTTCTTTCAATATAAGCTCCATAATTATTCCCTCCTATTATTTCATCATATCAGTAACAAAAGGCAGCAAAGCCAAGTGACGTGCGCGCTTAACAGCCTGCGCAATACGGCGCTGGAACTTCAAAGAAGTACCGGTGATGCGACGTGGGAGAAGTTTACCCTGCTCATTCAAGAACTTCTTCAAGAATTCGGGATCCTTGTAATCGATATACTTGATACCGTTCTTCTTGAAACGGCAGTATTTCTTCTTCTGGACATCAACTGTAGGAGGTGTCAAATATCTGATTTCTGAAGGTGTCTGTGCCATAATTAGTTCTCCTTATTACCTTTTAAATTTCTTCTCTTGGCAGCATACTCTGCAGCATACTTATCCAACTTAACTACCAAAGAGCGAATAACGCGCTCATCGCGACGATACTGCAACTCCAACTTTGAAATAACCTTAGGCTCTGCATTGAACTCGAACATTACATAAAAGCCAGTGGTCTTCTTCTGAATGGGGTAAGCAAGCTTCTTAAGTCCCCAGTTCTCCTCATTGACAATCTCAGCACCTTCTGCAGTGAGAATGCCCTTGAACTTCTCTACCGCTTCCTTCATCTGAGCATCAGACAAAACGGGAGTCAAAATGAAAACGGTCTCGTATTGATTCATTTTTAATTAATAAATAGGTTAAACATTCGTTTATTAAACGCGGGTGCAAAGGTATGTTTTTTTTTCTTAACAGCAAAGCCTATCAACAACTTTTTGAAAGACAGCCAACAAGATTTCAACAAAACAGCGGTTTTCTGAGCCCTATTTTAGCCATAGAAACCTTTTTTTCCAAAAAAAATTTCATTCTCTAAATAATTATATGTTACTTTGCAAAAGGAAAATAACTTAAAAAAACAATAGCGCTATGGCAAAGAATATTCAACTAATCGGTCTGCTCCTTGTTTTTATTGGAGCTGTAGTAATTGCACTCAGTATGACAATGGGCTGGAACAACAGCAACCTCATCAACTTTGGTTCTGCCGGCATCATCATCGCAGGCCTCATAACATACGTCTACGCAGGCAAGAAGATTATGGACGACCAGATGAAAGACTGATTGGCACCATTTCTTCCAACAAGAAAGAGAATAAGAAAAGTGAAGCACAACCGATGCTTCACTTTTCTTATTTATAACAAGGAGTAAAACCCCTGCTCAGAAAGGTATCATCCTTCGGGCTCAGGAGTAATGAGCTTGTAACCCTTTCCGTGAATGTTTATAATCTCAACGCTGTCATCCGCCTTAAGGAGCTTGCGCAACTTAGTGATATAAACATCCATACTTCTGGCATTGAAATAGGTATCCTCGGTCCAAACAGTCTTCAATGCATAGTCGCGCTGAAGCACCTCGTTGCGATGAGCACACAAAAGGTTGAGAAGTTCCGACTCCTTTGTTGTGAGTTTCTGCTGCTGACCATCGATAGTGAGCAGTTGCTTCTTTGCATCAAAGTCGAAACGGCCTATCTTATACTGCGAATTCTCCTTCAGTTTCTTTCCGCACACGCGACGCAATACCGTTTCAATGCGCGCCACAAGCACCTCCATTCCAAAAGGCTTTGTTACATAATCATCGGCTCCCAACTTGAAACCTTTCAAAATATCATCATTCATATTCTTTGCTGTGAGGAAAATGATAGGCATCTCCGAATCCACGGCACGAATATCCTGCGCAAGTGTGAAACCATCCTTTATGGGCATCATCACATCAAGCACACAAATATCAAACTTACCCTTCACAAAAGCTTTGTATCCTGCATCGCCATCGGGATAAAGTTCAACATAGAACCCTTTGGCCTGCAGATACTCGCGGGTGAGCATACTCAGATTCTCATCATCATCGCAAAGCAAAATCCTCTGTTTCTCTTCCATAATTCAATTTATTTTAAAGGTAATACAATTACAAATGTTGTTCCAACACCACTCTCGCTTTCGGCACGTATAGAGCCACCGTGGGCCTGCACAATCTGCTTCACATAGGCAAGACCAAGGCCAAGGCCCTTCACATTGTGAACATTTCCACCCTGCACCCTGAAGAAGCGGTCAAAAATCCTCTTTAAATGTTCGCGTTTAACGCCTATACCATTATCCTTTATGGTGAGCACAAACTTGCCACCACTGCTACGAGTCGTTATTTCCAGAGCAAGCGGTGCATCGGCACGTCTATACTTCACCGCATTATCCATCAGATTGAACACCACGTTTGTAAAATGCATCTCATCGACACACACAAACGAATCATCAGCCTCCAGTGAAGTTGTTATAGTGCCGCCAATGTTGTTCACCTTAACCATAAAGGTATTCACAATACCCGATATCAACTCGTTTGCATCAAGTTCCTTCATCTTCAGTGCTGCTGCATTCTTGCTGTCGAAGAGCGACATCTGCAACACCTTGTCTACCTGAAACTGCAGACGTTTGGTTTCACTGGCTATGACACCGGAAAGACGCTCCATCATTTCAGGAGTCTTCACAATGCTGCTATCCTGTATCATCTGCGATGCAAGCGATATTGTGGAGATTGGCGTCTTGAATTCGTGGGTCATATTATTTATGAAATCATTTTTCATATCCGACATACGTTTGTGCCTAACCGCCATATAGAGCGTAAACACAAAAGTTACCAGCATAACAAACACAAATACCAACGAAGGTAGCATAAATTTAACCGAACCAAAAATAAATTTGTTCAACGCCTGTTGAGGAAAACACATCTCCAACATTGCAGAACGGCCGGGTGTCGCATTCTCGAACAGCGGCTGACTCAAAACCTTACCACAGGCAATAGCATCGGCACCGGGAGAAGCGTAAACAGTATCGCGACCATCGTAATCGAGAATTCTCAAAGTAAACGGCATATCAACGCCATTATCGGAAAGCTCCGACTGCAACAACTTCTCAACAGCAGCAAAATCCCCAATCCTGCTCTCAAGCGGCTTACCACCGGCATTGTCAAGCATATAAAAGACCACCTCGTCGAGCACATCACGCTGATACTTGGCCCTCATCTTCAATACATCGTGCTGAAGGCGCTGCGCCTCCTCCACTGTCAGCAACCTGCTCATATCCCTGAACAAGAGCTCCTCGTCCATTGCAAGAGAGGCAGGGATAGCCGCATTAACTGTGATTGTAGAAACCACGCCTCCTTTTCTTGTAGAGGTTGTGTAGCTGCGCACCACAGCAGGATTACCGGCCACAAAACTACCTTTCTTTATATAGTTGCTATTATCCTCAGTAAGATACCTGCGCACCTCCTCAAGCTCAAGCTTATGCGCAACCTGATTGAGGCTGCGGCGTGCGCCCTCATAGAAATACTCCTTGCGAATAGACACAAGAGTATCCACATAAGCCACCTGCAGACAGAGCAATGCAACGCAACACACCGTCATTATTATGGCCACTATACTGATTGTCATCTTTTTCATATCGCAAATATAAACAGTACATTCCTATTTATAAACAAACAGAGAACAAGATTTAAATTCGTTTTTATTAATTAACATTAATCACATTTTTAATTAACAAATAAGCAAGTATGCATTGCCTATTAATTTCATTTTCGCAAAATTCACCCCATTTTTAACAAAAAAGCAGAGCGGCAACAGCCGCCCTGCTTCAACTATCATCACTAAAGATTGTTTACTCTTCCTCCTTTACGGCAAGTTCCTCAACAAGCTTATTCTGCACATCGCCGGGAACAAGCTCATAGGTAGAAGGCGACATAATAAACGATGCACGTCCACCGGTGAGCGAGCTCAATGTTGTAGAGTATGAAGCCATCTCTTTCAAGGGCACCTTGGCCGAGAGTTTCTCATAGCCATTCTCGCTCTCCATACCCATAATCATACCGCGACGTCCCTGAATGTCGCTCATCACATCACCCATCTTATCCGAGGGGACAAAAACCTCAACATCATATACAGGCTCCAAAATCTTGGGACCCGCTTCGCGGAACGCTGCACTAAAGGCATTGCGGCCTGCAAGCATAAATGAGAGCTCGTTAGAATCAACCGGGTGCATCTTGCCATCATAAACAATAACACGCACATCACGAGCATAAGAGCCGGTGAGCGGGCCACGCTCCATACGCTCCATAACACCCTTGAGAATTGCCGGCATAAAGCGGGCATCAATGCTACCACCGACAATACTGTTCACAAACACAAGTTTACCACCCCACTCGAGTGTAACCTCTTCGGTAGCCTTGGCATTAATCTTTAGCTCCTGACCTCCGAAACGATAAACATCCTGTAATGGTTTACCCTCCTCATAAGGCTCCACAATCAAATGCACCTCGCCAAACTGTCCGGCACCACCCGACTGTTTCTTATGACGATAGTCGGCACGCGCAGCCTTGGTAATTGTCTCGCGGTAAGGAATCTTTGGCTCTTCATATTTAACCTGAATTTTCTCCACGTGCTCAAGGCGCCACTTCAACGTGCGAAGGTGGAACTCACCCTGTCCATAAACGATTGTCTGACGCAACTCCTTGGACTGCTCGATGCGCCAAGTGGGATCCTCCTCGTGCATACGGTTAAGCACCTGCATCATCTTCTCAATCTCACTCTCATTCACGGGTTTAATGGCACGAGAATACTTTGAAGCGGGATATTTAACCAATGCAAACTTGTGGTTGCAATCCTTGGCATTGAGAGTGTTACCAATCTTGATATCCTTGAGCTTCACTGTGCAGCCAAGGTCGCCGGCCTTCAACTCATCAACAGCCACGCGGTTAGCACCGGCACTGCAGAAAATCTGAGCAATTCGCTCCTTTGAGCCACGGTCGGCATTCACAAGGTCATCGCCGGCCTTCAATGTACCGCTCATCACCTTGAAATAATTAACCTCACCGATATGAGGCTCTACTGATGTCTTGTAGAAGAATACCGATGTGGGAGCATCGCTGTTATAGGGGACTGTTTCACCCTCTGCATCAACAGGCTGTGGCATATCATCAATTTCGGGGGCCACATTTGCAAGGAACTCCAACAAACGACTCACCGCAACATCGGTTGAAGCCGAGCAGCAGAGAACGGGATATACGCTATCTGTCTCAAGACCCAAACGTGCACCCTTGCGGATTTCATCCGTTGTCAATTCCTCACTCTCGAAGAACTTATCCATCAAGCCCTCCTCATTCTCGGCAGCCTTCTCAACAAGTTCCATATGCAACGCCTTGGCCTTCTCTACCTCACTTGCAGGAATGTCCTCAACAATAGGAGCCTTGCCCTCGCCAACGAATGTAAGCTTCTTCATCAACAGAACATCAATGATGGTGCTGAAACCGGGGCCCGCATTCAACGGATACTGCACGGGTACAACCTTTGAGCCATAGATTGACTGCAACTGCTCAATAACAGAGTCATAGTCGCACTTCTCGTTATCAACCTGGTTCACAACGAACATCATAGGCTTCTTCATCTTCTTCACATAGCGGTAGCAGTTCTGTGTACCCACCTCAACGCCATACTGGCCGTTGATTACCATCATCGCCAGGTCGGCAACAGTCATTGCGCTCACCATACTGCCGACAAAATCATCCGAGCCCGGACAGTCGATAAGATTCAACTTCTTGCCGGCCTGCTCAATCTGGAATACAGTTGAAAACACCGAATAGCCATACTCCTGCTCTACAGGGAAGTAGTCGCTAACAGTGCTCTTTGCCTCAATTGTACCTCTACGTTTGATAATTCCACCCTCATAGAGCATAGCCTCTGTGAGAGTGGTTTTTCCAGAGCCGGAACATCCTACGATTGCAATGTTCTTGATTTCGTTAGTTTGATAAGTTTTCATACTATTTTTGTTTTAATTAGGAAAAAGGAGAAGCAACAAAACAAATAATCATCATCATTAACGACAGTCTTTACCTGCATCATCCACGAACTCCCGTTTCCAAGGTTAGTTAGTTTGTTTTTAAGTTTTATGTTGGCAATGTAGGAATTTTCCCAAACAAAAGCAAATAGAATGATAATGTTTTTTCAAAAAGAGAGAAAAAAAGTAACTTCGCAGCACATTTTTAACACAAAGCGACAAATGGCCGGTATTTATATACACATTCCCTTCTGCAAACAACGATGCAACTACTGCGCATTCTACTCCTCTACCTTATATAATATAAGAGAGGAATACACCAACGCCCTGTGTCGCGAAATTTCAATGCGCAAAGATTATGTAAGGGGAGAGACAATTGAAACAATTTACCTGGGAGGAGGAACACCATCCACTTTGGAAATATCACAGTTGCAACAGATATGCGACACCATATACGCAAACCACACTGTCAGCAATAATGCCGAGGTTACAATAGAATGTAACCCCGACGACCTCACACCCCAATTCCTTGCCAAGCTTAAGGAATTACCTTTCAACCGCATAAGTATGGGCATACAGAGTTTCGACGACGCGCAACTAAAGCGCCTTGGCCGCCGTCATAATGCCCGAAAGGCACAACAAGCCATAATTAATGCCCGTACTGCCGGCTATAACAACATAAGCATAGACCTGATGTTTGCGCTCCCCGGCTCAACAAAGGAGAGCTGGAGACACGACCTTGAGTGCGCCATTGCGCTGAAACCCAACCACCTATCGGCCTATAACCTGATGTATGAAGAGGGCACCCCGCTGCACCGTGCCCTTGAGCGTGGCGACTTCGCCGAACTGAGCGAGGAAGAAAACGTGGAACAATTCGAGATGCTAATTACAAAACTGAAAAAAGCCGGCTACCACCACTATGAGATTTCCAACTTTGCGCAGCCGGGATGCGAGAGCCGCCACAACAGCAGCTACTGGAACGACACTCCCTACATTGGCTGTGGAGCAGCAGCCCACTCCTACAACGGAACATCGCGCGAGTGGAACATCGCCGATATAAAGGGATACATCAAAGGCATTGAAAGCGGAGAACGCAACTATGAGATAGAACACCTGAACGAAGAAGAGCGCTACAACGATGCCGTACTCACCCGCCTGCGCACTGCAAAAGGAATTCCACTCGAGTGGATGAAAGAAAAATTCAACGCAAAGCTAAACAACCATATGCTGCGGATTGCCAAAAAAGAGATTGCCCTCGGCAACCTTAAAGAAGAAAAAGGACACCTATCACTCACCGAGAAGGGGATATTCATAAGCGATGCGGTGATAAGGGAGTTGATTTATATATAAATATCCCTAACATTAACCGCCGCAGGCGTGCCTGCGGCGGTTAATGTTATCAGATTCTATCTCCCAAATAGCTCTTTAAGGCCATCACATACTCCTCAAAGGCCAAGATTCCTTCGGGTGTTATTGAGCAAGTCGTACGGGGCATTTTTCCTTTAAATCCCTTTTCCACCGTTATATACCCGGCTTTTTGCAATTTATCCAGCTGTACGCTCAAGTTGCCGGCAGTTGCATTTGTCCGCTCCTTAATGTACACAAAGTCGGCACTCTCTACAGTTATCAACAAAGAGACAACTGCAAGACGAAGTTCGGAATGCAACAACGGATTAAGTTCTTTAAACATTTTTCTTACGGTTAAGGATATGACCCGGAACAACAAGCAACATAAATATTATTACTGCAAAGATAATACATTCTATCAAATAAAGCCCACCATAACCAACATCTTGAATTGTATGGGAACGTACATAAACAAACTCGGCAACAGTGAATGACACAGGCGAGATTATCGCAACTATCCCAATCCTTTTTACAACGTTGTCCTTAATGACAACGGCAGTCACGTATGTACCCACTCCCATAAGCACAACAACTGTGGAAAAGACACCGATACCAAAGCCATAATAAAAAGGAATAAACACCGAAGCAATGCCAATGCCTGTCCACACAGCACCCACACAGCGGTCTATATAGTTTACTGCACCACTCTCCTGCCTGTTGAGAGAAAGCATAAGCGGCCATCCTATCAAAGGTATCGCAAACCACAACCACAGGTATGGCATAAAGTCATCAACACAAGCCACAATCAAAGCCTGTATTATTGAAACGAACACAGTTGTATAGCCCCAGACAAGAAAAGGTGTTCCAAAATTCCTTCCCATTCGCGCGCGTGAATCATTTATCATTGAGGTGATAAGTTCGAGACTCTCGGCCTCATTCATTTTTCTTTCTTCCATAATAATAATTTTATTTGTAAAACATCAAGTAGAAATGGATATCCGCCACAAAAATAAAGTAGTTTATTTTATAAACCAAATGTTTTTTATTATATTTTTGGAGAATGGAAAAACAACACAAAAAAATCGGAGTGCCCAAACGGACACTCCGATAATATAATTTATAATTTCAATTACATCAAGCTGTTTGCAAGTGCAAGAATTTCCTCACCAATTGCATCGGCTGCCTCCTGGGTGGGACCTTCGGAATAGATGCGGATGATTGGCTCGGTGTTGCTCTTGCGCAAGTGCACCCAAGTCTCGGGAAAGTCGAGTTTCACACCATCAACAGTGTTTATCTCGGCCTTACCTGCGTATGTAGACTTAATCTTCTCAAGAATAACATCAACATCGCATCCGGGCTTCAAGTCAATGCGGTTCTTGCCCATAAAGTAGGCAGGGTATGTTGCACGAAGCTCGCTCACTGTCTTCTTCTCGTGAGCAAGGTGGCTAAGGAACAGACAGATACCCACCAATGCGTCGCGACCTGCGTGGCAAGCGGGATAGATGACACCACCATTACCCTCGCCACCGATAACGGCATTTGTCTCGCGCATCTTGGTAACCACATTCACCTCACCAACAGCCGATGCTGTGTAGGTACAACCGTGAGCGTTGGTTACATCGCGCAAAGCACGTGTTGAGCTGAGGTTGGAAACGGTATTTCCGGGAGTGTGCTTGAGCACATAATCGGCAACTGTTACAAGTGTATACTCCTCGCCATACATCTCGCCATTCTCGCAGATGATTGCAAGACGGTCTACGTCGGGGTCCACAACAAAGGCAACATCATTGCCACCCTTTGCCATAAGCCCCATAATGTCGCCAAGATTCTTTGCAAGAGGCTCGGGGTTGTGCTGGAAATCGCCGGTGGGCTCGCAGTAGAGCTTGTCTACCTTAGTAACACCCAGTTTCTCGAACAGTTTGGGAAGAATTACGCCACCCACTGAGTTCACACAATCAATTGCTACCTTAAAACCGGCAGCCTTGATAGCCTCAACATCAACAAGAGGCAAGGCAAGCACTGCTTCAATATGCTTATCATCGTATGTATCATCAAGACGATATTTGCCAAGAGTCTCAACGTCGGCATAATCAAACTCTTCGGCAGCAGCAATGCGCAGAACCTCCTGTCCCTCGGCAGCATTCAAGAACTCGCCCTTCTCGTTGAGAAGTTTCAAAGCATTCCACTGACGGGGGTTGTGGCTTGCAGTGAGAATTATACCTCCACAGGCATCCTCCATTGTAACAGCAACCTCGGTTGTGGGGGTAGAAGCAAGACCTATGTCCACAACATCGAAGCCCATACCCATAAGAGTTCCGCAAACAATTTTATTTACCATTTCGCCCGACAGACGCGCATCACGTCCAACAACGATTTTGTTGCTTGTCTTTGTTGTTGTCTTGCGAATGAGAGCCGCATAGGCCGAAGTGAGCTTGACAACATCGAGTGGAGTGAGACCTTCATCGGCCCTACCGCCGATAGTACCTCTAATACCTGAAATTGATTTAATGAGTGTCATATTTATAAAAAATAAGTTGTTATTCCTGCTTCATTATTGCCACACTGGGCTGATATGTTATCTGATAACGACAAGGATAGACATACATTGTGGCATTTGAAGTGCCCTTGGTGTGAGGAACAATCAAGTTCACCTTGGCCAAATTACTTTGCGAGCGTGTAAAGCTGAGGAAGCGCAATGGCACAAGCCAACCGGCAGGCACAGCTGCTCCGTACATCTCTTTCATCATTCCCGAAGTGAATGTTGCCGAATAGGAGCCACTCTTGTTTGTTACACGCATCTCATCAGGGTCGGGATAGAAAGTGTTGCCCGATATTGTATCACCATCCTGTATATTGTACTCAAAATAACGCACAAGCATATCACAGTTACTATCTTCGGCAATGCGATGGGCGCCCGGGACATCTTTGGGGTTTCTCACAATCTGCATATACACCTCATCTACCTCAACATATTCGTTCCTGGCCACATCGGTAACCGAGTCATTGGCAATAAATTTATCATAAGAGATAATCCTTATTCCCTCGGACTTCAAATAATTCTTCACAGCCTCGCGCTCCTTCTCCTTCATCTCGGAATAGGTTACAGCATCATCACACGATGCAAGCAGCGCAAAAAGCGCAACCAGCAACACAAGCGGGGTCTGTTTCAATATGTTGATTTTCACGTTACCTGCAATCTTTTTTCTATTCATTTCCAAAAATACAATTTTCTGCGAAGATACCAAAACAATTGCACAAAAACAAAATGCCGATAACAAAAAACCTTAAAAACGGCACTATTCACTCGGTGAGTAATGCCTTGTATTTTTGTATAGCCTGCCTGAAGCGCTCCACAGCCATATTCATTGTGCAATGAAGTTCACCTCCCGAGGCGTTCTTGTGCCCACCGCCGTTGAAAAATTCCGCCGCCATCTCATTGCAAGGAAAATCATCGACACTGCGCAAAGAAACGTTTATTTTGCCGGGCTGCTCTTCACGCAAAAAACAGGAAAGACGCACCCCCTTTATCTGCAAGGGTTGATTTACCAGGCCGTCGGTATCGCCCTTGGATGAATAGAAACGCATCAGCTCCCCGTGAGAAAGCGTGATGAGAGCTGCATTGTATTTGTTATAATGCTTGAGTTTGTCGCACATTGCATAGCCCCACATACGCATTTTTGAGAGCGAAGCATTATAAAAGACCTTGCGATATATTGCATCCTTGTCAATGCCTTTGCCAAGAAGCTCGGCAACTATAAGATAGATATCCTTGCGAGTAGATGCATAGGCAAATGACCCCGTATCGGTCATCATTCCGGTGTAGATACACTGCGCCATATCAAATGAGAGTTGTTCCAACCCGGAAAGCCCGGTTAGCACACGATAGACAAGCTCAGCCGTGGAGCAAGCCTCGGGAGCCGAAACAAGGATATCAAACTCATCGGAGGGCTGCAAGTGGTGGTCTATAAGCACCTTCACGGCACCCGCACCGGCAACAGTTGTCGCCGCATCACCCAAACGTGAAAGCTGATTAAAGTCGAGACAAAAGAGTGCATCGGCCGAAGTTATAGCCCTATCGGCAGCCTCTTTGTCGGCATCATAGAACAGCACCTCGCCCGCCAGGGGCAGCCACGCCAAATTCGCAGGAAAGGCATTGGGCAGCACAACCGTAACGCCCTTGCCCACACTGCGCAGAAAGAGAGCGAGCGCCAATGACGAGCCAACAGCATCACCATCGGGATTCTTATGAGCAAGCACAACACAACGTGCCGCTTTAGTGAGCAGTTGCCCTATTCTGTCAAGGGCATCCTGCGGAAAAATCGTTTCAAGCATATAATATCGCAGTTAAAAACAACACGAAGATACAACAGCAACGCGGAAAAACAGCATTCCACACCCTCTTTTTATCTCCCTTTTAGCGGAATCGCGGCAAAATCATCGCCTTGCGGCACTATTTTCACTGCACCAATGGCAGAAATATCAACCGGTACAATGTCAAGAAACTCACACTCGCGCAAAATTCTGCTGCGGCTGCGAGCATAAAGCGAAGCATCAAGCACAAGGCAGCTAAAGGGATAAACCTCACACAATTCCTTTATACTGCCAAGAAAACCACGACAAAGAAGCACCACATCCGTTGGCTCGGCATAAATATTTTCACGCCACAAATCATCGGACAAGAGACGCACCTTCACACCTTTATAATGCAACAAACCGTCATCACACACAAAAAGCCCTGTTGCATAATCTCCATCAACCCACACAGGGTTAGGCAACCCCTCGCGCTTAACAAACGGCAATGAGGAATATTCATACTCGGCATCCAGTTGCGGCACTGTTGAGAGAAGCCAATTCTCCCCGCTTGGAGAAACAATATGCAAAAGCGGATTCTTCCTATTGTTATAAATTATAACTCCATCCAGTTCTTCATCAGGCTGTGGGGCAACAACCTTCACAACACACAAAACAGCCACACAACCCGCCACAACACCCACAAGCCACCATCGGCGCACAGCAATACCATAGACAACAAGCCACAGCAACAAAGCGACCAGCAGCGCCCCGGCAACGCCTATTTGAGGCAGAGCAACAGACGCCCCGGGCAATGAAGAAATAAATGAAACACCGTCATTCATAAAACCCACCACCCAAAACAGCACAGACGACAATGGCTGCTGCAACACCGGCAACAAAGCAAGCCCAAGCACCGGCAACGCAAGCGCTATCACCACAAAAGCAAGCGGAACAACCAAAATATTTGTCAATAGAGAATAGAGAGGTAACACTCCAAAATGATACCACAAGATTGGCAATGTTCCAATTTGCGCCACAAAGGGAAGAATGAGAAGATTGGCTACATAGCCATATAGTCGCCCGTGCCTCTCTACCCCTAAAAGCATTTGCAATTCAGGAGCAAGCAACACAATGGAGAGCACTGCCGCAAATGAGAGTTGAAAGCTTACATCGAACAACAGATGCGGTGCAAACAACAGCATCACAATTGCAGCGAACGCCAAAGAACTTAATGAAGAACTCTCCTGCTGCAAGCAACGCCCCAAAGATATCAGCGTGAAAAGAATTGCCGCACGCACCACCGACGGCGTGGCACCAGCAACAAAAACAAAGCACCACAGCACAGAGACCACAAGCAGTTCCCTGACCACAACAACCACACGCCTGCGCCCGCGCAGTGGTAGCAAAATAGTGAGAAGCAAATATAGTATTCCCAGATGAAGCCCCGAGAGTGCAAGCACGTGGCTGGCCCCGGCAGCAGTATAACTCTCTTTCAGTTCGCGCGGGAAGTCGCGTTTCTCTCCAACAGTGAGTGCCGAAAGAAGAGCAACGCTATTAGTGTCCGGGCCAAGCTGCTCATAGAGCCGCACCACCCTTTCGCGCAGCATAAGCGCACGCATTGCAAGCGTAAGCTCACCCTTTCCCCATTGCCGCCACTTACCGTCGGCAACAAACGCCGAGCCACTTATTCCTTTTATATAATAATGCTTTTCAACATCAAATTCAGCCGGGTTACCGGCATTATGCGGTGGCAACACACTTCCTTCGAAACGTATAATATCGCCAACAGAGAGAGCGTCGCTCTCTATTGAGCGTGTAAAATAGAGATACACATCTCCACGCTTGCGCCCCATTGGCAATGAAGCGCTGTCGAGCAACTTCACATCTGCAAGCACGCCAACACTGTTGCCCTTGCAAGAGGGAACTTCGAGTAACCGTGCTTCATAGAGCGACTTCTCATCGCTCCACCGCGGAGCCTTCTCGCCTCGGCTGCAGCACTCAACAAAAGCCCCTGCCGAAAACATAACAAACAGCGCGCCTACACCAAAAAGCCATTTAGGTGCAATGTGCAGAAGGCCAAACAGCATAACAAACAGCGCCACACACAGCAATGCCACAATCGGCAGCATAGCAATTCCGCTATGCCACGCAACAGCAATGCCCAGCATAAGCGGCACTGCCAACCTAAGCAATGGATTTCCTTTCAGCAGATTATTTTCGGCCACAGTTACAGTGCGCGCAACGCATCAATGACACCGTGCGGGTCGGCTGCCTTGAACACGGCATTACCGGCAACAAGAGCATCGGAGCCCGCAGCAGCCAACAGTTTGCCGGTCTCGCTATTCACGCCACCATCAACCTCAATAAGCGCCTTTGAGCCTGTTGAGTCGATGAGTTCACGCAACTCACGCACTTTGTTCACTGTGTGGGGAATAAACTTTTGGCCGCCAAAGCCGGGATTTACACTCATCAACAACACCAAGTCGAGCTCGTGAATAATATCCTTGAGCAGAGACACGGGTGTAGAGGGGTTAAGAGTAACACCGGCCATCATACCGGCATCCTTTATCTGTGTAACGGCACGGTGCAAGTGAGTACAAGCCTCATAGTGTATGTTCATTATGCGGGCATTCAAATCCTTCACAGCCGGAAGATAATTCATTGGTTCAACAACCATAAGATGAACATCGAGCGGCTTCTCGCACAGCTCGGCTACATATTTAAGCACGGGTGGCCCAAACGAAAGGTTGGGAACAAAGACACCGTCCATAATATCAATATGCAACCAATCGGCAGCACTCTCGTTAATCATTCTCAAATCCTCCTGCAAGTTGCCGAAATTCGCCGACAACAACGATGGTGAAACTATCTGCGCCATAATGATTTTCTATTTATTATGCGAAGATAGCACAAAGAAAAGGCTTTTGCAACAATGCAACGGGAGAAAAGGCATTTGGTCCTTAACTTTTATTTCATTATCTTCGCAAAAGATAAAAGAACACCCATTAAAAAGATAGGAAAAATGAAAAGAGGAAAACTCCTTACGGCGCTGCTCGCCGTGTTGCTTGGCGTTACAGGCGCGTGGGCACAACAGGGCAACATATTCTCGACATCATTCAAAAAAGGTATTCCCGTGCAAATTACCAACAACCGCGACAAGGGATTTGCCATCAGGCTGAACGAAGGCAGCAACACCGTAAACAGTGGCAACGCCACCTACACGGCCGAGGAGATTTGGTATTTAGTGGGCAATGCCAATGGGTTCCGTCTCTATAACCACACAGCCGGCAAGCGCAAAGCGTTGAAACTTGAGAGCAACGAAAGTGGCGCAGCAGCAACAATGGCGGCAGAGAAAGAGGCCACGCTGCTTGCCCTTGCCCCACAAAGCGACGGCAGCTACGCCATCACCCCCGCCAATGAGCAGGCAATGAGCTTCAATATGTTTGGCGGAGCCGGCCGCGACATCAAGCTCTACTCGAGTGAGGATGCCGGCGGACACTGGAATTTTAAGATACTTGACACAAAGAAACCGTTAATAATAAAGTATAACGCACAAACAGGAGGTGCCTTTGGCACCAACTACAAGATTGGCAACATAGCCTTCACCGTAGACGGCAGCACAAGCAATGTGATGCTCGACAGCCGCAACCTGCCGACAGCAACAACCTGCCACCTTCCTGTGGGAGCCAAATTCAGCATTGCAGCCGGAAAGATGTGCCACGGCTGGGAAATGAGCATAAACGGCAGCAACGGCATCGAAGAACAGGAGTTGCCCTCAAAAGGAGCGACTGTAGAGATTAACATAACCGCCGACACCAACAACAAATACCAATATCTTTTCTATTCACCCGATGAAAAAGGTGTCCCCTATCGCATACCGGCCATTGTAACCACCGCCAACGGCTACGTTTTTGCCATCAATGACTACCGCCCCTGCGGCAACGACATTGGTTATGGCGAGGTGGACCTTGTTATGCGCCACAGCACAAAGGCCGGCGAAGAGTGGAACGGCCACAGCTGGAGCGAAGCAATAAAGATTGCCGACGGTGTTGGCAAAGAGGCCACAGAGACCTGGCTTACCGGTTTTGGCGACCCTGCCGTAGTGGCCGACCGAGAACACAACGAGATACTGGTGATGAGCGTATGCGGTAACCGCGTATGCTGGCACGGCAACTATGGCGCAGGAACTGCTGAAAACCCCGAAAACCCCAACCGTATGGCACGTCTTCGCATAAAGTTCAATGAAGAGAGTGGAGAGTGGGAGGTGGGCGAGCCCCAAGAGGTTACATACAACATCTACCCTCTTTTTAAAGACAAGAATGGCAAGGCCCACGTGGGCTCAATGTTTATCGGGGCCGGGCGCATAGCGCAAAGCAGTATGATTAAGGTGGGCGACTATTACCGCATATACTGTGCTGTGTGGGCTGTGGAAACAGGCAGCTACCGCCACCACAACTATGCTCTCTATTCCGATGACTTTGGCGAAAGCTGGCAGCTGCTTGGCGAACTTGGCAACGACTTCAACGACAGCCCGGCACCCTATGGCAACGAGCCCAAATGCGAAGAGCTGCCCGACGGCAGCGTGCTTCTTAGCAGCCGCAAAGGCTATGGCCGTTACTTCAACGTGTTCCACTATACCAACTTTGAGAAGGCTGAAGGCTACTGGGACGGCGCTGTATCGACCGACCAGGTGGGCAACCTGAAGTTCGGCAGCAACGACACCAACGGCGAGCCATTGCGCGTGGGCAATGTACTTTTCCAGTCTGTGCCCACAGGCAACAACCGCAGTGGCGTGTCAATATTCTACAAAGAACTCTCTGACGACCCGGCAACATACACCCCTACCGAACTCTCAAATGGTTGGAAGAAGATTCAGATAACCGACCGCGAGTCGGCATACTCATCAATGTGTATACTGCCCGACGGCAACATAGGCCTCTACTACGAGGAGGAGCCGGGCGGTTACTCAATGGTATACGTACCGGTAGAACTGGCAAACACACTTGATGCAATAACATATGGCGCACTGCCGTTCCGTTGCAGCACTTGCAAAAAAGGGTTGGAGATGAAGCTGAAAACCGTTGAGGACCCTGAATAAACAAAGGGAGTCCATATTACAACAACATACCCCGCAGACATCGCTGTGTCTGCGGGGTATATTATATAGACTCTTGACTACATTTTCTGCGTCAAGCCACTATTCGAACGAACGCAAGAGAGCAATCTCCTCGGCCCAACGAGCTTCATCGGGTGTCTCAAGAATAATGGGAATATTATCGAAACGAGGGTCTTTCATAAAGCGTTTGAAGAAGTCAATGCCAAGCAGGCCCACTCCAACACTATCGTGCCTGTCCACACGCGAGCCAAGCGGCTTCTTTGTATCATTCAAGTGTATAGCCTTTAGATATTCAAGCCCCACAACACGCTCCAACTCGCCAAAAGCACCTTCATAGTCGCCAACAATATCATACCCGGCAGAATAGAAGTGGCAAGTATCGATGCACACACCCACGCGGCTCTTGTCATCTACACGATCAATTATGTAGCGTATTTCCTCGAGCCTGTTGCCAACATTGCTACCCTGCCCCGCAGTGTTCTCAATCACAGCTGTAACCCCTTTAGTCTTTGAAAGAGCAAGGTTTATGTTTGCAGCAATTTCATCGAGGCACTGCTCCACCGATATCTTTTTCAAATGGCTTCCCGGGTGGAAATTGAGCATCGTGAGCCCGAGCTGCTCACAGCGCTGCATCTCATCAAGAAAGGCGGCACGCGATTTCTGCAATGCCTCTTCATCGGGGTTACCCAAATTAATGAGATAACTGTCGTGGGGCAAAATATATTCGGGAGCAAAACCTCCCGCCCTGCAATTCTCCTTGAAAAGTTCTATACTCTTTGCTGTGAGCGGCGCAGCCACCCACTGTCTTTGATTTTTTGTAAACAAGGCAAAGGCATTTGCGCCAACAGCTGCCGCGTTAAGCGGAGCATTCTCTACACCGCCGCTTACCGATACGTGTGGTCCTATGAATTTCATCTTCTTTTGTTTTTTGCGAAAATAGTAAAATAAATGCCGGCAAGGAACTTTTTATGTTTTTTTAAATCCTTGCCGGCATAATAAAGCTATGCAGCTACCACCATCAAAGGGCAGCCTCTGCAGTCTGATTCAAATGAAGGGCGAAGAACTTGTTACCACCACGCAACAGGTTACGCACCTCACTGAGCAACTCGTGGCTCTCCTGAATGAGATTCAGATAAACGAAATCCATTCGCAAGCTGCCATTGCTCTGATGCAGACGCATAGTCTGTTCCTTGCGAAGTGTGGCAAGCTTATGCTTGAGGTCCTTGGCTCTTGCCGAAACCTCCTCGGCATTAGAGTAGTCGCCACTTTCAATTATCGCTGTAATATCCTTCAACACGCTATATACGCCCTGACAATAGGGAGAGAACTCCTCTACATAAACCTTGGACAATGGGCTGAAGCTGTTATCGGCGTGCTCCTTCATAGGCTCGCCAATGCGAGTGAGCGTATTGAGCATCTGCTGGCAGCTATTGGTGCACAGGTGATACCAGGTGCTGCGCTCAAAGGCAACCTGCTGGTCAATGCGCTGCAGACCACGCGTTTCGGCACGGCGCTGCTTTTTCATTGTAGCCTTCTCCTCAACAATCTTTATGAGAGTACTCTTCAAGGGGCGCAGGGCATCTTTTGAGAACGACTCAAACATCTTCCTGTATGCCTCGGCCGAGAATGAGAGAGTGTGCACAAGAGTATCGGCTGCGTGCACCTTTAGGTTTGCCCAAACAACATCCTCGTCATCGGACTTAAGAATGATATTCATCACCTCATCAACCTTCTCGGTCTCTTTCTTCTTATTATAGTTGATGTGGCTGCGAATGAGCAGATAGATTACAAGAGCAATCATCACATACATTGCAATCACGCCACCAAAGTTCATCACAGTGGCCACCAATGCCGCAATGATAAATGCCGCACCGGCGGTTATGAACCATCCACCCACAACCGACACCACGCCGGTTACACGATAGACAGCACTCTCACGGCCCCAGGCACGGTCGGCAAGTGAAGAACCCATACCCACCATAAATGTTACGTAGGTTGTTGAAAGAGGGAGCTTCAGCGAAGTACCCAAAGCGATGAGCAGACCCGCAAGCACCAGGTTCACCGATGCACGCACAAGGTCAAATGCAACATCCTCGCGCTCCTCCAGAGGCTTGAAACGCCCGTCAATCCATTTCTTCACACTTTCGGGGGTGTTGCGTGTTACAGCATCGGCAAGTTTGGCCGATGCACGCACCATATTGCGTGCAATTGAAGAGGTACCGAACATCTCGTTCTCTTCGTTCTGCTGGCTTGAAAGGTCGATAGAGGTCTGCAACACCTTGCGTGCCTTTTTGCTGGTGAAGAGCGCATAAACCATTATGGCTCCGGCACCAACAAGGAAATATACAGGTGTTGTTGTGGGCTCCTTGAGCAGCTCCATAGACATATCCACGTTACCGCCGCCGGCAACGAAAGCCAGGAACGATTCAAGACCCGCCAATGTAACACCAATGAAGTTTACAAGGTCATTACCCGCAAATGCCATAGCAAGAGAGAAGGTACCCATAAGCACCACAATCTTCAGCACATTCACCTTGAGCAGGTGCAGCAGCTGCATAAGCAACGACAGCACAACAAAGGCGCACAGAAGGAACAACCAGGTATCGCCATACACAAAATCGGTAACGACAGAAGGCAGGGCGGCAACCAACGAGCTACCCTTCAGGCCCTTTACAAGCATAAAATAGAGTATGGCTGTAGAAGCGAAACCACCATAAAGGCCTATTTTTCGCCACAAATTCCTGCGATAGTGGAAGGTGAATATAAGACGCGACAGCCACTGCACCACCATACCAAAGACAAAAGCAATTGCAACGGACAGGAATATCGAGATGATGATAGTGAGCGCCCTGCCGGTATTCAACATTCCCAAGCCCTCGCCACTATTGGCAAGCAATGCCGTGATGAATGATGCACCCAGCAACTCAAACACCATTGATACGGTTGTTGATGTGGGCATTCCCAATGAGTTGAAGAGGTCGAGCAGAAACACATCACTGATTACCACAGCCAGAAAAACACACATCACATTCTCAAAACTGAAGAATGCCGGGTTAAAGATACCGTTTCGCGCCACATCCATCATTCCACTGCTGAACGAAGCACCAATGAAAATACCGAATGCTGCCACCAAAAGCACGTGTTTCACTTTGGCCGCCCTGGAGCCCACTGCCGCACTCAAAAAATTGACAGCGTCATTGCTCACACCCACCGTAAGGTCAATAATGGCAAGTGTAAACATAAAAAGGACCACAAACAGATAGGATAACTCCACTGTTCCAAGTCCTTGAACAAAAGCAATAATGTTGTTAAAAAATTCCATATTATTTTAAAACTATTATATCTTTCCCACACACAGACAAGCCCTTTTACACGATATACACCCGGCACCGCCGAGAGACATTGCAACATTGTTACCAAGCCACAACAACCTAAACCACTCAAAGGGCTTTTCCGCAGTATACTGCAAATGTAACAAATAGTTTAAAAAAACAAAACAAATGTAATAAAAAAAAGAATGGCCCCCGCAATCATTAACAACTGCGGAGGCCGTAACAAAATGGCAAAAGATATTAGAAGTCGTAGCGTGCCGAGAGATTTATTCTGTTGGCATTATAGGTGATGTCATTGAAATCCATTCTCCAACCGTGGAGATACTCAATGCCAAGCTGCATATTCTCTGTTATATTATAGAAGAAATTGGCTGCCAGATACTGGCCTTTCCTGTAGGCCTCGGGATGAAGTTTATCATATCCTTTGCGAGAGCGGAGCACTGTCTGGCTGAATGTTGCAGAAGCAAAGCAACGCTTACTGAAATTATACTGCACGCCTGCATACCAAGACTCACTTGCAAGCATCATTGCCTTGCCGGGAGATGTTGGGTCGGGGACAACATCAACACCCACATTAGAGATATTGTTCACCAAAGAGCCTATACCCTCGCCCACGGTAAACTGTCCCATAAGCTGCACAGGACCCATTGTTGCGAGCATACTTGCCTGGGCGCCCCAGCCCACCCTGTCGCTCTCACCATTGGTGAGCTTATCAGTAAAAGAGATATCACGCATTATAGCTCCCAAACGGATGTGATTGTTTATATTATTATTAAGGTTGTACTGCACATAAATTGGCACATCAGGTACACGCTGCGCACCAACGGAAACAGTCTCATTGCCACTACCATTCACATCGGGTGCCTCAAGGGCAACACCCATCGAAAGGCCAAAATCGAAACCATAACGCAACAACACCTGAGTGGTGCGATAGAATGTCATACCGCAAGGACCGCCATAATCAATAGTTACAGGCACTGCAGCCAAGTCCATAAATGAGCCCACCGAATAACCAATTTTCAAATACTTGGTGCTCATATAGGCATTTTGCAACTCAAGCCCCAAGCCGCTTCCGCGCCAGTTGGCCGATGTAAACACCTCAAAATCGCCCAAAATGCGGCTTGTACCAACCAACTTAAGAAAAAGCGTAGAGTTGGTCAAGTCCATTCTATACTGACTCGACGCACCGCTGCGCTGAATTGCTGATGGCAAGAAATCGACATTATCCACAGCCTTATCGAAATCGTACTCGATTTTTGTCTGCAGATAACCACCGATACCAAGCCCCCACTTACCCTCCTGGTCCACAAGCACAAAACGAGGTGCGCGCGGGTCATTGTGATAGCCACTTTGAGTGTTCTGGAAAATCTCCACCACATCGGGTGCCTCATTAACCGTTTCACTAATACAGATCATTGGCGTAACATCATCGGGAATTTCCACCCAGCGCTGCGCACTTACTGTAACGGTTGCCGGCAACAACAGTGCCGACAACAAAGAAATCTTCATAACTCTTTTCATAACTGGTCAATTTTATATGAATACAGTCATTACAACACCGCATCTTCTTTTTTGTTTTGTAAAAAAGAGAGTCATAACTCCAATATTTTCGACAGACACACTCCAAACAATCTGCTTTAAGCGCAAAATGTTGTCCATTTCACAACAAATACCACATTTTACAAAAAAAATGCCACACATATAAAAAATATCACTTTCTTTGCAAAAAGGGGTTCCCCACCCCATTGCAAATGCCTATATAATGCTTATGAAAGAAGAGACTGCCACTGTTAATAAGAAAGTCGAACATTTCAAATATTTGAAGGTTTCGCCACGCGATGAGCTTTGGGGCCTTGCCGTTACAACAGCCGGTTTCCAACACGTTCAACAGGGAGAGGTATATCCCCTTTCATCACACCCTGACGGCTACAACTTCCCCGAGAACAAACGACGCATCTTGAATGAATATCAACTTGTTTACATAACACGCGGAACAGGATATTTCGAGAGCGCCTCTTGTTCAAGAACAAAGATTGAAGCCGGAATGATATTCATTCTCTTTCCAGGCGAGTGGCACACCTTTGCCCCCGACCCCTCCACCGGTTGGGACGACCATTGGCTGGGTTTCAACGGCAGTTTTATGGACAACAAGATACGCAACGGCTTCTTCACGTTCAAGAACTGCGTGTTCAAGGTGGGCATAGATGAAGCTATCATAGACACGTATCACCGCATTTTCGACATAATAGCCAATGAGAAGAAGGGTATGCAGCAACTGGCGGCAAGCCTCACAATCTCCCTCATAGGACGCCTCTATTACGAAGGACTAAACCACACGCTTGGCGACACATATATAACACGCATCATAAACCAAGCCAAGGTGATACTGAAGGAGGACATACAAGGCAGCAAGTCGCTTGAACAGATTGCCGCCAGTCTCGATATAAGCTACTCGCTCTTCCGCCGCGAGTTCAAAAACAAATGCGGCATCTCCCCGGGACAATACCGCCAGGAGATAAAACTCGCAAGGGCAAAGGAGCTGCTCAACTCCACCAATATGAGCATTGCAGAGATATCGGCAACACTGAATTTCGAATGTATAGGACAATTTTCCACATTCTTTAGAAAAAAAGCGGGCATTCCACCGCTCGAGTTTCGCAAACGCGGGACTAAAAATCTCTAAATCCTGTTAATAGTTGCCAAGAACAGCGTCGCATATTTGTTTAATACGTAAGTATTCACCAAATTGCGACGCATTTAAATTAATCACATAAACAACTGCTATATGAAAAGAGGTATAATAGCCGCAGCCATTGCTGCAATAATAACCATAGGCACACCATTGGAGAGCCTTGCCCAGGAAGTAATACAACCTTTCATAAGAATAAGCACCACGGTGCAAAAAGAGGTTACCCCCAACGAAATATATCTGCGCATAACCATCAACGAGAAGGACTACAAGGGAAAGAAGACGCTTGAGCAGATGCAGGAAGCACTCATTGGTGCACTGAAGATAAACCGCATAGACATTCCCGAATGTCTCTCACTCAATTATATGGGCAGCGAGATAGAGTACAAATCCTTCTCAAGAAGCATCAAGCCCAAAAGCGAAGCCACATACACACTGAAACTGCACGACGCCGCCACAATGCAGAGCGTCATTGCCGAGTTGGAAAAGCGACAGATATCAAACATAGAACTTGCCGGCACAAAGTTCACCAACGAGCAGGGCATAAAGGGCGAACTGGGAACAATGGCAATGCAGCAGGCAAAAGCAGAGGCACAGCAGCTCGCCGGTGCCATAGGACAGGAGATAGGCAAGGCATTGAGCATCAGCTCATACCTGAACAGCAACCAGATACAACCAAGATTGTACAAGGCGCGCAATGCAGTGGAGAGCGAAGATGCAGCACTTATGAGCAGCAGCGTGGCTCCAACCATAAGCATTGGCAAAATAACTTATAATTTCACAGTGGAGGTGCGCTTTGAACTGAAATAAAAAAGGGCATTGGTTCCCGAACAAAAGATAATATGCGGTGTTTCTTAAAAAAAGACACCGCATATTATGTACAAGAACAATTTCGCAAAATTTCTGTTCCACGAGCCCGACTCAACCTCGGGCAAGTCGATAGTGCTACTATTCGCACGCATCATTTTCGGCTTCCTGTTCCTCACCCACGGCATAGCCAAATGGGAAACATTCGCCGACTCCCCCGCCCTGTTCCCCAACCCCCTGGGGCTTGGCAGCATTCTTTCATTTTGGCTTGTTCTTTTCGCCGAGGTGTTCTGCTCAATAGGCTTTATGCTGGGCTCACTATTCCGTCTGTGCCTGATTCCAATGATATTCACCCTGTGCATAGCCTTTTTCATCATTCACAGCGGCGACCCACTCTCGGCAAAGGAGCCGGCACTGATGTATCTCACAATATTCTGCCTACTCTACATCACCGGCCCGGGGAAATACTCCATTGACGCCATACTCAAAGAGATGGCAATAAAAAATTAGCGACACAAAAACAGCCCGCTGTTTCGCACAGCAGGCACAAAAAAACATAGCCGGTCCCATTTACAGGACCGGCTGTCTATTATCTGTCTAATGAATTAGTTTTCAGCGGGGAAAGAGGGCACGTCTCCATTGGCTGCGCCGGTGTTGTCTTCAAGTTCAAAGAGCTGCTCTGTTACAGTCTCCTTGTCCGATGCAATTGAATGTGCTGCAAGAATACTGAACACAACCATCATTGCCGCAATTGTCCAAGTAGCCTTCTCCAAGAAATCAGCAGTCTTTCTAACACCCATAATTTGGTTTGAAGATGCAAAACCCGACGCAAGACCGCCGCCCTTTGAGTTCTGAATCAAAACAATCAAACACATCAGCACTGAAGCCAAAACAATCAGTAGTACAAAAAACCCAAACATATTATTCTTTTTTTGTATGTTTTATTATTATTTCTAAAAATCTTATTTGGTCTGCAAAGTAACGATTTTTATTTGGAAATTCCAAATATAATCGTTTAATAATTTCGAGCGCCTTGTCATATTTGCCTTGCTTTATATAAATATTAGCAAGCGTTTCGGTGAAGAACGACGGCTCTGATGCCGCAACCGCAGTGCGCACCTCCACTGTTTCAGGCGCAGCGTGAGGCGCCTCGGTGCGCAAATCTATGGAAATCCTCTCATTGTCCCCGGAGAGAAAATCATCTATCAGATGCTGCCCGCGCATTTCGGGCACACTGTTTTTCTCATCGGCAAGCGGTTTCAAATAGGCCGACACATAATCTATGGCAGCAGCTCCCTCGGCCTCGAGCGAGAAGCTGTCGGCCGGCAAAGTCCCCAAAAAGGCATCTATGAGCGACATTGTCCTGTCTACAGGAATATCTGACGGAGCCTCTTCTATGGCAGAGACTGTACCATATCCCGCCATAAGCTCGAACAGAGGCCAACGACTCTTCAAATAGAGCGCAGCCTTGCGCATCTCCTTACCAAAATCCATATCGTGCAACAGATAGAGATTCTTTAGCATAAGCAGACGCGCCACGTCAAAATAGGGGTACTTGCCCACTATCATACGCAACTCATAAAGCGTAGAACGATTCAGCATCTCGGGATGCTGTATGTAGGTTGAAAGATTTTCCATCAATTATATATTACCAGTTTGCCACAGCAGCGTTGAATATTGCATCAACAATCTCATCTATCATCTGTGTAACCAAATCCTCCTGCACCGAATCGAGCGACTGGGTAGCATCAAAATCGCGTGTTGCGCTGAACTGGCGTTCAAAATCCTCATCGTGATTTGTATTATTGGCAAAACGCACATTCACAGTCATCTTCAGCTGCACCATTGACGAATAGCCGTCGGCCGAGATTGACTTGTTGAACTGGTCATAGGATGTAATTTCACCTGCAAGCTGCAAATCACCCCCGCGCGACACCTGCTGCAGCTTGGTTTGCTGCACAAACCTATCGCTGAGTGCATCGTTGAACATTGTTGCCATCGGGCCCCACTGATAGGCAGCACGGTTTTGAAAAGTCTCGAGAGAGATGGTCTTCACCTTGGTATAGTCAATTGATGCACCTGTAAACTTGTAGCTCACAGTGCAACCAACAAGCAGCAGCGCAACAAGCAACAGCACTGTCGCCGTCATTTTCTTTACAAAATCATTCAATGCCATACTCCTTTATTTTCCTGTACAACGTACGTTCCGATATATTAAGCTCCTTGGCCGCATTCCTGCGCTTGCCACGATTCCTCTCCAACGCAAGCAGGATGGTTTTTTTCTCCACATCATCGAGCGAAAGCGCCTCCTCTACATACTCATCAACCAAATGCTCCACCGGCTCATAGTGCACCTTTGTCGATTGCAGTTGATAGGGAGCCGATATCTGTCCCTGCGCAACCGGCACCTCGGCAGCCTCGGCATAATAGGGAACATCGGACTTTACACTGCTCTGCGCCGCACGCAGGCCCTCGATCTGCTGTTTAAGGTCAGTGATGTCGCGACGCATATCAAACAAAACACTATAGAGAATCTCACGCTCGCTCTCAAAAGTCTTGTGCTCCGAGGAGTGCCCTGCAAACATCGGCAAATTGCTCTTCATTGGCTGCGGCAGGTAGTGAGAGAGCACATCGGCTGTAACCTCGCGGTTCAATTCAAGAATAGACATCTGCTCGGCTACATTTTTGAGCTGGCGTATATTACCCGGCCACGAATAGGCCACAAGAACCCTTTTTGCTGCATCATCAAGTTGCACCTTTGGAACATTATACTTTGCAGCAAAGTCCATTGAGAACTTCTTGAACAAAAGCACCACATCATCACCACGCTTGCGCAGCGGCGGCACCGAGATGGGTATGGTGCTGAGCCTGTAGTAAAGGTCTTCCCTGAAACGTCCCTCTGCTATAGCCTGGGGCAAATCGACATTCGTTGCGCAGACAATGCGCACATCGGTCTTCTCCACATCGGATGAGCCCACGCGCAGATACTCGCCATTCTCCAGGACACGCAGCAAACGCGCCTGTGTTGCCAAGGGGAGCTCCGCAACTTCATCAAGAAAAATAGTTCCGCCATCGGCCTCGCTAAAATAGCCTTTGCGCTCATTAACGGCACCGGTGAAGGCGCCTTTCACGTGGCCAAAGAGCTCTGAATCGATGGTACCCTCGGGTATTGCACCACAGTTCACTGCAATATACTTTCCGTGCTTGCGCACGCTGTTAGTGTGTATAATTTTAGGAAAGAACTCCTTGCCGGCACCGCTCTCGCCCGTAATGAGCACAGACAGGTCGGTCTTTGCCACCTGCATTGCAGTGTCAATAGCTCTCAGCAACGCCGGGTCATTACCAATGATACCGAACTGCTGTTTCGTTCTTTGAACATCCTCCAAATTCATATAAATACAATTTTGCTGCCAAAATTACTTATTTATTATCAAAAACAAGCAATTTTGGCAGCAAAATAAACGCTAAGCCATTTTAATTGATGTAATGGTAAACGCCAACTCCACCCAAAATCAGAAGGGGAAAAGCAGCGGCAGCACCAAAATCATCACAATGCCAAGAATGAGTTGCAACGGAAGTCCCACCTTTATATAATCGGCAAAGGTATACTGTCCGGCCGGCTTCACAAGCGCATTGGGTGGTGTTGAGAAGGGTGAAGCAAAACAGAGACTCGCACCCAAAGTAACCGCAAAAAGCATTGGCACAGGGCTAACACCCATCGATTGCGCACAACTCATTGCCATAGGAGCCATAAGAATAGCAGTGGCAGTGTTGCTTATGAACATTGTCAGGAAAGAGGTGGTAAAATAGACCGCAGCCAAAAGAACTATCGGGTTAAAACCACCGAGCGATGTTACCAAAGATTGTGATATCCACTCCGACACACCTGTTTTCTGCAACGCAGTAGACATTGGCATCATAGCTGCAATGAGCACAATACTTTCCCAATTTATAGTCTTGTAGGCAGCCTCAACATTCCTGAAACAGCCCGTGAGCACCATAAGCAAACCCGCAATCATAACCGCTGTTACCGGCTTGATGGGAATGAAGTCGAACACCATAACGGCAATCATCGCAAGCATTATCACGGCAGCCACAGGAGCCTTGTAGTCGAGCGTTACCTTTGCAGCCTCCTCAAGAGGACGGCCAAGCACAATCCACTCACCATTCTCGTTCTCGAGATTGGCAATATTACTCCAGGTACCCTGTACAAGCAGAATATCGCCACTGTGTATCGATACATCAGCAATATTTTGCAGAATATATTTATTCTTGCGACAAATACCAAGCACGCTCACATTGTATTTGGTGCGGAAGCCAACCTCCTTTATACTCTTGTTTATAAGTGAAGATGATGGGAGCAACACTATCTCGGCCACACCAATGTCATAGAAATCGAGACCTTTGCCACCGTCATTCTCGGGCATCAGTTCCAGTCTGTAGTCGGCCACAAACTTATCCACCGACTCACCTGTTCCCGAGATATAAAGAATATCATCGACACGCAGAACGGTATCGGGGTCGGCGGCCTGCTGAACCACATTTTTCTTCAGCAAATTACGCTGTCCTCTCTCTATGTGGCGCACCTCAATGATATTGAGGCCATACTCTTTTCTGATATCAAGCTCACCAATCAGCTTTCCGGCAGCTAACGAGCTTTGATTTACCTGTACTCGATAGAGATTGCTTGATATACCATACTCCTTCACAAGCTGCTTCAGTGATTTTCCACTGCTGGCACTGGCACCGGTTAAAGCACCCGGCTTTGAAAGATACTTTTTGCTCAATGGCAAAAGCAGTATAGTACCCACCACCGCACAGATGAGACCCACCGGCAAGAATGTGAAGAAGCCCAAACCATCATAGCCATTCTTTATCAGCTCCTCGTTTATCACAAGGTTGGGAGGTGTACCAATGAGAGTCATCATACCACTCATACTGCTGGCAAAGGCCAATGGCATAAGCAAGCGGCTGGGATTCATCTTCATACTCATTGCCATACTCACCACAATGGGTATCATAATAGCCACTGTACCGGTGTTGCTCACAAAAGCACCCATAAACGAAGTAACAGCCATCACCAGCACAAACAGGCGTGTTTCACTGTTCCCGGCAAGACGCATCAGTTTTGAGCTTATCATCTTGGCAAGGCCGGTCTGGAATATGGCACCACCAACCACAAAAAGGCCCACCATCATTATTATCACAGTGCTTGAAAAGCCCGAAAGAGCCTCCTCGGGAGTGAGGATACCAAGCACAATGAGCGACACAAGGGCACACAGAGCAACAATGTCGGAACGTATTTTTCCTGTAATGAAAAACACCATTGTCAAAAGAAGTACAACAAGAGTTTCTATCATAAAAACATAAAATTAATGAGTACAAAGATATTTAATTCTGCCATAAATGACAAACCGAGAGCCGCATTTTCTCGAGGCATCGATATTTATAGCGAACTTTTGCTTTTTTTATATGGAAAAACTACGTTTTTATCGCGCATTTTAAGTAAATTCGCATCTGTTTTAAAGGAGCAAAACCGCTAACAGTTGTAAAGCATATAAAAACGCTCAAATACATATCCGGCATCATAGCCCTGACAGCAGCCACACTGCTTGTGCTATTAGGAACGCTGCGCACCAACGCCGTGCAACATCACATTGCCAACTGCATAACAACGGAAATCAATGACAGATACGACATACCGGCAAGCGTTGGCAAGGTAGAAATATTCAGCATAAACGAAATTGCCCTTAAGGATGTGCTGTTGCTCGACCTGAATGGCGACACAGTGTTACACACCGATGAGGCCCGCGCCCATCTCGACACACGACAGCTCTTCAACGGCAAAATAAGGATAAACACAGCAAGCCTTGCATCACCAAGAATAAAGCTGAACAGAGAAACACCCGACTCTGCACTAAATATTCAGTATCTCCTTGACATATTCAACAATGGAGAAAAGAAAGAGTCGAAAGTGGACCTGCGCCTGAACCAGCTGACGGTATACGAAGGCAAGTTCACATACGATATTCTGAACACAGCACCCGACAGCCCTCTTTTCAACCCCAACCACATTGCAATTGATGATTTGGGCTGCAACATCTCGCTTAAAAGGCTCGACAAAGAGGGCTTCGACCTTTTCATACGCTCAATAAGCGGTGAAGAACGCTGCGGCTTGCGCCTGCAGCAGTTGAGGGTTAGAGCAAGGATGGAGAACAACACACTGAGCCTTGCAGGCATGGATGCCGAGACATCGGTAAGCAACCTGCACGCAGAGGAGATAACCATTGACCTGAACAACGGCATTGAGAATTGGAGCGCAAAAGGCGCTGTGCTGTGCGAGCGTTTCTCGCCCGCCGACCTTGCCCCCTTCGTTGCTCTTCCCCCAATAGAAATTCCCGACATCACATTCACCATCGACGGTTTTTGCAACGCCGACAGCCTTGATGCAACGCTTGCCACACGCACGCACAACAGCAGCCTGACCTTCAAAGGAAAAGCCACGCTCACCTCGCCGTTTACAAAGAAGAGGGAGGGCTGCATCAGAATATACGAGTGTACCACAAGCGCACCGTTCATAGAGAAGGCGCTCGCCACAACAGGCAGCCCCAACAGCATAGCACCCCTTCTTGGCAGCACATCTGTAACAGGTGAGCTGAATTTGAAGAAGGACACCATTGATGCTTCGGCCACCATCAGATGCCTCAGCGGCAACCTTGACGCAAGCGGCAGAATGACGCCCGACGGGCAATACAGCCTGCAGGCTGCCTGCAGCAATATCAAGCTGGGCAACATCACAGGAATAGCAGGGCTTGAAGGCTGTAACATTGTAGCCAATGCCAACGGCAACATACACAACGAGGAAAATCTCGCCAACATAAACGGTGAAATAACAGAACTCACATATAACCACTACACCTATGCCCCGATAGCCTTCAGCGGGCTCTATGCCAACAAGGAGTTCAAGGCTTCGCTCGAAACGAATGATTCCAATGCAAATATCAAGGCAAGCGCAAGATACACCCCGGCAAACAACACCTTCAGGGTTACTGCAAAAGCCGACAGCGTAAGGCCATACAACCTGGCACTCACCACTGAGGACAAGGAGCAGAGCTACTCGTTCAGCCTCAACGGCGAGCACATAGGCTATAGCAAAGGAAAGAAGATTGTAAACCTGAAGATTGATAACTTCAAACTCACAGACAAGAGCGACTCCACATTCATACGCAACCTGTACATCAGCGACAACAACACCGGCGATGAGAGGCTTTTTGTGTTCACTTCAGATTTTGCAAGAGCCAGCATATATGGCCAATTTGAGTTCCCCGACATTGTACAGAGCCTGAAGAATGCAGTGAGAAGACATATTCCTGCGCTTGCCGATGCCAAAAGCAGAAGGTGGAAGAAAACGTATAACAACTTCTACTACGATGCAAACATCACAAACAGCAAAGCCCTGACACACATCCTGGGGTTGCCATTCACCATAAACGAGCCGTCATACATAAAAGGCGCTTTCAACGATGAGGGCAACAACCACACAATTGATGCATCCATAAACAACATAAGCCTCAGCGGCAAGCCTATAAGGTCCATTGGAATAAGCGGAAAGTCAAACGAGAAATACTTCGATTTTAACGCACAAATCCAAAGGCCAACCGGCAATAAGAGCAAAAAAATCGACGACAACAACATTGCCAACGATATTGTCATAAGACTAAATGCGAACATTGCCGACAACAAAATCAGGAGTATTGTAGACCTGAACGATTTCAAAAGAGAACAGGAGTTGAGAGGAATGGTGCGCATCGATGCCGACCTCTCCAAGAATGATGACGAACGACTTAAGCTCAATGCAAAAATCTTCAAGGACAGCATACTACACAAAAACGATGTGTGGCACATCAGCGAGGGCGAGGTATCGGGCAACCTCGACAAGCTCACTGCAAAAAACATAAGCCTCTACAGCAAGAGCCAGAGCCTGCTAATAGAGGGAGACATAGGGCGCACACAGGAGGACAGCCTGAAGGTCTACACCAAAGGCTTGAACCTTGGAACGATATTCGACCTGATAAACTTCCGCATACTGGAATTCGACGGCAAGGCCACCGGAACAGCCTATGTAACAGGGATACTTTCATCGCCCAATGCTGCCGGACGTTTCAATGTAGAGGATTTCCGCATTGACGGCGGCTCTATGGGCCGTGCCGATGTATTTGCCGGTTGGGACAACAACAAGAAAAGTATTCTTCTTGACATAGACCTCTACAATGAGAAGGACATCAGGTCAAACGTAAGCGGCTTTCTTTCACAGGCCAACGACACCATAACGCTGATGATTGACGCCAATGAAATAAACATTGCATTCCTCAACCACAAACTGAAGACATTTGTGGTAGACTCACGCGGCACAGGCACAGGCAAGGTGCACCTGCACGGCAGTTGGCGCGCTGTGGATTTCGACGGTGCGGTGGCAATGCACTGCTCAACAAAGGTTAAGGCAACAAACGTGCGCTACCACTTTATGGGAGACTCAATAAAGTTCTCGAAAGGCGCCATAACATTCGACAATGCAAGGGTGCACGACCGCAACGGCAACTATGGTATGCTATCGGGTACAATAAACCACAAGAACCTGAGCAACTGGACCTGTCATCTCACTGCCAGGGCCGACAACCTGCTTGTTTATGACACCGAAGATTTTGGCAGCCTGCCGTTCTATGGAACAGCATACGGCATTGGCACTGCAAGCATAATCAGCGGCAACAACGGCTTTGAGCTGAAAGCAGATATGGCAACAGCCCCAAATTCGCGTTTCTACTACAACTCCAATGTAACAAGCGGAGCGCGCGACAACAGCTTTGTAACATTCACCGACAACAGCAAGGCAAGAAAAAGCCCTTCAACGCCCGTGAAGGACACCAATAAAACCTATAACACAACCGCGAGCAAGATGACGCTCGATTTTATGCTCGACATCAACGAAAACCTTGAACTGAAGATATATACCAACCTGCAGAATGATGACTACCTGATTCTCAACGGCACAGGCCCGGTAAATGCAGTCTACAACGACCGCACCGGTTTCAATATGAAAGGCCGCCTCGACCTGACAAGAGGAGCATACAAGTTCACCATACAAGATATCTTCCCGAAAACATTTGAAATAGCGAAGGGCGGTTCCATTGCACTCAATGGCGACCCATTCAAGGCACAACTTAATCTGCGTGCAAAATACCTTGTACCTTCGGCCTCGCTCAGCGACCTCACCACAGAAATAGCAAAACGCAAAAGCGTGAAGGTGAACTGCATTATGGATATCACCGGTAGCCTGCAATCGCCCGAGCTGAAATTCGACCTTGAGTTGCCCGAGGGAAGCGAGGAGGAGCGCGAGTTGCTCGCCAGCATAGCCAGCACTCCCGACCAGAAGAATATGCAGTTCATCTATCTTCTTGGAGTGGGCAAATTCTACACCTTTGATGCCAGCAACGCCCAAGCAAGCGACGCCAACAGCTCTACAGCAGTGGAATCTCTCATCTCCAACACAATATCGGGACAGATAAACAATATGCTCGGTAAAATCATAAACAATGGCAATTGGGACATATCGGGCAACATCTCCACCAGTGAACGCGGCTGGAACAGTATGGAAATAGAGGGTATGTTGCGCGGCCGACTGCTAAACAACCGACTGCTCATCAACGGCAACCTCGGCTACCGCGAGAACCCCATTGCCAACAGAAACGTCATTGGCGATTTTGAGTTGCAATGGCTTCTTAGCCCCAAAGAGAATTGGAGCATAAAAGCCTATAGCAAGACCAATGACCGCTACTTCTCAAAAACCGACCTCACCACGCAAGGCATAGGCACATCAATACGTTTCGACTTCAACCGTTGGAAATGGTGGGGAAACAAAAAGAAAGAGAAGAGCCTGCACAAAAAGGCAGAAAAGGCACAAGAGAAGAGTACTGAAGAGAAGAAATAATATTTACCTTATTAATAATATATAGAATGAGACACTTCACATCCGTAAAAGATATAACAGACCTGAAAAGCGCGCTCAATGAAGCCTTTGAAATAAAAAACGACCGTTACAAATATTGCGAACTGGGCAAGAACAAAACCCTTATGATGGTGTTCTTCAATTCAAGTTTGCGCACAAGGCTCAGCACACAAAAAGCAGCCCTCAACCTTGGAATGAATGTTATTGTACTCGACATTAACCAAGGAGCGTGGAAACTGGAGACCGAGCGCGGCGTAATTATGGATGGAGACAAACCCGAACACATACTCGAAGCAATACCGGTGATGGGCAGCTACTGCGATGTCATTGGCGTGCGCTCATTTGCACGTTTCGAAAGCAAGGCCGATGACTACAACGAAGTTATCCTAAACCAATTCATAGAGCACTCGGGCCGCCCGGTCTTCTCTATGGAAGCTGCCACACGCCACCCTCTGCAAAGCTTTGCCGACCTCATAACCATTGAGGAGCATAAAACAACTGCTCGCCCCAAGGTTGTGCTCACTTGGGCACCCCACCCTAAAGCCCTGCCACAGGCTGTACCCAACTCCTTTGCAGAGTGGATGAACGCCACAGACTACGAATTTGTGATAACCCACCCCAAGGGCTATGAACTTGCACCGGAATTTGTGGGCAACGCACGTGTAGAGTATGACCAGATGAAAGCTTTTGAAGGCGCCGATTTCATCTATGCCAAGAACTGGGCCGCATACGATGGCGAGAATTATGGCAAGGTGTTGAGCACAGACCGCAGTTGGACAGTAAGCGAGCGTCAAATGGCTGTAACCAACAATGCGCACTTTATGCATTGCCTGCCCGTGCGCCGCAATATGATTGTTACAGACGAAGTCATTGAAAGCCCACGCTCACTTGTAATTCCTGAGGCTGCCAACCGTGAAATTTCGGCAACTGTAGTACTTAAAAGAATACTTGAAGGGCTGAAATAAAACAAATCACAATGCAACGCCCCAAAAGTTTTGGGGCGTTACATTATTGAGAGGTTGTATAAAAAAGCTGTTTTTACAAAGCCCGAAAAATCAGTTTACTAAACGTAAACGAGCATTTTGAGGGCGAGCGTAACAATAAAATGACTTTTTAGAGTCGGCCTTCTCCTTATTATCATCTACTTGCAGAAAGGTTTGTCATCGCCCCAGCACTGTTGCATCCAGGCTTTGCTCTTTGCCTCAACAGGATTATCTTGCGGCAGCCAGAATGAGAAGTGCTCTGCCCCATCGGGCAAGAACTGCTGTTTGACAAAATGCCCGGGATAGTCGTGTGAGTATTTATATCCGTCGGCATAACCCAAATCGGCCATAAGCTTGGTTGGTGCATTGCGCAGATGAAGCGGAACCGGCAAATTCCCCGTCTCGCGCACAGTTTGCAGAGCCTTATTTATGCCCATATATGCCGAATTGCTTTTTGGCGAGGTAGCAAGATAGACCACCGCCTCGGCAAGCGGAATACGCCCTTCGGGCCATCCTATTTTTGTAACCGCATCAAACGCAGCATTGGCGAGCAGCAAGGCATTGGGATTGGCAAGACCCACATCCTCGGCCGCAGAGATGACAATGCGGCGGGCAATGAAAGCAGGGTCCTCACCACCCTCAATCATACGTGCCATCCAATAGAGGGCCGCATCGGGGTCGCTGCCACGTATCGACTTTATGAATGCCGAAATTATATCATAGTGCATCTCGCCATCCTTGTCATAGGCTGCCGGATTTTGTTGAAGAGCCCCCACCACCTTGTCATCGGTGATGACGACAGGCGACTGTGAGTCGCTCTCCACAACGAGCTCAAGAATGTTCAGCAACTTGCGTGCATCGCCACCGCTGTAACGCATAAGAGCCGCTGTTTCACGAAGCTCAACACCACGTTCGCGCAACACATCATCGGCAGTAACGGCATAGTTGAGAAGCTGCATAAGGTCATCCTTCTCAAGCGACTTCAACACATAGAGCTGACAGCGTGAAAGCAACGGGCGTATAACCTCGAATGAAGGATTTTCCGTTGTAGCACCAATGAGGGTTACTGTACCTGTTTCCACCGCACTGAGCAGGGAATCCTGCTGCGATTTACTGAAACGATGAATCTCATCAATGAAAAGTATTGCACCACCGCGGGAGAAAAGGGGGGAATTGCGAGCTTTGTCTATAATCTCGCGCACCTCCTTAACACCTGCCGACACTGCATTGAGAGTGTAGAATGGGCGGTTGAGCTTATGGGCTATGATGCGGGCAATGGTTGTCTTGCCCGTTCCCGGAGGCCCCCACATTATAAACGAGAGAATACGCCCCGAATCTATCATACGACGGAGCACAGCACCCTCGCCAACGAGATGCTGTTGTCCTACATAATTTTCAAAAGAGGTGGGGCGCAGACGCTCCGCCAACGGTTGTGCCATAATATACAAAATGCTTATAGGGTGAAGCGCCCCGCACCGGCAAGGCGCGAGGCTGCTTTCACATATTCATCAAAAGGATGGTTCTTATCAGCTCAAGCCCACAATCTCACCATCAACAAAGTCGATGTGATTAGCCTGGGGGTCTTTTGGCAGACCGGGCATACGGATAATGTCGCCAGCAATGGCAACAATCATCTCGGCACCGGCATTGAGCACCACGTCGCGTATCTGAAGGTTGAAGCCCTTGACAGCACCATACTGCTTAGCATCGGCACTGAACGAGAACTGTGTCTTTGCAATACATACGGGGAACTTTGCCAAGCCATACTTCTCGGCCAACTTTATGCGATCGAGAGCAGGCTTTGCGAATGTAACCGAGGCTGCGCCATAGATATTCTTGGCAACTTTCTCAATCTTGGTCTGCACGCTATCCTCATCGTTATAGGTAAACTGCAAGGGCTGTGAAGGATTCTTCTCAATTGTATCAACAACAATCTGAGCCATCTCAACAGCACCCTCACCACCCAGAGCAAAGGCATTGTTTATTACGAAAGGCAAGCCAAGCTCCTGCTCGCAGTGTGCCTGCAACAGTGCCATCTCCTCATCGGTGTCAGTGGCAAAGCGGTTGAACACCACAATAACCGACTGGCCAAAAGAGCGCAGATTGGCAACGTGGCGGTCAAGGTTGGCAAGACCGTTGCGCAAGCCCTCCATATCAGGCTCCTTAATCTTGTCGAGCTCCACGCCGCCGTGCATCTTCAATCCCTGTGCTGTAGCAACAATCACTGTAGCATCGGGCTGCAAGCCACTCTTGCGACAAAGGATGTTGTAGAATTTCTCGGCTCCAAGGTCGGCTCCGAAGCCCGCCTCGGTGATGGTATACTCACTGTGGGCAAGAGCCATTTTGGTAGCAAGCTGAGAGTTGCAGCCGTGTGCAATATTTGCGAAGGGACCACCGTGTATAATGGCAGGAGTGTTCTCTGTTGTCTGCACCAAATTGGGCTGGATAGCATCCTTCAAAAGCACCATTATAGAACCCGCAACGCCAAGGTCCTTCACAGTGAAGGGCTCGCCTGCGTATGTGTAACCAAGCATTATATTCTCGATGCGACGACGCAAATCCTCCTCATCGCTTGCAAGACAGAGAATAGCCATAAGCTCAGATGCTGGAGTGATATCAAAGCCGGCCTGCTCTACAAGACCATTGGTGGCAGGCCCCACACCGGTAATTATCTGACGCAACGAACGGTCGTTCACGTCAAGCACGCGACGCCACAAAATCTCCTTGAGGCCAAAGCCATCCTTGGCGTGCTGATAGAGATAGTTATCGAGCAGAGCCGAAATCATATTGTGGGCCGATGTAATCGCGTGGAAATCGCCAGTGAAGTGCAAGTTGATTTTCTCCATAGGCAACACCTGGGCATATCCGCCACCGGCTGCACCACCCTTCATTCCAAAGCAGGGACCAAGAGAGGGTTCGCGCAATGCCACAACGGCCTTCTTGCCAATTTTGTTAAGACCGAGCGCAAGGCCTATTGAAACGGTTGTCTTGCCAATTCCGGCTTTTGTAGCAGTGATGGCTGTAACAAGAATAAGCTTGCCTTTTTTCTCACCTATCAGGTTCAAAGGCAGCTTTGCAATATACTTGCCATAGTGTTCAAGGGCGTTGGCATCGATACCAATCTGCGCCGCTACATTCTCAATGCGCTCAAGTTTGGTTTCGTGAGCAATTTGGATGTCACTCTTCATAAAATATTATCTTTTAAAATGTTTTTTCTACAACAGTGCGAAGATACGAAAATAAATTGAAAAAACAGCCATTAGCACAAATTTAAGGAGCACAAAAACCAAGCATTACAAAAAAAAGGCTATTTTTGCGACGTTACTGTGTATAAAAACAAACACCGCCACTATGTTATCGATACTCATACCCACCAAAGACTACGATTGTCATCAGCTCATTGAAGAGCTGCAAAGGCAAGGCGAACTGCTTGGTGTGCCCTATGAGATTATAGTGGGGGAAGACGGCACATCGGCCCACAATCTGCAAAAAAACATTACCGCCGAGGAATTGCCTTGCTGCCGTCGCATAATAAGCCGGGAGAACATCGGGCGCGCCAACATACGCAACAGGCTTGCCATTGAGGCAAAGCAGCCCAATCTGCTCTTCATCGACAGCGATGCCATTGTTGAGAAGAGAGACTTCCTTGCCAGCTACATTGCCGCCCTGCACAACCATAAGGTAGTTTGTGGAGGGCTATACCACACAACCAAACTGAACGACCCGGCCTGCAGCCTGCGCTTCAAATATGAGCGGAAGGCCGACACCAAGCGCGATGCGGCAACGCGAAGTCTAAGACCATACGACAACTTCACCACCTTTAATTTTGCCATTTCCCGCGAGTTGTTTTTGTCAATATTTTTCAAGAAAGAGATAAAGCAATACGGCTACGAAGACGCACTTTTCGGCAAGGAGCTTGAGAGGCGCGGAGTTCCCGTAATTCACATCGAGAACAGATTGTTGCACAACGGATTAGAGAACAACGCCATATTCCTTGAAAAGACAATGCAGGCGCTAGGTACATTGGCGTCTATCGAGCAGTTAATTGGCACCACGCCACTGCTATCGACAGCAGCCAAGCTGCGCAAATGGCACGTTGCCTGCATTTATTTTCTGCTGTGGAGAGCACTGCGTCGCCCCATAACCCGCAATCTTTTGGGCAAGCACCCATCGCTGTTCCTCTTCAACATCTACAAATTGGGGTATTATCTTGCCATAAAGAGAGGGTTCCTATAACAACATAATCGCGCGCCATCCCATTGGCACCGCCACAAGCGCAATATTACGCCCAATATTTCGTAATTCCATTTTTTTGGACTATTTTTGCATTTGCGTATTGTCAAAGACAATAATCCCAAGATTACGAACATAAAAACACTATACAGCAATGGCAGAAATCAACGAAACTGAAAAGAGCGAGAAAAAGAGCGTCAGTTTTATCGAACAGATAATAATAGGCGACCTTGAGAAGGGCAAGAACGGAAGCAAAGTGCAGACACGTTTCCCACCCGAGCCCAATGGTTACCTTCACATAGGCCACGCCAAGGCTATATGTATGGACTTTGGTATGGCAGAAAAGTACAACGGAATATGCAACCTGCGTTTTGACGACACAAACCCCACCAAGGAGGATGTGGAGTATGTAGACGCCATAATGGAAGATATCAAATGGCTTGGTTTCAATTGGGCCAACGTCTACTACGCATCGGACTACTTTGACCAGTTGTGGGATTTCGCCATCAAGCTCATCAAGGAGGGCAAAGCCTACATCGACGAGCAGACAGCAGAACAGATTGCCGAGCAGAAAGGCACCCCCACACAGCCCGGCACAGACAGCCCCTATCGCAACCGCCCCGTTGAGGAGAGCCTGGAACTGTTCCAAAAGATGAACACCGGCGAAATTGAGGAGGGCCGTATGGTGCTCCGCGCCAAGATAGATATGGCAAGCCCCAATATGCATTTCCGCGACCCCATCATATACCGCGTTGTAAAGGCTGCCCACCATCGCACCGGCGAAAAGTGGAAAGCATATCCGATGTATGACTTCGCACACGGACAGAGCGACTATTTCGAGGGCGTTACACACTCGCTTTGCACACTTGAGTTCGTGCCTCACCGCCCCCTCTATGACCTGTTCGTAGACTGGGTAAAGGATGGCAAGGACCTCGATGACAACCGTCCACGCCAGTATGAATTCAACAAGCTCAATTTGAACTACACCCTTATGAGCAAGCGCAACCTCCTGATTCTTGTGAAGGAGGGCTTGGTAAACGGCTGGGATGACCCCCGTATGCCAACAATCTGTGGTTTCCGCCGTCGCGGCTACTCACCCGAATCAATAAGGAATTTTGTTGATAAGATTGGCTACACCACCTATGATGCGCTCAACGACTTTGCACTGCTTGAGAGCGCCGTGCGCGAGGACCTGAACAGCCGCGCCACACGTGTATCGGCAGTAATCAACCCCGTGAAGCTCACCATAACAAACTACCCGGCCGACAAAACCGAGGCTTTGACAGCAATAAACAACCCCGAGCGTCCCGAGGACGGCACACACACCATAGAATTCTGCAACGAGCTGTGGATTGAGCGCGACGACTTTATGGAGGACGCACCCAAGAACTACTACCGTCTGACACCGGGCCGCGAAGTGCGCTTGAAGAATGCCTACATTGTTTTGTGCACCGGTTGCAACAAGGACGAGAACGGAAATGTTACCGAGGTGCTTTGCGAATATATCCCCGAGACAAAGACCGGCGAGGCCGACGCTAACCGCAAGGTCAAGAGCACAATCCACTGGGTGAGCCGCCGCCACTGCGTCGATGCAGAAGTGCGTCTCTATGACCGTCTTTGGCGTGCCGAGAACCCACGAGACGAAATGGCTGCCATCCGCGAGGCAAAAGGCTGCGATGCACTTGAGGCTATGAAGGAGATGATTAACCCCGACTCACTCAACATTCTCAAGGGTTGCAAGGTTGAGAAATACCTGACAGAGCGCAAGCCGCTCGACTACCTGCAGTTCCAGCGCATCGGCTACTTCAACATCGACCCGGATTCAACACCCGAGCAGTTGATTTTCAACCGCACAGTGTCGCTCAAAGACACTTGGAACAAGATAAAGAACAAGTAACACAACAAACGAAAAGGATGAACTACGACAAAGGCTTCTTCGACTCTCCCGAATTTCGCGAACTGCTTGCACGCTATGAGCAGTCGCGCAGATTGGGAATGAGCGCATACTTCGGCATCGATGAGTTTGCCGACCTTATATCGTACTTCCTTTTCATTGACAACCGCGACGAGGCAATGCAGGCGCTCGAAACATCGAAGCGTCTGCACCCCTCGGCCCCGGAGAATATAAAGCTCGAAATCAAGGTGTTGCTATGCTATGGCGAGCCCACGCAGGCCCTAAAGCTCTTCAACAGCCTGAAATATACCGAGGATATCGAGAGTAAGACAATAAAGGCCGAAATAATGCTTGCATTAAAAGACTTTAAGCAGGCACGCGAACTTGCAATGTCGATATTGCAGGCATCACACCCCGAGGATGACTGCGTCTATGACGCACTGGAGGTGCTGCTCGACTGCGGCTTTGCACTCGACGCACTTGCCATTTGCGAAAAGGCACTCAAGGCAGCCCCCGGACGCAGCAACCTGCTTGAAGTGAAGGGAGAATGTCTCATTGAGCTGCAACGCATAAACGAGGCTGTTGAAATATATAATCGCCTGCTCGACACCTCACCCTACTCCACCTTCTATTGGGAGCAGTTGGGACACATATATTATATGGTAAAAAGGTTTGGCAAAGCACTCGAGTGCTTTGAGTTTGAACTGACCATCAACGAGGAGATTGAGTATGCGGCAATGATGCAGGCCTACTGCTACTACCACCTACGCAACTATGAAAAGGCAAAGGAGATTTTCATAACCTTTGCCAACAAATACGAAAAATCGGTTATTCCTTTCTTTTACATAGGTCTCATAAACCATCATCAGGGAAAGACCGCCGAGGCTATTGCAGCGTTTGCCGTATGTATAAGCCGTGCCCAGGAAGGCACAATAGAGATGATGCTCTCGAGGATAAACAGGGCAATGCTGCTCGACAGTATTGGAAATGAAGAGCGCGCCGATGAGGGAATGTCAATGGCACTGCTTATGCACCCCGACAATATGAAACAGCTGGTGCTAACCGGCAAGCACCTCTATGAACTGCGCGACAAGGAAAATCTCACATTCGATGATATGAACACACTCGAGTCAAAAGAGTGGAACACAGAGGACACGCTCTACAAACTGGGAGCGCACCTTGTAAAGCACAACCATTTGGCAATGGCCAAGAGAGTGTTCAAATATTGCCGCGACATCAGCTATGACCCCTCCGACATTGACGCACACATAGCCTACATACTGTGGAACAGCGACCGAAGAGAGGAAGCCGCCACTGCAATAGAAAACGCCCTTGAGGGACGCTCTTGCGTGCTGTTCGACCTGTTCAACCTCCCCTACAGCGCCAATATGGACACCGCCTCGTTCATAGAGGCAGCGCAAAAAAAGGGCGAAGCCAATGGCAACGCCCAATAATCCGTATTCAAAGGCACAGCCCCCGGCTGCAGCCCCTATATAATCATTTCTCCTCGGAAAAATCCTTTATACGGTTCTCCTCCGACATTCGGCACACAAGCAGATTACCATTGTTTTCGGCAACAATGCAATCATCGAGTCCAATAACCACAACTTTCTTCACACCGCGAGCATCAACTATGCAGTTACGCGACTCGGCAAACACCACATTGCTCTCAAGCGCGGCATTACCGTTCACATCGTGCTGCACATTGCTGTGCAATGATACCCAGGTACCTAAGTCGCTCCATCCGAAATTTGCCGGAAACACAAATATCTCATCGGCACGCTCCATAATTGCATAATCGACCGAAATGCTGCGACACTCGGGGAAACGTTCATCCACCAACTGCTGCTCCTGGGCTGTATCATAATATGGCATAAGAGATTCAAACACCGACGCAATTGGGGATTGATAAACCCTAAAGGCATTCACAATCGTAGAGACATTCCATATAAAGATGCCCGAGTTCCAATAGAAATTATTCTTGGCTATATAAGCCTTAGCCACATCAAGCGCAGGTTTCTCCTTGAAAGAATCAACACGAAAGACCTCCTTGTTGGAAAGCGAGGAAGCTCCCAGCACTGCCTCTATATAGCCATAACCTGTATCGGGGCGTGTAGGCTTTATACCAAGAGTGAGAATAGCATCGGAACCGGCCACAAAAGAGAGCGACGACCTCACCACACGGCGAAACTCATCCACGTCGGCCACAAAATGGTCGCTGGGAGTTACCACCATATTGGCATTAGGGTCGCGTTTCTTTATTTTCCACGCAGCATACGCAATACAGGGAGCAGTGTTGCGACGGCAAGGCTCTTTCAAGATATTACCCTCTGCAATTTCGGGCAGCTGCTCCCTCACCATAGGGGCATACTTTTCCGATGTCAAAACCCAAATATTTTCGGGCGGGCACAGACCGGCAAATCGGTCTATGGTCAGTTGCAAAAGGGACTTGCCACAACCAAGCACATCAATAAACTGCTTGGGGCAATCGACCGTGCTCATTGGCCAGAAACGGCTTCCGATGCCGCCGGCCATTACAACAACGTGGTTATGAGATGTAGCCATTCTCTTATAGTGTTTAAAACATATCAGGGTGAATTGATGCAAATTTATATAAAAAGGAGAAACTATGCAAGGCTTTTCCCGTATTTACAAGAGAGAGCAGGCAACGCCGTGCGGCAAAGAGGAGAGGCACACATCCAAGAATGAGAAAAACAGGCATACAGCGCTAAACACCAAAGAATTGAGATAAAAAAATGAGAGCATACACATAAACTTTGTTTTTTATTTGAAAAAAATAAAACTTTAACTACCTTTGCGCTAATAGCTATAACTAATTTAGGTATCAAACAACAAATACAAAAAACATTCACAACTATGTCCGACATACTTCAAATCCTTTTAGCAGCGCTGTTTGCTTTTGCAGGAACCCTATGGATGCACCCAAAGGTTTTAAAGATTGCTATCTTGAAAAACATTGTTGATAACCCCGACGCCAGAAAACTGCAGCGCAACCCGGTGCCGGTGATGGGTGGAGTCGCTGTTTTTTTCGGCATTGCCATTGGATTGTGCAGTTCATCGGCAATTTTCAACAGCGCCAGCACTTTTATGCTTATTTCGGCAATGCTCATAATGCTTTATGTGGGCACAATTGATGATATCATAGACCTGTCGGCAGGTATAAGATTTCTAATAGAAATAATCATCATTGTATGGCTAATGTATGCCAGCCAGTCATCAATTAATTGCTTTTGGGGATTGTGGGGCATAAACACCATTCCAATGTGGTTTGGTTACGCCCTCACTGTCTTTGCCGCAGTGGGAATAATCAACGCCATCAACCTGATAGACGGAGTAAACGGACTTTCGTCGGGCTTCTGCTTTATGTCCTCTATTCTATTCACCATATTCTTCTACTGTACCGGAAACTACGTGATGGCAACATTGGCAATCTCTGCTGCAGGCGCCATTGTACCGTTTTTCCTTCACAATGTATTCGGCAGCAAAACAAGAATGTTCATTGGCGATGGAGGAACACTGGTCATTGGAACTATGATGTCAATGTTTGTAATGAGCATACTCGACAGGAATTCGGGATGCGCATTGTTGGCCGCAAAAGGGTTCGGACTCATTCCTTTCACACTTGCCGTGCTCTCAATTCCCATATTTGACACACTGCGAGTGATGACAACAAGAATCCTGAACAAGAAATCGCCGTTCCACCCCGACAAGACACACCTGCACCATATGTTCATTGAGTTGGGCTTCTCACACACCGGCACAACAATGTCAATCCTCACAATAAACTTCCTAATTGTGATTACTTGGTTTGTCTCTTATAAGCTGGGAGCATCAGTAGACCTGCAGCTCTATATAGTAATAGCATTGAGCCTATTGGGCACTTTCGGTTTCTACAAATTTGCCGAAAAGCAGATAAAGAACAACGGCAAGGGGCTTAAGGTTCTAAAGGGAATTGCCAAGGCCGTACACTTTGAGAAGAAAGGCATTTGGGACCACATTGAGAAGATTGTAGACAGATTCTAAAAAGAGATAGATATCTTAAACAATAATAGTCGCTGCTGTGGCAGCGACTATTATTGTTTATGTATCAGCGACACACAGATTAATTACTCTCCAAGCTGTAGTTTATGCGATGCACGCCCAACAAGCGGTCATACCTTTCGGCAAATCCTCTATAATAGATATAAATGAGATATTCATTCTCTGTCTCATAAAAATTGCCCTCGGTTGAAACCGTCTCCACCTTTGTTGCCCCGTGAGGCAACCAAGCATACATATAGTTATAAAGGCCCAATTTCAATTGCCGGGCTGTAAAATAATAATCACCCTCGGCATCATAGCTGAGCTTTGTGAGCGGGGTGAGGCCGTTACAGAAATCCCCAAGCAGATAGTAATCGCCACCGTCGCGATAAGGAACATCCAATGCAAAATGCACGTAGACATAATCGGCCTCAATCTCTGTTCCACGCCCCTCGAGCGTGTTTATATAGGACATTCCATTCTCATCGTGATAGTTGGAGCGGCTTGTGCGGGGTTTGTCCACATAGAGCAACGCATTGTAATGCGGTTTCACATAGACAACTTCTTCCACTCCTTCGCCGGGAGAGTTAGGGTCCACCAGTTCAAAGCGACGATACTCGTTCCCGGCATTAAAAATGAGTTTCTCATTATGCACATACTCTACCCTGCCCGATGTTACATAGGTGGGCACAAGCCCCTGCACTGCAGTATCGCGGCGGCGATTTTGATAGACCACCGGCTTTATTTCACTTGCAGGAGAGGATACAAACGAAGGGTAATCGACTGTAAAGGAGAGTTGCTGATGCACACTATTGAATGAGATATCGGTGTTACCACTCACTGCGGCCTCAATAGCCACACAGGGCTCCACTACCGAAAATTCGAACATCACAACAGGCGAGTCATCATCAGACTCTGCCTCATACACCTCGACAATATAGTTACCCGAGAGTTTCAACGACACATCGGCATTGGGCAGCGTAAAACTGTAATGAGTATAGAGTTGAGTGGTATTAACAGAGTTTTCCCACTCCTCGACAGGCACACCATTGAAGCCCTCAAGATAATCAATCTCCGGCAGCCCGGAAGGTGTCCAGTCGGCATTGCAGTGCACAATGCGATAGAGATAACGATGATATATGTGAGATAGTTCATCAAAGGAGAATTGCAGTTCATCATCGCTGCCAAGCACCATAACAGCAGGCGCATCCCACACATCATCGAGCACCACACGGGAACTCTTAACAGTAGGCGAAAGCGAGCGTGCAGGCTGTGCACCCGCCACAGCAGCAATTGCCAACAGCATATATGTAAAGATATATTTCAGCATTTTAGCACTATTTGACGGCGAAGGTAAGCATTAAAAAACAAAAATTCCGTATATTTACATAATTTATGACGCAAAGCCACTCCACAATGAGAGCAAAAGGGATATTCTTAACTGCACTGCTGCTGTTGCCAATTGCAACCGTTGCACAAAAACGCATATATGAACCACAGGACAGCGCAAGGTGCGAACAGATACTGAGAGACTCACTGAGCAACAAATGCAGTATACTTTACATTGCGCACCTGTTCATAGGAGAAAAGTATGTTGCCGGCACGCTTGAACAGGGAAGCGAGGAGCCACTCACAGTGAGCTGTACGCGCCTCGACTGCACCACATTCATAGAACTTGTACTCGCCCTGCACATCACTGCAAATGAGGGAGATAGAAATTTCGACACACTGTGCCGCAACCTTGAAAGGGTGCGCTATCGTAACGGGAAGAACGGCGGATACGCCAGCCGCCTGCACTACATAAGCTGCTGGATTGCTGATAGTGCTAAAACGGGAATCATTGAAGAAGTAACTGCCGACATAGAGGGAGCAGAGAAGCAGTTGCTGCATCTCGATTATATGAGCAAGCACCCATCGGCCTACCCCATACTCGCTGAAAACCCATCCTTAATAAAAGAGATTGAGTTTTTAGAGGAACCGTTCCGCAACGCCGAGGCCCATTATATTCCCAAAAGAAAGCTCAAGCGCAATGGTGCAGAAGGCATTAAAGAGGGCGACATAATAGCTATTGTAACATCCATAGAGGGGCTTGATGTTGCGCACGTTGGGTTTGCACACTATAACAACGGTGCGCTGTGCCTGTTGCACGCCTCAAGCGAAAAGGGAGAGGTTATTTTGGATACCCGCCCGCTGTGCGACTACCTGAATGAGAGAAAGAGACACATTGGGATAAGGGTTTTCAGGCCAACAACACCCCCATAAATGATGGAAAGTGATGCCGAATCGGCATCACTTTCCATCATTTAAGAGCTTGGCGCGCTTCTCGGCAAGCCTTCTCTCACGTCTCTCAAAGGCCTCACGGGTACGTTTCCAACGGTTGTGAGTCCACAGCCACAATTCCGGAGTCTTGCGTATCTGCTCTTCGAGTATTCTGTAATAGAGGTTAGTGGGCTCAAATTCGGGCATTTTAGAGGCATCCTCGGCAAATAGCTCGAAATGCGCAGTGTAGTAGCCACGCTTCACACGCTCCATTCTCACAAAGAAGAGCGACGCCCCTGTGCGCTGCGCTATCTTCTCTGTTCCTGTAAAAACAGGCGTGTCGCGGTGAAGGAAATCAACCCAATGCTTGATAGATTGCCAAGTGGGCACCTGGTCGGCTATGAAGCCTATCACATATTTCTTGTTCTCCTTGGTTACCTGAAGAATTCGGCGTAAGGTATTTGCCATTGTTATAGATTCTGCACCATACTGGTCGCGCATCTTCTTCATAAGACGGTCGAAATAGCTATTCTCAAGAGGATGATAGATGTCGCCCACCACCACATTCTCATCGTTGAAATAGAGCGAGAAGGATGTTACGTATTCCCAATTGAAGAAATGTCCCATATAGCAGACACAAGAGTGTCCCTGTGCAAGCATCCTGTTGATGTCATCAATGCCGGTGATAACCATTCTGCGACGCACCTCTTTCTCACTCATACCATAGTACTTCACAGTCTCCACAAAGTAGTCGCAAAGAGAGGAATAGAATTTTCTCTCTATTTTCTTTATCTCGTTCAAATCTTTTTCAGGAAACGAGCCAACAAGATTCTTGCGCACCACCTCTCGACGATAGCGCAACACATAGTAAACGAAATAGTATAGAATATCCGAAAAAAGATACAGCACACAAAAAGGCAATTTGTTGAGCACAAAGAGCACTGCAACAGATATATAGTAGAGAACTGCTTTCATAAAAAATCCTTTATTTTTACAAAAATACATATATTTTTTAATAAACAGCCACCTTAACACCGCTTTTAACACAGCACCCCGCTATGGCGCGCCATAGCGGGGTGCTTGTAAATTGTCATGCCCAGAATATTACTCCTCGAGTGTACCGTTATTGGCAGCCTCAATCATCTCTGAGCTTGCATACATATAAATCTCCACACGACGATTCTGTGCACGGCCCTCGGCTGTCTCATTGTCGGCAACAGGCGATTTTGAGCCCATACCCTCAACACTCTTTATCTGCTTCTCGGCAACACCGTTTTCAAGCAGATACTCATACACTGCATTCGCACGGTTCACAGAAAGAGGGTCATTAATCTCATCGCTGCCTGTTGAGTCGGTGTGGCCATAGATGGCAACGTCGGCATCGTTATAATCCTTGAGCACCGCAGCAAAGTCTACAAGGTTTTTCTTGGCCTCTTTGCTTAGAGAGTACTTGTTTGTTGCAAAAAGCACACCCGAGTCAAAGGTAACCTTCACCGCTGTGAGGTTATTGGTATCGGTAACAGTCTCCACAGTAGCATTTGCAACCTGGGCTGCAGCCTCGGCAGCCTTATCCATTCTGTGGCCGATGAGCACTCCGGTACCTGCGCCAACAGCTGTACCAACAGCTGTACCAATGATAGCACCCTTACCTGTGTTGCCTGTCAATTTTCCCACAAGAGCACCAATGGCTGCACCACCGGCAGCGCCACTGGCTGCACCGATAACACCACCCTTGGCCAAGTTATTCCAACTGGCGCAGCCGGTGAGAAGAACAGCTGCACACATTATCACACAAACAGTTTTTGTAAAACCAATTTTCATAGAATAAGATATTAGTCAAAAAATTTCCGCAAATTTAATCAAAATTCCTGTTTCACACAAGCACCACCCCCTATTTGAAGTTCAAGACAAAAATAATAAAAGCGACATCCCTTATTATTGCGTTTATTTTTGTATTTTTGCAGTTAATAAAAGATGTACAATAAAATTCATATACAATATGGCCGAATTGAAAGAACTTACAAAGCGCAGTGAAAGCTATTCACAGTGGTACAACGACCTGGTTATCAAGGCAGACCTTGCCGAGCAGTCTCCCGTGAGAGGATGTATGGTAATCAAGCCCTATGGCTATGCCATTTGGGAGAAAATACAGCGCACCCTCGATGATATGTTCAAGGAGACAGGGCACGTGAATGCCTATTTCCCAATGCTCATCCCAAAATCATACCTTAGCCGCGAGGCCGAGCACGTTGAGGGATTTGCCAAGGAGTGTGCAGTGGTTACACACTACCGCCTGAAGAATGCCGAAGACGGCAGCGGCGTGGTTGTGGACCCGGCTGCAAGGCTCGAGGAGGAGATGATTATACGCCCCACATCAGAGACAATCATCTGGAGCACATACAAGAATTGGATACAATCCTACCGCGACCTGCCCATTATGGTAAACCAGTGGGCAAACGTTATGCGTTGGGAGATGCGCACACGCCTGTTCCTGCGCACAGCAGAGTTCTTGTGGCAGGAGGGCCACACAGCACACGCTACACGCGAGGAGGCCGAGAAGGAGGCACAGACAATGCTCCACGTATACAACGACTTTGCCAACAACTATATGGCACTGCCCGTAGTTATGGGTGTGAAGAGCGCCAACGAGCGTTTCGCCGGCGCACTCGACACATACACAATCGAAGGCCTTATGCAGGATGGAAAGGCTTTGCAGTGTGGAACATCGCACTTCCTTGGCCAGAACTTTGCCAAGGCATTCAACGTGCAGTTCGTTGATAAGAACAACAACCTTGAGTATGTGTGGGCTACCTCTTGGGGCGTATCTACCCGCCTTATGGGAGCACTCATTATGACTCATTCGGATGACAACGGCCTTGTGCTGCCCCCTGCACTTGCCCCCATTCAGGTTGTAATTGTCCCCATCTACAAGAACGAGGAGCAGCTTGCCAAGATAAGAGAGACCATTGACCCGCTGTGCGCCCAACTGAAGAAACTGGGTATCACAGTGAAGTTTGATGATGCCGACAACAAGCGTCCCGGCTTCAAGTTTGCCGAATATGAGCTCAAGGGTGTACCCGTGCGCCTTGTGCTTGGAGCACGCGACATCGAGAATGGCACCATTGAGGTTATGCGCCGCGACACACTGCAGAAGGAGACACGCCCCATTGAGGGTATTGCAGCCTATGTTCAGGAGTTGCTCGATGAGATACAGAAGAACCTCCACGCCAAGGCTCTTGCAATGCGCGAGGAGAACACACGCACAGTTGATACATACGAGGAGTTCAAGACCGAGATTGAGAAGGGTGGTTTCATACTTGCACACTGGGACGGCACACCCGAGACCGAGGAGCAGATAAAGAACGACACCAAGGCAACAATCCGCTGTATCCCCTTGGGTTGGGACGAGACTCCAGGCACCTGTATGGTTACAGGCAAGCCCTCGGCACGCCGCGTACTCTTTGCAAGAGCATATTGATACAAGGAACAAAGACGGCGCTCGCCGCGTATATCAACAAATAAATCAGAGGATTGCGACGCAATCCTCTGATTTATTTTACCGGTGACCCCGGTGGGATTCAAACCCACGACCTTCAGAACCGGAATCTGACGCTCTATTCAGCTAAGCTACGGAGCCTGAGTACATTTTTAAATACAAGCGCGAAGATACAAATAAAATGCCAAGAAACAACTGCTCAAATGCCAAAAACAAAATAAAAAAAAGAAAAAGAGCAGACAAGCCAAAATTAACGCACCATAATTGGCAGTTTTAATATAAAAACAATATCTTTGCGCAACACAAGCAAGCAACAACCACAAAACAACAATAAAATAACAATAAAAACAGACAAATCGGCAACAATTTGTCAAAACTGAAAGGTATGAAACTCTACAAACTACCACAAGAATACACACCACTGCTCGACCTGAAGCAGACCGAACTGGCCATTAAACAGATAAAAGAGACATTCCAGCAGAATCTCTCTTCTTCATTGCGCCTGCGCCGTGTAACAGCGCCCCTTTTCGTGCTTCAAGGACGCGGACTCAACGACGACCTCAACGGCTACGAGAATGCCGTAAGCTTCCCCATTCAGGATATGGGCGGTGCTGTGGCCGAGGTGGTACACTCGCTGGCAAAATGGAAACGTGTAACACTGGCCGACTATAGCATAGCGCAAGGCTATGGAATATATACCGATATGAACGCCATACGCGCACACGAAGAGCTGGACAACCTGCACTCGCTCTACGTGGACCAGTGGGACTGGGAACGAGTAATAAGCAAGGAAGAGCGCTCTATTACATTCCTGCGTCGTATAGTAAATGATATCTATTCTGCCATATTGCACACAGAGTTTGCACTTAGCGAAAGCTATCCACAGCTTAGGCCATCGCTACCCGGGAGACCCACATTCATACACAGCGAGGAACTTCGCCTGAAATACCCCACCCTCACCCCAAAAGAGCGCGAGGAGGCCATCACCAAGGAGCACGGCGCAGTGTTCATCATTGGCATTGGCAACGAGCTTGGCGACGGCGAGCCGCACGACAACCGTGCCCCGGACTACGACGACTACAGCACTCTCAACGAAGATGGTTTCTATGGCCTCAACGGCGACCTTATGATTTGGAGTGATGTTCTTGGAAAGGCTATGGAGCTCTCATCAATGGGCATACGCGTAGACAAGGAAGCACTGTTGCACCAACTGAAAAAATCGGGCAAAGAGGAGCGTAAAGAGCTCTACTTCCACAGCCGTATGCTCAATGACGAACTTCCCTTGAGCATTGGCGGCGGTATTGGACAGTCGCGTCTGTGTATGCTGCTCCTTAAAAAGGCACACATTGGCGAGATACAGTCAAGCATCTGGCCCCAGGAGATGCGCGAAGAGTGTAAGGCAATGAATATTCCTCTCATATAAACAATAATGATATGGAGGTAAGGATTGAGGAGAGTTGGAAGCATATTCTTGCTTCTGAATTCAACAAGGAGTATTTCAAGCGTCTCACTGCATTTGTGAGAGAAGAGTATAGCGGCCCCACTCCGATATACCCGCCCGCAGGGCTCATATTCAACGCTTTCGACCACTGCCCATTTGACAAGGTGAAAGTTGTTATCCTTGGACAGGACCCCTATCACGGCATAGGGCAGGCAAACGGCCTCTGTTTCTCTGTGAACAAAGGAGTTCCCTTTCCGCCATCGCTGCTCAACATATTCAAAGAGATTGAAAGCGACCTGGGCACGCCAATTCCACAGGACGGAGACCTCACCCGTTGGAGCGACCAAGGAGTGTTGCTGCTCAACGCCACTCTGACCGTGCGCGCCTCACAGGCCGGTTCTCACCAGAAGAAAGGGTGGGAGGAGTTTACCGACGCTGCCATTCGCGAACTTGCATCGCGCCGCGAAGGGCTTGTATTCATCTTGTGGGGAAGCTATGCACAGAAGAAAGGCGCCTTCATCGACCGCAGCAGACACCTTGTGCTGACATCGCCACACCCATCCCCCTTATCGGCCTATCAGGGCTTCTTTGGCAACCACCACTTTAGCAAGGCCAACAGCTACCTCAAAGAGAAGGGATTGAAAGAGATTGTTTGGTAACCACACCTTATAATATACAGCGGAACGGCTTGCCGTTCCGCTGTATACTATTTATAAATGACTTCGCTAGTCATTATACCACTCAATATTCGAGCTACTGCTGCTACGCTTGTCTATTTTCAGCACATCGGCCAACATCTGCGATGTTGCACGGAAACTGAAGTTGAATGAGGTGTAGGGCGACAGCACAATACCGCACGACATCTCAAAGCAGTGCAAGTCGCGGGAAATATTCATTGTTGTAGTTGTGAGTTTTTTATACTCGAAATTGTATCCCGAAGCAAAGTTTATGCGCCAGTTGTCGGAGATGCCTATGCTGCCCGAGAAGTTGAGGTTTTGTGTAAACTTATAGGGGTAGCGCATTTTGCTTATATCAATCTTGGCCGACCTATCCTCGGACATATTTATACCATAGGAAACAGAGAGGCTCCAAGGGAATTTGAAGGGCATATATCCATCGGAATCCACATCTGCCTTTTTACTCTTATCCTCGGTGTTACGGCGGCTCTTTCCCTTCTTGGCTTCCGGCTTTTGACCCTGCGCCGGCTTATCTTTGATATCGCCATCCTTTTCTTTGCCAAACTTGCCGGCTATCCACTCCTTTATTTTGGTATATGTCTGGTTGTTGAATGTGTAGGAGAGATTTTGGCTCATACCCTGGAAACGGCCAAAGCGGCCATAGGACCACTCGGTCCTGTCGCCCACCACAACCTGTCCGCGGTCGTTGAATGTATAGGCATACGTGGCCCACGTTGCATTGAAGCTGAATGTATAGCTTTTTGTAAGCTTGAGCCTCAAGCGTGTGGAGAGGTTGCTCCAAGGCCTTGTTTTTGCAGCAAGGTTATAGGATAGCGACGCTCCAAGCTCATCAATAAGACTCACCTTTTTTAACGAGTCGGTCTTTGTGCGCCACTTCATCTCCAGATTGTTACTTATACTCAATGAGATGCTTCCCGTCTTGCCCTTGCCGGGAATTCCATAGAGCGAACCCTGATAGGGAGAATACTCTACCGTGCGCACCTCGCCATCCTCATCGGTGTAGACATAGGTATCGTAATACTCATACCTCTCATCGCCAAAATCGGGAGCGTAGCTGAACGAAAGCGAGGGCTTGAAGACGTGGCGCACCGTGTGTATACGACTCTTCTTCATAAAGCCCGCAGGCTTATAGAAACCATAGAGTGTGGTATTGGCCGACAGCGACATATTGTAGTTATAGACCCTGTGGAAGCCATTGATTGTGTCGCGCGCCACACTGTTTGTGGCATAGTCCCACTGCTGATTGACCTTTTTGAAATACCAGCGCTCGGTATAATTGAAGCTTGGGGTTATGTTTATGTGGTCAAAGAGTTGGAACGTAGCACTTATGGGGATATTATGCTTTACACCGTTGTTCCAGTCGTTGAGGATATTGGACTGTAGTATGCGATCCTCCTTTGCAGTGATGCTGTTGCTCAACTGTCCGCTGTAGGAGAGTGAGATTTTCTCATACCAGCGCTCATCACCCTTGCGTTTTCTGCGCTTGAAAGGGTATTTCTTGGAGAGCGACACATTGAGACTGGGCAGATTGAGCGAGAGGATAGAATCCCTCATATTCTGCGATATGTTCATAGACGTTGAGAGTGTGAGACCTATCGAGGGGAATGTGTGCGAGTAGCTCACACTCGATGTTCTCATACTTTGCGACCTGAGAGCCGGATTATAGAGGCTGTTGAGATTGGAACGCTCATAATTAGCTGTGGAGAAATTGACGCTGGCCGAGAAGTTGCTGTTGGGGCGTGCCTTGGAATCCTGCCTATGGCTCCACATAATGCGAAAGTTCTTGCCGACAGCATAGTCGGGCAATCCCTTCTCACCTGTTTTTGTTACCAGATAGCTCATATCGAAACTGCCCGAGAACTTATACCTCTTGGCATAGGAAGATGCAGCGCCCACGCCCCACGAGCCCTTGGTGTAGATCTCTCCGGTGAGGCGAAGGTCAAACTTATCACTTATTGCGAAATAGTAGCCACCGTTGCGAAGATAGAAACCGCGCTCTGTTTCATCGCCATAGGTTGGCATTATGAAGCCCGACGAATAGCTGCTTGTAAAGGGGAAATAGCCAAACGGCAGCGCAAGCGGCAAGGGGACATCGGCCACAACAAGATAGAGCGGACCCGACACCACATCCTTCTTGGGGCGCACCTTGGCACGCGTGAGCTTCACATAGAAGTGAGGATGAGAAGCATCGCAAGTAGTGTACATACCATCTTGGGAGTAGAAGACATTTGTAGAATCTTTTTTCGCCTTTCCACCCATTATAAAGCCGTCGCCCTGCTGAGTGAACACGTTGCTTATGAAGCCTTTACGACTCTTGAAGTTGTAGCTTATCCTGTCCGACTCATAGGGGGTGCCGCCATCGACAAAGACCGGCAGACCGCTTATCACGCCAAGAGAATCGGCACTGCCCACTGCGTGCACCAGGCTGCTGTCCATATTCATTGATATGATATTGGCAGTGAGTTCAATCTTGTCATACTTGACCTTGCCGCTACCATAGAGATAGGCATTTCCGTTGGTAGACCACACCATAGAGTCGGTGCTTTCATAGTAGACGGGAGCATCAATGGCGTCTTTCTTGGGAGCCTTCACCGAGTCGGCCACAACCACCGAGTCGGCCGCAAGTGAATCGGCAGACAAGCTATGGACCGGCAAAAACGGCAATTGCAGTTCAGCGGCCGATGCCACGAATGGCAGGACCAACAGCAATAACGCCATCAAGAAAGCCCTCATTATTCTATGCTCCATTTATGATACAATCAAATACAATGTGCAAAATTACTAAAAAAGGGGAACTATTCTTTACTTTTTAAGATAAAAAATATTATTAAAATAAAATGCGCGCGATAAAGCATTGAAAAAGAGCCTCAACAGGCATCTCGCAAAAGCTGACGACACGCGGTCAAAGAAACATCCCGGCCCATTCAAGCACCTTGGCTGCCGACTCGTCGGAAATTTTGCGCATACTCTCCACAACCTGGTCCAGCGTACGTCGCTGCTCAAGGAATTTTGTCTTTGAATAGAACTTGTCGGCAAAGCACACCAGCTGTTCCTCAACAGTTTCCGGGACAAAATCCTTTACCGGCAAATTCCAACCGTTGGCCACAATTTGCTCCTTAGTCAGGCCGGTGCCGGTGTGGCGTTCACAAACCCTCGCGTGGCGTTCAAGCCCCAGCCCGCGCAGCAGTTCTGCTCCCAGATAGCCGTGGCACAAGTAAGACTCTGTACCATAACAATGTATGCGCGGGGCATCGGTCAAGAAAATGCCAAGGTCGTGCAACATTGCAGCCTCATTCACAAACTGTGTGTCAATATTCAATTCGGGATGACGGGCTGCCATCTCAAGCGCCCAATCGGCCACGGCACGAGCGTGTATTTTGTAAATATTTTTCAATTCATTTTCCTGTGGATACCACCTGTCTATTATCTCATTTACATCCATAAATTCACCGGTTTTGCACGAAGATAGGAATTTTGGGCACCACCTCAAAGAATAACAGCAAAAAAGAGCACAAACCGGGAGTTGAAATATAAGATTTTTATTACTTAACATAAAATTATAGAATAAATAACTATATTTGCGAAGTATAGCAATGCTACAGCAACAGATATGGCAAACAAAATCCTGGAAAAAGCGCTAAGACTCCCCCCCATCACCCTCGAGGAGATGTCGGGGATAAAACTTATGAACAGAACCGACACCAAGTTTGTAGCCACCACAGAACAGCTTTACGCATTTCTAACCGCCGTAGAGGGCAAGTACTACATTCAAGAGATTGACGGGAGCCGCATCGCAAGCTACCACACAACCTATTTCGACACCCCCGACTACCAAATGTACAACATACATCATTGCGGGCGCAAGGTGAGAGAGAAAATAAGAGTGCGCACCTATGTAGACAGTGGCGACACCTTTCTTGAAGTGAAGAACAAGAACAACCACGGTCGCACAAAAAAGAAACGCATACCAATAGCCTCTCTCTTGGGAATAGCCGATGAGCGCGCAAGCATAGACCCGTTTATGGGAAAGCACGCCTGGTACACACTCGATGATATTTCGCCGGCGATTGAAAATTGGTTCAACCGCATAACACTTGTGAACTACAAGAAAACCGAGAGACTCACCATTGACTTTAATTTGAGGTTTCACCACCTTAAGAGTGATGGGCACAACCAACTGCAGAAAACAGCCATCATTGAGTTGAAGCGCGACGGCAACGTTCCCTCGCCCGCCCTTGCATTGCTGCGGGACGTGCGCATCAAGCGCTCGGGCTTCAGCAAATATTGCATCGGCAGCGCGCTCACCAACAGCAAACTCAAGCGCAACAATTTCAAGGAGAGGCTCAGAATGATTGAAAAAATGGAAAAATGATAACAACAAACAAAACCTTAATATGAAAAAAATCACAACACTATTGCTTCTATGCTTTGCGTTGCTTGCCCCCTTCAATGCGCAGGCAACCACAACTGCCACTGCACAGCGTTCGGTGATAGTTGCCGAGATGCTCAACGAGAATGAAGCCATCGACGATTTCAACGATGATGATGACAAAAATGCGAAAATGTCTATCTCGCTAAAGGGTAAAAAGCTGAGCAGCAACGTATTCTTCGACACAGAGCACATCAAAGATTTGCTAATTGCCTTCTTTGTGAACCTCATTGCCATAATGATAGTTGTGCGCGGGCTCTACTACCCCAAATGTAAGCGAGGAGAGTTCTTCTTTACATACGTGCTCATTGCCATAAGCACCTTTATGCTCATATATGTGCTTGGCGACGTAAAACTGAAGGCCGGCATAGCATTGGGATTGTTTGCAATATTCAGCATCATACGCTACCGCACCGAGCAAGTTGCTATCAGAGAGATGACCTACTTGTTCATCATCATTGCCATTAGCGCCATCAATGGCCTAACGGTTAGCGAACTGAGCCTTGGTGAGGTGCTGATTATCAACCTTCTCTTCATATCCTCGATATGGATATGCGAGAGCAAGCTGCTCATCAGCCACTACTCATACAAGGTCATAAAATATGACAATGTGAGCCTCATCACCCCCGACAAGCGTCAGGAGCTGATTGCCGACCTTGAGAGACGCACCGGCCTTAAGATTGAAAAGGTTGAGGTGGGCGCCATTGATTTCCTCAAAGACGCAGCCATCATAAAAATGTACTACAAGAGCAACGAGGCTAACAATTCAGTGGATACAACATTAAAAACACCTACCGATGAATACAAACTCAAGAACTAAAAGAGGAGTGGCCGGCTGCCTGCTGATGGCACTGTTCGCCCTTGCCCCACTATGCAACATCAACGCGCAGGAGAGCGATGACTTCGGCGTTTGGGCAACATTCGAGGCTTCTAAAAAGATAAACAAGAAATTCAAAGCAGGAATTGACGCCGAGGTGCGCACAATGGATGCTGTGAACAGCCTGGAACGCATTGCTGTGGGAGCTAAAATCGACTACAAGATATGCAGTTTCAAGGATTTCGGCTATAAGGATAGCGACAAATTCGAATTGAAGGCAAACGTTGGTTACATATTCTTCCACAACCAATATCCCGAGAGCAAAAGCATAAAATGGGATGAGCCCACCTATTCGGGAGAGGATATTTTGTATGGCTACAACATCGACCACGCCTATAGCGCCCTGCGCAACCGCGTCTACATCACACTGAGTGGTGAATACAAGATAGGACGTTTTGAAATTGGGTTGAGAGAGAGGCTGCAGTATACCCACACCTCTGCTGCAACTACCAATGAAACAAAATACCGTTGGGAGTGCACCGACATCCTGAACGAAATATATGAGTTAGGCTCTGAAACAGAACCCGAGCTGAAGGAGGCTAAAGATAACCTCTCTCTGCGCTCAAGACTCAATATAAAATACGATATTCCCAATTGCAAGGTAAACCCGTTTGCATCGGTTGAGCTATACACACGCCTCGATGAATGGAAAGGCTATGACAAAATGCGTTACCGCATTGGTGGAAGCTACAAGATAAACAAGAAGAATTCTATCTCATTGTACTATCTCTATGAGGATGTAAACGACATTGAGGAGCCCGGCACACACGCTGTAGGGCTTGAATACTCGATAGACCTTTAAGGAATAAAACTACAGCTATATGAAAAAAATATTGACTATCCTGCTTCTGCTTACGGCCACACTCACTGCAAGCGCACAGCAGATGCGCATTGACAAAGGCTACAACAACGAACAGGTTATAGCACTTGTCGATTTCAAGCAGATAACATTCGACGGTGCAACCGTAAACATTGAGCTCACTGACGGAACAACAGAAAGCGCAACAATGGAGGAGATACACGGAATATATTTTGGCGATTTCACATCCATTGAAGAGGGCGTTCCCGCAGGCGAAGAGTTCATAAGCTATCTGTCGGCCGACTGCATTTCGGTAAACTGCAGCGCCGGAACAGTGATTACAATATATAGCCCTACCGGCTCACTGTTGCTGCACACACGCCGGCAGAGCGATGCCGGCAGCATAAGCATTGCCAACCTGCCACGCGGCATCTACATTGTAAAGGCTAATGAAAAAAGTGCAAAAATAATAAGAAGATGAAAAGAGCATTATCATTGATTACAGTGGTGCTTGCAGCATCTTTTACGCAGGCACAGGTGTTGCACGTGAACAACACCGACGGCACATACCTTGCAACAGAGACAAAGGATGTGCAGAGCATAACTTTTGACCAGGAGCAAAAGCTTGTGAGCATTGCATCACAAAGCCGGGGTGCCAATGTAACAAGCACCTTTGCCACAGAGAAGGTTCAGAACATAGCCCTTGAGACTGCGTGCAATGAGGCGCTGACCTATGACCTGAACCCCACAATATCTGTAGAGAGCAGTGCACCTGCCAATTTCTATGAAATAGCAGATGTCATAGAAACCGATGAGAATAAAGACGAGTATGGAGATTTTGTAGAGAATTTCAGCAGCAAACAGGTGATTACCGTAACCTTTAGCGAGGGTAGCGTAAAGACAGGCGCCCTGCCGTCAGGCATAACTGCAACAATAGACAAAGGGCACATTGTAATAAATTCATCCAACTCGGGCATAACATACACCCTGAAAGGAACTTCCAGCAACGGCTCAATAAAGATATACAGTACAAAGAAGTTCAGGATATTTACAAACAGACTAACCCTCACAAACCCCACGGGCCCCGCAATAAACATTCAAAGCGGAAAGAGTGTCTATTTCTCAATTGCCGATGGCACAACAAACACCCTTTGCGATGGCGAGACATACGCAGCACCCACCATTGCAGCCGACGGCACCGAAGAGGACCAGAAGGGAACACTCTTTAGCGAAGGACAGCTGATTTTTGACGGCTACAACGCCGGCACCGGAAAGCTCGAAGTTACAAGCAAGGGCGGCCACGCCATCTGCAGCGATGACTACATACGTGTGCGCGGCGGAAACATCAGCATCGTCTCAGCCGCCAAGGACGGCTTCCGCACAAAGGAGCAGTTCATCATTGGCCGCACCGAGGCATACTCCCCCACAATCACCATCAACGCCACAAACAACGGCATCGACTGCAGCGAGGGCACACTCACCATTAATGCAGGCAAGCTCAACATCACATCGGGCAGTGAAGCCATAAAAGTGGAGTATGAGGAGGAGGTACCCGACGCAGCTGTTAAACCCGATGTATATATAAAAGGAGGATATATAAGCACACAGACCACAGGAGAAAAGAGTTCGGCCATAAAGTGCACAGGCAACTACACACACAGTGGCGGTATTCTGCACGCGCAGGTAAATGGCAACGGCTCAAAAATCATCAACAGCGACGGCAATGTTACCATTGACAGCGGCAAGCTCACAGGCATAGCTAAAGGCACCACCTCAAGCGACAACACATCGGCCGGCGGCATAAAATGCGATGGCAAGCTCATTGTCAATGACGGCGAAATTGCCATTGATTGCACAGGCAAGGGTGCCAAGGGCATCAACTGCAACAACAGTGTAACCGTTGAGGGTGGCAACATCACCCTGCTTGCGAAAGCGCAGAACGACACCAGCAGCAGCGATGACAAAAAGAGCCGTGCAATAACCGCAAGCACCATAACAGTAAACGGGGGCAAGGTTGTTGCAAGCGCCTATGACCACGCACTCAATGCCACAGAAGGCATTGAATTGAATGGCGGCGCAATTAACGCCTATAGCTCTACAACAGATGCTCTAAACTTCAACGCTACTCAAACAGGTGGCTGGTTATTGACAAAGGATGCGGAATAACATCAAAATAAAACTAAAATAATATGGGTTACAATATACTTAAAGGGAAGAAAGGTATCATCTTTGGAGCCTTGAACGAACAGTCAATTGCCTGGAAGGCTGCACAGAGGGTTGTTGAAGAGGGAGCCGAAATAGTACTCACCAACACCCCGCTATCGCTGCGCCTTGGCACTATCAATAAGCTGGCCGAAGAGACCGGCGCAATAGTAATCCCTGCAGATGCTACAAAAATAGAGGATCTTGAAGCATTGGTAGACAAAGCAATGGAGCTTTTCGGCGGACAATTTGACTTTGTGCTGCACTCGATTGGAATGTCGCCCAATGTGCGCAAGAACATCCCCTATGAGAATACAAATTACGATTTTTTCAACAAAACGCTCGATATATCGGCACTTTCGTTCCACAAGTTGCTCAAAGTGCTTTACAGCAAGAATGCAATAAAACGTGGCGGCTCTGTTGTGGCACTCTCCTACATTGCCGCAGAGCGCACCGTTGTGGGCTACAACGATATGGCCGATGCCAAGGCACTGCTGCAATCAATAACCCGCAGTTTCGGCGCAATATATGGCAAGAAGTATGGTGTACGAGTGAACACAATATCCCAATCGCCCACCGCCACCACTGCAGGACAGGGCATTGCCGGTATGCAGGATATGCTCAAGTATGCCGACTCGATGTCGCCACTTGGCAACGCACTGGCCGAGGATTGCGCCGACTATATTGTGATGATGTTCTCCGACTTCACCCGCAAAGTTACAATGCAGAACCTCTACCACGACGGCGGCTTCTCATCAACAGGCCTAATGGCACTCCCACCCACCGAGGAGTAACAATCTCTCAAAGGCTCAAAAGGCCAGTATATAACACACAAACGAGGGTGCCCCTTTACTTTTGGGGCACCCTCGTTTGTGAGAAGTTGAATAAAAAGAGCTGTTTTTAGGCTTGCGTAGCCCGAAAAAGCGCAACCTACGCAGCACGCAAGAACAGAAAGAGCCTTTTTAGTCGGCTTCGTTTTTATTGTAGAACAAGGAAGCATTATTCACTGCCCTGCCCTCTTGCAAGCGCTATCAAGGATGAACATAAGTACCAATCTCCTCGCCATCCATAACCTTCTTCAGGTTACCTACAACGTCCATATTGAACACATAGATGGGGAGGTTGTTCTGCTTGCACATTGCCGTTGCTGTAATATCCATAACCTTCAAGCCGCGTGATATTACCTCATCGTATGTAATCTCATCGAATTTGGTAGCTGTGGGGTCCTTCTCGGGGTCGGCTGTATAAATTCCATCAACACGTGTGCCCTTGAGCATAACATCAGCCTCAATCTCAATACCGCGAAGCGAAGAGCCTGTATCTGTTGTGAAATAGGGGCTACCGGTGCCGGCTGCCATAATCACCACCTGACCATTCTCCATAGCCTCAATGGCTTTCCACTTTGTGTAGAACTCGCCTACCGGCTCCATTCGGATAGCGGTGAGCACCTTATTGGGAACACCGGCTGCGCCAAGTGCAGAGCTAAGTGCAAGGCTGTTTATTACGGTAGCCATCATACCCATCTGGTCGCCTTTCACGCGGTCAAAGCCCTTGCCTGCGCCGGTGAGGCCACGAAAAATGTTACCACCGCCAATAACTATACCAATCTGCACACCCATCTCGGCAACCTCCTTAATTTGTGCTGCATATTCATTGAGACGCTTAACATCAATGCCATAACCCTGCTCGCCCATAAGGCTCTCGCCACTGAGCTTCAAAAGTATACGTTTAAATTTTGCCATAATATGTTTTGGTTTTTAGTGTTGTAGCTTTACTGTTGTAAATGTAAGACAAAATATTAAAATATGCTATATTTTACCGCAAAAGCTTAAGTTTGCTGGCTACTATTCCTTTTTTGACTAATTTTGCAGGGAAGAAAACCTATTGATATGAGATTTATAAAGAACCCGAATGTTACTATTGCCGTGCTTGCTATCTACACGGCAGCAATGTATATATATTTCTTCCCAAGGAACACCGAGATGAGCAACACCGAAAAGTGGCTCACCGTGGGTGCATCGGTGGTGATGCTCACCCTGCTGTGGTTTCTCCTGCGCCGACGCGACAAGCTGCGCCGCCAACGCGAAGAGGAGCAACAAAAGAGAAGAGGATGAGAGCAAAAGGGCATTGAGCCCAGCCTAAACTATCTGCTCCACCTCTTTAAAAGCATAGCGCGACAAGGTGCCATTGGTGCGCCTAAGCAAAAGGGCCCCCATTGGCTCCACACCCTCAATAACTGCAGAAAATTTCCCTTCCGCATTGGAAAAAAGGCGCTCCTCGCCAAGCCCCAACAACAGGCTGTTGTATTCTGCAACAACATATTCAGGGTTGAGTTTCATTTCGCTGTAACAATGACTAAAGCAGTCGAGAACAGTGTCAAGCACCTCATCCACCTTCACCTCGCGCCCCAAGAGCATCTTCATAGATACAGGCACCCGGTCCATTGGCGGAAACTCACATTGATTGATATTGAGCCCAACCCCTATTATCGCCTGCTCCACAAAAGCACCGCAATAGTCCAGTTCTATAAGCACGCCGGCCAATTTTCTATCCCCAACATATATATCGTTGGGCCATTTCAGTTTTGCGTCAATTCCATAACACTTCATCGCAGTGTGAAGAACAACTGCCACAGTTTGTGATAGAAGAAACTGCTTGGATACCTCAAGAGAACAGCCGGGACGCACAAGAAGACTCATCAGCAAATTATCTCCCTGCTGTGATATCCACACATTGCCACGCTGACCACGGCCGTTTGTCTGATGACCGGCAGTTACGGCAACGGCATTACAGCCACGTGCCTCATTCCACAAGAGTGCAGCCTCTTCACGGACATAGTTGTTGGTGGAATCAACAATATCGAGTCTCTTGACGTAGATATCACTTGCCATACTTTACACGAATTTTCTTGGGTAGTTTCTTTAGGACCTCTTCATAGGAGTGGTCTATGAGCGAGCACACCAATGAGTCGTTAAGCCTCATTATATCGAGCTGGTTCCAATACTTCTTGTTCATATGCCACGCAGGCTCAATCTGATGATACTTGCTGCGCAGCTCAATGGCATAATCGGCATCACATTTCACGCAGAACCAGGCTGTATTCTCAAGGTCCACTATCGCAAAAATCCTGTTCTCGACCCTAAAAGCCAAAGTTGTCTCGTCGAATGGAAAATCCTCGGTGGCATTCTGCTTGCTCAAGCAATATTCGCGTGCATCCTCAATATTCATTATAAAAAGAGTTATAGGTTACCAGGTTGCATAAAAGGCATCCTCAATGTGCTCTATTCTATAGGGGTCGCAACTCCCTATCACGGTTATAATATCAAAACGATACTTCAAGTCAAGTTCATAACGTTGCAAATAGGCCTGAGCTGCAGATATCAGGAGGTCGATTTTTGTTTGTGTTACTGCATCGGCTGCGTTGCCATAAAGTTCCGAAGCGCGACTCTTTACCTCAACAAAGACAATAGTGTCGCGCTCTTGGGCCACGATATCAAGTTCCTTATGGCCGGAGCGCCAGTTACAGTGCCTTATGGCATACCCTTTGTCGAGCAGATAGCGCGATGCAAGCATCTCGCCCTTTGTTCCAAGAAGATTATGTTGCGCCATATTATTTCAGAATATGCCGCTAAGATAGCCATTGCAATGCTCAAAAGCAAATGAAAAACTTGCATTTGGCACAAAGTTAAGTTATTTTTGCAGCAGAATAACCCCAAAAAACACGCCTCAATGAGCGCAAAGAAAGCAAAAACACCCAACGCAACCACGGCACGCACACAACCTGTGCGCCATTCGCGCATTGTGTGCCTTGTGAGCGAAGAGGAGATGAAAATCATTGACGACTACCTGAAGAAGTATCGCATCAACAATAAAAGTAACTGGATGCGCGAAACACTTCTTTCATTCATATATAAGAACCTGGATGAGGATTACCCCACCCTGTTTGGCGAACACGAAATGCGCCGCTGATTAAACGATGACCGACACCGAATATATGAAAATTGCGCTCCAGGAAGCGCAAAAGGCCTATAACGAGGATGAAGTGCCCATTGGTGCAATAATAGTGTGCAAAGGGCGCATAGTTGCGCGTGCCCACAACCTCACAGAAACGCTTAATGATGTAACAGCGCACGCCGAGATGCAAGCCATCACTGCTGCAGCTACCAACATCGGCGGAAAATACTTGAACGAATGTACACTATATGTAACCGTTGAGCCCTGCCCAATGTGTGCCGGCGCCATTGCTTGGGCACAGATGGGCCGCGTGGTCTATGGTGCCGATGATGAGAAGCGCGGCTACCGCCGCTATGCTCCCCAGGTGATGCATCCCAGGACCGAGGTTGTAAACGGTATATGCGCCGATGAAGCAACAGCACTGATGAAAAAATTCTTCAGCAACAAACGATAAACACGGCTCACCTGCAAAAGTTAGGGGGGGGCAGCCTATCGCTGTATTATTTTGGCTGCTGTTATAACTTAGTTGAAATTGCTTTCACTCACTAACTCGCCACTTTCTCAATCTAAATAATTACTCTTTTATTATCATTGTGCTCTTGTTTATACGTACTTTCTGTGCGACAGAAAGTACCAAAGAACTCGGCACTCGGGAAAAATCTTTGCAAGCACCCTTTGCTCGCGCCGCCAAAAGGCGAGCCCTCGGTCGGGCACTTGCTCGCCACTCCAGGCTTTCGACTGTTTTCAGGGTG
>JAZONR010000024.1:0-10942 GCA_045654645.1 Bacteroidaceae bacterium
GCTTTGCCCGCGTGCAGTTTACGCCCGACCTGCTTCCGGCAGACTTGATCGGAACCAGGATCTACAATGCTGCGACCGGAGAGTTCTCCACCAAGACCGGACCGGTTTTTGCCAATATCGTACTGGCTGATGAAATCAACCGCGCTCCGGCAAAAGTTCAGAGCGCACTGCTTGAAGCCATGCAGGAAAAGCAGGTGACGATCGGCGGCGAGCGTTTTCTTCTGCCGAAACCGTTTCTCGTTATGGCAACACAGAACCCCATTGAGCAGGAGGGTACATATCCTCTGCCCGAGGCTCAGGTAGACCGTTTTATGCTCAAGGTAATCATTGGCTATCCCGAGCTTTCCGAGGAGAAACGCATCATACGCCAAAATATCACCGGAGAGAAAATTGATGTAAAGGCAATACTCAAGCCCGAGGAGATTATTGAAGCACGCAAGGTTGTGCGTCAGGTGTATCTCGATGAAAAGATTGAGCAGTACATTGCCGACATTGTGTTCGCCACACGTTTCCCCGACAGATACGGTATGAAGGAGCTTAAAGACTACATTTCATTCGGTGGCTCACCCCGTGCATCAATCAACCTTGCACTGGCAGCCCGTGCCTATGCATTCATCAAGCGCAGAGGTTATGTAATCCCCGAGGATGTGCGTGCTGTTGCACACGATGTGTTGCGCCACCGCATAGGCTTGAGCTACGAGGCCGAGGCCAACAACCTTACAACAGATGAGATTATAAGCAACATATTGAACAGCGTTGAGGTACCCTAATTGAGATATGGAGACAAGTGAGCTCATAAAAAAAGTTCGCAAAATAGAAATCAAGACACGCGGGCTTTCGCACAACATCTTTGCCGGACAGTACCATTCGGCCTTCAAAGGGCGTGGTATGTCGTTTAGCGAGGTGCGCGAATACCAGTATGGCGACGACGTGCGAGACATCGACTGGAACGTAACCGCACGTTTCAACAAACCCTACATAAAGGTCTTTGAAGAGGAACGCGAATTGACAGTGATGCTTATTGTTGATCTCTCCGAAAGCCTCGGCTTCGGTACATCGGTAACCACCAAGCGCGATATGCTCACCGAAATTGCCGCAACAATAGCATTTGCCGCAATACAGAACAATGACAAGATTGGTGTAATCTTTTTCACCGACAGGGTAGAGAAGTTTATCCCCCCACAGAAAGGGCGCAAGCACATCCTTTATATAATAAGGGAATTGCTCAATTTTGAGCCCCAGGGCAGCGGCACCGACATAAAAGCGCCGCTTGAATTCCTCACCAACGCGCTGAAAAAGAAGTGCACTGCATTCCTGTTGAGCGACTTCATCTCGAACAGCGACTACAGAAACGCAATGACCATCGCCAACCGCAAACACGATGTTGTAGCCATTCAGGTCTATGACCGCCGTCTGGCCGAGTTGCCAAGGATTGGTCTGCTGAAGATGCGTGATGCCGAAAGCGGTGAGGAGATGTACATCGACACCTCATCGTCCAAGGTTCAGGCAGCACAGCGCAAGTGGTGGCAGCAGCAATGCGCCTCATTGAAAGAGACACTGCAGAAAAGCCGTGTCGATTCAGTATCAATACGCACCGATCAGGACTACGTGAAAGCTCTTATAAATCTTTTTGCGCAAAGGAACTGATTTTGCATTAATGTTTGATATCAATTGATGAAAAAGATAACTACATTTATTATAGCAGCACTCTCAACACTACTGTTGCAACCGGCAATGGCCCAGAACGTGGTGTTCAATGCCTATTTCGACTCTCTTAACATCAACTCTAAAGAGATACGTATAGGCGAACAGGTTAAACTGACACTGGAGCTTGCTGCCGACAAGGGTTGTACCATAGAGGCACCTGCAATGGGCAAGGTGCTTGCGGGTGGCATTGAGGTGCTCGACAGCGCCACCGGCCGCAGCGAGAACAACGGTCGCACCATCTTTAAAGGCGAATACACACTCACGTCATTTAAAGACACACAATTCGCAATTCCACCCATCACGGCAAAGGTAAATGGCGACACCTATTACACCAATGCCACAAACCTTATAGTAAACACAGTACCCATTGACACCACCAATCTAAAGAACATCAAGGGACCAAGAGCTATCTGGAACGTTCAATTAACCTGGAACGAATATCGCGATGCCGTGTATCTTGGTTTTCTGCTTGTGCTGTTGCTGCTTTTGCTGGTGTGGATAGTTGTACGTTATATAAAAAACAAGCCCATAATACGCATTGTTAGAATTAAACCTCGCCAGCCCTCACACTTCACGGCATTGAAGAAGATGGATGAGATAAAGAGCGAGGGAGTGCAGCACCGCGCCGAGAGTGCCAAGGACTACTACACAAGGCTCACCGATGCACTGCGTGAATATATGTGCAACAGATACAACTTCAATGCAACCGATATGACAACCACCGAAATCATTGAGAACCTTCTTAAATTCAATGACAAGGAGGCCATAAAGGAGTTGCGCGAGATTCTTGAGGTTGCCGACCTTGTGAAGTTTGCCAAGCTGCAACCTTCCCTGAATGAAAACGACCGCAATATGCTCAATGCCATTGAGTTTATCAATGCCACAAAAAATGTTGAAGAGGAGAACCAAAAGCCTGTTGAGAAAAAGGTTGTGAACGAGCGCTCATTGAGCCAGAAACGCATCCTCATTGCTGCAATAGCAATTGTGCTTATTGGCGTAGTTGCCATAGCAGCCCTTCTGATAGCAGACCTTGGTAATATGTTCAGTTAAAAGAGAGTAACAGATATGCATTTTACGAATATATACAACTCGTTGCTTTTTATACCGCTTGCAGCATACGTTGCTTGGTACATCCTCAAAGGACGGCGTCTCTCGCCTGCAATGAAGGTCTCCACCACATTGCCCTTTGCAGGAAACATTAAGAGCTACAGGAACTACCTTGTGCACGTTCCCTTTGCACTGCGTGTCATTGCTATGGCAATGCTCATACTTGTGATGATGCGCCCCGTCTCAACCAACAGGTGGAGCGAGGAGAGCGTTGAGGGTATTGATATAATGCTTGCAATGGACGTTTCCACAAGTATGTCGGCAACGGATATACAACCCAATCGCATTGACGTTGCCAAGGATGTAGCAGCCCAGTTTGTTTCGGGCCGCAAGAACGATAACATAGGCCTGACGCTCTTTGCCGGTGAGAGCTTTACACAATGCCCCCTCACCATTGACTATGGAACGGTGCTCAGCCTCATAAGCAAGAGTGGTTACGAAATTAGTGCAAGCGGTGCCCTCAAAGATGGAACAGCCATAGGCCTGGGCATTGCAAATGCTGTTTCACGTCTCAAAGACAGCAAGGCAAAGTCAAAAGTTATAATATTGCTCACCGACGGCTCAAACAACAGCGGAGAGATTACCCCCGAAGATGCAGCAAAAATTGCACAGAAATATGGCATAAGAATCTACACAATAGGCTTCTGCACCGACAAGGAGATGGTTGAGACACCATTCGGATACCTGGATAACAAGAATTTTGACGAGAAGACACTGCGCACTATAGCAACGGTTTCGGGTGGTGAATATTTCCGTTCCACAAGCCGCAAGAGCCTTGAGGAGATATATGCCCAGATTGACAAACTTGAACGCACCAAGCTGCAGGTGAAGCATTTTGGCAGCGAGGAGGAGCGTTTCGCCCCCTTTGCAATCATTGCTCTTGCAGCCCTGTTGCTTGAGATGTTGCTGCGCAACACATTATTGAAACGAATACCCTAAAAAAGTATCATAAAGATGAAATTCGCAAATCCCGAGTACCTCTATCTGCTTCTCATATTGCCGCTGATGTTTGCTCTTTACAAATATGCAGGCTACAGAAGAAAGAAGAATATAAAACGCTATGGCGACCCACAGCTTGTAAAACAGCTGCTGCCATCGCACGCCACCTTGCGTTCAAGCATAACATTTTGGTTATCACTGTTTGCAATAGCCCTTGTTATTGTTGCACTTTCACGTCCTCGCTACGGCAAGGGTAAGACCACCATAACCACACGCGGTGTGGAGATGGTGGTGGCACTCGACATCTCCAACTCAATGCTTGCCGATGACATACAGCCCAACCGTCTTGAGAAGGCAAAGAGGCTCATAGGGCGCCTTGCCGAGCAGCTCAAAGGCAACAAAATTGCCATTGTGGTGTTTGCCGGTGATGCCTATGTGCAGCTCCCCATAACCGATGACTTCATCTCCACAGCTCTTTTCCTTGAGAGCATAACCCCGGACCTCATAGCCAAACAGGGTACTGACATTGGTGCGGCAATAGAGATGGCATCGCGCTGTTTCACACCAAATGACAAAATAGGCAAAGCCATAGTACTCATTACCGATGGCGAGAACCACGAGGGTGATGCCGAGGCGGCAGCAAAAAAGGCCGCCGAGAGTGGTAAAAAAGTGTTTATCTTGGGAATAGGAACCACCAAGGGTGGCCGCATACCCACACCCGACGGCAAGTTCCTGCGCGACCGCGAAGGCCAGGTTGTTGTAACCAAGCTAAATGAAGATATGGCAAAAAGCATTGCAGCAGCCGGCGAAGGAGTATATCTGCAGGTTGATAACACCAACAATGCACAAAAATACCTGTCGGATGAGCTCGATAAAATGACCAAGGATGAAACTACGACCGACATCTACACAGGCTATGACGAGCTCTTCATCTATGCATCATCAACAGCCTTTGTATTGCTTCTCCTGTGTGCACTCTCTGTGGCTGCACTCGACCTTCTAAAACGCAACAAAAAAGGCAAATAGTATAACGAGTCAAATTGAATGAGATATGACATTTGATAAAAGAAAATATATATACATTGCAATTGCATCACTGCTCACAGCTGTGGCACTATATGTATCATACGTGCTCATTGCTGAGGGTAGTCCCACTGTAAAGAGCCGTAATGAATATCTTATATCGGCAAACAGTCTGCACCAAGACAGTCTCTACGATGAAGCGGTGGAACCATATATGAAAGCTATTGCCTTCGATGCACACCACAGCCTTGCCAACTACAACGCTGCAACCAATTCTCTTATGAGAAACTATCCCCAGCTGCAGAAAGCTTTCAACGAAGAGGGGTATAAACTGAGCGCCGATGTAGACTCGGCCATAGCCGATTTGCTCGACAAATATGCCGTAGCAGCAGAATTTCAAAGCGACACTGCAAAATACTCTTCAATATACCAAAATATTGGAGTTACCCTGCATATGCTCGACAGCCTTCAGCTCGCTGCCGAAGCCTATAAAGAGGCATTGCGCAAGAATCCCGCCGATGAGGATGCGCGCTACAACCTTGCCGTCATTCTGCACCAGATGAAGAACGATGACCAGTCCCAGCAGGACAAACAAGAGGAGCAGCAGCAACAGAAGCAAGAAAAGCAGGAAGAGCAAAAGCAAGAGGAGCAGCAGAATAAAGAAGAGCAACCACAACAACCACAGCAACCTCAGCAGCCCAAGCAACAAGAGCAGAAAGAAGCCGAAAAAGAGAAAGACAATGTTGAACAGATGCTTAAGGCGCTGATGCAAGATGAAAAGGAACTGCGCGAAAAGATGGATAAACTCCAAAAAGACAAAGATGCAGAAAGCACAATAGAGAAGAACTGGTAAAAGAAATTTAAACTATCACAATACTAAAACATATCAATGAAAAGAATAGTGCTGACATCGTTTCTGCTGCTCACAACCATTGCTGCAGCACTTGCCGATGAGATAACATTCGTTGCCAATGCCCCCAAATCGGTAGTGGCCGGCAAACGCTTTAGTATAACATTTGAGATAAACAATAAGACCGACGGACAGCCGTCAATCCCCGATATTGACGGACTGCGAATTCTCTCTGGCCCCAACTACTCAACATTCACAAGCCGTCAGAATGTAAACGGTCGTGTAACCACAAGACAGACAATCACATTCACCTACATTGTCATTGCCGACAATGAAGGCGAGATTGAGATTCCGGCTGCGTCTATAAGTGTGGACGGCAAAAAATACACATCTAACCCACTTACCATAAAGGTGTTGCCCCAGGATAAGACTCAGAACACCTCAAGGCAAACCACAAGCAGCGCATCATCACGTTCCTCATCAACAGACATATCTGCCGATGACCTTTTTGTGCTCGCCTCGCTAAGCAAAACAAAAGTATATGAACAAGAGGCTGTGCTGCTCACCTACAAGGTCTATTCAAATGTAAACCTTGTGAACCTTGATAACCCTGTCCCCGACCTTCACGGATTCAACATCCAAGAGGTTCAACTGCCACAGGAGCGTCAGTTCGAACTCGACCGCTACAACGAGCGCAACTACAACTCACTTGTGTGGCGTCAGTTCGTGCTTTTCCCTCAACAGACAGGCAAAATAGAAATTCCGGCTATGAACTTTGAAGCCGTTGTGGCTGTGCAGACACGTCGCACACTCGACCCCTTTGAGATAATGTTCAATGGCGGATACTCTTATGTAGAGGTAAAGAAAAAGCTCAAGTCTAACAGCCTTGTGCTCGATGTAAAAGAGCTACCGGCAGACAAGCCTGCTGAATACTCGGGAGCAGTAGGCCGTTTCACCATCAGCAGCAACATAAGCACCACACAGCTGAAATCCAACGAAGAGTTTACATTAAAGGTCTCTGTTAAAGGCGAGGGAAATATGAAACTGATGGGCGACCCGGTAATCAACTTCCCGTCCGAGTTCGATGCCTATGACCCTATAATAAACAACAACTTCAAACTCACAAAGCGTGGATTTGCAGGTGAAAAGGTTTATGAATACATTATAACACCGCGCACAGCAGGCACATTTGAACTGCCGGCTGCTCAATTTACCTATCTTGACTCTTCAACCGGCACATACAAAACAATTGAAAGCCAACCCTATAAGCTCACTGTTGAAAAGGGTAGCACCACCTCTTCACAGCAGGGTGGCATATATGTAGTAAAGGAAGAGGGCAAAATACTTGCCAATGACATACGCCACATAAAACTTGGCGACAACGACAACGAGAGCACCGGCAGTCTCTACAGCAGCCCCCTATACGAGCTCTATTATATTGTTCCGTTTGCAATCTTCCTGCTGTGCGTGCTAATATGGCGCAAACGCATTGCCGACAACGCCAATGTGATGCGTGTAAAGACCAAAAAGGCCAATTCAGTGGCAGTGCGCCGCCTAAAGAACGCAAAGCAGCTGATGCGCAACAACAAGAGCAATGAATTCTATGATGAACTTTTGAAAGCAGTGTGGGGTTATATGAGTGATAAGCTCAGCATTCCGCTTTCACGCCTTTCAAAGGATAATATCGCCAGCGAACTATCGGCCAAAGGGATAGAGAGTGTAGCTATATCAGAGCTAAACAACCTTCTCAATGAATGTGAGTTTGCACGCTATGCACCGGGCGATGCCGGCACAATGATGGACCAACTCTACAACAAGGCAATTGACCTCATTAGCAAAATGGAAAATTCAATAAAGAGATAACAGACTCCACAATATGAAAAGAGTAATATATACAATAGCACTTATTCTAAGTTCCCTCACCATTATGGCGCAGGGAAACATAACCAAGGACGCCGGCGACAAAGCCTATTCAGAAGGCCGCTATGCCGATGCCATTGAAATCTATGAAACACTTATTGGCAACAACAACCCATCCTTGTCCTTGTACTACAACCTGGGCAATGCCTACTTTCGCAACAACGAAGCAGGCAAAGCCATTCTCAACTATGAACGTGCATTGAGAGTAAACCCCAATGATGACGACACAAAGGAGAACCTTAAATTTGTGCAAAGCACAATAATTGATAAGGTTCCGGTTGATGAAATACCCTTCTATAAAAGCTGGGGAAATGCCTTTACAGGCATCCTCACTATAGATGCCTGGGCCATCATCGGCATTGTCTCGTTTCTGCTTATGCTTGTTGCGCTCTTCATCTACTTCTTCAGGACCAACCTGCGCAGAACATCTTTAACATTAGCCATAGTGTTCATTTTCATAACATTTATAGCTAATATATCAGCCCATAGTCTCTATGTAAAGTGTCAGGACAAGAGCGAAGCTGTTATTCTCGATGAGATGGTGGTGGTGAAGAGTTCACCCGACAACTCGGGTACAGAGCTCACCAAGATACACGAAGGACTTAAAGTGAAAATCATCGACAGCAGCCTGATGGAGTGGACTAGGATTGAAGCCAACAATGGCAATAGGGTAGTTGGTTGGGTAAAATCCAAGTCTCTGGAAAAGATATAAGACGCACACACAACAGTTACAATGAACACAAACACAATAATTGACATAGACAAATACCTTCTTCTAACACTAAATGGCAGCGACTCAATCTTTTGGGACGGCTGTATGAAGGTATACACCTCAATGGCAATATGGGCACCATTGGTGCTTGCACTAATATACATACTTGTTAAGAACAACCGTGTAAAAGATTTCTTTCTGCTCCTGCTGTTCATTGTAGCTGTGGTATCACTGACAGACCTCATATCATCGAGCATCTGTAAGCCGCTGTTTGCACGTTGGCGTCCCACGCGCGACCCGATGTTGATGTATGCAGTTGATGTGGTCGATGGCATACGCGGCAAGGACTATGGTTTCACATCAAGCCACGCCGCCAATTCATTTGGCATTGCCACCTTCGTGCTGCTGCTCATAAGACACAAGGTCCTCACAATATCACTCATCCTGTGGGCTGCATTCAATGCCTATACCCGCATCTATCTTGGTGTTCACTATCCGGGAGACATACTTGCAGGCACTTTCATTGGAGTAACCGTTGGATGGGGAATGTACAAGCTATATAAATATGTTTCACGCAAACAGAAACACAATGCACATCGTGACTGGATATCGAGCCAATATACAAAATCGGGCTACCTTGTCTCCGATGTATACCTTTTTCTGCTTGTGATGTATGCAACATTCATAGCAATTCCAATGATATCGTTCTTCAATTTCAACTACTGAGAACAGAGAGTCTGTGGGCCATTTTTCGGCCCGCTCTTCTGCACGCAAACATTTTTTCCTGAAAGATGTTGCCATAGCACACTTTTTTTACTAAATTTGCTTCGTGGAAAAAATAATCAACAACATAACAAGGCTCCTGGCACACCACAATTGTGTGATTATACCGGGAATAGGTGCATTCCTTGCGCACAGAGTTCCTGCGCGCTACAATGCCGCCGATGGCATCTTTATGCCTCCAATGAGAACATTGGCTTTCAACCCACAGGTTACTGTTGATGACGCTTTGTTGCAGTCAGAATATATGAACAACACTTCTCTCTCCTATGACGAAGCCGGTGTTGAGATGACCAATGATATTGACCGTTTGCGTTCAACACTCTCATCCAATGGTGTGGTGCGTTTTGGCGAACTCGGTACATTCTCAATGGATATTGAGGGGAGTATAACCTTTGATCCAAATGAAAACGGCATCGATGACCCATACAGTTTCGGTTTCCAGCCATTGGCAATAAGCCGTTTGAGCGAACTCGAGAAGAGAGATATCGTAATCAAGCGCAGCAGCATCAGCAAATATGTCTCCATTGCTGCCGCCATCATCATAGCCCTGTTTGTCATTGCCCCCATCGGCAACAGTGTCTACGACAACAACATACAGGCATCATTTCTAGCCTTCACGCCATCGACAAAAGCCACAAGCTCAATTGTTGCAGATAACATAAAGGCATTGCAGCCTTCGGTAGAGGAGTGTGAGATTGCTCCCGTAGCAGAAACCGCAACTGCAACCATTACCACTGTGGGAGAGACAACGCTCATCAAAGAGCCCTCTACATTAATCGACAATACCATTGTTGCAGAAACACCCGCTGTTACCGAGTGCGCCGAAGAAGAGATTGTTGAAGCGACACAACCTCAACATTCAATCATTGTTGCAAGCACACCCAATCCCCAAAAGGCCGAGCTTGCGATAAGCGAACTTTCAAGAAAAATGAAGGCAGACTACACTGTTGTTGAAGGCAATGGCCGTTTCCGCATATCAATAGAGAACTACGATAACGGCGATGATGCAACAGCTGCATTGGAGCGCATCAAGGCAACATTCCCCGATGCCTGGATTTACATTCACTGATAAAGAGAACTCCTTTTATGAGCAAAATAATATGTCCTAAGTGCGACCACGCCATTGACTTTGACGCATCATCATACAGTGAAGGCCAGTCGCTGGTCTTTGAGTGTGAGCACTGCCGCAAAAGTTTCACAATACGCATTGGCGAGAACGAGGATGAAATTGTAACCGAGGATTTCGGCCACATTGTAGTAATAGAGAACACCTTTTGCTACAAACAGATAATCCCACTTTGCGAGGGCGACAATATGTTCGGACGCTACAATAAAGGCACAGTCATTTCTCATCCCATTGAGACAAGCGATCCCAGTATGGACCGCCGCCACTGTATCATAAACGTGAAGCGCGATTATTCGGGAAACCTTCTCTACACAATACGCGACAACCAAAGCGTAACCGGCACATTTGTGATGAACCGCATATTGGGCAATCGCGAAAGACTGCTCATTGAGGATGGTGCCATCATCACCCTGGGTGCCACAACCCTCATACTGCACACTCCCGAAGCGGAAGATAAATAAAAATACAACAAGCAAACCTCTGCGAGGGTGCCCCTTAATACTTTTGGGGCACCCTCGTTTGTTAGATGTTGAATAAAAAGAGCTGTTTAGCCCCAAAAAGCGCAACCGACGCAGCACGCGAGAGCAGAGAGTGCTTGCATTCTATGCCGAGCAGCAAGGAGGAAAAACCAGGCATTGCGGATTAACCGACGCAGCACGCGAGAGTAGAGAGTGCTTGCATTCTATGCCGAGCAGCAAGGAGGAAAAACCACGCATTGCGGATTAACCGACGCAGCACGCGAGAGCAGAGAGTGCTTGCATTCTATGCCGAGCAG
>JAZONR010000025.1:0-36678 GCA_045654645.1 Bacteroidaceae bacterium
CACACGGCAGAAAGGCTTGCAGCGGCAAGCGAGGGAGGAACGAGGGATGTTGTTCTGCAACAGCGTGAGCAGAGGAGCGAGCGACTCGAGGGCCCGTGTGCCGGGCACTTTGGTTCTTTCAGGCGATGAAAGAACAGAAAAGAAAGACTTGACTAAAAATACAAGTGAACAATTAAGGTTGAGGTGTACAGTAAAATATAACGGTGAGCCGAAGTGAAGACTTTTAACACCTCCCCTATAGTTTGCAGGTGATTATAAACACAAAAGGTGCCACTTGGCACCTTTTGTGTTTATATAATCACTTTATCTCCTCAAAATCGACATACTCGCCTTCATCCTTTGGGAAGATTTTTTTCTTCTTTTTGTTTTTCCCCCATCTTGCACTGCCAAAACCACCACGTGCCTCTTCCGAAGAGGAAGGACCACTCTGTTGCTGTGCTCCGTTTCTCCTTCCAAAGCCAAACAATGCCGCTATTCTCGCAATGAATGAGACAATGAGCGTAGGAATAAAAAGAATGAAAAGCAGTGCTAAAACGAACAATATAAAAATGAAACTCATAATAAATCCTTTTTTAAATTACACAAGCAGGCACACACGCGCCTGCTCAAGTCTAAACCATAAACATTCAGAGAAGAGTGTTGGTTCGGTCCTGTTCTTATGCCTTTGCAGTTTTGAACGACTGCGCTATTGAAAGGATAAGATACCACGAAATTATTGCCACAGGAGCAAGATATCCAAGCGCAAACATTGGCAGGGAAACAAGCAAGAATATATATCTTGTCTTGTTGCTTTTCCACTCCAGGCTCTTGAATTTCATTGAGAACATTGGTATCTCCGAAACCAGGAAAAGTGAGAAAATCACTATCAACGCCAACAGGAAGAACCAACCGGCATTGAGGTTGTATATCCACTCGGCACCACCGGTTATCAGCGATGACCAAAACAGTGCATTGGCAGGAGTTGGCAATCCAATGAATGTTGTTGTTTGTCGCTTGTCAATATTGAACTTGGCAAGGCGGCAAGCCGAGAACACAGCAATGAGAAAAGCCGCATAGGGCAGGCACTGGCTCAAAACTCCAAGATAGGAAGGATAGTAGAGCACCTCCTTCATATAGACAAAAACTATTGTTGCAGGAGCAAGACCGAATGTAATATCATCAGCAAGCGAATCCATCTGCACACCCAAAGGGGAGGAGACGTGTAACAAACGCGCCACCATTCCATCAAAGAAGTCGAATACGGCACCAATAACAATGAACAGCATTGCCAGTTTAAAATTGCCCGAATAGGCCATTGAACAAGCCACGCAACCCGAAAAGAGGTTGCAGCAAGTTATTGCATTGGGAATATGTTTCTTGATGGACATATTATCTGTTTTTATTTGAATGTTGCAATTACAGTCTCGTTACCCACAGTCTTTTGGTTAAGCTCAATCTTGAGATCGACATCAAGCGGCAGATAGAGGTCTACACGAGAACCAAATTTTATGAAACCCATATGCTGGTCGATAAAACACTCATCACCGGCCTTGGCATATGTAACAATGCGGCGTGCCATAGCTCCTGCAATTTGGCGTACAAGAATTTCACGACCACCCTCGGTCTCTATCACCACAAGAGAGCGCTCATTCTCGGTACTTGCCTTGGGCAGCCAGGCACGATGATACTTGCCACTCTGATGCTCGGAACGCTTAACAACGCCATCTACAGGATACCAATTGGCGTGCACGTTCATTGGGCTCATAAAGATTGAAACCTGTAAACGCTCATCTTTAAAATGGTCGGGCTCATAGACCTTCTCTATCACCACCACTTTACCGTCGGCAGGTGCCACAATGACATTCTCTACATCACCCGGGAAGATGCGCTTTGGGCTTCGGAAGAAATTGACCATCAACAGATACAAAATCACCAAACCGCCAGTGAGCACTGTATTCAGCACAAAGCATTGGGGCAAATAGTACCACAGAAGAAAACCTGCAAGACCCAACACAAGAAGTCCCAACAGAAGTATCTCGGTACCTTCTCTGTGAATTCTATAATCTTTAAGTTTTCTTATTCTTTTAAACTTTTTCATAATCGTGATTGCGATAACATTTCACAAATGTAGGAATAAAAATAATAAAAACAAATAAAAAAAGCAAAAATAGAGTCAATCGTCAATATATGTTCACGCTTTAGAGAGTTCAAATATAAAACAACGTTAATGTTAATAACTTTTTACTCAAACAACAAGTTTATGTAAACAAAAGGTGCTATCTTTAACAACCACAAAGGCCGCAAGCTGTTCAATGCCCGGCACACACATAATTTACAAGATAAAAAGTACACTCCTATGCACGACTTTGTACATCTGCACGTACACTCGCAATACTCGATTCTCGACGGCCAGGCTGCCATAGCACGTCTGGTGAACAAGGCTATTGCCGACAATATGAAAGGAATAGCGCTCACCGACCACGGAAATATGATGGGCGTGAAGGAGTTCTTCAACTATGTAAACAAGGTAAACAAGGAGAGGGAGAAGAAAGGTGAGGAGAAGTTCAAGCCCATCATAGGCTGCGAGGTGTACGTTGCCGAGAGACGTCTGTTCAACAAGGAGTTGAAGGAGGATATGCGCGGACACCACCTAATTCTGCTTGCCAAGAACAAGCAAGGCTATCACAACCTTGTGAAAATAGTGTCCAAGGCGTGGAGCGAAGGCTACTACTACAACCCGCGCACCGACAAAGCCGAGATTGAGAAATACCACGAAGGCATAATATGCTGTTCGGCCTGCCTTGGAGGAGAGGTGCCACAGCTCATAAAAAGCGGTAACATTGAGAAGGCCGAAGAGGTTGTTATGTGGTTCAAGCAGTTGTTTGGCGATGACTACTATCTTGAGCTGCAACTTCACAAAGCTACAGTGGAGCGCGCCAACCACGAGGTGTACCCCTTGCAGGTGGAGGTTAATAAACACATCATTGAACTGAGCAAGAAATGCGGTGTAAAGCTCATCTGCTCAAACGATGTGCACTTTGTTGATGAGGAGAATGCCGAAGCGCACGACCGCCTTATATGCCTTAGCACGGGCCGCGACCTTGACGATCCCACACGAATGCTCTACTCCAAGCAGGAGTGGATGAAGACAAAGGCCGAGATGGCTGAAATGTTCGGCGACATACCCGAAGCAATGACCAACACCGTTGAGATTTGCGACAAAGTAGAATTCTACACCATAGACAACGCTCCCATTATGCCCAACTTCGCCATTCCCGAGGAGTTTGGCACCGAAGAGGGGTACCGCCGGACCATCACCCATCAGCAGCTGTTCGATGAGTTCACCCGCGATGAAAAGGGCAACGTGGTGCTCTCGCAAGAGGATGCCGAAAAGAAGATAAAAAAGCTTGGAGGATATGACAAGCTCTACCGCATAAAGCTCGAGGGCGACTATCTGCGCAAATTGGCCTATGACGGTGCAAAGAAGTGCTACCCGGAGCCCTTCTCACAAGAGCTCACAGACCGCATTGACTTTGAGCTGCACATTATGAAAACTATGGGTTTCCCGGGCTACTTCCTCATTGTGCAAGACTTCATAAGGGCTGCCCGCGAGGAGTTGGGCGTTTCCGTTGGCCCCGGCCGCGGTTCGGCAGCAGGCAGCGTGGTGGCATATACCTTGGGTATTACTCGCGTAGACCCCATAAAATATGACTTGCTGTTTGAGCGTTTCCTTAACCCCGACCGCATCTCACTGCCCGATATTGATGTGGACTTCGATGATGACGGACGCGGCCGCGTGCTCAACTGGGTTACAGAGAAGTATGGACAGGAGAAGGTTGCACACATCATCACCTATGGCACTATGGCAACCAAGCTTGCCATAAAGGATGTTGCACGTGTGCAAAAACTGCCGCTTGACATATCCAACAAGCTGTGCAAGGCCATCCCGGACCGTCTGCCCGACGGCAAGAAGATGAACCTTCCCAACGCGATAGAGGCAGTGCCGGAGCTGCGCGAGGCCGAGGCTTCGCCCGACCCACTGCTGCGCGACACCATAAAATATGCCAAGATGCTCGAGGGCAACGTGCGCAACACCGGTGTGCACGCCTGCGGAACCATCATCTGCCGCGACGATATCACAGACCACGTTCCCATAAGCATTGCCGAGGACAAAGAGACCGGCGAAAAGATGCTTGTTACACAATATGAAGGAAGCGTCATCGAGGAGACCGGCCTCATAAAGATGGACTTCTTGGGCCTGAAGACCCTCTCCATTATAAAAGAAGCCATTGAGAATATACGACAAAGCTTGAAGATTGAGGTAGATATTGACACTATACCCATTGACGACCCCAAGACATACGAGCTCTATTGCAACGGAAATACCATAGGTACATTCCAGTTCGAGTCGCCCGGTATGCAAAAATACCTGCGCGAGCTGCAACCCAGCACATTCGAGGACCTCATTGCAATGAATGCCCTCTATCGCCCGGGCCCTATGGATTATATCCCCGACTTCATCAAGCGCAAGCACGACCCATCATTGGTGCAATATGACATTCCTTGTATGGAGAAATACCTCAAGGATACATACGGAATCACTGTGTACCAGGAGCAGGTGATGCTTCTCTCGCGCCTGCTTGCCGACTTTACACGCGGCGAGAGCGACACACTGCGCAAGGCAATGGGTAAAAAGCTGAAAGCAAAGCTGGATGAGCTGAAGCCAAAATTCATCAACGGCGGAAAGAATAACGGACACAATGAAAAGACCCTGGAGAAGATTTGGGCCGACTGGGAGAAATTTGCATCATACGCCTTCAACAAGTCGCACGCAACCTGCTACTCTTGGGTAGCCTATCAGACAGCATACCTGAAGGCCAACTACCCCTCTCAATATATGGCCGGTGCAATGAGCCGAAACCTTGACAAGATAACCGAAATCACCAAGCTGATGCAGGAGTGCAAAAATATGGGCATCAACGTGCTTGGCCCCGACATCAACGAGTCGCGCCGCAAGTTCAGCGTCAATAAGAAGGGCGACATTCGTTTCGGTCTTTGCGCCATAAAAGGCGTTGGAGAGGCTGCCGTGCAGTGTATAATAGATGAGCGCGAAGCAAACGGGCCTTTCAAGAGCGTGTTCGACCTTGTGGAGCGCGTAAACCTCACAGCCTGCAACCGCAAGAACCTTGAGTGCCTCGCATTGGCAGGCGCCTTTGACGAGTTGTCGGACGGCATAACACGAGAGCAGTATATGAACACCAACAGTAAGGGCGACCAGTTCCTTGAGGCACTTGTAAGATATGGCAACCTCTATCAGAACGACAAGGCCAACGCCACCAACACCCTCTTCGGCGACACAGAGATGGCCGAGATACCAAGGCCCGAAGTTCCCGCAGGAGGCAACTGGAGCACCCTTGAGCGTCTGAACCGTGAGCGTGAACTGGTGGGCATCTACCTGTCGGCACATCCACTTGATGATTATGCGCTCATCCTAAACGAGTTCTGCAATACAAAGGCTGCCGAAATGGACAATATGCAGGCCCTTGCCGGCCGCAAAATAACGCTTGGCGGTGTTGTGAGCGACCCGCCACGTACAGGCTTCACAAAGAAAGGCAGCCCCTATGGCGTTGCAAAGATAGAGGACTATTCGGGAACAGCAGAGATATTCCTCCTTGGAGAGGAGTGGATAAAGAAGCAGAGCTACTTCATCCCGGGCAACTTCCTATATATTAAGGGTAGTTGCCAGCCGCGCCGTTGGGATGAGACAAAATTCGACTTCAACATAAACAGCATTGAGCTGATGCCGGAGATAAAGGATGGTCTTGTGAAGAGTATCACATTATCGTTCGACGTGATGTCGCTCACCGATGAGATATACTCCACCATCATCGACTATGCCGAGAAGCACCCGGGAAAGAGCAAACTAATCTTCAAGATTAAGGATTTTGAACAGGAGTTCACCCTTGAGCTCTCATCAAAGAGCCACGACATAGAGGTGTTGCCCGAGCTTATCAATTATATTAAGGAGACTGAAACAATTGAATATAAATTGAACTAACATTAAAAAAGCTAAGATTATGGCAGTAAATGTAACAAATGACAACGCGAAGGAATTTATGGCAACCGAATTGCCAATAGTATTGGATTTTAGCGCAGCCTGGTGTGGTCCTTGCAAGCAGCTTGCTCCCATCATTGACGAACTCTCTCAGGAGTATGAGGGACGCATTGCAGTGGGCAAGTGCGATATTGAGGAGGCCGATGACCTGACAGCAGAGTATGGCATCCGCAACGTACCCACAGTCATCTTCATCAAAGACGGTAAGGTGGTAGACAAATTCGTTGGCTCAAAGTCTAAGGGCGACGTTAAGGCAAAATTCGATGCACTTCTCTAAAACATTGGCACTATGAACAACGACGGATTTGATATTGAAGATCTCGATGATGAGAATACCATAGCGTACATACGCGAACGCCTGCCCCAGGATTTAAAGGAGAAGTTCAGCGATGACGAGTTCTACTACTTCCTCGACACCATCTACGACTATTATGAAAAGAGCCGTATCCTTGACAGCGATGACGAGTATATAGATATCGACATCAACGAAATAGCCAACTACATCGCCAAGGAGGCCAAGAAAAACGGCATTGGCGAGTTTGACCCCGAGGAGCTGTTCTTCATTGTGGAAGGAGAACTTGCCTACAGTGGAGTTATAGATGACGAGGAGGAATAAAGCAGTTGCTTGATATCAAACAGCCTTGACCTTGTGTTGAGGCTGTTTTTTATGCCTATTACTGCAAGGAGCAGCGGAAGCCACTCTTCACCGGCATTTATCACATTATATATAACAAAAGCGGCGAGCCGATAGCTCGCCGCTTTTGTTATATATAAGCACCTCTTCTTAGAGCAGCTTTGCAAAGAGTTCTATTGCCTGATACTCGGGAAGACCAATCTTGTTGAACAGCGCTGCAGTACCCTGTGTGCGCTCCTCGGCACGTTGCCAGAATTCGCGGGCATCTTCTCCGGGGAAAGGAACAATGTCCTTCTGTGAAAGGTGGCGGAAAATGGCGTGGCGCTTGCGGATGAGCTCCTCGGGGCTTAGCGGCACTGCCATATCGGCAACTGCCAAATCCCACTCTTGCCAAGCACCGCGATAGAGCCAGATGTGGCACTCTTTGGCCCAATCATCCTCCTTAACCTCCTCAAAAGCACGCAACACGGCCTCAATACATACACGGTGCGTGCCGTGAGGGTCTGTGAGGTCGCCGGCTGCATATATCTGATGAGGACGCACCTCGCGCATCAGTTTCTTTACAATCTCAATGTCATCGTCGCTCAAGCTGCCTTTCTTAATGCCGCCGGTCTCATAGAAAGGCAGATTAAGGAAGTGGGCATTTGTGCGGTCGTTGAGACCTATTGAACGACAGGCAGCACGTGCCTCGGCACGGCGAATGGCGCCCTTAAGGTCGAGCAACTTGCGCGGCTCGGGCTCACCAACCTTCTTGTTGGCAATGATATCGCGTATCTCATCAAAAGCATCACCAAAGCCCATCTCCTTTGCTGTATCAATGTTCTGCAGCACCACGTCATCATAGACAGCGACATTGCCCGATGTCTGATATGCAACGTGCACATCGTGTCCCTGTTCTATGAGCCTGTTGAATGTTCCACCCATTGAAATGACATCGTCATCGGGGTGTGGCGAGAAGATAATCACGCGCTTGGGGAACGGTGAAGAGAGCACAGGACGGGTAGAGTCATCTGCATTGGGCTTGCCGCCGGGCCAACCCGAAATGATATGCTGTATCTCGTTGAACACACGGATATTTATCTTGTCATAGGTATCGACACGCTCAAGAAGGTCGGAAAGCGAATTCTTGATATAATCCTGGTGTGTGAGCTTGAGGATGGGCTTATCAACAACCTGGCACAGCCATATTACTGCCTTGCGCACAAGTTTCTCGCTCCACTCCTGGGGGGGAGCTATGAGCCAAGGCTCCTTGACACGGGTCAGTTCCTGTGCAGCAGCCTCATCAATGATAACCTGCACATCATCGTGCTCCTGTAGATATGTTGCGGGGAACTCATCGTTCACCTCTCCTTCTATGAGGTCGTGTGCTATGGCAGCCTTATCCTCGCCCCACATCATAAGAACAATCTTCTTTGCGCTCATTATAGTCTCAAGACCCATTGTGATAGCCATTTTGGGCACCTCGTTGGGGTTAGAGAAGAACTTATCCTGATTCTTGCGCGAATTGTAGCTCAACTGCACAAGACGTGTTGTAGAGTGTGCATAACTGCCGGGCTCATTGAAACCAATCTGGCCAAGCTCGCCCACGCCCATAATCATAAGGTCTATGCGACCGGCAACCATTCTCTCATATTGGCGACAGTAGTCGTTCACCTTCTCACGAGGCACGCTTCCATCGGGGAAATGTACGTTTTCGGGCTTAATGTCTATAAACTTGAGGAAGTCCTCGGTAACTCGATGGTTGCGGCTTTGGGGCGATGATGACACCATTGGATAGAACTCATCGAGGCTATAGACCTCCACATTGGCAAAACTCACTTGGCCCGCATTGTAGCGTTTTACCAACTCGGCATAAAGGCCAAGCGGTGTGCGGCCGGTAGAGAGACCCAAAGAGAATAGACGATTACCACTGTGAGACTTTATAGCCTCAACCACAATATCGGCTGCAATCATCACACCCTCGCGCTCGGTAGAGGTAATTCTTGTGGGCACTTTCTCAAATTTACAAATGCTTTCAATAGATGCCGTGATGGGCAGCTCGCCAATCTTCGGCAAAACAAATTTGGGATTCATAATTATTTTTCGGTTAGTTGTTCAAAAATATATAAGTATAGTCAAATAGTCGTTTCCGTTCATCAGCACACTTGCGCGTGCTGTTTTATTATTTCCTGTTCATTATTTCCGATGCCGGGAGCCCCTTTTCAATGAGCATCTTCATATAGCGCATATGAGGGTCAGTGTGGCGGAAGAACATCTTATAACCATCGCATAGCACGTTCATATAGGGCTCACCATTCTTTGCATAGGCAAAACGATGCTTGGGGCACTCGCCGTGGCAGAGGAAATAGTAGTTACAACGCTTGCACTCCATTGGCAACGCATCACGTTTATCACGCCCGAATGTCTGCTGCTCGCTGCTATTGTACATATCAACCAATTCTTTCTCGCAAATGTTTCCAAGGCGATACTCGGGATAGACAAAATGGTCGCACGAATAGACATCGCCATTGTGCTCCACCACAAGACCATCGCCACACACCTCGCCAAAGGCACACAGCGGAGGCTGAACGCCGCACCAGTTGGCAAGCGTAACATCAAAAAGTTGCACAAAGCAACGCCCCACATCAAACTTCAGCCACTCGTCAAAGACATCGCACATAAACCGGCCATATCCCTTTGCCGACACTGACCAAGGTGCCTCAACGGCATCCTCCTCATCGGGCGACACAATTAACGGCCGCTTTCCCGGGCGCTCCCTCACATACTCCACCACAGGCAGGAACTGCATAAAAGGATTCAAAGAGCGCAAGAAACGATAGACCTCGGTTCCACGCCCCTCGCTGCGCGAGTTCACTGTAGAGAGGATGTTGAAATCGACGCCAATGCGTTGCATAAGCTCCAGCCCCCTCATCACACGGGCAAATGTGGGTGCCCCGCCGCAGTCGCGGCGAAAGGCATCGTGTATATCCTCGGGGCCATCGAGAGAGAGCCCCACAAGGAAATTGTTATCCTTGAAAAAACTGCACCACTCTTCATTGAGCAGTATACCGTTTGTCTGCAGGGTATTCTCTATCTGTTTACCACCGGCATATTTTTCCTGCAACGCCATAGCCTTGCGGAAGAAGGGCAAGCCTGCCATAAGCGGTTCACCGCCGTGCCAGCAGAAACTAATCTGTTCTTGCGACGCGCCCTGAATGTATTGTCGTATGTAGACCTCGAGCAGCTCATCACTCATACGCGGCATTGCACCGCTGTATATTTCACTTTTGTCGCGATAGTAGCAGTAGTTGCAATCGAGATTGCAAGCCGAGCCAATGGGCTTTACCATTGTCCCGAACGCCGGTGCCCGCCTCATTTTGGCAACATCGGCAATATGCAGATTGTTCTTCTTGTTACTTTTCACTTGCTATAAAAGTTTCCTCGCCATACTGCTTCTGCAACTTAACGAGCTTCTCCTTGAGCTGTGCAACGATATCCTCTGTGCCGGGACGGCCATAGATATTATTCAGCTCATTCCTATCGTTCTCAATATCATAGAGCTCCCACACGCCATCGTCATAGAAATGGATTAGCTTGTAGCGCTCGGTGCGCACACCAAGATGACGCTTTACAGCGTGCTCATCGGGATACTCATAATAGTGGTAGTAGACGCCGTCGCGATTGGGCTTCCACTCCTCGCCCTTGAGCACAGGAAGGAAAGAGCAACCGTGAATATCCGAGGGCACCTCAACACCGGCTACATCAAGGAATGTTGCAGCGTAGTCAATATTCTGCACCATCTCAAGAGACTCGCCCTTGACACCGCCCGGCAGACGCACGAGAAGAGGTGTGCGGAAAGACTCCTCATACATCCAGCGTTTGTCAAACCAGCCGTGCTCACCCATATAGAATCCCTGGTCCGAAGTGTAGACAATGAGGGTGTTCTCCATCAGCTCATTCTCCTGGAGATAGTCAAGAACGCGGCCCACATTGCGGTCTACCGATGTGATTACACGCAGATAGTCGCGCATATATTGCTGATACTTCCAAGCGTCGAGTTCCTTGCCCGAAAGACCGGCCTTCTTGAACTTCTCAATAACCACATCATAGTGTGCATCCCAAGCCCTCTTCTGCTCCGTATTCATATTATTATATATGCGGCGCCCCCACGCTTCAAGGTCGGGACGGCTGTGTATTGTGCTATCCTTGTCGGCCATCTTCAAGTCATAGACAATATCCATATCCTTTGCAATGGACATCTTTTGCTCCCCGGCAGCCAGACGACCCTCATAATTATCATAGAAAGTCTCGGGCAAGGGGAACTTGCTGTCGGCAAAGAGCTCAAGGTCGCAAGTATCGGGCATCCAGGTGCGATGCGGTGCTTTGTGGTGCAGCAACAGACAGAAGGGCTTGTTTGCATCGCGACCATTCTCAAGCCAGTCGAGCGCAAGGTCGGTTGTTACGTTGGTGGCATAACCCAGGCGCTGCACCTTCTCGCCGTTGCATATGAAGGTGGGATTGTAGTAGTCGCCCTGACCAATGAGGATATCCCAATGATTGAAGCCTGTGGGCTCCGATGTCAGATGCCACTTTCCTATCACAGCCGTTTCATAGCCCTGCTTCTGCAACAATTTAGGGAATGTTTGCTGAGAGCCGTCAAAGGATGAGCTGTTATCGGTGAAGCCATTGGTGTAGCTATGCTTTCCTGTGAGCATACAGGCACGTGAAGGACCGCTTATAGAGTTCGCCACAAAGCTGTTGGTGAAACGCAAACCGTCGGCGGCAATGCGGTCTATATTGGGTGTGCGAATGAATGTTGTATCATAGGCACTGATTGTTTGGTAGGAGTGGTCATCGCACATAATGAACAGGATGTTCATAGGCTTTTCGGGCTTCTCAACCTCGCCACACGCAGTCAGCAGCGGAAGAGCCGCAGCACCTGTCAATGACAGCCCAAGCAGCTTCCTTGTGTTATTCAAAAAGTTATTCATAGCAGTTTTGTTTTATATACATTCCATAGCCACGAATTTGCAGCCGTAGCATCTATTGCGAAGATAAGAATAAATGTTGAAATAAAACTGAATATTAAACAAAATTAGTTCTCTATATCATTTTTTTGCACGCACAAAAAAAGCAACGAGGGGCAGAGCTGCCCCTCGTTGCATAGCAAATACTCAGGAAAAGAGTTGTTATCAATCGTTCCAACCAAGGGCCGAAGCACCAAGAACTGCAGCGTCGGCACCCGGGAGCGATGACTTGAGAACTTTCACCTTATCCTTCCACAAGAATACAACATTCTCGTTCATCTGTTTACGTATAGGCTCGAGCAACAACTCGCCTGCGTTGGCAAGACCGCCAAAGAGAATGATAGCCTCGGGAGCCGAGAAGGCGATAAAGTTGCAGAAAGAGTCTCCAAGCACCTTTCCTGTGAAGTCAAATATCTCATTAGCAAGCTTATCACCCGCAATTGCAGCATCATAGAGCATCTTTGATGTGAGTGTCTCAACAGGAATTTCGCGCAGTGAGCTGGGCTCATCACGCTCGGCAAGCCACTTCTTTGCAGTGCGCACAATTCCGGTTGCCGATGTGTAGGTCTCGAGGCAATCCTTGCGACCGCAGCCACACTGACGTCCTTCGAGAACGGGAGATGTTGTGTGTCCAAGCTCACCGGCAAAGCCGTCGTGGCCATAGATGAGCTGTCCATTGGCAACGATACCGCTACCTACACCTGTACCCAATGTGATGTAGACAAAATCTCTCATACCACGGGCCACGCCATACTTCATTTCACCAATGGCAGCAGCATTGGCATCATTGGTAACCTTTGTGGGCAGACCGCTCTTCTGCTCAATGAGCTTGCCCAGCGGAACAATACCCTTCCAAGGAAGGTTTGCCGCATTGACAATTTCGCCGGTGTAGTAGTTGGCCATTGGCGCACCGATGCCAACACCTTCGAGCTTGCCCTCGCAGCCACACTGCACAGCCAGTTTCTTTATTACGGCAGCTATTGAGTCGGTATACTCCTCAAGGTCGGGGTGAGCCTGGGTTTTGATTGAGTCATCCTTTGCCAGAATGTTGCCATTTACATCAACAAGACCAATTACGGTATTAGTACCGCCAAGGTCAATTCCAATTACATATTTCTCGCTCATAGTTATAATAAGTTAGTTCAATCTGTTCCGCCAACGGCGTATCACTTGCGAATGTAAACAAAAAAATCCACTTACCGCACAAATAAAACACAAAATAACATTTTTGAACGTTATCTTTTTTCTATTTGCCACGTATTATGTATCTTCGCAACAGAAAAATAAGAACAATTACACTGCAATACTATGTTTAAAAGACTTCTGACATTTTTATTGGCAATCACAACCCTTGCCGCAACAGCACAAACAGAGATTGTAAACAGGCTTCTGCCAAAACCCGCAGCTATTGAATTTATCAATTCAAACAGCAAGTTTTTGTTTAGCAAGACAACAAAAATCATCTACAAACTAGAGAACGACTATGCCAAGGACGCTGCAAAAGAGATAAACAGGCTTGCAGAGTCTCTTTTCGGCTCCACGCTGAAGAAGAGCACAAAATCAGAAGGCGACAACAACATCATTTTTATATACGACGGCTCGCTCAAGGCCGAAGGATATATTCTTGATATCAAACCTGAAAATATCATCATCAAATCAAAAGACGGTGCAGGTGCCTTCTATGCCGTGCAGACACTGAAACAGATTGTTCCGGTGCAGGCTTTTGAGACACCAATAGACCTAATCGCACTGCCGCTTCCCACAATGACAGTGAAAGACGAGCCTCACTTCCACTATCGTGGCTTTATGCTCGACTGTTCGCGCCACTTTTGGAGCGTTGATGCCATTAAGGAGGTTCTCGACATCCTTGCGATGCACAAGATGAACCGTTTTCACTGGCACCTCACCGAGGACCAAGGTTGGCGCATAGAGATAAAGAAATATCCCTTGCTCACAAAGGTTGGCAGCCTGCGCGAGCAGACAACAACAGGACACAACGAAGGCCTTGACGGTATCCCCTATGGCGGTTATTACACACAGAAAGATATCAAGGAAATTGTGCGCTATGCCAAGGAGCGTTTCATCACCATAATACCCGAGATTGAGATTCCCGGACACTCATTGGGAGCTCTCAGCGCATATCCCCACCTTGGCTGCCGCGGCGAAGAGGGCAACTACAAGACCTGGTCCTATTGGGGTGTCTCTAATCAAATTGCTTGCGCAGGCAAGGAGACAACATTCAAATTCTGGAAGAATGTGCTCAACGAAGTGATGAAACTCTTCCCCGGAGAATACATACACATTGGTGGCGATGAGGCTCCACGCGACGAGTGGAAGGAGTGCGAGCTGTGCCAGCAGCGCATAAAAGACAACAACCTGAAGAATGAAGCAGAGTTGCAGTCATACGTCAATGCACGCATTGAGGAGATTCTCAAAAAGAAGGGCCGCAAGCTCATCGGATGGGATGAAATTCTCGAAGGCGGAGTGAGCGAAGATGCTACAATAATGTCGTGGCGTGGCTCCGAAGGCGGCATTGCAGCAGCAAAAAAGGGCAACTACGTGATTATGTCGCCCAACAGCCACTGCTATTTCGACTATCGACAGACAACCGACCGCAAGGATGAACTGGACAGCAACGGCAGCTACATACCGCTGCGCAAGGCCTATATGTACAACCCCTATGAGGGACTGAACGAGAATGAGCAAAAATATATCCTTGGCGTGCAGGCCAATCTGTGGACCGAATATGTAACAACCCCTATGCAGTTGCAATATAAGACCCTTCCCCGTTTGGCAGCCATTGCCGAGATTGGTTGGAGCAACCCGGCCCCGGAGAAGAAGGACGTAGAGGAGTTCATTGGACGTGCCAAGGAACTTGCCCGCTACTACAATGTATTCGGTTGGAATTTTGCCCGCCACTTCTATGAAGACGGAGTGCAGGTAGGTTGGTAATCTTTGAATATCAACAAGATATTTTTTATAAAAGAAATATTTTTAAATAATTTTAAGACAAGATAGGGAGAATATTACGATATCCTTCCTATCTTTGTTTTTACTTAAATTTATTAAGCAACTAACCCAAATTTAATCGATTATGAAATTCAGAGTACTTACATTGCTTCTTTGCTGCCTTCTACCGCTGACAGCAATAATGGCCGATGAGCCTTTCCGAAATCACAGGTTCGACTCATTCAAGGTGCTTGAGCCTGCAGAGGGAAGCATCATCTTCATTGGAAACAGCATCACCGATATGCACTGCTGGCCCGAGACATTCAAGACATCCGAGGGCAACTACCTGCCGATTGTGAACCGCGGCAACTCTGGAACCTACTCAACCGAGCAGAGCGACAACTTGGAGTCCTATCTGAAAAACAGCCCCAAAAAGGTGTTTATGATGATTGGCACAAACGACATCGCAACATCGGGCGGTCTCAACTTCAGCAGCGAGCAGGTACTTGCATACGTAAAGAGCATCGTGGAACGCATCCACGCACGTTCACCACAGACAAAGGTCTATCTCTACAGCATTCTCAAGAACAACACATCGAACCGCGTGGAGGCTACCTGGCTGCACACAAATGAGATTGTAAAAGAGTATGTAGAGACAATGAATGCAGACTGGCTCACATACATCGACCTCTATGACAAACTCGCAGGCATTGCCCAAGGCGGTGTGTGGAGCTACGACTATCTCCACCTCACAGCAGCAGCCTACCAGGTTTGGTGCGAGACCATCTGCCAATACCTGCAGGAGGGCGAGGAGTACACAGTCTCCACAGTATATCCAAGCAACACATCGTCGTTGCAGCAGAACGGCGGATTGGGCAGCGCACACGGTATGCGCGGCACCTACTTTAGTATGTTGCCCATCAGCAACAACGACATTCTGGTGTTCGGCGACGAGTTCATCAAGAATGGCGAGTGGCAAGAGCTTCTTGGCAACCGCAACGTGAAGAACCGCGGCACAGGCTGGGGCTATGGCGGCGACATTGCAACAACAAGCAAGATTGTTGATGCCACATACGCAAACACAGGCGTGGAAAAGAATGATGCAAAGGCAATATTCATCTACACCGGCACCGGCGACTGCAACGGAAACACCGATATTGAGACTGTAAAGAGCAACTATAAGGCCCTTGTTGATAAGATTGCAGAGAAATCACCCTCTTCAATAATCTACCTTATGGGCCTCACACCCACAAACAACGCCAACACCACATCGCGTGCAAAATCACTCAACGACTACCTTGCATCACTCGCTACAGAGAGCAGCAAGATAAGATATATAGACACTCACACTCCACTGCTCAACGGCAATGTGGCAAACACCAAATACTTCTACCCAAGCAACTATTTGGGCGGCATAGGTTATGTGGTTATGGCCAACAAGATGAAGGAGGCACTGATGAAGGACTTTCCTGAGGATACATACAACGTGATTAGCGAAGCTGAGGCTGAAAAGCGCCACGAACAAGCAAGCCTGCGCAACACTCTTACACAAATGATTGCAAAGGGACAAACAGTGGGCAGAGGAGCTGCTATGGGACAGTATGATGTTGAGAAGATGAAAGCCTTTGATGCCGAGATTGAGAACGTTAATGCGCTTCTCGTTAAAGATGAGCTGACAAAGGCCGAGGTAGACGCCATTGTTGAGAAACTGAACGGCATCCTCAACAATGCACAGACACTGCCACAGGCAAGCACCGATGGAAACGATGCGTGGTACCAGTTTACATCGCTGCGCAGCCCGGGATACTATATCTCGGCAACGGGAACGGCGGCCGGTGTATCGGGCAAAGAGAACACAGCTGCATCGGCTGTTTCAATGTGGAAATTCATCAAGCGCGAGGACAACACATTCGACATTGTAAACCGCGAATACAGTTCATACCTGAACCCTGTAGCATCATATAACACACAAATCCAAACAACAGGCACAAAGCCGGCAAAAGGCTGGAGCATAAGCAGCTCCAACACCCCGGGATATTTCATAATCACAGCAGGCGAGGTGCAGCTGAACCAGACCGGCAGCGGCCAGGGCTATGCGCTCTATAACTGGAGCAACAGCGCCACACTTGGCAATGACCGCAACGACCAAGGATGCCAAATAAAGATTTTGGAGGCACAGGAGATAGTGGAGGAACCGGCAACTATTGACTATATTGTAGACAAGGCAAACGGAAGCCTCTACCGTGGCACATCAGCTAACCAAAATTGGAACAATGTTTGGAAGAGCAACACCGAGCCACAACTGCAGTTTGGCTGCGGCACCATCAACAATATGAACTGGGCCGGCGACAATGTTCAGCTGATGACCGGTACCGCTGCAAACGCCACCTACACACTTACCCCTCCTGCGGGCTACGTAATAACAGAATACAACTTCACATTCACAAACAACGGACACAACACTGCCCTTACCCTCACAATGGACAACGGTGATGAGTACACCACAACAGGCACCGGGCAGACAATCAGTGCCAAGGCGCAGCAACAAAGCTCCGTTAGTTTCCGTCTGGCAGGCAACAACGGCAACGGCGTTGTACTCTCCAATTTCAGAGTCAAGGTGAAATCTGACAAGCCAATGAAGCCCACAATAAGCACCACAGGCAACGAACATTGGTATTACATCACCAGCAGCGCCTCAAACAAGGACTACTGCAACGGCAAGGTTATGTACTATGACAAGGATGCCGGCATTATGCGCTTTGGAGACAAACTTTTCAGCGCCGATAGAATATGGAGTTTCTGGGAGAAAGACGGCAAACTGGCAATCAAGAACTACAAAGGCGAGTATTTTGGCACACCGGGTGCAGGCACAGGCAACTCCACCACTTTTGGAATTACCAATACCCCCAACCACATCTACACCATACAGGATGCACACGGTTACTTTATAATAAAGGACACCGGCACCGAACTTCACGCACAGCAAGACGGTGCGAAAATCGTACGTTGGGGTGCAGAAGCCGGCGGAGCATCATTGTGGCGCTTTGATGAAGTAGATGTTACAAACGCTGCAGCCGAACTGGGCACAACAAAGGTGGAACAGGGAAAAATAAGCACCGGCATAGGCAACACTGACCAGCCTATTGTGCGTTCAACCATCCGCATCAGCGGCCTCGAAGGTAACGTACAGTTCCAGGGCGTAAAGGGTGCATTTGTGGGTACCGACAAGAACGACGTAACAAATGTAAAAGCCTACTTTGCAACAAACTCGCGCGAGCTGTTCATTGACGCAGAGAACAAAATGGAGTGGCGTGAGCAGAACGGCGAAATATTCGGTGCTCCCGTAACACTCAATGCAGACGGAACATTTGCCATCACCGGTACCAAGGATATGTCGCCTGGCGACCACTACCTGTGGATTACTTATGACATTGCCGACAATGCCAAAGAGGGTAACAAAGTAGACGTGAACATCACAGGCTACACCATCGACGGCAAGGAGATTGCCGAGAGCAAGGGCAATCCCTCATTCGACGTAACAATATTCCTGTCCGAGGGTGCAGTTCTTATGCCAATGGATAAAGGCTCTCTCTACTATCGCATACCGGCAATCACCGTTACCAAGGACGGCAAACGCCTTGTAACCCTCACCGATGACCGCAAGAATCACAATTCGGACCTTCCCTCACACTGCTACCTGGTGGCACAATACTCCGAGGACAACGGACGCACCTGGAGCAACCCCTTGACTGTTGCAGGAACAGCCGAGACCGGTGGCGACTATGGCCACGGCGATGCCTCCATAGTAACAAACAGGGATAACGGCGAGATTGTGGGCATAATGACAAGTGCCGGCACATACGGCCACGGTTTCTTTGCAGGAACTGCAGCAGAGCCTCCACGTTGGAAAACAATAACAAGCCGCGACGGAGGACTCACCTGGGAAGCTCCCGTGGACCACACCGACGACCTGTTTGGTGCAAATTGCCCCAATCCCAACACCAACACTTGGAAGAGCGGTTTCTCGGGCTCGGGTGCAGCGCTCCAGAAACGCGATGGCACACTCGTATCAAGCTTTGTAAACCGTCAGGCCGACAACAGCCAGCACTTCTACTTCTTTATGAGCAAGGATGGTGGAGCAAACTGGTATGTGAGCGGAACAAGCGGAACAAGTGGTGCCGACGAGCCCAAGACCCTGGAACGCAACAACGGCGACCTTGCCATAAGCGTGCGCTCAAGCGGCTACAACTACTATAACTACACATCCAACGACGGTGCAACTTGGCACCTGCCCTCACAGACACGCTTCACCAGCGGTATCTCGGGCAATGCTTGCGACGGAGAGTATATGGTGTGGTGTTCAACACTTGAGGGCAACCCCTGGAACGTTGCATTGCAGACACTGCCCAATAGCGGTTCACGCCAGAATGTCAGCATCGCGCTCTCAACCGATGAGGGTGCCACATTCGGCACTCCCAAGACAATCTGCCCCAGAGGCTCGGCCTATAGCGCAGCGGTTGTACTGCCCGATGGCACGCTGGGCGTGTATTATGAGGAGAACGGCCTCTTTGGTGGATACACAATGCGTTTTGTGCGTTTCTCACTCGATTGGGCAAGCGACGGTAAGTTCAAGTTCACAGAGGAGACTCCATTCTACCCCATCAAGTCTACAAACGCCACAAACATCGATGAGGTGGTACAAGAGCAGAAGAGCAGTGCTGTATATGACCTTCAGGGACGCAAGGTTGCAACTCCTGTCAAGGGTGGCATATACATTCAGAACGGCAAAAAGGTTATAATCAAATAAGTATTACAGGAACTGCATATCAAAACGGGCTGCACGCGTGTGCAGCCCGTTTTGGTATAAATTAGTTGGAAAACACAAAAAAAAGAGTATATTTGCACATCATAACTTAAATTCAATAGAAATGAAAAGACTTTTACAACTACTTCTGCTTGCATTGCCACTCTTGAGCAATGCCCAGAATGTACCATTCAAGCCAACGACAATCACCAATGGAACATTTGCCGAGGGAACAACCTGGTATACAATGGGAATTGGAAATGGAGGAAAGCTCATCAAGGACAATGCCGGTGAAGACCACATTGCGCTTGGAGCATCCACACCCAAGGGACAAGACGACGAGCTATGGTGTTTTGTGGGCAATGCCACCGACGGCTATGCACTCTACAACAAACAGGCCGGCCCCGGCAAGGTACTTGCATCAAAGACCACAATGAGCGCAATTCAGGGCTTTGGCGGCACCGGCGGCAGCACCTACCCCACAATGCAGGATGAGGCAAATCTTCCCGAAGGTTACGTAGGCCGTTGGGACTTTGCAAAATCGGACAAGATAGCCAATGTAGACGGTTACTTTATGCGCATACACGGCACCAACTATGCCGTAAACGACTTTGGCGGCAACGGCAAGCTTGCCTTCTGGGCAGAAGGTGCTGATGCCGGTTCTACAATAGTGTTCACAGCCGCCGAGACTTCGGTTGAAATTCTTGCATCCACAGGCAGTTTCACAGCAAGCAATGCTAACGGCACCTGGCACTCAAAATGGGAGAGCAACGAGATTAACGGCTTCTCACTCTCAACCAATGCCAACAATATGACAACTTCAGGTGATTACATTGCCGGTTATTCGGGACAGTCGGGTTCATCAACCTACACCATCACAGCACCCGAGGGCCTTGCCGTTGCCGGTTACAGTTTCGACTATGTGAACACTAACAACGACAACAGCTACTCTCTCACACTCGCTGCCGAGGGCAAGAGCTACACAACATCGGGCACCACACAGAGCCTGAAGGTGGATGTTGCCGAGCCCGCACGTGTAGTAAGTTTCACACAGAGCGGTGCCAACAAGGGAGTTACATTCTCCAATTTCGTTGTTTATCTGAAACTCGACATCCGTGAAGCAGAGCCTGCATTCGATGTATTCCCAACTCTCTCATCATCGGCTATCCCCTATCGTATTCCTGCGATAGCCACAGCATCCAACGGCGACATCATTGCCGTTGCCGACTACCGTCATAGCCGCGCCGACATTGGTATGGCCACAAACGGACGCATCGACTTGCGCGCACGCATAAGCAGCGACAACGGCGAGACCTGGGGAGAGATTTTTGATATCGTTCAGGGCAAGGGCGCAGCCGGTATAAACCCCGATAATAAAGATATGTATGTTGGCTTTGGCGACCCTGCCATCGTAGCCGACAGAGAGAGCAGCCGCGTGCTTGTTGTCAGCTGTTCGGGAAATGTCTCTTTCCCCAATGGACAACGCAACAACCACCAGGGTATTGCACACTTCTACAGCGAGGATTACGGAAAGACCTGGAGCACTCCCGTAGACCTATCCGAGAGCATCTATTCACAATTTGACAACACCCAACACGGCCCCGTGCGTGCAATGTTTGTGGGTTCGGGCAAGATTTCTCAGAGCCGGTATATCAAGGTGGGTGAATACTACCGCATCTACTGCGCCATTCTGGTGAAGAACGTAAACGGCACACACGTAAACTTCGTTCTCTACAGCGATGACTTTGGTGGCAAATGGACAGTTCTTGGTGGTGGCGAAGTATCACCCATCCCCAGTGGCGGTGATGAGCCAAAGGCCGATGAGCTGCCCGACGGCTCGGTAATCATCAGCTCAAGAACTTCGGGCGGACGCATTTACAACATCTTCTCATACACCGACAGCGAAAGAGCCGAGGGTTATTGGGGCACAGCCACATACTCAAACGCAAACAACAACGGAACAGTTGCTGTAAACAACTCTACAAACGGTGAGATTATGTTTGTTCCCGCAAAGCGTACAGCAGATGACAAGAAGGTGTACCTGGCATTGCAGTCGGTGCCTCTCGGTTCGGGACGTGCAAATGTGGGCATCTACTACAAGGAGCTTGAGACGCTTGCCAACTTTGTTTCGCCACAGGCAATTGCTGCCGATTGGGACGGACGCCACCAGTCGAGCTACCTATCCGGTGCCTACTCTACAATGACACTGCAGAATGACAATAACATCGGTTTCCTCTATGAGGAGGATACATACGGCACAAACGGTGGCGGATATACCATTGTCTACAAGAACTACAGCATTGAATATATCACCGACAGCGCGTATGTATACGATGCGACATCAACCGGAGAGGCTATCGTGGTTGCAGGAATAGATGCAAAGACCGCAAGCATCTCAAGCAGCGAGGAGAGTTATGTGGGATGTGTGAGTTCCTCATCAATAGAGGCGCTCAATGCTGTTATTGACGAATACAGGAACAACCCGACCTACGAGGCATACGAGGCTATCAACAGTGCTATCGCCAACCTGCCACAGATTGAAATTGAGAATGGCAAATGGTACCGCATACGCAACTCGGCACGCAGCAATGCCACCTTGTACCTCAAACCCGAGGAGAATCGCGTTTCAACAGCTGCATCAAATATCGGAAATGCCGATCAGTTGTTCGCCTTCTTGCCTACAGGCAATGACAAGGAGTATTACCTCTACAACGGCAACTACCAATATATGCTTGGTCCTCTTGCTGCCAACGAGACACAGCCCATTGTTACAACAGACAAGAGCGCTGCCGGAAAATGGAAAATCAGCAGCACCACCACAGGTTTAAGCTCAATCATCTGCCAAAACAACACCGGCGGCAACACCGGCCTGCACCTTGCCGGCGACAACCAGCGTCTTGTACCCTGGACAAACAATGCCGAGGCTTCTCTATGGTATATTGAGCCCGTGGATGAGTTTGCATTGGAAATCAATGAGTATGCAGCAGTATGTATGCCATTTGCAATTACACTCCCCGAGGGTGTTACCGCATACACCGCAGGCGACGCACAGGAGATTGAGGGCGTTTCCGTTGCTCCGCTCACAGAGTATGGCAGCGGCACCGTTGCCGAGAACACCCCGGTGATACTTGCAGCAGAGAATGGAACATACCTCATTGGCGTGGGTGGCAATGCCGAGCCTTTTGCCGCAGAGAACAAGCTGCAGGGCGTGTTGAAGAGCACCAACGTGAGCGGTTCAAACATCTACAAGTTAGCTAACGGAAAATTTGAAAAGCGCTCTCAAAGCAGCGGCACAATCAGGGCAAACACAGCATACTATGTTCAGGAGAGCAACGCCACAACAATTGAACTAAAGAAGGGTGATGCAACTTCAATCGAGGATTTGAAGGCCGAGAATGGGAGCATCAGGTTCTATGACCTCAAGGGCAACATCGTGAAGAAGCCCGCACAAGGCATTTATGTAACATCAGATGGAAAGAAGGTCCTTGTGAAATAAAGACTTTTCCCCAATAGAGCAAGAGGGTGTCCCAAAAATATTAAAGGGGCACCCTCGTTTGTGAAATGTGAATAAAAAGAGCTGTTTTTAGGCTTGCAAAGCCCGAAAAAAGCGTAACCGACGCAGCACGCGAGAGCAGAGAGTGCTTGCATTCTATGCCGAGCAGCAAGGAGGAAAAACCGTGCATTGCGGATTAACCGACGCAGCACGCGAGAGCAGAGAGTGATTGTATTCAATGCCGAGCAGCAGGGAGGAAAATGAAACAGCCCCGTTCCACAGCCAAGCAACATCCGACAGGCATTTTCACAAGCAATAACAAGAAAGAGCCCGCTTTTTTTAGCCGTTTACGCTCTTTTTTAACAAACAAAAGCACTATATTCGCAAAGCAAACATTTTATACAATATGAAGAAAATTCTCATACTCTTGCTTCTTGCGCTCCCGCTGTTGAGTGCAGCACAGGATAAAATCAAAGTTGCCTGCATAGGCAACAGCGTTACCTATGGCTATGGACACAAAGACCCCAAGGCAACATCCTATCCCACACAGCTGCAGGGAATGCTTGGCAGCGGCTACGAAGTACGCAATTTCGGTTACTCGGGTGCAACCCTTTTGAGCAAAGGACACCGCCCCTACATTAACCTGGCCGAATACAAGGCCGCTTTGGATTTTGCACCTGACATAGCAATTATACACCTTGGACTAAACGACACCGACCCTCGCAACTGGCCCAACTACCGCGATGAGTTCTATGAGGATTACATTGCCATAATAAGGGCTTTGCAGAAGCAGAACCCCGATGTTGAAGTCTTTGTATGCAAGATGTCGCCCATCTTCCACTGGCATCACCGTTTCAAGAGCGGCACACGCGACTGGTATGGACAAATTCAGGAGCTCATCCCGCAAATTGCCGAAGCGGGCCCCTTTGAGGTCATCGATTTCAGCAAATATCTCTATAGCCGCCCCGAGCTTATGCCCGACGCCCTACACCCGAACGCCGAGGGTGCAGGCATCCTCGCAAAGCAGGTCTATTCGGCAATAACAAACGACTTTGGCGGCCTGTCGCTTCCACCAATCTACAGCGATAATATGGTAATCCAACGCGACAAGCCATTCATCGTGGAGGGAAAGGCCAATGCAGGAGAGAGTGTTGTTGCCAAGCTCGGCAGGCAGAAAAGAAAGACAACCGCAGCCGACGACGGAACGTGGAGCGTCAGCTTCGATGCGCTGAAAGCCGACGGCAAGAGTCGCAAGCTCACTGTTGAGTGTGGCAATGAGAAAATAACCTTCAACAACATTGCTGTGGGTGAAGTGTGGCTATGCTCGGGACAATCCAATATGGCGTTTATGGTAAAGGAGAGCTCGCACAAGGAGCAGAGCCTTGCCAACACAGAAGGCAAGGATATACGCCTCTATGATATGAAGCCACGCGTAATCACCAACAACATTGAATGGGATTCCATTGACCTGGCAAAGCTTAACAGCCACGACTACTACCTACCCACAACGTGGCAGTTGCAGAACAGAGAGAATGTCAGCGACTTCTCGGCTGTGGCATACCACTTTGGTGCTATGCTCGCCGACTCATTAGGCGTGCCCGTAGGACTCATCTGCAATGCAGTGGGCGGTGCACCGGCCGAGGCTTTCATTGACCGAAGAACATTGGAGTATCACCCCATTCTTGTAGATATTCTCTATAACTGGCGCAGCAACGATATGATACAGGACTGGTGTCGCGGACGCGCAAGCAAAAACATTGCAAAGAGCAAGAACAAGCTGCAACGCCACCCCTATGAGCCCTGCTATCTCTATGAGAGCGGTATTGCGCCCATTGCCTGCTACCCCATAAAGGGAGCCATCTGGTACCAGGGCGAGTCCAACGCACACAATGTAGAACTTCACGAGATTATCTTCCCCACACTTATCGACAGCTGGCGCAACACCTGGAGCAACCCCGAGATGCCATTCTACATTGTACAGCTTTCGAGCATCAACCGCCCATCGTGGCCCCATTTCCGCGACTCGCAGCGCCGTATGGCAGCAGCCATACCCCACTGCGACTATGCCGTATCGAGCGACAAGGGACACCCCACCGACGTACATCCCAAGGAGAAAGCCCCTGTGGGTGAACGCCTCGCCCGACTGGCACTGAACGCCACATACGGGATGCAACACGTTGCAATGCACGGCCCCACAATAGAGAAGGCCATATATGACAGAAGCAGAAAGAGCCTGAAGCTACAATTCGGCAATGCCACCGCACTCTCCACCGCCGACGGCAAGCCGCTGCAGGGTATTGAGGTATCGGGCAAGGCAGGAGCCTTCATTCCCGTAGCTGCCGAAGATATCAAAATGGAAGGCAACACAATCACAATAACCACAGCAACACCGTGGAAACGTGTGCGCTATGCCTGGAAAGCCTACACAGAAGCCAATCTTGTAAATGAAGTTGCCCTTCCGGCAAGCACATTCGAGATAGCCGTTCAAGAGGAATGACACAAAAAAAGGCGCCCGACGGGCGCCTTTTTTTGTGTCAGCATAACTGCATTAAAGCTCGCGCAGCTTCTTTGCCAACTCCTCTTTCTCCTCAGCTGTAAGCTTCTTGGTAATCTCGGCTGCCTTCTTCTCGAGCTCTGCCGCCTTCTTCAAATCGAGTTCCTTAACTGCCTCGGCCTGCTCTTTCTTTATATCGATGAGCTTATCGACGTTTGAAGAACAAGAAGCTGCAAGGAATGCGCACGCTACCACTGCTGCAAAAAAAATCTTTTTCATAACTGACATATTTTATAGGTTATACAAATATTACTTTATCACACCAAGCTCCTTGCCCACCTTAATGAAAGCATTGATTGCCTTGTCGAGGTGCTCTTGCTCGTGAGCCGCAGAAAGCTGCACTCTGATGCGTGCCTCACCCTTGGGAACAACGGGATAGTAGAAGCCGGTAACAAAAATGCCTTCCTGGGCCATCTTGCCGGCAAAGACCTGTGAGAGCGGAGCATCATAGAGCATCACGGCACAGATAGCCGACTGGGTGGGCTTTATATCGAAACCTGCCGCAAGCATCTTGTCGCGGAAATAGTTCACATTGTTCTGCAACTTGGTGTGCAACGCATCACTCTCGGCAAGCATTTTGAACACCTCTATTGAGGCGCCAACAACCGAAGGTGGCAACGAGTTTGAGAAGAGATAGGGGCGTGAACGCTGACGCAACATATCTATAATCTCCTTGCGGCCGGTTGTGAAACCACCCACAGCACCACCAAATGCCTTGCCCAGCGTGCCGGTAAAGATATCTATGCGACCATAACAACCAAACTGCTCGGCAACACCGCGGCCTGTGGGGCCCACCACTCCTGCCGAGTGAGACTCATCCACCATCACAAGGGCATCATACTTCTCGGCAAGGTCGCAAATCTTATCCATTGGAGCCACGTTACCGTCCATTGAGAACACGCCGTCGGTAACAATTATGCGATAACGTTGCGCCTGAGCCTCCTGCAAGCAGCGCTCAAGGTCGGCCATATCGGCATTGGCATAGCGATAGCGTTGCGCCTTGCACAAACGCACACCGTCGATAATTGAGGCGTGGTTCAACGAGTCGCTTATTATGGCATCCTCGGCAGTGAAAAGAGGCTCGAAGAGACCGCCGTTTGCATCAAAACAAGCAGCATAAAGTATTGTATCCTCGGTCTTGAAATAATCGGCAATGGCCTTCTCCAGTGTCTTGTGATAGTCCTGTGTACCACAAATGAAACGGACAGATGACATACCAAAGCCACGCTGCTCCATAGCCTCCTGCGCAGCCTTCATAAGGCGCGGGTTGTTTGAAAGACCAAGATAGTTGTTGGCACAGAAGTTCAAAGCCTTGGAGCCATCCTCCAGTGTAATCTCGGCAAACTGCTGCGATGCAATGTTACGTTCTCTCTTGTAGAGACCGGCCTCATCAATGGCAGCCAGCTCATTCTGCAAATGTTGTTGGAATTTACCGTACATCTTATAATATTTTTAAGTTCTTGTTACCTGTTTCTACCTACAAAAATATCCATTTTTGATTAAAACAACACACAAGCGCAAGATATTTTAGCACTCCAAGGCCATTTTTTATAAAAATGCACACCACTGCTATCCAAAAAAAATGTTAAGATGTGATACATAAATAAAAAATTGTATCTTTGCATACAGAATATTATTAAAAACAAGCCCGCCGAGGGCTCCAAAATGAACAAAAATGCTATTTAATATCCTTTTATTGATATTCTATTTTGTAGCCCCCGCACTTGTGTTGCTGGTGTGCAGAAAAATTAATGTATGCAGAAAAATAGGCCCTGTGCTCACCCTCTATCTGCTTGGCGTGGCAGTAGCCAACGTGGGCATCTTCCCCGGTGAGCCTGCCGCGCACGATGCACTGCAAAAATTCCAGAACACCATTTCGGAGGTGCTTGTGCCACTTGCCTTGCCAATGATGCTGTTTGGCTGCAACTTCAAGAAATTCTCGTTGGGCAAGTCATTGGGAGCACTTGCAATTGGAGTGGTGTCGGTTGTAACATTCGTAATAGCAGGCTTCTTTCTATTCAGAAACAATTTGGGCGAAGAGAACACCATTATGGGTGCCGCACTCACAGGACAGTACCTTGGAGGCGCAGCCAACCTCGCAGCCATAAAGCAGATGCTTGGCCTGAGCACCGAGAATTTTGTAATTCTCTCTACCTGCAACCTCATTGTCTCATTCTTCTACCTTATGTTTCTTATGGGTGGCGGAGTCAAACTCGCCCGCAGGATTGTTGGCAGCCGCGCAGGAAAGGAACAGAAGGTGAACATTGAGGAGTATACCGAGGATAACCCCTACAAGGACTTTGGAAAGAAGAAGAGCCTTGTCCAACTGCTGAAAGTCCTTTTGGCATCAGTTGTAGTTATGGGCATTTCGGTCTACATAGGCTCTGTTGTTGGAGGAGAAAAGGGTATTTCAATGATTGCTCTCATCCTCTCCATAACCACCCTATCACTGCTGATGACAACGTGGAAAGAGGTGCGTTCCTGGGACAAGAGCTACGATGCCGGAATGTATCTCATCTATGTATTCTGCCTTGTAATGGCAACAATGGCCGACCTTGGCAGCATCAATTGGGAGCAGAGCCTATATATACTTCTATTCCAGGCTGTGATAATCTTTGGCTCACTGTTCCTCACAATTCTGCTGGCACGAGTATTCCGCATCGATGCCGACACTGCAGTAATAACATCGGACACACTCATCAACTCTCCCATCTGCGTGCCTATGATTGCCGCAACAATGAAAAACAAGGATGTGATAGTTACCGGCATCACCAACGGACTCGCAGGCTATGCCATTGGCAACTACATCGGCTATATGATGTTCAACCTGCTGGGTTGGCTATAAACTGCAAAAACCACATAGACAATGAGGGAGACCCAGAAGTTTTATTATGGGTTTTATAATACTTTTTAAGAGTAAAAACGGTTGTTTTTATAAAAATAGATGTACCTTTGAAGTGCTGCAGTGAAATGCAGCCATAAAAAATCTGTCAATACAAAATATACCAATATGAAAAATGTACTTGTAATAGGTTCTACAGGACAAATAGGTTCGGAGCTCACTATGAAACTTCGCAACCTTATACCCGACGGAAACATTGTTGCCGGTTACATTCCCGGCGCCGAGCCCAAAGGCATTCTGCTTGAGAGCGGACCGGCAGAGGAGGCAAACGTGAAGAATGCACAGCAACTTGCCGAAATCGTTGAAAAATATAAAATAGATACCATATACAACCTTGCAGCCCTGCTGTCGGCCGTTGCCGAGTCTAAGCCCTTGCTTGCTTGGGACATACAGATGAACGGTCTCATAAACATACTTGAGATTGCACGCGAAAAGAACTGCGCCGTGTTCACACCCAGTTCAATAGGTTCCTTCGGCCCCGGCACTCCCGCCGACAACACCCCCCAGGACACTATTCAGCGTCCACGCACAATGTATGGTGTAACAAAGGTGGCTACCGAGTTGCTCAGCGACTACTACTTTATCAAATATGGTGTAGACACACGCTCGGTGCGTTTCCCGGGCCTCATCTCCAATGTTACGCTTCCCGGTGGCGGCACAACCGACTATGCAGTAGAAATCTACTATGCGGCTGTCAAAGGCGAGGATTTTGCCTGCCCCATCCAGGCCGGCACATTTATGGATATGATGTATATGCCCGATGCTCTTAACGCTGCCGTTGATATTATGAACGCCGACCCCTCGCGTCTCATACACCGCAACGGTTTCAATGTGGCGTCAATGAGTTTCGACCCAGAGATAATAAAGGCTGCCATCCAAAAGTATATCCCCGACTTTAAGATGCACTATGAGTTTGACCCCGTGCGTCAGGCTATTGCCGACTCTTGGCCCAACAAGCTCGATGACAGCTGCGCACGCAACGAGTGGGATTGGAAACCCACCTATGACCTCGACTCAATGACACAGGATATGATAAAGACCCTGCGCCAGCGTTTCGGAAAGTAATCCTTCACAAGAACAATAAAAACATCATCAGGCTGCTTAAGAGCAGCCTGATGATGTTTTTATGTAAACAGTGGCAATACAGCAACCTTGTTTTTTATTGCAGTTGCAATTTTGCGTGCAATTTAAAGAACTGAAGTATGAAAAGAGTGGATTGTAAAAGAGTGGATTGCCACCACCGGCAAAAGAAGGCAACAAAAGAGAAAAAAGCATTTGATAATAGCAAAAATGGCTTTAACTTTGACCCTTGGCAGTGTGCCGAACATCTAAACAAGGAGGAGTTTGACAGCATAAGCCAAAGCAAATTCGCTGCAATAATAGACAAATGCATTGCCCACGAGGGCGAATATGCCAACGACCCCGAAGACCGTGGCGGTGAGACAAAATTCGGTATCACCAAGATATTTATGGAGGAGTACAAAGATGCCCTTCCCGGCAGAGAAATTATCCCCATCAAGGAACTGACCATCGAGGATGCAAAAAGGCTCTACAAGGCAATGTGGGAGAGGTATAATTTGGGATATATCAAGAACAAAAACCTTGCATACGTCCTTTTTGACTATATGATAAACACCTATGCCGGAACAGTTGCCAAAAGGGTGCAAAGAATATTGAACACGCGAGGAGCCTCTTTGAAGATTGACGGGCACATTGGAGAAAAAAGCATTGAAGCCATAGAAAATTGCGACCCCCAATGGCTTGCTGATGAGATTTTAAAGAACAGACAGCAAAGTTACCGCAACATTGTGGAGACATCACCCGCACAGGGTAAGTTCTACAGCGGATGGATAAACAGGCTGAACAGAATTGCCAAGGAGGCCGGCAGCAGCCTGCGTTTCTCGCCCCACAGCGCAACAGCTTAACCCCCACACCCTTAACAGGGAAGGGCGGCATTTATATAAAAAAGACAACAAATTATGAACAAGAATATAGACATTTTCTCACCTTTGGAGGAGAGCTGTGAACAGCCACTGCCGTTGGCCGACAGCCGTGTGGCAGCAGGCTTTCCCTCGCCGGCCGAGGATTATGCCACAATGCACCTCGACCTTAACCGCGAACTGATAAAAAACCCTGCATCAACATTCTATGCCCGCGTCAGCGGTGTATCAATGATAGACGAGGGGATTAATGACGGCGACCTGCTTGTCATAGACAAAAGCATTGAGCCCTATGACGGCTGCCTTGCAGTGTGCTACGTAGATGGAGATTTTACGCTTAAACGCTTTGAACGACACAGCGATTATGGCCTTCTTGTTCCTGCAAACAAGGAGTATAAACCAATAAAAATCACCTCGGAAAATGATTTCATAATATGGGGCATTGTTACTTATGTCATAAAGAGAGTCTGACCCCCAATTGTTCCAAAGATGTTCGGACTGTGCGATTGCAATAATTTCTTCGTGTCGTGCGAGAGGGTGTTCAACCCTTCGCTCAACGGGCGCCCCGTGGTTGTTCTAAGCAACAACGACGGTTGCGTCGTGTCGCGCAGCAACGAGGCGAAGGCGCTGGGCATAAAGATGGGAGTGCCGCTCTACCAGATACGCGAATTTGCAAAATCGAACAATGTTGCCATTTGCTCGAGCAACTACCACCTTTATGGCGATATGTCGCAAAGAGTGATGACCACGCTCAAACAGTATGTTCCACAAATAGAGATTTACTCCATCGACGAGGCCTTTCTGCTGCTCGATGGCTTTGAGACAGAGAAGCTTAAAAGTTTTGGCGAGGAGCTGGCACGCACTGTGCGCCGCAACACCGGTATTCCTGTAAGCATCGGTATGTCCCACACCAAGACACTTGCCAAGGTCGCATCAAAACTGTGCAAGCAATACCCCAAGCTGAACAGCGCCTGCCTTATGCACCGCTGCGAGGATATACAAAAAGTGCTGTTGCACTACCCCATTGAAGATATATGGGGCATCGGGCGCAGACACGGCAAGATGCTCAAGGAGTGTCGCATAACGACAGCCGCCGAGTTTGCTGCACTGGGCAAGGAGTGGATAGAGAACAGAATGGGAATAACAGGGCTCAGGACCTGGATGGAACTGAACGGCACCCCCTGCATAGAGTTCAGCCACGAACAGGCCGACAAACAGTCCATCACTGTTTCGCGCTCATTCTCCAAGGAGCTCTATCAGCTTGAGGAGCTCACTGAGACAATAACAACATTCGCAGGCATTGCGGCCGAAAAGCTACGCAAGCAGAAGAGTGTGGCACAAGAGCTTCAGGTTACAATTATGACTAACCGCCACCGCGATGACCGGCCACAGTACTATGAATGTGCCCAGGTTACATTCGCCACCGGCACCGACAGCACTCTCGAGATAGTGAAGGCTGCCACATCGGCACTGCGCAGCATATACCGCAAGGGGTTCGGCTACAAGAAAAGTGGCGTGAGGCTGAGCCGCATAACACCCGCAACAGCAGTACAGGGAACACTTTTCGACACAATAGACCGCCCCAAGCACAAGGCGCTTATGCAGACAATAGACCGCATAAATAGCAGTTTGGGGCGCGAGAGCGTGAGACTTGTTTCGCAAGGTGCCATAACCGACCACACCAACCGCGAACACCTCTCACCGCAATACACCACCCGTTGGGAAGATATTCTCAAAATCAAAGTGTAAGGTTCTATATAACAATCGCAAAACAAATTCCAAACTGCTTATGCAAAAATAGTGCCACAGGCAAACATTTTATACCCCATTTTTTTTCACATTCATTCTTTTATTTGGAAGATATTAGTATATTTGCAGTTATTGCGGACAGACGCTGTAAAAGAACAAATAATAATAACCATAAAGTAAAACACTATGTCAATCAAAAATCTGAAAAGATGCTTTCTGTTGGCTGTAACCGCACTTTTGTGCACTGCAGCCGGCAATGCTCAGGAGACATTTGAGCAGGGTAAGCTGTACCACATCTACGGTGCAGGAGAGAAAGATAACCTTGTGTCTGAAAAAATTGGCGAAAAGGCCGGTTTTGCAAGCTTCGACAAGGAGGACCCGGCTATCTACTGGAAGATATCAGAGCTTTCAGGCAGCTGGCGCATCATCAACCCCATAAGCAACAACGCCCTGCGTGCCAATGGCAACGCTGTTGAGGTGGGCGAGAACAACGGCTCGGATGAGGCGCAGTTGTGGAAGTTCGAGAACGGCCTGCTTATCCCCACCAACAACCCCGAATATGCAGCAGCAAAGGGTAAAGGCGGCACAATCATCCTCATCAAGAAGGAGAGAGCCGAGAAAATGAAAGCTGCCCACTTCCGCATTGAGCAATCTGCCGTAGCAGGTTTCGACAGCGACCTCACATACCAGATAAGCCCTGTTACACAGCCCGGTAAGGTGCTTGGCAACGGCGATTCAGGAGACAACGGTGCACACATCGTGTGCGAAGACCCCGACACAGAGAACAGAGGACAATATTGGAACATAAAGACAATAGACCTCTTTACATTCGCCATTGAAAATTCATTCTACGGTATTCACTTTGACGATGGTGGCGGCAACGCAAGCATCGACTACCTGTTGCAGTGGCAGGCTGCCATTGGCGTGTGGAACAACGCCAAATTCAACTTTGAGCCTGTGGAGAAGCAGAATGGCGTATACCTCATAACATCAGCCGCAAAGCAGGGCACAATGTATGCACTGAAAGAGGGCCGTATGATGCTCGTTGAGAAGAACCCTGCCGACAGCGCTGCCTGGTTCACAATAGCACAGGTTGAGAAGCCCAAGATTGCAGCACCCCACTGGGAGGATGAGACAATGTTCGCCGAAAACAAGGAGCGCGCAGTGGCAACATATATGCCCTATGACAACGAGAAGAAGATGCTTGCCGACGCCGAGTACTATGCTACCCCCTGGACAACACCTGTGAACAACCGTTTCCAGAGCCTTAACGGTACTTGGAAATTCAACCTTGTGAGCGAGCCCTCACAGCGCCCATTGACCTTCTTTGAAGAGGGTTTTGACGTGAGCGGTTGGGATGAGATTCCCGTTCCCTCGAACTGGGAGATGCAGGGTTATGACAAGCCCATCTACTGCAACGTGGAATACCCCCACGCCAACACACCTCCTTTCATCAAGGCACGCCCCGGACACAATGACAACGGCAAGAACTATGGCATCAACCCCGTAGGGTCATACGTGCGCACATTCGAGGTGCCCGAGGATTGGGACGGCCGCCGCACATTCATCCACTTCGGTGGTATCTACTCTGCAGCCTTCGTATGGCTCAACGGTGAATACGTTGGCTACACACAGGGTGCCAACAATGTTGCCGAGTTTGACATAACAAACTATTTGAAGAAGGGCGAGAACAAACTTGCCGTTCAGGTATTCCGTTGGAGCGACGGCTCATACCTCGAGTGCCAGGATATGTTCCGTATGAGCGGTATCTTCCGCGATGTATATCTCTATAACGTGCCTATGACAGCCGTTCGCGACCACTACATCACAAGCAAGCTCAGCGTAGACCGCTACAGCGCCGAGATGGAGGTGAACTTTGAGATTGACAACAGAGACTTCATCCCCGGCCTCAAGACCATCACAGCATCGGTATATGACCCCAGCGGCAAACTCGTTGCAAGCGAATCAACAACAATGAACACAGCAGCCAAAGCTGCATCACTCAGCGGAAAAATCAAGCTCGAGGTCAATGACATCAAGCTGTGGAGTGCTGAAAAGCCCAACCTCTACACTGTGCGCATCGTGCAGACCGATGAGGACGAAAAGCAGGAGATGGCATTCTCTACCAAGCACGGTTTCCGCGACATCGAAATAAAGAATTCACTCGTTTACATCAATGGCGAGCGCGTATTCTTCAAGGGTGTAAACCGCCACGACACTGACCCCGTACACGGCCGCGCCGTTACAACAGAGTCTATGCTAAAGGATGTGCTGCTTATGAAGCAGAACAACATCAACACAATACGCACAAGCCACTACCCCAACGCAGCAAAGATGTATGCAATGTTCGACCACTATGGTCTCTATTGCTGCGATGAGGCCGACCTTGAGGACCACGCCAACCAGAGCATTTCGGACCGTCCGTCTTGGATTCCCGCATTCGTAGACCGCATTAACCGTATGGTGATGCGCGACCGCAACCACGCAAGTGTTGTAATGTGGAGCCTTGGCAACGAGGCCGGCAATGGTAACAACTTTGGTCCTTGCTATGACGAGGCGAAACGTCTCGATAACCGCCCCGTACACTATGAGGGAACACGTTCAAGCGGCAGCTACGGCGGTGGACGCTTCAGCGACTTCTACTCAAAGATGTACCCCGGCCAGGCTTGGATGGATGCAAACACAAACGACCTCGACAAACCTATGTTCATCTGCGAGTATGCACACGCAATGGGTAACGCCATAGGCAACCTCAAGGAGTACTGGGAGAAGATTGAGGCATCAAACTCTTGCATTGGCGGCTGCATTTGGGACTGGGTAGACCAGGCCATCTATGACCCACAGGAGATGAAAGAAGGTATCTATCGCCTGCACACAGGCTATGACTACCCGGGCCCCCACCAGGGCAACTTCTGCTCAAACGGTGTCGTATCGCCCACACGCGAGGAGGGAGCAAAACTCAAAGAGGTGAAGGCTGCACACCAGTTCATCGAGATTACAATGCCCGAGGTGAACACCGAGTATGGTATCGTAACAATTGCACTCAAGAACAAGTACAACTTCACAAACCTCAACGAATTTGATGTAATCTACGATATTGTGAAGAACGGTAAAGTGGTGTACACTGCACACAGCAACAACCCCACACCTCACGCACAGAGCGGCGAGACAGGCAAGGTGTGGCTCACTGTAAAGAAGGCCAATATCAAGCGTGCTGCAAAGAAGGGCGATGAGCTTATGGTAAATGTGCGCGTGGTATATCGCAAGGCACAGGTTTATGCCCCCGCAGGACACGAGGTTGCAACAGCACAATTCACACTTGTTGAACGTGCTCCCTTGGCAACCATCACCTCAAAGGGTGCACCCCTTGGCTCAACATTAGAGTTGCACGAGACAACCATTGGCAATGATAAGGTTTCAGCCACTTTCGACGCAGAGACAGGCCGTCTCACAGCACTTGCATTCGGTGGCAAGAATATCATTGCCGACGGCGAGGGCTTCATCTATGACAACCACCGTTGGATTGAGAACGACAAGTTTGGAAACACCTCTAACGGCCTCAACGCCAATGGCGAGATGAAGGTTGTTGAGGAGAATGGCAACACTGTTGTAAAGACCAAGCGCGAGGGCTCAATCTGCGACACTGAAATCAACTACACAATCTATCCCCAGGGTATTGTGGATGTTGAAGCAACCTTCATCCCCAAGACAGGCGACCTGCGCCGTGCAGGCCTTGTCTGCTGCATAAACAAGGAGCTAAGCAACGTAAGCTACTATGCTTACGGCCCCTGGGAGAACACAGTAGACCGCAAAGATGGTGTTGTTGTGGGCCGCTATAAGACAACTGTTGCCGAAATGGCCGACCACTATGTGAAGCCACAGAGCAGCGGCAGCCGTGAAGGCTTGCGCGAGCTGGTGCTCACAGACAACAACGGTCAGGGAGTGAAGATTGAGACAGAAGGCAATGTAAGCTTCTCGGCACTTCCCTACACCGATGCTGACCTTATGAACGCCAACCACTACTGGGAAATGGAAGAGCGCCCCTACACAGTGCTTCACCTTGATGCCTGGTTGCGCGGTATCGGCAACGCATCTTGTGGACACGATGTTGGCACATTGCCTAAATACTGTGTGCCCAACGAGAAGATGAGCTACAAGCTACGTATTTCTCCTGTTGTAAAGTAAACGCCGATAATCGATAAGATTAATAAAAGACTCTCCACAGCGATTCGCTGTGGAGAGTCTTTTATTAATCCATAGCAAAAAGAAAACAGTTTTAATCAAGGGCTGAACCCATAATAGCCCTCACGCAATGGACTGAAAACGGCCGGCCTTCGTTGGATTTTTCAACGGTGCCGGAGGTCTTTTGAAGTTACCTTTGTACGCGATATTTATTGCGAACTTTTTATTGCTTTGATTGAGCAGTTGTTTTTGCTATGCATTTCGGCTGTCCCCTTTCCCAATTATGGGTGTCCTACATTTTGTTGTCATTTTGTACTAAATTAGGGTTACAATTAATATCTGTTTTTGTAAACCTATTTTAGGAATAGACA
>JAZONR010000026.1:0-1929 GCA_045654645.1 Bacteroidaceae bacterium
TCTTTGCACCGTTCTGCACATATACCCACAGGATGCCGTCGTGCACCTCCTGCACATCCTTCAGGTAGTCAAAATCGAGGTCATAGGCCCTGAGGTCGTCATCGGGGTTGGTAGAGCGCACCTTTATAATGGCATAGAGCACACCGGTGCCGTCGTCGCGCGAGGTGGGCTTCTCGCGGCCGCTCATATCAAACGAATTTTCCCTGAAGCTCTCAATGTGGAACTTCTGCTTCTGCTGTGCCACGGCGGGCAAAGCAATAGAGACAAGCAAAACAGCTGCAAATAGTTTTATAATATTTTTCATAAAGCAGTGCTATGTTAATGAGTTAAAATGTGTATCCCACACCAAGCTGAAGCTCGGCACTGTAGAGATTCTTGCCTATGTTGTTATATCTGTGGTTGTTGATTGAGCATCCTATATTCAAGTTCAAATGCGGGGTGGGCAGCACAATGAAACCAACATCAATCAACAGTGCATTCTCAAACCAATCCTCTTTCAACAAATCATTCGTGTAATTGATAGCCGAGTAGCCGGCGCCGGCATAGACGTGCAGCGGCTTAATTACTCTTTTTGTAACACCCAATGCAAAAGCATAGGGAATTTCAATGTTCGGAGCGAGTGTATATTTCATATATCCGCCCCAAGAGCTGATGTAGCCCCACATAATGCCGCCGCGTGTGTCGCCGGTGGCACTGTTCATCTCAACACGGTTTTTATTTATGCTTGTTGATGCAATTGCTGTGGCAAACCAACCAACGCGTTCTTGTCTCATTGTTACAATGTTGCCCTCGCGTGTGCTGAACTTTGTGTTCTTCTTGTGCATTCCTTTCTTTGTGAAAGTGAGAGAATAGTTCGCTGTGGGAAGCTCTATGCTGAAATATCCTTCGCTGTCGGTCAAGGTGCTCACGCCGCCTGTCGTCGATTCAACCTTTGTCCCTGCAAGCGGGTTGCCTTTTTTGTCAATAACAATACCGCTCAGGCTGTTTGCCCTTCGCTGCTTTTGCTGCAAGCGACTCTTCTTCAAAGTTATATTTTGCTCGTTTGTTTCATCTTTTATCACTTCAACTTCAATCTCCACGCTCTCATACTCCTCTTTTTCGAGCCTTATTGTGTGCTTTCCTATGATAATTTCGGGAATGTTGCAGGGGGTGATGCCATACTCCTTCCCATCTATCCACACCTTTGCATCAAACGGGTCTGTTATTATGGCAATGCCGCCTGTTATTGGAGTCAGTGCAGGCGGCACAATAGTGGTGTCGCGCCCCTCGAGCACCGTGATGGTGGTTTTTGATGGTTTAAACCCTGCCTTTCTACATTCGATGTTATAGACACCATTCTTTATGGCCAATGTCAATGGAGTGGTGCCCTTGAGCTCCTCATCGATGAAAATTTCCACACCATCCTCGGTGTCAAATGTAACGCGGCCGAAATTGGGGCGCAGCGACACCTCCTCGCTGTGGGTTACGCCGGCATTGTCAAGCGTTATGACACCCTCGCTGGGGTAGCAGTTGTCCGAGATTATCCTATAGAAATAGGTGCCCAAAGGCAGGCTTTTTGCCAGCTCTCCGCGCTCATTGGCATATCCCAGCACAGTTTCGGCAGCATCGGGCACATTCTCGCGATACATAACAACAGCCTTTGCCTCCAAGGGGGTGATGTTGAAACGTACCATCTGCTTTGTAACCTTCTTTGGCTCGGGCTTGATTTTCATATCATAGACCTTGCCCGGTTGCAGGGTGGTCCTCAGGTTGTAGCGCTCAACGGTGTGAAAGCCCTCGCGAGAGACAGTAACAGTCTTTGCACCGTTCTGCACATATACCCACAGGATGCCGTCGTGCACCTCCTGCACATCCTTCAGGTAGTCAAAATCGAGGTCATAGGCCCTGAGGTCGTCATCGGGGTTGGTAGAGCGCACCTTTATAATGGCA
>JAZONR010000027.1:0-15394 GCA_045654645.1 Bacteroidaceae bacterium
AATAAAAATTCCCCAAACAAACAATAGCTATTCCAATGTTTTTCAATGGAATAGCTATATTTTTATTATCATACGGCAATTTGAACGATGAAATAATAAAATGAAGAAGGGTAACCCAATTTCTACTTTTGGGTCACCCTCCTGTTTTTGTTGTAAGGGCTATTTTACTTTACAATTGTCATCTCGTCGATGAGGCGTTTGCAGTTGCCAAACTTCTCAATCACAAAGAGCACGTAGCGTATATCAACATTTATACAACGCTGCAGGTTGTCGTCAAAGTTGATGTCGCCGCTGAGCGACTCCCAGTTTCCGTCAAAGGCAAGGCCTATGAGCTCGCCGCGTGAGTTTAGCACGCCGCTGCCGCTGTTTCCGCCGGTGATGTCATTGGTTGTGAGGAACGCAACGGGCATCTCACCGTTGGGCAATGCATATTGGCCAAAATCCTTTGCCTCATAGAGCTCCTTCAAGCGTGCGGGCACAATGAACTCGCTGCTGTTGGGGTTCTCCTTCTCCATCACACCTTTTAATGTTGTGTAGTGATTGAAGGTTACACCATCCTTGGGCTGATAGGCCTTCACGTTACCGTATGTGAGGCGCATTGTGAAGTTTGCATCGGGGTAGACAGGGGCGCCGTTGGCCTGCTCCATCAATCCCTTGAGGTATGTCTTGTGAAGCGGGTTAATAACCTTTGCAAGCTCCTGGCTTCTCTTTGCAAGCTCCATATATGATGTGAAGATGGCATAGCGCAGTTTGTATGCGGGGTCGTTCTCATAAGCCTTCAAAGTGGGCTTCTTCATAAACTTCTCGAAATTCTTCTTGTTGGCAAGGATTGACTTGCTGTAGACCATATCGAGATATTTATCGAGGTTACCCTTGTACTTTGCATATATATCGTTCAGATATTCGTGGCGCTCCTGGGGAGTTGTGAGCTCGAAATAGAGTGGCAACACAAGTTTTGCTATGCGCAGGTCTATTTCGTGAATGTAGTCTCGGTTGTGCAGTGCGTCATAGGAGTAATTCATCTGGTCTTTGATGATGAGAGGCTCGTCGAATATCTTTTTGTTCCCCTCGGTGAGGTTACGCTGAATGAACTCTACGTTGCTTATGAGCTCGGTGGTGAGTGTCATAAGGTAGGCTGTTCTGTTGGACTCCTCAACCCAGGCGTTTATTTTCTCAACCACGTCAATATATTCGCTTTTGCCGTTCTGCTGTGCCCAAGCCTTGAAAGCAGCCTCTTCGGCGAGCTTTGTCTCAACAACCTTGTTGTCCACAATGGCTTTGTTCATACCTATTGAGTTTTTCCAGTAGTTGCTGATGCTTGCCAGCTTGTTGGCATATTTTATTGCAATATCCTCGCTCTTGGCCATCTCCTCACGAATAACCTTCAGAGCAAGGTCGCGCATTTCAATGCGTGGCTCGTTCTTCTGGAACATTCTCTGTTTCACCTCTTCGCCGGTGAGATAGCGCGATGTGCTGCCGGGGAAGCCCATAATCATAGCAAAGTCGCCATAATCGAAGCCGTTTAGCGAGATGCTCAGATGCTTGGGTGTGTTCAAGGGCTTGTTCTCCTTGCTGTAGGCAGCGGGGTTGCCGTTTTCATCGGCATAGATGCGGAACACCGAGAAGTCGCCGGTGTGGCGTGGCCACATCCAGTTGTCGGTCTCGCCGCCAAACTTACCAATTGCGTAGGGTGGTGTTGCCACAAGGCGCACGTCTGTATACTTCTTGTAATATACAAGATAGTACTTATTGCCCTCGAAATAGGGGAGCAGCTGTGCAGACATATACTCCTTGCCTTCAACATTGTCTTTCTCGAAAAGTTCGTTGGCCACCTTGGCAAGTGCCTTGCCGTTGAATGTATCATCCTCGGTCATCTTGCCCTCTTTCACGCGGTTGCCTATCTCTTCGGTTACATCTTTTATGCTTACTACAAAAGTGAAAGCAAGTTTCTCGCAGGGGAGCTCCTCTTCATAGCTCTGGCTCCAGAAGCCATTGTGCAGGTAGTTGTGCTCAACTGTGCTCAGCTGCTGTATGAAGCTGAAACCGCAGTGGTGGTTGGTGATTACAAGGCCGTTGGGCGAGATAACCTCTCCTGTGCAACCGCCGCCAAAGATACCAATGGCATCCTTCAGTGATGGTGCATCGGGGTTGTAGATTTCATCTGTTGAAATTGCGAGGCCTTGCTTGCGCATCTGGTCCTCGAGGTTCTGTCGGCGCATAAGCTGCAGCAACCACATACCCTCGTCGGCCACAGCCTGTGGGGTGATGAGCACTGCCATCAGCAGTGCCGATAAAAATTTCTTCATACTCTTTTTCTATTTTTTTAGGTTTACTTTTTTCTGTTCTTCTCCAGTGTGGCTGCAATTACATTCTGTGCCTCCTCCATCATTCTATCAACGCTTTCACTGTCGCGGCCCTGTGATACGATAGGCGCGTGGAAGGTGAGTGTTACCGGCGACCAGTGCAGGCACTTGCAACCCTTGGGCAGAATGTCATAGGCTCCGTCTATGGTGATAGGGATTATTGGCTTCTGTGCCATATTGGCAATAACGAAGGCTCCCTTCTTGAAACGGCCCATCTTGCCGTTGCGACAACGTGTTCCCTCGGGAAATATTCCCATTGAAACACCGCTTTTGAGTGTGCTTATTGACTTGCGCAACAGGTCCTTTTGAGGAGTGTCGCGGTTCACAAAGATGTGCCCTGTATCGGCGCAGGCCTTGCCCAGCAGAGGCATCTTGCGCAACGAATCCTTCATAATCCATTTGAAACGCTTCTGGATGTAGCCATACATCACAAAGATGTCGAACATTCCTTGATGATTGGCCACGAACACATAGTTCTTGTCCTTCTCTACATATTTATCCCTGTCTACAACCTTCACGGGGATTAGGAATATCCAGCAGGTGAGCTTGCACCATATTACAGCCGGGGTGTGGTCGGCATTCTTTACTTTGAGATAGTGGCCAAACCAATCAATTATCAATGATGTGATGGCAACCACAATGAGTGCTGCCCACCAAGCGAAAAGTACTTGATAAAGTACATAGAGTGGGTGTAGGATTTTTCTCAACATAATGTGCATTTTAATGTTATTGTTTGTAAAAATAGTGTTTTTTTATGGATTTTCAACCATATATGCTCAATTATCGGCTCAGCCGATGTTGCGTGCAAGGAATTTTCTTATTTCCTCTGCCGGCAGAGCGCGCCTTTCTGCATAATCGTTGAGCTGTGCAGTGTCTATGTTGCCCACTGCAAAATAGTGTGCTGCGGGGTGGGAAATCATTATTCCACACACCGATGCGTGGGGTTGCATTGCACCGTTGGCGGTCAGTGTTATGCCGGCCTCCTCCAGCTTCAATAGCTTGTCGATGATGAATATCACACTTTGGTCGGGCAGCGAAGGGTAGCCCACTGCCGGGCGTATTCCTTGGTACTCTTCGCGGGTCAGCTGCTCCGGGGTCAGCTGCTCTTGTGGGGCATATCCCCAATATGTGCTGTCTCTCCTGATGTCGCGATGCATAAGCGTGGCAGTGGCTTCGGCAAGGCGGTCGGCAAGCGTCTGTGCAAGCAGGTTCAGGTAGTCGTCATCGGCATATTCGCTGCCGAAATTGCTCTCTACAGTGGTGGCAAAGAGCCCTATTGTGTCGTTTTGTGGCGACACAAAGTCGCTTAGGCACAGGTTGGGCTTCCCGGGCACGCAGTGTTGCTGGCGCAGCAACGGCAGGGTGGTCTCCTCTATTATTATGTCATCGCCCCGGCCTTGCGCATTGCACAGGGCAAAGACTCCGCGTGTGCAGTATTTGCCGTTTATCTGTTGCAGCAGAGCCCGGGCGTCGGCTATGATTCTTTCAGCCTCTTTATTTTCCCCTTTGGCTATCCCCCAAGCGTGAAGCAGATAGCTCCAATCGATGTATGGGGCCACCTGCTCTATGTTGTAGTTGAAAATGTATCTTTTCATCGGTTGAAAGTGAGGGCTTTGCCGCGAGCATCCTCGTTAATGGCACCATTGTTGTAGATGCAGCAGCCGTTTGACCAGGTCTGCGCCACTGCCCATTTGAATGTATCGCCTTCGAACGGGCTCCATCCGCATTTACTCATTATGTCGGCTGCCACAATGGTGTGGGGGCTGTTTGGGTTCAGCAGCACAAAGTCGGCATAGTAACCTTTCCTTATGTAGCCACGCTTGTTGATGTTGAAAATTTCGGCCGGTGCGTGGCACATTCTCTGCACAATAGTCTCAATGGTGAAATATCTCTTTTCAACAAGCTCAAGCATTGCTGATAGCGAGAATTGTATGCTGGGCATACCCGATGCGGCCTTCAGTGCGCCACCAATCTTGTCGGCGGGTAGATGAGGCGCGTGGTCGGTGCCTATGAGGTCCACTCTTCCGTCGGCAACGGCGCGGCGCAGTGCCTCGCGGTCGCTTTCGCTCTTTATTGCAGGGTTGCACTTTATCTTTGTTCCCAAACGCTCATAGTCGGCATCGCAGAATGTGAGGTGGGCCGGTGTAGCTTCGGCGGTTATCTGTTTTTCGGCTGTTGTGCCGTTCTCGAGCAGCTCAAGCTCGCGCGCGGTGCTTATGTGCATCACGTGTAATTTTGTTCCAAATTTGCGCGACAGCTCCACCGCGCATCTTGTGCTTTGGTAGCACGCCTCCTCGCTTCGTATGACGGGGTGATACTTCACACCGGCATCCTCGCCAAACTGCTCCTTTATGCGCTTGCTGTTTTCTGCTATTATGCTGCTCTCTTCGCAGTGCACCGCAATGGGCAAGCCAAGCCTTTTCGCTTCTGCAAAGATTTTCTCAAGTTCCTGTTCCTTATCAACAAGCATATTGCCGGTGCTCGACCCCATAAAGAGTTTTATTCCACACACCCTCGACGGGTTCAGCTTCTCAAAGTCATCGGCGTTGCTGTTGGTGGCACCAAAGAAGAAAGAGTAGTTGATAACGCTCTCCCTTGCTGCAATGGCAAACTTCTCCTTCAATGCCTTTATGCTTGTTGTTTGCGGAACGGTGTTGGGCATCTCCATATAGGATGTTACACCTCCTGCTGCCGCGGCGCGGCTCTCGGTGGCGATAGTGGCCTTCTGTGTGAGTCCGGGCTCGCGAAAATGCACGTGGTCGTCAATGACGCCGGGAATCAGATACAGCCCCGTAGCCTCCACCACACGGTCGCACTCGGCACGTGGCAGCTCATCGCCGCGCAGAATTTCTACTATTCTGCCGTCGTTAATCACTATCGAGCCGCGAAACTGCTCGCCTTCGTTCACAATTGTTGGGTTGCTTATCAGTGTGCGCATAATGCTGTTTTCTTCGCCCCTTTATGCAGGGAGTGTTGGTTGTTGTTGCGAAGATATAAAAAAAGAGATTGCCGTTAATGCAATCTCGCTGTTTATTTTGCCGCAGCCCGGCTTGTTGGGGCACAGCTCAGAAGAAACCCAGGTATTTCTTTGAGAAATTGGGTATGAGCCGCTTCACAGCAGCAATTATGGCAACCGCAATGCCAAGCGTCAATGCAATCTGTGCTGCCCATCCCCACGATGGCACGTTCTTAATGACAAGTGCGTGCATTAGATAAATGCCAAAAGAGATGCGTCCCACGTAGGATAATGCACTCTTTATAACCCCGCCGCTTTTTGCGTAGGCACCTTCTGCCTTCTTCGAGAACAACAGCATTATTACACCGTATGAAAAGATAAAAGCGCTCAACTTGTAGCCCATCCTCTCCCTCATAGCTTCGGGCCACCATCCGGTCTCGAAGAATGAAAGAGATAATCCAACCACCGTCAGTATGACAAACGGCGCAAGCCTGTATTCCCTTTTCGAGTGCACCGCAAGGTGTATTCCCAATGCAAAAAATCCTATCCACAGCGGTGCATAACCCAATGTGGCAATGAGTTTGCCAACCGGCACTCCTCTCAGTTCTGTGTAGTATATGTTCATCGCAAGCACAGCAGCAAACGACAATGCTATAAACACCCAAGTGCCGGCCTTGTTGCAAAAACGCTTGATGAAGGGCAACAAAAAATAGAGCTGCAACATCACAAGAATGAAATAATAGACCCCCGAGCCACAGAGCATATAGTTGATGATGCTGCCAACCACAGGCTTGTCATATATGAAAATATCCTTGTGCAGATAGTATAGCGACCACAAAAGGCAAGGAGTGTAAATCTTTGGAATCTGCTTTTTCCAAAAAGCCATCCTGTCGGCCCTTGATGAGAGCTCCAACCTTCCCAGGAAAAAGCCTGATATGGCCAAAAAGAGTGGAACGGCGCAGTTGAACACCTGACGCAGCAACACTTGTGCGTGCATCACAAACCCTTCATCGCTCACATTGCGGGCAAAAGTGTGTATGCCAATGACAAATACAATGGCAACGCCCCTTATGAAATCGTAATATTCGTTTCTGTTCTTCATAGTAACTCCTTAGCTGCGTTCAGATAAAAAATGCAGCTGCAAAAAACACGGTGCGAACAAAAGTGAAACTAAACCTCTTGCAAAAAATCTGCGGTGTCGCGCCTCCTACTTTACCACAAAGGTAGTGCAAGGCGTGAGAAGGACAAAATAAATGAGTCCGTTTTTTAAATCCGCTGCTCATAACAGCCAATCAATGGGTGGCGCAGCCCTTGGCTATAGCCTGCTGTGGCCCCGAATTTTATAAAAATCTTCTCTTATTTGAATTTCTGCACATATGTTACTATATTAGCAATAAAAATAGCAAAACATCATACTATGGGAGTCTACTGGAGTTTGAATTTGAGAGCAAGCTGTGTAAGCGATGTAGAGAAAATAAAGGCGTATGCCAAGGAGTTGAACAATGTCTACAAGTTCGATTTGACCGATGAAGATGGGTATGGCGGGCTTGACTTCTTTGACAAGGGTTTTGGCTATGGCACTGTAGAAGGTGCCGATGCAAGCCGGTTTATGGAATTCATAGACAAGGTGGTGGCACACTTCCCCGATATGAAACTTAATTTCTTCGGTAGTGGCGACGGACCTTGCCAACAATGGGAGAAGGTCTCGAAGAACGGTGTGCTCGTTGATTATGAGCCGTGGTATATGAACATACACTGCGAAGGAGAGCATTTCAAGGAGTTGCTCTCCAATATCGGTTACATTGCGCAGCAGGGCTTCAATGTTATACAGGATGAAAAGAACTGCTCACTGTTCTGGGAGTATGACCTAAAAAGCGAGGACGAGAAATGCCACAGCACATTACAGCACATAAGCAAGCAGTTGCCACAGGTGGAAATCGTGTGCTACAAGAACGAATGTAAAGACAATGTGCCTTTCATCAGCGAATATTGCATAATGAAGGATGGCGAGGGCGAATGGATTGAGGCCGACAGCACAATAATGAACATTGGCGATGAGTGCGTATGCGGTATTCTTGAAGAGAAAGCCACCATCTTTGATGTCATAAAAGATGCAGGAGCCTGCTTTGCACAAATACTCGAGGAGGTGAGAAAAGAACATTCCCAATGCGATACTGTTGGTTATATAATTTCCAAAGCCGAGAATGTTATCGCCTTTATGCAATATTTCAAGCCCGAGGACAAAGAGTGGCTGGAGCAGGCCGATGACCGATACTGTGCCCTATACAAAGCAATTCTTCTATGGGGAGTGTTCAACAGTTTCCACTCAGTGCAGGAGACATTCGTTGATGAAGAGACAAAAGAGGAGATATTGATTACACGCATTGAGCTAAACGACACCCCATTGTTCGAGATGGACACCGACAAGGTGGCAGAACTGTTTAAAAGACTCTATGAAAATGAGTATGGCCGTAATTATAATATGAACAAAAACATTATAGAGCTTTTGGAGTTCACAGATGTTGATTACACCATAATCCTACACAAGATGCTCGACAGTAGAGAGTATTCTGTAACACGTGGCGACATAGACGATGATATAAAGTGGATGTGCGAGAAGCTTGGCGACATCTACCGCTGGGGCTGCGAGCGCTTTGGACGTTTCATCGACAAGCTGAAGGCAAAGAAGTATTACGACATTGCACTCATCACCGACGACAACCCACTCGAAGATGAAAAGCAATATCCGGAGTATGAAGACACACCCATAAGTTTCAAATACACCGTGAAGGGCGACACAGAAGAGCTGAGAGCCGTGATAGAGAAATACGCCACAGAGACGTTGGATAACGAGTTTGGATTCTATGCCCCCATAAACAACATTATGCACGAACTTGTGGGTACAGACCCCAAACAGCCCAAATACTTTGGAAATGTACTTTATGTTTCACAGGAGAAGGAGAGCCTTGTTGTCAAAGGCGAGGCAAATGACCCCGAGGCTCTAGGATATGCGATAGTCAAGAAATATCCCGGTATGAAGATTCTTGTTGAAGAGTAGATTAATGAATGGATACACAGAATAGAGGTTGGGATGAATATCTGAGCGATATCTTTTCTATATTGGCACGTTTTTTAACCGGCGACACGCGGTGAGCAACCAATGTCTGCGCAGCCCGCGGCTATTCGCAAAGAAACTCACAGATAGCAAGAAATCACTTCCAAGAGTTTTCTTGCAGTTGATGATGCAGATGTCCTTTATGGGAATTCCCTACGCAACTTCCCATAAAGGCATTGGTTTGTGTTGAAGCATCAAATTGTAGCCAAATTTAGGTTGTTTTATTCATATCAAAATATACTTATTAGCATAACCTATCATAAAATATAGAAAAAGTGTGGTTTTTGCATATTATATGATAGGTTGAGCAAAATTACTTATTGTTTGTTAGGCTATTTTTCAAAGCAATACCCTTTGCTGTAAGTTGGTATTTTTTATTTTGACTTTTTGGCTTGTTTGGAATAGTCTGCTCTAATATACCAGCCTCCAGAAGTGAATGAATATATTTTCTCCTAAATTTAGTTCTATCGGGAAGCCCCATAAATGCTAACATCTCACCAAAAGAACGTGCTTCAGTACAGAAAACAATCAGCTTATCAATATTTTCAACATTGGGTGCTGACAGGGTGCCATCTTGTACACTTATAGGCAAAGTTATACGAATAAAGTTGTCTGTGAACTTGAAGCAATCTTCACCATAAGCACGCAATATACGAGGAATACCGGAGCCTAATGCTTCAACGTCATTCATTACAACTTACCATATCGTCACTAATCAACTTTTTCAATTCTTCAATACTAGATGTGTTTCTTACATCCTAAAATTTATTCTGTCAACTTCGGTCGCCATCGGCGACCATTTTGTCAAAGAGAATCTACTACATTCTATATCATCTTGTAATTTATCTAAATCCATTTCTGTCGCCTGTGGCGAGTGAATTATTACTCCTCTTGCTCGTAATAGTACGAATAGTCAATTCCCTTCATAAATGTTTCACGGTCGTTGATTTTGTCGGTCAAAGCGGACTGCAAAAGCCGCTTAATATCCGACAAGTCGGCGACACTTTTTTGCATCGCATTCAAGTAGCCGTTCTTGTCAATCTTGCTCCAATCAACGCATTTTTGCAACTGCTTTTTGAGAATCAAATCAAGCCAGATACGAGTCGCACGGCCATTACCCTCACGGAATGGATGAGCGATGTTCATCTCGACATATTTGTCGGCAATCTCCTCGAAAGTCGTTTCGGGCATCTGCTCGATTGTTGCGAGTGTCTGCGGAAGGAATTGCGCCATCGCAAACTGGAAACCGCCCTTGGCAATATTCACCGTGCGAATCTGACCAGCAAAATCATACAAACCGCCAAACAGGTAGGCGTGAATCTGCTGCAAGCCTTTGACCGTGCCGACCTCGATATTATCGATTAAGCTGCTCTCAAAGAGGGCATACGCCTTCGACTTGCTCTTGCCGTCAATAGTCTCGTCGCTATTTGTAAACCACTCGACAAAACGCATCCCTCGGGCATTTGGAAAGCTCTTTGCGAGGAGCAAAACGCCATCGTAGTCGAGGACATCAGCGAGTCGTCGCTTGCCATCTGGCGCAAGTAACTTCAACTGGTTAGTACTACTAACCACTTCACCATTCTCGCCTTTGAGTTTAGTTTTGAGATACTTCCAGTAGTTACGGTTCTTCTGGTAGTTGTCTTGGTCGTTGAGTACTCCAATGATATCAAGCACAGAAAACCACCATTTAGAATTTTCTTCATCCCAAACTGCCCGCACCTCACGGTCATTATAAAATCGAATGGATATTTTGGTCATAATCTATTCTAATTGTTTTCTATAAACAGAATCTAATGTGTTACACTCCTTGTAATTAAGGAAAACCACGAATAAGCAAGTGAGTAGATGTTTACATATACACGCAACGAGCGAAAGTGGTTTCGTGAAACAGTGCCACAACCTCCTTCTCAATATCAAGTTAAGGAGTCAATTCTCTTTTATATTCTATGCGGTTGGTTTCGGTCACGTAACGCGTCATTAATTAAACTTTTATATAATTCTAAGTACACCTATTAAATAATCCAAACAAATACCTATTTTTTGATATGGTTGTAATTGTGGATTTATAGACAAGACAACACGCAGATAATTTAGTAATATTTCTGCATTGAATTCTCTAGTTGATATCTCTATAACTTTTTTAGAGTACTCCACCCAAAGTTGATACATCTCTTCTGACAGACCTTGTGTTTCCATCTGTTTTAATCCTTCATTTATCAAATCTTTTAGGTTCTTACGAGCAAACTCCTGTCTCCTATAATAATTATTCATTTTTATTTTCTTTTGTGATATCTTCAAATTTACTTCTCAAATCTTCTATATTAGAATAATTCTCTTGATTCTGTATTCTATTGCCAAGATTTTTTAGTTTATTGTCTAATTCATCATGTTCTTTATTGAATTTAAATCCATATCCTTCAATGCTGTCAAATAATGGTATAACGAGTAGAATAATCCATATAATAAAGATTAGAATATCACCATTGAACAAGCATATAAAACATTGCTCCGTTAATTGTTCAAAATTATTATATACATATATCGAAGAGAGTATAAGTAACAATATATACCACACTTTTTTCACCCAGAAAAGTTCTGCTTTAACCTTCCCTTTGTCAATAAGGAAGTCGTGTATTTTCTTTAGCCATTCCATTACTCTAATTGTTTTCTATAAACTGAATCCAAAGTATTGCCATCTTTGTCTTTCCAAACAATCCAACCGTTGTTGCTACTACCAATTTTGTTTACTCCATTATCTTTTTATATTTATTAAGATATTTTTTATGTGCATCTTCCAACTCTTTAGCAAGTTTCTTAATCCTGTTTTTTTCGTTATCTGTTGGCTCTTCTATTTTTATTTTGGAGAGTTGTTCTAATTTTAAATCAGCCCTTGCTCCTCCCAAACAATAATCGTTGATGATTACTTTATACTCTTCACTTTTTAGTTTTTTCAACAAATAGTAATTAGGTAAATTGGTTTCTTTTATATAGAATACAGGATATATGTTTGAGACATACATATACTCTGCTAACGGAGGAACAATTCCTATGCTCCCCACATTTATTCGATGTGGATTATAGGTGAAGTCTCCGTTGTAAACTCTTTTGTATTTTTGTTTTAAATTATTCATTTCTTCTACAGAACAAACTTCTCCTGTATATATTCCGTTTTTAGTTACAGAGAGTATTACGCATTCTTTGTCTTTGTCTTCAAAATCATCGTACACAAAAGGTTCATCTCTTGATTCTATATATTCCCCGATTTTATTAAGTGCATTCCCACTTATTGTTTTAGGAAGATGTTCCATATAGCAAAAAGGGAAAAGATCATAACCTGATTCTTTTATTGTATTCAAATCAACATCTATGGAATTAGGTGTTTCAAATTGCCTTAACTCTCTAGATGTATTATAGTCCATCAAAAACTTATTGCAATCAGAAAGTCCATTTAATGGTCTTCTTCTTGCTCCAAGTTCAAATCCATCGTTTCTTATTATATACATTGAAGCCTCTGCACACTTCTCGGTTGTGTGCGTTTTTTTTATTGCAATAATAACACTTGTTTTTGTTGGAGTATATGGATTGAATACACCTCTTGGCAAAGATATAACTATCATCTTTGAACTTTCATCAACAATTTTTTTTCGGATATCATATGTGTCTAAACTATACAGAAATGTATCAGGAACAACAACGGCAATTCTTCCACCTTTCTTTACTGATTTCCAAATGTGTTGCATAAACAAACTATCTCCTTTATCGGTAGGGAAATCATATAACGCTCCGTATTCAACCTTTTGCGAATAAGGTATATTAGAAACAGCAATATCGTATTTCTCACTTACGACTTTGCTTAAACAGTCCATTTGCTCAATATTGGTATGCCCATCTCCAAACAATATCATATTCATTTTTGCAATTCTTGCTGTAGATGTTAGTTCTCTACCATATATACTCTTTTTTCTTATAAAATCCTTTTTTAAGTTTTTTTCTTGTATAATATCATCACTGTCATTTTCATTGATCGTTGTGTTTGTATGTTCACGCAAATATCTAAAGCACTCCAAGAGGAAACCTCCTGTTCCACAACAAGGATCATAGATAGTCTCTCCATAAATTGGATTAAGGATTTTAACTATCATCTTCACGATATGTCTTGGAGTATAGTATTCTCCTAAATCTTTATTTCCATTTGTTACATTACGCAAGAAGAACTCGAAAGCATCGCCTTTTACGTCGCTTTCTATGTTTCTAAATGGTATTTCATTGATTTTTTCTATCAATTCAATAAGGATGGATTCATTCTTTATATTTAAAGAAGTTTCAAAAATATCCCCGTAAGCTTTTTTGAGTTTTGTCTTTATCGTGTCCTCTAAGTAAGATTTAACTTCGGAGTCTTCCATAGTATAATGCCCATCCCATTTCTTTGGCATTTTTGAGATCAATTTTTGCCAATTACAAATTCTGTCTATGGTTTTATCTAGAGCTAATTCTTCCCCTATATCGGAGAAATCATCTTTTAATTTTAAGAACATTAAATCCGAGAATACAGAGAATCTTTCATAACCATCTCTAAGACCAGCCTTACGAAGTAAATTATTTGCACTTTTAAATTTTTTCAACAATTCTGATTTTGTGATAGTAAAACCAGATGGAAGGCTTTCTATTTTACCTCCTCCTTCAATCAACTGTATTAAAGTTTTTTCATTTACAAAATCACTTATCTCAATATTGTCAATTTTTACAGGTGTTTTTTCTTTTGTACAAGCGTAGAAAGCTCCTGCATTAAATATAAAAACAATAGGAATATTCAAAGGAAAAGCGTAATTGATTATAGCTTGATCCAACGCTTCCTTTAATGATTTTGAAGGGCGCTTCGCTTCAATAACAGCAAGTATATTGCTTGTTCCCGATTGATATATCAAAAAATCAGGGTTTTTGCCTTTTAATAAGTCATCTTGGTATTGATATTTTGCACGTTCACGGTAAACATTACAATCTTCATCTCGTTCATCCATAATATAACCTAACGACTCTAATCTCTTTTCAATAATAGTACGTGTGTAAGCTTCCAACGGAGATTTCAATGAGTACTTGTGAGTTTTATTTTGCATTTTGTTAACACTCTTGTTTGCCATATTATTTTGTCATTTTAATGATTTCTTTAACATCGGAGGATTCATATTCAAGTACATCTAAACATTGTATAAAAAAAGATGCACTAAATGTGCCTCGATTAAGCTTTGTTGTAAATCCTGATAATGTACAATCAACCCCTTTCTCATTTAGTCGCTCTACCAACTTTTTATAGGACAATTGTTTATATTTTAATTGCCCTTTTATAAAACTGGAAATTGCTCGATTTATATCCTTTTTATCTTTCATATTTAAAATATTCAATGCAAATATAAAATATGTATTTTAATAATGAAATACTAAATTAATTATTTTTGCAACTAATGTACATTGTTGACTCAACTTATTCCCGCCCGACTTTTGAGGGCGGGATGCCAACAGCGAGCTATTGGAGCGCTTGAAAATCAGTCGCCGCACCTTGCAGGATTATCGCAACAACGGTATTTTGCCATACCGTCAACTGGTTGGGAAAATCCTTTATCGTGAAAGCGATATTGAACGAGTATTGCAGAGTTGCTATCGTGGCAAGTTTTAGATTATACCCTATAAGGTATAATATGGGTTAAGTACTTGTAAATTACACCCGATAGGGTATATTATAAGTGTAAAGGAAACACTGACTGAACTTATTATGCAGAGTTGGGAGCGAGCTGTCTTTGTCCCCAACTCTGTTTTTTATAATAATAGCGGCTTGATTATAATTTGAAGATTGATATTCTTAATAGATTTGACCTTGATTTATGCGTCGTAGGTCGCTTCGCTTGCTTCGTCCCAATCCCATTCTCAACTCGGACGGTGATACCGGAGAGTTTTTTCGGGTGAAAAATTATCGAAGAGAATTTTTTGCTCGAAAACCCGTGGGCTTGAACTCGCAGGTATTGCCCTCCGAGTTAACTTTATAATGGGGCGAAAGCAAGTGAAGCGTACCGCAGACTTCTATCCTAAATTCACTATCGCACTCTTCACATTCATCATATCCTTCAATATCGAACTATCAAGCACTTTGGCATAGTGTTGCGTCATCTTGATATTAGAGTGCCCGAGCATCTTTGCTACATTCTCTATACTTACACCGTTAGCCAAGCACACAGACGTGGCGTAGCTATGTCTTGCCACATGTGTGCTAAGATGCTTCTGGATTCCGCAGACATCGGCTATCTCTTTTAGGTAGCTGTTCATATCCTGATTGCAAGGAACAGGGAGTAATACGCCACGCTTGATGCAAGTCGGGTGGTTCTCGTACTTTTTGAGTATTGCCAATGGGATATCCAGCAACGGGATATTGCACATATTATTTGTCTTTTGGCGCGTCTTGCGAATCCAATAGTGCCCGTTGTTGTCTTGCACGATATGTTCGGCTGCGAGTTGCTGAACATCTATAAATGCCAATCCCGTAAAGGCTGCAAAGATAAATACATCACGCACCAATGCAAGACGAGGCAGCTCAAACTCCTTTTGGTATATTATCATCAGTTCATCCATCGTCAGGAACTCACGCACAACCTCCTTTTCGTGGAACTTAATGCCTGCAAACGGATTCTTCTCTATCCACTCGTTGGCAAGTGCAAGGTTGATAATCTTCTTCAAGCACTTCATATAGCGGATAACGGTATTCTGCTGACAATTCTTCTCGGTTTTCAAATAGAACTCAAAGGCTCGCACAAGTTCGCCATTTGACTCCGTAATAGGCAAATCCTCTTTGTCATATTTCAATTTGATAAGCTCAGCAAGATAGCGAGTACAACTTTCGTAGCGCCTTACGGTGATTAGAGCAAAATCTTTACCCACCAATGCTCGACATTGCTCGTTGTGTTCACGCATAGT
>JAZONR010000028.1:0-13517 GCA_045654645.1 Bacteroidaceae bacterium
TTCCCCAAAGGAGTATGTTAGCCTTTAATATTAAATTTACATTTGCTAATTAGTGCACAGTGGACTAACCAAGTTAATAATGCTTGCTTTTCGCAACCCGCGCGGCATAACTCTTGAGCTATGCTGCGCGCGACCTCTTGCTGCAAGCATTATTGATTAAACAAGTTTAATTCCGCAGCACCCTGAAAACAGTCGAAAGCCTGGAGTGGCGAGCAAGTGTCCGACCGAGGGCTCGCCTTTTTGGCGGCGCGAGCAAAGGGCGCTTGCAAAGATTTTTCCCGAGTGCCGAGTTCTTTGGTACTTTCTGTCGCACAGAAAGTGCGTATAAACAAGAGCATAATGATAATAAAAGAGTGATTATTAAGATTGAGAAAGTGGCGAGTTGGTGAGTGAAAGCAATTTCAACTAAGTTATAACAGCAGCCAAAATAATACAGCGATAGGCTATTCCCCCAACTTTTGCAGGTGAGCCGATATTCGTTTAATTACCTGTTTTAAGCATATAAAAAAAGGAAAGCAAGATTTATAAAACTTACTTTCCTTTTCGTGATTCCGAAGCGATTCGAACGCTTGACCCACGCCTTAGAAGGGCGTTGCTCTATCCAGCTGAGCTACGGAACCTACCTGTTGTGCATTGGGTGTTTGCCCTTTTGCGACTGCAAAGATAGTATCTTTCTTTGGTTGTGCCAAAGATTTTCGCTCTTTTTTCTTTTGGGTGTGAAAAAAGTGCTGTCGCGTTGTTGCGTGGTGATGGTTGTTTGGTGTTATTCGAACTCTTTTAGCATTTGTTGCAGGGTGTGCACCGTTATGCCGCCGCGGTGGAGGGTGAGGTGCCCGGCTTCCTGCATTTCATTGAGTGCTTTGGAGATGTTCAGTCTTGTTTCGCATAGGAGTGTTGCAAGGCGTTCCATCTTTATGCTGATGTGTTTCTCGCCTTTGAGGCTGTTGCAGCGCATTGCTATGAAACGTGCTATGCGGCCGTGGATGGTTGTTTGGTTGTAGTTCCAGATGTTGTGTGTTTGTTGTTGTGTTTTGTGGCTGATGATGTTCAGGAGGTTTAGGGCGAAGATGCCGTGGTTGCTGAACTCGCCAAGAAGGTGTTGCTTGCCGAAATGGAGCACGGTGCACTCTCCGTTGGCTGTATAGCTGCTTTTGTAGGTGGTGTCGTAGCCGAAGAGGGAGTGGGGCTCTATTGCAGATGGGGCAGAGATGTGTTCGGTGATGCAGAAGGTGCCGTCGGGTGATTGGCTTGTGCAGGTGGCCTCGCCCTGGGTGAGTATGGCAAATTGTTGGCAGCTTTCGCCTTGGGTGAAGATGTTTTCGCCGTTGTTGTAGTGTTTAAACTCGAACGATACCTTGCCCAGAATGGATGTTATGTTGTCCTTGCTCATACCTTGAAAGTAGGGCAGGCACAGAAGCGATTCGTACATTGTTTGTGGTTTTGTTTTCTTTATTAACTTATTAACGTGTGAAATAGTGTGATTGGTGGAGCTGTTTTTTGTTTTTTTAACCTTTATCGGGGGTGTTGTGTAGTGGTGTGTGTTCCTTTGGTGGAATGTTTTGGTGGCATAGTTTTGTATATTTTTGCAGAAAATATGTTTGTTTGTTCTAAAAAAGTGCTACTTTAGCACCATATATGGTATCAGTGAAACATAACTAACTTAATTTATAGATATGAAAAGACATTTACTCTCTTTTGTGGCAATGTTGTTTGTTGCAGGTGTGTCGGCTCAAAGTGTGCCCACTCACGAGATGTATGTGAACAATGGTGTTCCTGCCAACATTGTGACGGCTCTTGACAGTTGGGAGCCGGGGAAGAATTGGAATGGCGATGCTGCTTATGTTGATGAGAATTTCTGGATTTCCCGTGTTCCGTTGAAGAATCGTTTTCGTCCGGGCGACCAGGCGAATGATGCGCTCAATGATGAGAATAACAAAAAATTTTGCTGGATGGCTCCTACCGGCGAGATGACAAAGAAATGGGGCGCTTTGCCACGTTATAATTTCGATGGTGATAATTTTAATATGTGGCAGTATGTTGATATTCACTCTAACTGGACCAATGGCTTTTGGCGTGTGCCCGGTGCTTTCAACGATGTTGCGCACAAGAATGGTGTGAAGACCGGTTGCACCTATTTTATAGACTGGGGTGCTCAGGTGAATGAAAACACTGCTGCAGGCAAGACTTTGTGGGACCTTTCTACCAAGCAGAATAACTCTTATGGTGATAAATTCAAATACTCTCGCAAGCTCATTCAGTTTCTTAAGTATTATGGAATAGATGGTATCTGTTTTAATCCCGAGGGTACTTGGGAGTATTCTCTCAATAACCGTTTCAAGGAGTTCTTGGCCGAGTGCCATAAGATTGCCAAAGAGTTGAATCATCCTTTCCACGTGGATTGGTATGCTTATGTTTCTGACTTGGGCCAGCTTTCGGACAATGGCTGTAAACTTGACGGTTCAAATGACACTTGGTTCCACAATACCGGCAGTGGACAGCCTGTAACAGATGTCTTTTTCTTGAACTATAACTGGAGTGCTGCGGGCTTGGGAACAAGCGTGGCGAAAGCGAAGGAACTTGGTCGTTCTACATTCGACGTCTATGCGGGCTTTGATATGCAGGGACGTGGATATGGTCATAGTGGCAATGCCGGTTGGCAGGTGCTTATGGAGCAGCCGGTGAGCATTGTTGTGTGGGGTGCACACGACCGCAACCAGCTCTATACCAGTTCGACCGAGGGTGGCCAGAGTGATTATGCCGTGCAGAATGAGTACCAGAAGAAGCAGGAGATGCTTTTCTCGGGCGGTAACCGCAATGTCCTTAACTTGCCGGTGTTGAACGATGGTGTTGTAACATCTTCATACAGCGACCTTAAGAAATGGCACGGCTATGCAAAGGCTGTGATTGAACGCTCTGCTCTTGACGAGTTGCCTTTTGTTACACGTTTCAACCTGGGTAACGGTCGTTTCTTTAATAAGGAGGGTGTTACCACGTGGGACCACAAGTGGTATAACTATGGTATGCAGGACTTGTTGCCCACTTGGCGTTGGTGGGTGGACAATGGTGATGGCAAGACTGTTCCCGCTGATGCAATTGGGGTTGATTTCACCTATGACGATGCTTGGTTTGCAGGTTCTTGTTTGAAGCTTCACGGCGCAACAGAGCGCTCCGACGTGCGACTGTTTGCTACAAGATGGGCGGTGGAGTCGGCCGATGATGAGTTCCGCTTGGTGTTTAAGCCCAAGTCGGCAACTGCACAGAATGTAGAGTTGATGGTTGCCAAGGAGAATGGCGAGAGCAGTTTTGTGTATGTTCCTATTGCTGATGAGATTAAGAATGGCGAGTGGAACAATGTTGTGATAAAGGCTTCCGAGGCTGGGCTTGCAGCCGGTGATGTTGTTGGCTGCGTGGGCCTGTCGGTTAAAAATGCTGCTGCGGCATTCGAGATGTTGCTCGGTGAGTTTGCCTTTGTTCCGGCTTCATTTGATGAGCAGCCAATGACTCCCACTATCACTCACGCCGAGGTTATGAAGCGCTATTATAACCGTGCCGATATAAAGGTGGTCTTTGATATGCCCCAACCGGCTTCGCGTCCTGCCGAGTATGAGGGTTGCCCTGTATATAATGAGGAGGTTGGTGCGTGGTACTACGAGATATATGTGAAGCAAGGCGAGCAGGAGACACTGCTCACAACTACTACTTCGTGGGCTGCATACGTGGTTGAAGCAACCTTGGTTCCCGGAGTGGATGGCTTGCAGATTGGTGTGCGCGCCGTGGGAAAGGATGGCGTGGGTGAGAGCCCTATTGTGTGGAGTGAGGAGATTGTTGCTCCGCTAACAATGATTGAGACACTGACCATTGACAAGAGTGTTATAAAGCCCAATGAGGAGTTTACCGTCGGCTTTGAGGATCCTAACCATCCGGTTGCTACAATTGCGATTTATGACGCCTTGACTGATAAGAGGATTGCTACATCGGAAAACGGAGTGAGAAGTTTCACTACATCACTTCCTGATGTGGGCAGCTACGATGTAAAGGTGAAGACTAATGGCAATATTGTTACCAGCCGTTCCTTTATTTTGGTAACCCCCGAGGAGACCGGTCGTCTGCCACAGATAAACGAGGTTACAGCCGATGTGAATGTGTTGGACGATGCCGGACGTGATGTTACATTCACTGCCGACATTGTTGATGGTGCTTCCTTCAATGGTGCTCCTTGCTCGGTATCGCAGTCGCTTTATATGAGTGAGCCCTATCAGTTCACTGTGGATGCTGCTATTATGAGCGAGTATCAAAATACCTCTTTCGCTCTTTGGTTTAAGGTTGAGAAGTTTGAGCACGCCTCTTTGGGAACTCTGCTTATGACAAAGGTTAATCGCAACTATGGCAAAACCTGGACCGAGAATGTGTGGGGTGAGATGTGGACTGCTATACGCCCTGCGGGTTATGCCAAGAATAACAATATCCGCCGCGACAATGATGCCAATGAACTTTCGCTTTGCACCGATGCTCCTGCAGCGGGTACTCCCAACTATGAGCATAACAACGATGTGGATATACTCTCTGACGGCTATGGCTTGATGCCCGGTGTCTGGTATCACGTGTGTGCGGTGAAGAGTGGCAGGAATTTGAAGCTATACCTCAACGGAAAGGAGATTGCAAGTGGCGCTTCTCGTGGTGCCGGCCCCAAGGATTGGAAGGGCGCAAAGTTCTATGTGGGTGGTTCAATGACTAATCTTGCCAGCTTGACAGGATGGGTTGATGAGGTGCAGATATGGAGCAAGGCGCTTAGCGAGGCCGAGGTGCGCGAGGCTATGAAGGGTTATGAGACTGCCCCGGCAAATCTTGAGGGATACTTCACCTTTGAGAACTCAATGAGCGACAGCGAGGGTTATATATACTTCCCGAATAAAGGATTGGCGGCAGAGGCTGTTCCCGGTGGTTATATGACAACCGGCAAGGAAGAGGGTGGCAGGACAACTGATTATAAGCAGAACCAGCTGACAACTGCTCCCGGTGTGCCAATGCTCACAGGTAACTATCCTGTGAAGTACGAATCATCGAAGTGGTTGGTTGAGGGTGCACGTTTGAATGCCTCTACTGCAACAACTGCCAATGCTACCTACAACGGTGGTGCAGGCAAGTATCCTGTTACTCTTGTTGCAACAAACTCTTGGGGCTCAACAACAAAGACCTATGAGGACTTTATTGTGGTAACAGCAATTGATGATGTTGCGGGTGAGGGTGGATATATGGTTTATCCCAAGCCTTTTGAGGGTGTGGCGAATGTGCTCTTTGCCGAGGATGGCCTGTTCGAGGTGGCAGTGTTTGCACCCGACGGCAAGCTCGTTGCCAAGGATGCGTTTGAGGTGCGTGCCGGTGAGGTGCGTGAGATGTCGCTTGCAACAGCCGACAAGGGCGTGTATGTTGTGGTTATTATGAAGGATGGCAAGCCTGTCCGTTCGTTCAAGATTGTAAAGTAATATATATAATTAAGGTGTGTATCTCCCGCGGCTGTGCACAGCCGCGGGAGATTTTTGTGTGCCGGTGTGCTTGTGGCTGTGGGAGTGTTTGCAGTGCAACATCTTTGTCGTAGTTTCAAAATTTATACATCATATTTTGTTATTGCGCTCAACTTGCATTAACTTCGCGGTGTAATTATGCAAACACGCAAAGAAAAATATGATATGCTGGCTGTTGTGGGCCCTACGGCCTGCGGCAAGACTTCGTTGGCGGTGGATATTGCACTAGCGATTGAGGGGGGTGAGATAATAAGTGCCGATAGCAGACAGGTGTATCGCGGTATGGATATTGGTACGGGAAAGGATGTTGCCGAGTATACACGCGGCGGCATCACTGTGCCATCGCATCTGCTCGATATTGTAGATGCCGGCGAGAAGTACAATCTTTTCGAGTATCAGCGTGATTTCCTGACAGCCTATGACTCCATTGTGCAGCGTGGGGGCTTTCCCATTGTGTGTGGCGGCAGTGGCTTGTATGTGGAATCGGTACTCAAGGGTTATCGCCTTTTGCCTGTGCCCGAGAATGTGGCGCTGCGCGCCGAGCTTGAGGAGAAGAGTCTTGAGGAGCTGACGGCTATTTTGGCAGGTTACCGCAGTTTGCATAATAACACCGACACTGATAGCAAAAAACGCGCCATACGCGCTATTGAGATTGAGGAGTATTATCGCAATTGCCCGGTGGAGGAGCGCTCTTTTCCTCAGATAAAGGCTTTGACTGTTGGTGTGCAGGTGGAGCGGGAGGTGCGCCGTCAAAGAATAAGCCGTCGTTTGCGCGAGCGTCTTGATGCAGGTATGGTGGATGAGGTGAGACGTCTTCTCGATAGCGGCATTGCACCCGAGCAATTGATATACTATGGCTTGGAATATAAGTTCCTCACGCAGTATGTTATTGGTGAGATTGGTTATGATGAGATGGTGAACGGGCTTGAGATTGCTATACACCAGTTTGCCAAGAGGCAGATGACGTGGTTTCGCGGTATGGAGAAGCGTGGAGTGGAGATACATTGGCTCAATGCTTCGCGTCCCGTCGATGAGATAATGGAACAGATAAAGGGGTTGTTGTATGGCTGAGATGAGGAGCAGAAATAAGCGCCGTTGGGGAATAATCTTTGCACCAAGGATTGGTGCATTGAGACCTATGGCGCGTTGGAAAGAGATGCGCGAGTATCTTCACGAAAAGGGCGTGGAGTATGATTTTGTGTTGTCTGATGGTGATGGTGCTGCTGAACGGCAGGCAAGGGAGTTTGCCGACAACGGATATGATACGGTTGTTGTGATTGGTGGTGATGGTGCGCTGCAGGATGCCTTGAATGGAATTTTTGCATCGGCCAATGCCAAGGATGTTACATTGGGGCTTATCCCCAATGGCATTGCCAATGATTTTGCCGCATATTGGGGACTCACATATCGCGACTATCGTATGGCGATTGACTGCATAATAGCGCGTCGCGTGCGCAAGGTTGATGTGGGCTGTTGTGCCTATAATGTAGACGGCAATGTGAACAGGCGTTATTTCCTCAATGTGTTGAATGTTGGAATGTCGGCCAATGTGGTTGGCATTGCCAATAAGAACACTCACTTTGCAAGGCTCATATACAGGGCTCGTGCGCTTGTTTATCTGCTTTTCAGCCGCAGCAATTTCCGTATGAAGTTCAGCCTTAACAGCCAGGTGGTGGATAAGAAGTTTATGATGCTGTGTGTTGGCAACTCGTTGGGTTATGGAATGACACCAAGTGCTGTCCCGTATAACGGTTGGCTCGACGTCTCGGCAATAAGAATGTCGCCTTTGCTTGGTATGGTGGAGGGCTTGCTGATGCTCTTCAGGCGCAGAATTCTGAACTATAAACGTATTGAGCCTTTCCGCACCACAGAGATTAGAATAGACTCTGTGGATGGTGCAAGGCTGGGTATCGACGGACGTCCGTTTGAGCCCACTTTCCCGCTGACGGTAACCGTAGAGCCTGAAAAATTGAATTTCATTATTCCTATAAAAACAAACAGGAAACTATGACTATAAGAGAACTTATTTCTACCGAGAATTTCTTTTTGTTGGCCGGCCCTTGCGTTATTGAGGGTGAGGATATGGCTATGAGAATTGCCGAGCGTGTGGTTGCAATGACTGCCGACCGTGGAATACCTTATGTTTTTAAAGGTTCCTATCGCAAGGCTAACCGTTCGAGGCTCGACTCGTTTACGGGTATTGGTGATGAGAATGCGCTGCGTGTGTTGCGCAGGGTGCGTGAAACATTCAACATACCCGTCGTAACCGACATTCATTCGGCCGAGGAGGCTGAGATGGCTGCCGAGTATGTCGATATTTTGCAGATACCGGCGTTCCTTTGCCGACAGACCGATCTGCTTGTGGCTGCGGCAAAGACCGGCCGCATTGTGAATATCAAGAAGGGACAGTTCCTCTCGCCCGATGCTATGAGGTTTGCTGCCGAAAAGGTTGAGTCGGAGGGTGGTGCTGGCCGCGTGATGCTTACAGAGCGCGGTACCACTTTTGGCTATCAGGATTTGGTGGTTGATTTTCGCGGTATTCCGCAGATGAAGAAGTTTGGTCATCCGGTGGTGATGGATATCACTCACTCGTTGCAGCAACCCAACCAGACAGCCGGTGTAACAGGCGGTATGCCCGAAATGATTGAGACAATAGCCAAGGCTGCCATTGCTGTGGGGGCCGATGGCTTGTTTATAGAGACGCACGAAAATCCGGCAGTTGCAAAGAGCGACGGTGCCAATATGTTGCGTCTTGACCTTCTCGAGGGGTTGCTCGATAAGCTGATAAAGGTTAGGCAGGCTGTCAGATGATAGTTTGTCTTTGGTGTAACAAGGGCTGTGCAATTGGTCAATTGCACAGCCCTTGTTATTGAACAGTGGTGTTGTGTGTGGCTGCTTTGGGCGTGGAAAAATGGGTTAAAAACATCCTTTTTTAGCTTTTTTTATATTCTTTTTTCAAAAACAATGTTTTCTGCTTGTTATTCAATTTAATAATTATTACATTTGGGGTTGTGATATGAACTTTAGTTTTAATCAATAATATAGTACGAGATGAGTTATTTGCGATTCGAAAAAACGCTGATGACGAACTTGGAGGAGTCGTTGCAGAAGGAGATTCTGAGAACAAACCGTTCGGGTGCTTATCACTGTTCGACCATTGTCGATTGTAATACCCGTAAGTATCACGGACTGCTTGTTGTGCCAATCCCTGAACTTGACGATGAAAATCACGTGCTGCTGTCATCGCTCGATGAAACAGTTGTGTTGCACGGTGCAGAGTTTAATCTTGGCCTGCACAAGTACAATGGCGACAACTTTAGTCCACGAGGCAACAAGTACATCCGTGAGTTCGCCTGGGAGCGTGTGCCAACCACAATATACAATGTGGGAGGTGTATGGCTTAAAAAGGAAAAGGCTTTTGTGCATCACGAGAACAGAATTCTAATCCGTTACACGTTGCTGAAGGCTAATACGGCTGTAACATTGCGCTTGCGACCATTCTGTGCGTTCCGCAGCGTGCGTGAGTATACGCACGAAAATAACGTGGCCGACCGCAGCTACAAGGAGGTTGAGAATGGTATAAGCCTGCGTATGTATGCCGATTACCCCAGCCTCTATATGCAACTCAATAAGAAGAACGACTTTGTGTATCAGCCCGATTGGTATCGTGGCATTGAGTATGTGAAGGAGCTTGAGCGCGGTTACGACTTTAACGAGGACCTTTATGTTCCCGGTTACTTTGAAGTGAAGATGAGAGCCGGTGAGAGCATTGTGTTCTCGGGTGGTGTGGCTCCAATGACATCGCGTACAATGAAGGCTGCTTTTGAGCACGAAGAGGAAATACGCGACCCGCGTGATAACTTTATGCACTGTATGCAGTGTGCGGGTAACCAGTTCTTCAATGTTCAGGGTCAGCACACTTATATCCTTGCCGGCTATCCTTGGTTCAAGTGCCGTGCACGCGACCTTTTTGTCTCTCTCCCAGGCTTGACACTGTCGCAGGGACACGTTGATGAGTTTGAAAGGGTTATGAAGACTGCACGCATTGCCATTGATGATTTCCTCAATGGAAAGGTCAGTGAGTGCAAGATTTATGAGATGGAGCATCCCGATGTGTTGTTGTGGTGTGTTTGGGCATTGCAGCAGTATGCCAAGGAGTGCAGCATTGAGGCTTGCCGCGACAAGTATGGCGATTTGTTGATGCAGATATTCGACTATGTGCGCAATAACAAGCACAGCAACCTGCGCGTTGCACAAAATGGCTTGCTTGCTACAAATGGAAGAGACAAGGCTGTTACCTGGATGAACTCTACAGCTAATGGTCGTCCCGTTGTTCCCCGCACCGGTTATGTGGTGGAAATAAATGCTTTGTGGTACAATGCCCTGAAGTTTATTGAGGAGATGGCTGTGCTTATGAAGAATGTGGAGGTGCAGAATTCTTTGGTGCGTCTCATAGCTCTTGCAGGCAAGGCGTTTACCGAGGTGTTCCTCAATGAATATGGTTACCTCTATGACTATGTGGACGGTGATTATGTTGATTGGAGCGTTCGCCCCAATATGATATTTGCCGTTGCTCTCGACCACTCTCCGCTCGATTCCAAGCAGAAGAAAAAGGTGCTTGACACTGTTACCAAGGAGTTGCTCACTCCGCGCGGTTTGCGTTCGCTCTCACCAAAGAGCGTGGGTTACAACCCCAACTATGTGGGCCCGCAAATTCAGCGCGACTATGCCTACCATCAGGGTACTGCGTGGCCTTGGCTTGGCGGTTTCTACTACGAGGCTTATCTCAAAATATACAAGATGAGCGGTGTTTCATTCGTTCAGCGTCAGATGGTTGGTTTCGAGGATGAGATTGTGCAGCACTGTGTGGGTTCAATACCCGAGGTGTTCGATGGTAACCCGCCATTCAAGGGCCGTGGCGCCGTGGCGTTTGCTATGAATGTGGCGGCTATCCTCAGGACAAGCCAGATACTAAAACAGTATGAATCTAAAATGGAGGGATAAGAGATATGAAAGTATTAATGTTCGGTTGGGAGTTTCCCCCGCATATTTCGGGTGGACTCGGTACGGCAAGTTATGGACTTACCAAAGGCTTCGTTCAGCAGGGCGACGTTGAGATTAAGTTCTGTATCCCCAAACCATACGGCGACGAAGATAACAGCTTCCTAAGGATTGTGGCAATGAACTCTGTGCCCATTGTGTGGAAGGATGTTAATCACGACTATGTGAACTCTCGCATAGGAAATGTTATGACTCCCGAGGAGTACTACCGTTACAGGGAACACATCTACAGCGACTTCAGCTATATGCACACCAATGACCTTGGTTGTATGGAGTTTGCCGGTGGTTACCCCGATAACCTCCACGATGAGATAAACAACTACTCGATAATTGCGGGCGTTGTGGCACGCACCGAGGAGTTTGATATCATTCACTCGCACGACTGGCTCACATATCCTGCCGGCATACACGCCAAGCAGGTGTCGGGCAAGAAATTGGTTATTCACGTTCACGCTACTGATTTTGACCGCAGCCGTGGCAATGTGAACCCCACTGTCTATGCCATTGAGAAGAATGGTATGGATAACGCCGACCACATCTTCTGCGTGAGTGAGCTTACACGTCAGACTGTAATCCACAAGTATCATCAGCACCCCGACAAGGTCTCTACACTGCACAATGCGGTTACACCGCTTTCACAGGATATCCTGGACATTGTTCCCAAGAAGATACCCAATGAGAAGGTCGTTACTTTCCTTGGCCGCATAACAATGCAGAAGGGTCCCGAGTATTTTGTGGAGGCTGCAGCTCAGGTTCTCAAGAGGACAAAGAATATCCGTTTCTGTATGGCCGGCAGTGGCGATATGATGAACGATATGATTCGCCTTGTTGCTCAGAGGGGTATTTCGGATAGGTTCCACTTCCCCGGCTTTATGCGCGGCCGACAGGTTTATGAGTGCTTGAAGGCCAGTGATGTTTATATAATGCCTTCGGTGAGTGAGCCTTTTGGTATCTCTCCGCTCGAGGCGATGCAGTGTGATGTTCCTACAATTATCTCAAAGCAGTCGGGCTGCGCCGAGATTCTTGATAAGTGTATCAAGACCGATTATTGGGATATCAATGCTATGGCCGATGCCATCTATTCTATCTGTAATAACGAGTCGCTCTATGAATACCTCAAGGTTGAGGGACGCAAAGAGGTGGACAGCATTACTTGGGAAGATGTGGCTTGGAAGCTCAGGAGAATGTATGAAAAAGTTTTGGGTTGGTAATAATTAAAATCAAGGAAATAATATGAAAACAATTTGTTTCTATTTCGAGTTGCATCAGATTAGACAGTTGAAGCGTTACCGTTTCTTCGATATTGGCAGCGACCACTACTACTATGATGATTATGCTAACGAGAGTATGACAATGGAGCTTGCCGAGAAGTCCTATGTTCCGGCTTTGCAGGCAATGCTTGAGATGATACGCGAGAGCAACGGTGCTTTCAAGGTTGCTTTCTCTGTTTCGGGTGTGGGTCTTGAGATGCTCGAGCTCTATGCACCTCAGGTTATTGAACTGTTGCACGAGATTAACAAAACAGGCTGCTGCGAGTTCCTTTGCGAGCCCTATTCTCACGGCCTCTCATCATTGGCATCGAAAGAGGTGTTTATGGAGGAGGTTATGCGCCAGAATCGTAAGATTAAGGAGCTGTTTGGCAAGAAGCCCAAGGTGCTTCGCAACTCCGGTCTCATCTATTCTGATGAGATTGGTGAGATGGCGTCGCAGATGGGATTCAAGGGTATGCTCTCCGAGGGTGCAAAGCACATCCTTGCTTGGAAGAGCCCTCATTTTGTGTACAACTGTGCTCTTGCTTCTAACTTGAAGCTCTTGTTGCGCGATTATAAGCTTTCCGATGATATTTCTCTCCGTTTCTCTAACCCCGATTGGAGTGAGTATCCTTTGTTTGCCGAGACATATATCGACTGGATTTCACAGTTCCCCGAGGAGGAGAAGGTGATAAACATCTTTATGAACTTGTCGGCTATCGGTATGGCTCAGCCGCTCTCTTCTCACATTCTTGACTTTATGAAGGCTTTGCCTGCTTGTGCGGCAGCAAAGGGTATCACCTTCTCAACACCTTCCGAGGTTATTGACAATCATAAGTCTGTTGGTCCTCTTGAGGTTCCATATCCTCTTTCTTGGATGGATGAGGAGCGCGATGCAAGCTCTTGGTTGGGTAACACATTGCAGCGTGAGGCATTTGAGAAACTCTACAGCGTTGCAGAGCGTATTATGCTCACCGATGACAAGAAGCTGAAACAGGATTTCGATTATTTGCAGGCTGCTGAGAACTTGCGCTTTATGACTACCAAGAAGAATGGTATCATTACAGAGCGTTGCATCTATGAGTCGGCTTATGACGCGTTCACCAATTATATGAACATTCTTGGCGACTTCCTTGCACGTGTTCGTGCCCAGTATCCCGATATGGATAACGAGGAGCTTGGTTCACTGCAGCAGATGATTGAGAACCAGGAGGTTGAAATCATTCAGCTTGAGGCCGAGGTTGAGCAGCTCAAGGCAAAGCTTGCTACAAAGGCTAAGAGAGCCGCAAAGAAGGAAGAGCCCGCTGAGGCAGCTCCTGCAACCGAGGTTGTTGAGGAGAAACCGAAGAAGGCTGCTAAAAAGGCAACAAAGAAGGCTAAGGCTGAATAATCTAAGTCTTTGCTATAGTTATTGAATACCGGCAGCGCCACGTGTGGCGCTGCCGGATTTTTTGTTATATGATTGTAAATATTAGAGTGAAAATGTAATAGGAATAATTGGGGGACTAATAAATAGTTGTTAAATTTGCGGTGTTGCATTTGCAAGGCTCACCTGCAAAAGTTGGGGGGATTATATAAAAATATTATCTTCGCATAGTTAAAATAAGTACTATGCAGGACGAAAAAATACTATTGGAATTAGCCCGTTTGATATTGCCATCAGGTTTCATCGAAAACTTCAAGA